>NZ_JACSMV010000001.1:0-565912 GCF_018618835.1 Exiguobacterium sp. s145 | reverse complement strand
AATTAGGCTACCTGACACCGAAAAAATACGGTGTACTGGCAGCCTAATCAAGGTGTTTTATATGTGTCTCATATTGCTAGGTCAGTCTATACAGTCCCTTCCTTTATCCTCGTTCGAAGTAAAAGCCACTCCAGTAAACATGACGATACGTAAATTCTTTACCGCTTTTTGTCGTCACGAGCATTTCATCTTCCGAGACGACAGCAATCTTAACCGGCGTTTCCCCGTGATCCGTCAAGAAGTTTAGAATCTCTAGATGACGATTCAACCACAACCGGCGACGGAACCAACGGAACCGACTAAACGCAGCTGTAAAGTGTAGGATCGATAACAGCATGATGATCATACCGAACGGTAACGGTACATCAAACAACGCAATTAAATAAAAATCAGCAACGATTAAAAAGACGGATAATCCCATCTCGGTCATTTCCATAAAGGAAGCTTTATACGTGGCAAAGTACGTCATGACACGAAATAAAACAATGACCGTCAAATATGGTACAAAATAAAGACGAAAAATGTTGTCCGACCCACTATTGACATACATGAGCAAGGGCAGGAAGAAGAGCAACTTCCAAATTAGGATGGCGGAATAAAACAAAGTGTGATCCGTGTAGCGTTTGCGTACGATGGCGCGACTAATGTTCATTGCCTTCCCCTCCTTCAGTGATGACTACATGTTCGAGTCGATGATGTCGGGTTCTGATGCCTATAAGGGTATGTTTCCTCATTGAAGCGTTTCTAATCGTATATTTCGTGTGAAATATCGGTTTATATTCAGTATACGAAATATTTTGATAAAAAGTTTTACTTTCCCATCATTCCCCATATTTATAATGTGCTGCCTCATCAAAATTTGTCGATTTTGATTTTTTTCTTTACACTTGATAAAGATCACTTTGGAAATGAGATGAAAAACATGTACAGCCACATCATTGTCGGTGCCGGAATCCTCGGAACATCGACCGCTTATCATTTAGCAAAACAAGGAGCAAATGTCCTCCTCGTCGACCGGAAAGAAGCCGGACGTGCCACACATGTCGCAGCCGGTATCATCTGTCCCTGGATGACACAGCGACGAAATAAAGCCTGGTACCGCCTCGCCAATAACGGAGCCCATTACTACGATAAGTTGATCCCGGAACTGGAGGCGCTCGGCGAAACAACGACAGGCTATCAAAAAGTCGGAACCATCGCCTTGCATGAAACATCAAAAATCGAAAAAATGCAGATGATTGCGGAAAATCGTTTCCCGGAAGCACCGGCCATTCAACGCATCGAACGATTGACGGCTGATCAGGTCCGGTCGATGTTTCCTTTGATTGAGTTCGTCGAAGATGCTCTGTTCGTCTCAGGAGGCGCCCGTGTCGACGGTCGTGCCTTACGGGCTGCCATGGAACGCGGAGCGATCAAACACGCGGCTACCGTCCTTGAAGCGGACGCCTCGCTGGTCGTCGTCGACGGTCACGTTCAAGGGGTTCAAATCGGTCAGGACATCCACTATGCCGATCAGGTCATCTTGACTGCAGGTGTCTGGGTCAACGAGTTACTTGAACCGTTGCAAACAAAACTTGATATTCGTGCCGAAAAAGGACAGATTCTTCATCTGGATATCTCGAGTGACCAGTCGAAAGAATGGCCCGTCATCATGGGACAGCGCGGTTTATATCTCGTCTCGATCGAGGACGGCAAACTCGCACTCGGTTCGACACATGAAAAACAACTCGATTATAACCTTCAGCCGACCGTCAAAGGCATGTACGCCTTGTTGACTCGCGCCATTCCCGTTGCACCGGTACTCGAAGAAGCCAACATTAATGAGATGCGTGTTGGTCTCCGCCCGTATACAAGTAATTCCTTACCTGTCATCGGCAGGCTGGCGAATCATCCGAATGTTTTAATCGCTAACGGTCTCGGAGCCTCCGGCCTAACGATTGGTCCGTATCTCGGTCAAGAGTTGGCGAAACTGGCACTCGATCAGGAGTTAGAAATTGATTTGAACGATTATCTTTTACAGTAACCTGTTCACGGTTTACGTATTATCATCTGTATAGTAGATATACCCTTTACAAAACAAGAACAAACGTTCTTTTAATTTGACGTATGAAGGAGTTCTGGATGTGCATCCGATAAAAGCTATGGTGACCCTTAAACAATTTGAAGCGTTGGACATTCGTGTCGGCACTATCCGTTCCCTCAGCTTTTCAGACACTCAAGCAAACTTATTAGTTCTGTCGGTTGTGTTTGAAGATTTTCAGCAATCCGTCTTTCTGGATTGGAAAGAAACACGTTTCGAGTACGAAGAAATCATCGGGAAACAAGCTTTGATCCTGCTCAACGTTCCCGGCATCGTCGCCGGTACGACCGGTCGTGTATTGGAACTCGGGACACGGGATCATCTGATGCCGGTACTCGCCTGTCCGGAACATCCGATCCCTGACGGCAGTCGCTTAAGTTAACACTGTCTGAACCTCCGGTCTGACTTAAAAAAAGAAGGAATCGCCATCAAAGATGCGCAATTCCCTCTTTTTTCGTTTACGAACGGAAAGATAAGTCAGACCCGTGTTTTTTCCAAGTAGTGCACGCTGAAATGATGCTGCGGATCCGTGAAACATCTGATTGGTGTAAATCCGTTTTGCTTGGCCAACCATTGAAACTCTTCCTGACTGTACTTATAAGAATTTTCCGTATGAATTGTTTCGTCCTTTTTAAAGGTAAACCGCTGATCGGCAATCGTGACGATTTGATCGATTCGACTTTTCAGATGCATTTCAATCCGTCCCTGCTGTTCATTATAAAAAGCGACATGCTCGAATAGGTCGACGTCAAACGTTCCATTGAGCGATCCGTTGATATGCCGTAAAATGTTTAAGTTAAACTGAGCCGTGATGCCTGCTTGATCGTTATAAGCCGCATGAAGCACACTGGCTTCTTTTTTTGTATCAATTCCAATCAGGAAGCCGTCTCCCTTCTCCAGTAATTGACTGGACTGTTGTAAAAAGTCGGCTGCTTCCTGCGGATGGAAGTTCCCGATGGTCGAACCGGGAAAGAAAATTACCTTTTTCTGTTTTTCCTCGACGGGTAGAAGTAAAGGCGCGGAATAATCGCCGCAAACCGCTTTAATCCGGAGTGACGGATAATCTTTCGACAATTGATGCGCGGATTGAATTAAAAAATCTTTGGAAATATCAATCGGCATATATTGTTCCAACTGATGAAGGGAGCTGAGTAAACTTTTGATTTTACGGCTGCTGCCGCTCCCATACTCAATCAAGGTATGAACGGGTCCGATACAATCTGCGATAGCGGATTGGTACTCGGATAAAATGTCGATTTCCGTCCGTGTCAAATAATACTCCGGCTGTTGTGTAATCTGTTCGAACAATTCGGAACCGGTTTGGTCATAAAAATATTTTGCCTGCAATACCTTTTGAGGTTGTGCCAAACCGTGCAACACTTCCTGCAGCATGTTCTGCTGATCCGTATACATATCAAAACTTTCGATCCGTTGCCGCATTTAAAGATCACCCGCCAATCGGAAGCCGCTGAACTGCCAACGTTTATCCGGCGGGAAAAAGTTCCGGTACGTCGCTCGGATATGGTCACCCGGGGTCACACATGCTCCGCCGCGAAGAACCATTTGGTTACACATGAACTTGGCATTGTATTCTCCGAGCGCGCCTTCGAGCGGGCGGCTCTTCGGATACGGGGCATAGGCGCTCGCCGTCCACTCCCAGACGTCACCAAACATACCGTGTATCGCGTGGTCCGTATCCGAAACCGAACGCGGATGAAAGGATCCCTGTTCCATGAAGTTTCCTTGTTGAGCGACTTGCCGTCCGACATATTCCCATTCGGCTTCTGTCGGCAGACGTTTACCGCACCACCGGCTGTATGCATCTGCTTCATAAAAACTGACATGGCATACCGGTTCATCCCATTGCAACGGTTCAACACCGTTTAAGGTAAAGATCGACCAGTCTTCCTGTTGATCTTTCATCCAGTACAGAGGTGCCTTCCATTGTTGTTGCTTGACGACTTGGAAACCGTCCGACAGCCAATATTCGGACTGTTCATATCCTCCCGCCTCGATGAAGGCTAAAAACTCACGATTGGTGACGGGGCGTGTCCCCAATTCAAAGGGTTCGAGCCAGACTTTATGCACCGGACTTTCATTATCAAAAGCAAATCCGCGACCGTCATGACCAATTTCAACGAGTCCACCCTCAAATCGTGTAAACTCAAGTGACAGAGAATGATCAGTTTCAGTACGCTCGACTTGTCGCGTCTGATAAGCCGGTAACAACGGATTGGTAAAGAAATTATATTTTACATCCATCAGAATCAACTCTTGATGCTGCTGTTCATGTTGCAACCCCATTTCAATCAATTGCTCGATCTTCTGTTGAAGCGATGTGTCCCGTTCTTCCTGTAAAAATGTCAGGACAGCCTGATCGACGTGTTTACGATAAGCAATGACATCCTTAACTGTCGGACGGGACAACACACCCCGCTGATGACGGGGTTGATAAGGACCAATTGAATTATAGTATGAGTTAAATAAATAGTTATATGCGGGATGAAAAACTTGATACGTATCAGCATATTCTTGAAGAATCATTCGTTCAAAGAACCAAGTCGTATGGGCAATATGCCATTTTGGCGGACTGACGTCAGAACTTGCCTGAATCACAAAATCCTCTTGCTCTAACGGTTCAATCAACGTAAGTGTCTGGTTCCTGACTGTATAAAATTTGTCTGCTAAGTAGGTTGTTGTTTCCTGACTCAACGCTTTCACTCCCTTTATTATGAAATATTCTGAAAATATACACTATTATCTTTACCCCTTATCAGTCAAAGTAAGCGCTCTCATAAATATAAAAAAAACGGAACAAGACCTGGGATAGGCCTTACTCCGATCTCTTTAGTAAACTTTATCACCATTAAAGATTGAATTTTTAACCACTACATAATCAACTGTTCGAATGGCTTGCAATTTATTACCGCCGGCATATGAAATCGCCGATTGTAAATCTTGTTCCATCTCAGTTAACGTATCAGATAAACTGCCTTTGAATTCAACGAACATTTTTTTACCTTCAACGTTTTTCTTTTCACCTTTTTGAAATTCCGAAGCCGAACCAAAATATTCCTTCACTTGAAGACCGTCAACTTCCTGCATTTCACCCGGTGACTCTTCGTGTCCGGCAAATAAGGAACCGATCATCACCATCGTTGCCCCGAACCGGACTGATTTGGCAATATCTCCATGTGTCCGGATTCCACCATCTGCGATGATTGGTTTGCTGGCGGCCTTCGCACACCATCTTAATGCGGCTAATTGCCAGCCGCCGGTACCGAAACCTGTTTTGATTTTCGTAATACAGACTTTCCCCGGTCCGATCCCGACTTTTGTAGCGTCTGCGCCGGCATGTTCCAGTTCGCGGACCGCTTCCGGAGTACCGACATTACCTGCGATGACAAAACTTTCCGGTAGTATTTGTTTGATATGTTGAATCATCCGGATGACTGCTTCTGAGTGTCCGTGGGCAATATCAATCGTGATATATTCCGGTGTCAATCCTTCTTGCGCCAACGTTTCGATGAACATATATTCTTCTGTTTTCACACCGACACTGATCGAAGCAATCAATCCCCGCTGTTGCATCTCGCGAACGAAGTTCAGTCGCGTTTCCGGCTCGAACCGGTGCATGATATAAAAATAGCCGTTTTCAGCCAGAAAAGTTGCGATTTTTTCATCGATGATTGTTTGCATATTGGCTGGAACGACAGGTAATTTAAAGCGTCGTCCTCCAAATTCAACCGTCGTATCACACTCTGAACGACTTCCGACGATCGATTTAGCTGGAATCAATTGAATATCTTCATAATCAAATACTACATCCATCATTAACACCCCAAATAACGAATATTTTTTATAAATAGTTTCTTAATGTTCGCACTATAATACTATAACGAACGATTAAAGGTTTGTCAAAAATATTTTGCTAAAAAGCATACTTTTTACCTTTAAATTTATTTAATGTTCGTCTTTTAAATCAAAAAACCCCTCAGAGAACAATTTAAGAGGTGTTTTTCATAAAAATAGAATCTATTCCTTTTTTTCAACATGTTCAGAAAAAAACTTAACCGATATTGGTTCAATCGAATAGAAATTCTTCTTTCAACAATGCAAATAAAATAAAATCTTCCCATGCTCCGTTAATATACAAACTTTTTTTAGCAAGGCCTTCTCTTCTGAACCCTACTTTTTCCAACACACGGATGGAACCAATATTTTCCGGCATGACCTCTGCCCGCAACCGGTGAAACTGATGCGTCTCGAACAAAATTCTTGCGGCTTGTCGGACCGCTTCTGCCATGATCCCTTTCCCGTTATGTTCCCGGTCCAATTGGTATCCGATCATACAGGTCTCTGCCGGAAACCGTTCGACGAATACAGCAGATACATCACCGATCAGTTGATTGTTTTCCGTTAAAAACACTCCAAAGGCATACGAGCAGTCCGACAAGCTGTTTTCCATCATCTGTTCGATTCGTTCTTGTTGTTTTGTCAACGTGTAAGCATTTGCTTGCGGTTTCACCGGCATCCAGTATTCAAAATGTAATTGATTTTTTACGTTTAACTCGAGCAGCTGTTCTGCATCAGACAGCTGGTACGGGCGAAGAAAAATAGTTCCCATGATTAATTTCCTCCATTAAAAAATAGTATAAATTCATAATTCTTCAACTTTAGACAGTTAAAGCGTTTGACAATTCGTTTTTCGGGAAAAATATAAAAACCTGAATAAGTAACAAAGTGTTTACAGAGGGGATGTAAACCATGAAAAGGAGGAGAGCATGCGTACAGATACAGAATTATTCAAACAAATCGAATTAAAAAATAAGCAAGCTCTCGAAGCGTTGTACGACCGTTACGAGAAATCCTTATACTTATTCCTTACACGTATGTTAAATGACGAAAACAGAGTCCAACTTACTTTAAGACAAATCTTTCAGGATGTTTGGACAAGTCCTAATCAATACCCATCCATTCACGGTTATTTGATCAAAGCCGTGAAACAAGCTCGATCGCAACGCGAACCGATTCATTAATTCTTCTTTTACGATGTATCTCTTCTATAGAAGAAGATGATTGATGTTATAGATATTCGAAAAATTTAAATAAATCCCTTTATCTTTTAAAGATCAGTTTGATAATTTTAGGGAGAACTTCTACTTTTTTTGTTTATTACTTCCTTTTTCTATTTAGTTATGGTACATTATAATCAATTATTGTTGTTCGGTGGAGATGCAAAGTTTACACTTTCGACTCGATGAAATTGATCACAGTAGTAATAATTTAGTGTGACTTAGTCATACGCAGGAGGCAACACACATGGAACAAGGTAAAGTAAAATGGTTTAACGCAGAAAAAGGTTTTGGCTTCATCGAACGTGAAAGCGGCGACGACGTTTTCGTTCACTTCTCAGCTATCCAAACAGACGGTTTCAAATCACTTGACGAAGGTCAAGAAGTTTCGTTTGAAGTTGAAGAAGGCCAACGCGGACCGCAAGCAACTAACGTTACTAAACTTTAATTTTCTTAGAGGATTCGCTGATGCGGATCCTCTTTTTTTATCAAAATTAGACGAGAATACTCCCACTTTTTAACATTCAGGTCGAAGCCCTAGTGCGAGTGGGAGTATTCTCGTCTTCGGGCAAAGCGTGTCTTGCGACACATCAATTTTCGACCGCTCGGTTGGATAACTCAGGAATCTACTACCTCTTAATGAAGCGTAAGTAGAGTTAATTCAATCTTTTTTGCCTATCCCTATCTTTTTATATCTCGTCATGGTATATTATGAACAATTATTGTTGTTCGGTGGAGATATGAAGGTTACACTTTTGACTCGATGAAATTGATCACGGTAGTAATAATCAGTGTGACTTAGTCATACGCAGGAGGTAACACACATGGAACAAGGTACAGTAAAATGGTTTAACGCAGAAAAAGGTTTTGGCTTCATCGAACGTGAAAACGGCGACGACGTTTTCGTTCACTTCTCAGCTATTCAAACAGACGGTTTCAAATCACTTGACGAAGGTCAAGAAGTTTCGTTTGAAGTTGAAGAAGGCCAACGCGGACCACAAGCAACTAACGTTACTAAACTTTAATTTTCCTGAGAGGAAGCGCAGCTGCGTTTCCTCTTTTTTTTAATTTTCTTTTAATCTCCCCTATCTTTTTTAAACTGAACATGGTATATTATTAAGTAATTATTGTTGTTCGGTGGAGATACAAAGGTTACACTTTTGACTCGATGAAATTGATCACGGTAGTAATAATCAGTATGACTCAGTCATGCGCAGGAGGCAACACACATGGAACAAGGTAAAGTAAAATGGTTTAACGCAGAAAAAGGTTTTGGCTTCATCGAACGTGAAAGCGGCGACGACGTTTTCGTTCACTTCTCAGCTATTCAAACAGACGGTTTCAAATCACTTGACGAAGGTCAAGAAGTTTCGTTTGAAGTTGAAGAAGGCCAACGCGGACCACAAGCAACTAACGTTACTAAACTTTAATTTTCCTGAGAGGAAGCGCAGCTGCGTTTCCTCTTTTTTTTAATTTTCTTTTAATCTCCCCTATCTTTTTTAAACTGAACATGGTATATTATTAAGTAATTATTGTTGTTCGGTGGAGATACAAAGGTTACACTTTTGACTCGATGAAATTGATCACGGTAGTAATAATCAGTATGACTCAGTCATGCGCAGGAGGCAACACACATGGAACAAGGTACAGTAAAATGGTTTAACGCAGAAAAAGGTTTTGGCTTCATCGAACGTGAAAACGGCGACGACGTTTTCGTTCACTTCTCAGCTATTCAAACAGACGGTTTCAAATCACTTGACGAAGGTCAAGAAGTTTCGTTTGAAGTTGAAGAAGGCCAACGCGGACCACAAGCAACTAACGTTACTAAACTTTAATTTTCCAAGACTCTGCTGTTGCAGGGTCTTTTTTGTTTGATTTTTCTTTGAACGGACTGTTCATTCTAAGACCGAAAGGATGATATTCATGGAACCATCAGCTAAACACCTTCAACTGCAAACACTCTTGAGCGAGCGCCATGCTTACTTGATGGAAGGAAACCGAGAAGCGATGCACCAGCTGCTTTCAAGTGATTTCTCATTCATTGACGGTCAGGGACGGCAGTTTGATGCTGAGACGTATCTCGATCATTATGTCGATTCGGACCAAATCCAATGGAGTAATCAAGTCAGTGAGTCGATGGTTGTCGAAGTCTTCGAGACGACGGCTCTCGTCCAGGAAATCGTCGAAGATCATTTTTCATACGGTCGCAGCATGTACGTCGGCCGCTTCCGAAGTGCTTCACTTTATCACTGGACAAACGAAGGATGGAAATGGCATTTTCACCAGCTAACGCCTCTTGACCCTTCTTAAGAACAATATGCTGTCCGGATTTCCCGATAGGACCAGTCACTCCACAGGAGGACTGGTTTTTTTGATGCACGGATTGATTCGTCCTCCCCTTTCGGAAACTTCATCTTATACTCGAAATGAAGTTTGATAAACTGTTTTCATTCCGTTACACTTTAGTTGTGAATATTTTCTGAAAATTATTGGAGGCGGAATGCGATGACTGTATTTAACTTTTCAGCCGGTCCGGCAGTCCTACCGGTACCGGTCTTACTTAAAGCTCAATCCGAGCTTCTGAATTATCAAGGGTCTGGACAATCCGTTTTGGAATTGAGTCACCGTTCCGGCTTATTTGAACATATCATTCAGGAGACAGAGTCTCTGCTTCGGGAGCTTCTCCAAATTCCAGATCATTACCGTGTCTTGTTTTTACAGGGCGGTGCAACCCTTCAATTTTCCATGTTACCGCTTAATTTAGCGACCGTCCGTCAGCGCGTCGACTTTATCGATACCGGAAGTTGGTCTCAAAAAGCGATGCAGGATGCCGAGGCTTTTGTTCAGACCAATATCGTCGCCTCCTCAAAAGCGGACCGCTATCGTTCGATCCCGACCGATACAATCCGTTCTGACGCCGATTATCTGCATATCACCTGGAATAATACACTCGAAGGAACGACGTTTACTTCGGTTCCAACAGTCGATGTCCCGTTAGTGGCAGATTTCTCCTCCTCCATCTTGTCGGAACCGATCGATGTCAGTCAGTTTGACGTAATATATGCCGGGGCTCAAAAAAATCTGGGATCGGCCGGGATGACGCTTGTCATCATAAAGGAGGATCTGTTACAACGAACACCGGACCGTTTAGGATCCTATTTACGGTACGACATGCATGCTGCTCATCATTCTTTATACAATACACCACCCACATACAGCATCTATTTGACGAAACTGGTCCTCGAATGGATCAAAGAACAGGGATTCGACACAATCGTCGAGCGTAACCGCAAGCAGGCCGCTTCCCTGTATGCTTACTTGGACCAATCTGCCTTATTCTCAAATCCTGTTGCTGTACAGGATCGAAGCCGAATGAATATTCCTTTTACAACCGGTCAAACGGAGTTAGATGAACAATTCCTGCAATTTGCAGAACGTCATCAGCTCGTGAATTTAAAAGGACATCGTTCTGTCGGAGGAATGCGTGCCAGTCTTTATAACGCAATGCCGACGGCGGGCGTCGATGCCCTGATTGCCATATTAGAACGATTTGAACAGGGGGAACGGTAAATGCATCATGTACAACTATGGAATGACGTGTCGGAAAAAGGTTTAAAACGCTTCACCGACCACTATGTCGTCAAACAAGACATCGAAGCCGCTGACGCTTTTCTCGTCCGCAGCAAAGATTTACACGGCATGAAGTTCCCGCCTTCCTTAAAAGCGGTCGCCCGCGCCGGTGTCGGTGTCAACAACATCCCGCTCGACCAATTGGCGAATCGGGGAATTCCTGTTTTCTCGACCCCTGGCGCAAATGCCAACGCCGTGAAAGAACTGGTCATCGCAAGCTTGTTCCTGACTGCCCGGAAATTAATCCCAAGCATCTTATGGACCAACAACCTGCGTGGACCGGACATCCCGGAACGGATTGAAGCGAACAAAAAACAATTTGCTGGTACGGAGTTACTCGGAAAACGAATCGGCATCGTCGGACTCGGTGCGATTGGAGCGAGTTTAGCGAATACACTGCACGAACTCGGGATGACGGTTTCCGGCTACGATCCACATATGTCCGTCGAATCCGCATGGCGTGTCTCAAATCAGGTTCACCGCGTTACCAATCTTGAAGAATTGCTTGCGACAAGTGATTACATTACACTCCACTTGCCGTTGATTGATTCCACCCAACATCTGCTCGATGAACGGTTACTCGGAAAAGTCAAACAAGGGGCAACATTACTCAATTTTTCCCGTGGTGAATTAATTGAAGAACAGGCTTTGGCAACGGTGTTGAAATCAGGCCGGTTGTCTAACTATGTGACTGATTTTCCGAATGCCTTTATTCTTTCTCTTCCCCGTGTCATTCCGTTGCCGCATATCGGCGCCTCAACGGCGGAAGCAGAAGAAAATTGTGCCATCATGGCTGTCGATCAATTGAAGCTGTTCCTTGAGACCGGCAACATCCGGAATGCGGTGAACTTCCCGTCCGTCGAATTGCCGTATGCCGGTAAACGTCGCCTGACGATTGCCCATCAAAATATTCCGAACATGGTCGGTCAAATCGCCTCTGTCCTTGCGACCGAACAAATCAATATCGCCAATATGATCAACGGCAGTAAGGATGGCATCGCCTATACGATCATCGATATCGATAACCATCTGGATGAAACGATTTCACTGGAACAATTAAACGCCATCCCCGGTGTACTGAAAACAAGACTACTTTAAGGAGCGATGACCATGCCTACGTTTGAACCTTTCCATGCCTTGCGACCTGATCCGAAATATGCAGAAGCGTTCTCGTCTCTCCCGTACGATGTCTTCAATCGGGCGGAGGGACGGTTGGAAGTCCGCCGTCGTCCATTGTCTTTTTTACGAATCGACAAGGCCGAAGTGACGTTACCGGACTTGATTGATGATCATGATTCGCGTGTATATCAACAAGCAGCCCTTCATTTCAAGGAAGCGATTGAACGCGGAATTCTCCTGACCGATGACGTCGAAAGTTATTATCTCTATCGCCTGACCGACGGGACGCATACGCAGACCGGCTTTGTCGGTTGTGTCTCTGTCGCGGACTATGACCAAGGTATCATTCGGAAACACGAATTCACGCGACCGGATAAAGAACGGGACCGCGTCCGTCACGTTCAGTCGCTCGCTGCCCATACCGGCCCGATTTTACTGGCCCATCATCCGGATGAGGAACTGAATCGCATCGTCTCGGAACAGACGAATCAATCCCCGCTTTATCACTTCACCGCTGAAGACGGGATTGAGCATACCATCTATAAAATTACGGACCGCGATGCGATGATGACGATCGGCAGCCAGTTTGCCCGTCACGATCACCTGTATATTGCTGACGGTCATCACCGGGCTGAAGCCGCTTCACAAGTTGCCCGGCTGAATCCTCATGAAGATGCCGGTTTGTTTCTCGCCGTTTCCTTTTCAAGTGATCAATTGAACATTCAAGGCTATCATCGTGTCGTCGAAGATTTATACGGTCAGTCGGTTGATGACTTGCTCGAAAGAATCAGTAGCCGGTTCAACGTGACCGAAGGACGTGCGACGGAAACCAAAAAACACCGTTTCGAAATGTATGTCAAACAAAAATGGTATACATTGGATTACGAGAAAAATCGTGGGTCCGTCAAGGAAGATCTCGATGTCGCAATTCTGCAGGACGAATTATTGACGCCATTCCTCGGAATTGAAGACCCTCGAACAGATGCACGGATTCAGTTCGTCGGCGGCGTCCGCGGATATGACGGACTCGAGCAACTGGTCGATCAGGGAACGATGGCCGTCGCATTCCACCTTCATCCGACGAGCTTAAACGAACTGATGGCGGTCGCTGACGCAGGTGAAGTCATGCCGCCGAAATCGACGTGGTTTGAACCTAAACTAAGAAGCGGTTTGCTGATTCACCCGTTTTTCTGATTTTTTCCAAATAACAAAAACATCCGTTCAAGAAATTAATTTTTCCTGAACGGATGTTTTTGATTTGGTTATGTTGTTTCCACCCGTAGAATTTTTCCGGACAGCGGACGTACTGTGACGGTTCCCAAGTACCGTTGTCCGTCCATTAAATCAACCGCTGCTTCGCACAATTCGAAGCGGATTTCTTCTGAACCATTGTTAAATCCAATCAAATAGGTCGCTTCATCAGACTGACGACGAACGAGGAAACTCGCCGTCTCATCATCCATTTGTTCGAATTGATAGCCGCTCGCGTTGGCGAGACCGGGGTGCGATTTCCGTAAATCAACCAACTTTGTGATATACGCCAAGAGATCCCTGTCCTGTTCCGCCGGATCCCAGACCATACACTTCCGGTTATCCGGATCCTGACCGCCTGTCATACCGATTTCATCTCCGTAATAAATGACCGGACTTCCCGTGAACGTCAGCAGGGACAGCATCAACAGTTTCATCCGGTCACGGTCCCCATTCGCCCGCGTCAAGGCACGAGGTGTATCATGCGAATCCACCAGATTGAACATCACTTCGTTGACGTTCATCGTATTGCTGTTCAGATTCCGAACGATTGCATGACTGAACTCAGACGCCGTACTTTCGTTCGTCGCAAAAAATGTTAAGAAAGCTTCCGTCAATCCGTAGTTCATGACCGCATCGAACTGATCGCCAAGTAACCACGGTTGCGAATCTGTCCAACACTCGCCGACGATATAGGCTTCCGGATTCGCTGCCCGGACTTCACGCCGGAACTCACGCCAAAAAGCATGATCCACTTCACTCGCGACATCCAGTCGCCATCCGTCGACGTCGAATTCTTCCACCCAGTAACGCCCGACTTTTAACAAGTACTCTTTTACATCAGGGTGCGCCGTATTAAGTTTCGGCATATTTCCTTCGAAGGCAAATACTTCATAATTCGGCACCGGTGTCGATTGGACCGGGAACGAGTCCATCATAAACCAATTCGCATACTGCGACTCTTTGCCATGCGCAATGACGTCTTGGAAGGCCGGATGATCCACGCTGACGTGATTAAAGACAGCGTCCAGTAAAATCCGAATCCCATTTTGGTGGAGCAACTGAATCATTTCCCGGAACGTCTCTTCTGTCCCAAAGGCCGGATCGAGACGTAAATAATCTAACGTATCATATTTATGATTCGACGGTGCGACGAAGACCGGACAAAAATAAATTCCGGTAATCCCCAGGTCTTTTAAGTAATCGATATGATCAATCACCCCTTGGAAATCGCCTCCGAAATGATTGTCAAACGCAGGTGCCTCGGCACCCCACGCGATGGTATCCGGACGATCATTCGTCAAATCTCCGTTCGCGAACCGATCCGGAAAGATTTGATACCAGACGGTGTCTTTGACCCATGACGGCGCATTAAATACATCGACCGCATTCATATATGGGACGGCAAAGTAGTAGCCCGGATGATCGAGCGGTACTTCATCGTACCAGCCGCGTTCTGTATAGACGGCGGATTCACCGTTCGCATGAACGTTAAAGCCGTAGCGGACCCGCTTCTTTTTCGGACGGATGGCAACAAACCAAAAATCATGTGTCGCATCCGATCCGGCAAACGTCATTTCTGCCGTCTCCGTTTTCCAAAATTTTTCTTTATCCGGATCAAAATTCCAGTCCCGATCTTCCTCTTTTTCTGCATCCCATTCATAAGGATCCCCCTGGATCAATTCAACACGGTCCACGTCCCCTTTGGCCGACATCAAGCGGATATGAACCGTTTCTTGATCGTATGTATAGACATACGGAGACAGGGCCCGGTGAAACACAGCTGCTTTATTCATAAGTCCCTCCCCTTTCATCCTCTTCATTTCATCTTCTTTTACTTCCCGATTTCAGACTGTATGTAAACGTCAATCGCGAAAAAACAGCTGATTTGCTATCTTTTCAGTTTAGCAATCAACAACTTATGCGGTATACTGATGAAGCAGAAGGAACCAAGCAGTTCCTAACTAATTCGAAGTCATGTGAAAGCGAGTGGATTCTGATGGGTCGTAAATGGAATAACATTAAAGAAAAAAAGGCGTCGAAAGACAAAAACACTAGTCGCGTCTATGCGAAGTTCGGCCGGGAGATTTATGTGGCCGCTAAACAAGGTGAGCCGGATCCGGAATCCAATCAGGCATTAAAAGTGGTTCTCGAGCGTGCGAAGACGTATAGTGTCCCTCGCGCCATCGTTGATCGCGCCATCGAAAAAGCAAAAGGCGGCGCGGAAGAAAACTTTGACGTCTTGCGGTATGAAGGATTTGGACCAAGCGGTTCCATGGTCATCGTCGAGACACTGACGAACAACGTCAACCGAACAGCATCTGACGTCCGGGCTGCTTTTGGTAAGAACGGCGGGAACATGGGGGTCAGCGGATCAGTCGCTTACATGTTTGATGCGACAGCCATCTTTGCGTTTGAAGGCAAGACGGCAGACGATATTTTAGAGCTGATGATGGAAGCGGATATCGATGTCCGTGACATCTTGGAAGAAGAGGAATCGGTCATCATCTATGCCGAGCCGGAACAGTTCCATGCGGTTCAAGAGACATTAAAAGAGGCAGGAATCACTGACTTCTCAGTTGCTGAACTCGTCATGCTTGCGCAAAACGAAGTGACGTTATCTGACGAAGACGTCCAACAGTTCGAAAAAATGATTGATGCGCTCGAAGACCTCGAAGACGTCCAACAGGTCTATCACAACGTCGAACTTTGATCGTCGATTCATCCATCAGCCGGTTCTCATACCGGCTTTTATACACAAAAAGGAATCGGATGCACATCCGATTCCTTTTTGTGTAACTTCCGTTCGTCCGTATAGATGAACAGTTCCGTTTCCTGACTCAGCTGACGCCCATCGTCCGGATGGTCACGCGCTGTCAGGATTAATGATAAAGTATGAAACGCGTTTCATATCAACCTAAAAAAAGATTCTTTTTAAAGGTTTAATTTTTGAATATAATGGGAAAAGACATACTCGATACTGATAGGTGATGGTTTTTTAAATCACGTGCTTTTCACATAAGGAGGAAATGGTATGTCTTATTCATTGATTGAAACTTTTAAACGAATCGTAAGTGAAGCCAATCGCTTCAACCGGGTTGATTTCGGCGGTTATGATATCTATATGCAAGCAAATGACGGACGAACGATCACGGCCAAAATTCGTTTTGACGGCGGTGGTCAAGATCAAAATGAAGCGTATCTGTTCCTTGAATCGAGTACCGGTCACAGTCGGATGACGACACTGACTTTACATCAATTCGAACATCTCTCTTCCTATGCTGCACACAGCGAGCGGATTCAAGCGCTCGTTTCGACAAGTGCTTAATTCTTTATATGACAACACGCTCCCCAATTGGAGAGCGTGTTTTTTTTACTGGTTTTCTTCTTTTTCGAGGCGTTCCAGTTCAGCATGTGTTTGCGGAAACCCATTGGCTTGCCAATCCGCACGATGAATGGAATCGAGTTGTGTTAATCCGACTTCCGTTTCATCTTTCTTTGCGTCGACGCTTTGCTGACGGTCGAGTGCAGTCGGATCACTGAATCCTTGCGACGAATTCCCTGCTTGCTTATAACGTTTGATGGCTAACGCAGATAAGGCTGCGAGTCCACCAATAACCAAACCTTGTTTAAATGACTTTTTCATGACGGCACCTCTGTTCGCTGAATTTTTAGACTTTATTGGTTTTCCCTGAAAAAGACTATTGTAATCAAATTTCCGCCGTCTTCAAAAAATTTTTCGAACTTTTTTTCCTGTTTTTCTGCCGTGTTCCTACATATTTAATAATTTATTCAAAAACCGCTTTCCTGCACTACCTCAAGAAGGTTCGGGTCATGCAGAGAGCCGAAATCTACGTTATACTTTTAACAGATGCTTCATGAGAATCGAATGATTGGATAAAAAAGGACTCGTCACAAGCACGACTGCTCGCTTGCGTACTGCGTCCTTCTTTCATTTTTTCGATGAAATGAACGATATGAAAAGGAGGGAATCATGTGTCATTGCTTCATTTGGCAATCTTGTTGCCGCTACTCGTCAGTCTCTTCATTCCATTGCTGTATAAAAAAATTCGTTCGGTGCACACAGGCTGGTTCGTCCTGCTTGTTCCGCTGACGCTCGTCGCTTACTTCAGTCAATTTCTCAGCCAGACGATGGCCGGAAAAACAGTCGTTGCGACGATGAAATGGATTCCTTCGCTCGATATCAATTTCGTGGCTTACGTCGACGGTCTTGGTTTACTGTTCGCGTTATTGATTACCGGAATCGGTTCGCTCGTCGTGCTGTATTCCATCTATTATCTCGATGCCAAAAAAGAAGCTCTTCATAATTTTTATGTGTACCTGCTCCTGTTCATGACGGCGATGCTCGGAATCGTCTTGTCCGACAATATGATCGTCATGTATCTGTTCTGGGAATTAACATCGATTTCGTCCTTCCTCTTAATCGGTTATTGGTACGAACGGGAACGCTCCCGTTACGGCGCCCAAAAGTCGATGCTCATCACCGTTTTCGGTGGTTTGTCGATGCTTGGCGGGATTTCCCTGCTGTCACTCCTGTCCGGATCATTCAGCATCCGCGAATCACTTGCGACGGTCGGAAGCTATTCCGGTGATCCGCTCTTCACCGTGTCGCTTGTTCTGTTTTTACTGGCGGCTTTTACGAAATCTGCTCAGTTTCCGTTTCATATCTGGTTACCGGATGCGATGGAAGCGCCGACCCCCGTCAGTGCCTATCTGCACTCGGCCACGATGGTCAAGGCCGGTCTCTACCTAGTAGCCCGGATGAGTCCGATCTTTGCGGAAACACCGCTCTGGTTTTACCTGGTGTCGTCTGTCGGAATGTTCACACTCTTCTGGGGATCATTGAACGCCGTCAAACAGGTTGATTTAAAAGCGATTTTAGCCTATTCAACGATTTCACAACTCGGTCTGATCATGTCATTGCTCGGACTTGGAGCAGCTGCATTGCAGGTCGACATCATACCGGACAGCCTCTATACGGTTGCGACCGTCGCTGCCGTCTTCCACTTGATTAACCATGCCACCTTCAAAGGAAGTCTGTTCATGATGGCAGGAATCGTCGATCATGAGACCGGCACACGGGATATTCGGAAACTCGGCGGTTTATCACAACTGATGCCGGTGACGTTCACAATTGCGACGATCGGTACGTTATCGATGGCGGGTGTACCGCCATTCAACGGCTTCTTAAGTAAGGAAATGTTTTTGACCGGTGTCCTTCAAGTATCAGAGTCCGGCTTATTTCATCTCGATACATTCGGTCTGTTGTTCCCGTTCTTTGCTGTCATCGGCAGTATCTTTACGTTTGTCTACAGCATCCTGATTGTTTATCGGACGTTCCTTGGACCAAAACAATTGGATCAACTTCCAAAAAAACCGCATGAAGCACCGATTGGCATGTTGATTCCGCCACTCTTCCTTGTTTCCTTGGTCGTTTTGATTGGTCTGTTCCCGAACATACTGTCAAACACCTTGATTCGTCCGGCGGCGGAAGCGATTTTACCGAAAGTCATCGCAAATGGCGGGACAATTCCGGTCGAGATCAAACTCTGGCACGGATTTAATCTGGAATTGTTCTTAACTGTCCTGATCATCTCAGCCGGAACCATTTTATTCCTGACCTTGCCGAAATGGCGGTCTTTGTACCACCGGATGCCGAAACAGGTTTCACTTAATCATCAATATGATGCCCTGTTGCGCCGTGGTGAACGGACCTCGACTGCTATCCATGATACGGTCATGACCGGCTATATGCGTTCATACCTCGTGTATATCTTTGGTTTTATCGTCATTCTGGTATTATCGAGTCTTTATTTCCTCGATGCCTTCCGGTTTGATGTGAACCCACTCAGTACGGTTCATGCCTATGAAGTCGTCTTGGTCCTTGTCCTTGTCGGAAGTGCCTTATCAATTACCTTTGCCCGGTCGCGTTTGACATCGATCATCCTACTCGGTGTCGTCGGTTATACGGTCGCTCTGTTCTTCGTCTTATTCCGGGCACCTGACTTGGCGTTGACCCAGCTCGTCATCGAGACCGTCTCCGTCGCTTTGTTCCTGCTTGTGTTTTATCACATGCCGGAAATCAGCCGGAAAGAGGAACGGATTAAATTTAAACTCGGAAACGCGGCGATTTCCGCACTAGTCGGCCTAAGTGTCACACTGGTTGCGCTCGCTTCGCTCAGCCAACGGTCATTTGCTTCGATTGCCCAGTATTACATCGACAACGTGGCGGACCTTGCTGCCGGCGGAAACATGGTCAATGTCATTCTCGTCGACTTCCGTGGTTTTGATACGTTGTTTGAAATCAGTGTGCTTGCGATTGCCGGGCTCGGAATTTACGCGATGATTAATTTCCGAAAGACAGGAGGAATCGACAAATGAAAAATCCAATCAAAAAGCATACGAATGACGTCATATTGGAATCTTCGACGACATTCATCACCTTTATCATCTTTTTGTTTGCTGTCTACCTGTTTTTCGCCGGTCACTACACACCGGGCGGCGGATTTATCGGCGGTCTTGTGACCGCATCGGCACTGGTTCTCGTCCTATTGGCTTTTGACATCAAGACACTTCGGCAGATTCTTCCGATTGATTACAAACAGATGACGGCAGTCGGCATGTTGATTTCCGTGCTGACAGCGTCTGGTGCCCTGCTGTTCAACAAACCGTTTTTCACACATGCCCACGGTTACTTCAATTTACCGCTGTTTGGAAAAACATCTTTGCATACAGCGATGTTATTCGATTTAGGTGTTTATCTTGTGGTCGTTGGTGTGACAATGACAATTATTCAAACGATTGGGGAGAGTGATTAACGCATGGAAATCATCATGGCGATTGCAGCAGGCATCTTGACGATGTGTGCCGTCTATCTCATTCTTTCAAAAAGTGTCTTACGAATCATCATCGGAACCGGTTTACTCAGTCATGCTGCTCATCTGCTCGTCATGACGATGGGTGGTCTGAAGACCGGTGCCGCTCCTGTCATCAAGGACGGCATCACCCAGTATACGGATCCGCTGCCACAAGCCTTAGTCTTGACAGCGATCGTCATCAGCTTTGGTGTGACTGCATTTTTCCTTGTACTTGCTTATCGGGCTTATCAGGAACTGGGAACAGATAATCTGGAGGAAATGAAAGGAACCGATACGCATGATTAATTTACCATTACTACCGCTGTTAATTCCGCTGATTACCGGAGTCATCTTGATGCTGTTTCCAAACCGACTCCGCCTGCAACGATCGGTGTCGCTTGTTTCGACTTTCTTGACGATCGTTGCAACAATCTATCTCGTGTACAGTGTCCGAAAAGACGGCATTCTGACCGTGACACTCGGCAGCTGGCCGGCTCCGTTTGGTATTACGCTCGTGTCGGACATGTTGTCCGCCCTGCTTGTCTTAACGACCAGTCTGCTCGTCTTTTTTGTCATCTGGTATTCAATGTATTATTTGTCCGACTTGCACCAACGGTTTTATTATTACATCGCCGTCCAATTTTTATTGCTCGGTGTCAACGGTGCCTTCACGACAGGTGATATTTTCAACATGTTCGTCTTTTTCGAAGTATTTCTGATCTCGTCTTACGTACTGATTGTTCTCGGCGGCAAGCCGGCTCAACTTCGGGAGTCGTTGAAGTATTTGTTGATTAACGTCATTTCGTCCGCCTTGTTCGTCATGACCGTCGCCTTTTTATACGGGGTCATCGGTTCACTCAGCATGGCTGATATTTCACAAAAGATCACTGAAATCAATCAACCCGGTATCCTAAGCGTCATCGCGGTTCTGTTTTTAATTGTCTTTGGCTTAAAGGGCGCCATCTTCCCGTTGTACTTTTGGCTTCCCGGTTCGTATCAAGTGCCGCCGACACCTGTTCTTGCCCTGTTTGGTGCCTTGCTGACAAAAGTTGGTGTCTACGGTATCTTACGGACATACAGTCTGTTCTTCTCACACCAGCAACAGTTCACGCATCAACTGCTCGGTTGGCTGGCGCTCGCAACGATCGTCATCGGTGTCATCGGGGCACTTGCGACACGTGATGTGAAACAGATTCTGATTTACAACATCATCGTTGCGGTGGGTGTCATCTTGTACGGCGTCTCTGTCATGACCCGGCAGTCGCTTGAAGGTGCCGTCTTCTACCTGATTCACGACATGCTGATCAAAGCTGCGTTATTCCTGTTGATTGGTGTGATGATTGGTATTGCCGGATCCAGCCGCTTAAAAGATATGGGTGGTATGATCAAGGACTATCCGTTGCTTGGCTGGACGTATTTCATTGCGGCATTATCACTTGCCGGCATTCCACCGCTCAGCGGATTCATCGGGAAACTGTTGATCGTCCGCGGTGGTTTTGAAGCCGGCGATCTCGTTGGTCCGTTCGTCGTCTTGATTTCGAGTCTGCTTGTGCTTTATTCCGTGATGCAGATTTTCATCCGCGGCTTCTGGGGGACACCGAAAACTTACAGCGGTCCAAAACGCCATCTGACCAAACAGTTGCTGGCTCCTGCACTCGCTTTAGTCGCAATGACCGTTTTATATGGAATCGGAACGGAAGCCGTCCGTCCGCTCATCTCGCAAGCTGTCGATCCGCTAGTTGATCCGACACTCTATATCCAAGCTGTACTGAAGGAGGATTAACCTATGCCGTTTCAGTTATTACTCAATATCTTGCTTGCATTCCTCTGGATGTTTCTTGCTAACTCCTTCTCCGCCTCATCGTTCATCATCGGCTACTTACTCGGTTTGATTGCGATGTTCGCGATGCGGCGAGGGTTCAGCACCCGGTTTTATATTGGACCGTTCATCGCCTTGATCCGATTGTTCATTCGGTTTTTGTATGAACTGGTCGTCGCGAATTTGGAAGTGTTGTCCATCATTTTAAAGCCACGCCTCGACATTAAACCGGGGATTTTCGCCTATGAGACAGAACTCGAACACAATTGGCAGATTACATTGCTGTCACTGTTGATTACGTTGACCCCCGGAACGTTGGTCGTCGATATCTCGGACGATAACAAGACATTGTACATCCATGCTCTGCACATGCCGGAAGCGGATGATGCAGTGGCCTCGATCCGAAACAGTTTTGAGAAAGCCATCCTGGAGGTGAGCCGCTGATGTTAGAGACGATTTTATTCATTGCCTTAGGAGGCGTCTTCCTATCCATGCTCGGTTTATTTTACCGGGTCATTAAAGGACCGTCCGTAGCCGACCGGGTCATCGCCCTTGACTCGATCGGAATCAGCCTGATTTCCGTCGTCGGTCTCGTCTCAATTATTCTTCGGACGAGTAACTACCTCGAAGTCATTTTGTTGATCGGGATTTTAGCCTTTATCGGGACGGTCGCCTTCTCGAAATTCATCGAGAAAGGAGAGATCATCGAACGTGACCGCAATCAGTGATTTTTTTGTAGCTGCCTTTGCATTGATCGGAGCATTTTTTAGCCTCGTGACGGCACTTGGCCTTATCCGGTTACCTGACCTCTATACACGTGCGCATGCCGCCTCCAAGAGTGCAACACTCGGCGTCATGAGTATTCTTATCAGCGTCATCATCTATTTCGTCGCTGAAGACGGATTTTTCTCGTCCCGAGTCGTACTCGGCATCCTGTTTGTCTTAATCACAGCACCGATTGGCGGACATTTAATTGCCCGTGCCGCCTATTACAGTGATGTTCCGCTTTGGAAAGGTTCGGTTCAGGATGACCTTGCCAAAAATCCGGAGCATGTCACCCCTAAAAAACGACCTGCTCCTAAATTAAAATGAGCCCAGTTCTTTTTCTCTACGAGCACAAAAAAACGGATGCGACCGTTCACTTAACGTGAAGGGTTCGCATCCGTTTTTGCGAATAACAAATTCAGTTCATATGGATTTTTGAGTAATTCGGCTAATGTATGTTGTTCCAGTTCCCGAATGAAAGCACGCAAGGCACGGGCAAGAATCCCTTTGAGCTGACACTGGGGTTCAATGACACAATGACCATCTGCCGCAAAACATTCGACGATATCCATCGGCTCCATCTCGCGAACGACTTTTCCGATATTGATTTCTTCCGGATCACGGATCAGCCGAAGTCCCCCGGTCCGCCCGCGTGTCGACTCCACGTATCCGAGTTTCGTCAATTGTTGTGTCACTTTCATCAAGTGATTGGAAGAAATACTGTAGTGATTGGCAATCGCCGGCATCGGTGTTACTTCATCTCGGTGAAGACCTAAATAAATCAGGACGCGAAGTCCATAGTCTGTATATTGAGTGATTCGCATGTTTTTCCTCTCTTTCTGTTCATGGAACCCATTTAAATCCCACTTCACACTGCTGTTTCATCGTATCATGTTCGATCCTAATCGAAAATAAAGGATGTGCTTTTAACAGTATACGTAACGGAAAGAGATTTGGATGCCATCCGAACAAAAAAAGTCAGTTTCCGGATCCGGAAACTGACTTTTTAAGGAATCATTTCTTTTTTGTATGTTTCAGAACTTCATTGAACCGGTCGGCGAAGTTCGTAAAGACGCCGGTCACACCGTAATCGAGCATCCGTTGCATATCTACTTTTTCATTGACTGTATACGGATGAAGCAACAATCCAGCATTCCGGATTTGTTTCGTATTTTGTCGTGTCAACGATTTAAATGATGGTCCGACACCGACAGCATACGATTTAATCGTCTTTAATTCCTGGTTCGTAACATCCGTCATTTGCGGTGCCTCAAGAAGTTGAACGAGCGGAAGTTTCGGATCTAACTGCTTGACCTTCAGTAAACTGTCCCGGCTGAACGATTGAATCATGACTTGTCCCGGTTTAATCCGGTTGCTCGATAATCCGTGACGTCGTAACGTATCCAACAGTTTTTTCTCCATCCCCGGGTAAACTTCCGGAGATTTCGTTTCGATATAGTAGTTTGCCTGTTTGCCGTACCGGTCGAAAATTTCATTTAATGTCGGTACTTTCAGTCCTTTATACTTCGCGTTGGCATATGCCGGATAGGTTTCGTTAAACCAGCTGCCCGCATCGAGACGCTTGATTTGCGCAAGCGTTTTATCCTTGACGGCTCCGGTACCATTCGTCGTCCGGTCAACCGTCTCGTCGTGCATCGCAATCAGTTGACCGTCCTTCGTCATTTGTAAATCAATTTCAATATAATCCGCTTTAAACTTTTTATGGCTCATATCGTAGGCAAGCATCGTATGTTCCGGTGCATAACCGGATGCTCCGCGGTGAGCGATGTTGACAACTCGATTTGGATCAAGCAACCCTTTCGCTTTCCCCGCTGCTTCAATACTCGTTGTACCGCTTGCGACGATCATTCCTGCGACTACCGTGACACCGATTTGTTTCAACATTTCTAGTTCCCCCTTCGAAGTAACGTACAGATGTATCTTATAGGCTGTTGATGAAGGATTTATGAACTCCATGTAATCTCCCGTATAGATTCCGTGACAAAGTTGTCACATCCACTTGAACAGATGCATAAAAACTCCCTGCTTCCGCGACCGAAACAGGGAGTAAAAATGATTGAATCAAGCTTCAAAAATCAATGACTCCGGATCTTCAAGCAAGTCTTTGATGTGCTTCAGGAACGTGACGGCTTCTTTCCCGTCAACGATTCGGTGGTCATAGGAAAGTGCAACGTACATCATTGGACGATTTTCCATCCGCTCGGCGTCGATGGCGACCGGACGCAGGTTAATCGCATGCATCCCGAGAATCGCGACTTGCGGTCCGTTCAGGATTGGTGTCGACATCAATGATCCAAACGTTCCGCCGTTTGTGATCGTAAATGTCCCACCTGTCAAATCAGATAAGCCGAGTTTGTTGTCCCGGGCTTTGACAGCCAGATTGATGATATCTTTTTCAATTTCACCGAAGTTCTTTTTGTCGGCGTCACGAACGACTGGTACAACCAAGCCGTCTGGAGCAGAAACTGCGATTCCGATATCGTAGAATTTCTTGAGAACGATTTCGTCCCCTTGAATTTCTGCGTTCAAATACGGCATTTTTTTCAATGCGGCAACAGCTGCTTTCGTGAAGAATGACATGAAGCCGAGCTTAACTTCATTGTCCTTGACGAACTTTTCCTGGCGGCGCTTCCGTAATGACATGACAGCCAACATATCGATTTCGTTGAACGTCGTCAACATCGCTGCCGTTTGTTGAACCTCTACTAAACGGTTGGCAATCGTTTTACGGCGACGTGACATTTTAATCCGTTCTTCCGGTTTACCCGGAGCTGCAGACGGTGCTGCTTGTGGTGCCGGCGCTTGTGGTGCCGGCGCTTGCGGTGCTTTTGCTTGTTCACGTGGCGCGACTTCAAACGTCGCGACATCCTGTACACGAATCCGTCCGAGTGGATCTTGTGTCGCGACTTGTGCTAAATCGATTCCTTTTTCACGAGCCATTTTCCGAGCAGCCGGTGATGCGATCGGACGATCGGCAACCGACGTCGCTTCTGTCGCAGCAACTGGTGCCGGCTGTTCTTTTTTCGCTTCCTGTGCAACCGGTGCTTCTTTTTGCTCCGGTGCCGGCGTTGTTGCTGCCGGTTGTGCCGCTTCTCCGCCTGCCGTGATGATGGCAATCGTCTCTCCGACACGGACTGTATCCCCTTCGGCTGCCATTACTTCGGACAGGATGCCCGCTTCATCAGATGGGACTTCGATGTTAACTTTATCTGTCTCCAGCTCGACGATGGCTTCCCCTTTTTCTACCTGATCGCCGGGTTGTTTTAACCACGATGCGACCGTACCTTCTGTAATCGATTCTGCAAGTTCTGGCACTTTGATTTCCATGTTAATTCGTCCCCCTAAGACTTTTCGTGTTTGACCCCACTTAATTCTAGCTTAGACATTTGTTTCGGAAGTAGCTGATGTGCTCGGTTGATCGACTGTCGTCCGTGTTAAGGCATCTGTCAGAATCCGCGCCTGTTCGACTTTATGTCCTGTCGGATCACCTTCCGCCGTACTCGAACGTCGACGACGGCCGATATAACGGACCGTTGTAATGCCATTAACGGCAACCGATTCAAGACGCGGCTCGATGTATGTCCAAGCCCCCATGTTTTTCGGTTCTTCCTGAACCCAGACAAACTCACTGACATTCGGATAACGTTCAAGCAAAGCATTTAACTGTTTGGCCGGGAATGGATAAATTTCTTCAATCCGGACAATGTGCAACCAGTTGAAATCATCATCTGATTTCGAAACGGCTTCCGCCAAATCAATGGCCACTTTTCCGCTACAGAAGACGATTCGTTCCACTTGTTCCGGTGATTGCCCGAGACCGTCCTGTTCGACAATCCGTTTAAATGAACTGTCTGTCAGTTCCGACAAATCGGACGTCGCCAGTGGATGGCGGAGTAAACTTTTTGGTGTCATGACGACAAGCGGACGTACTTCTTCTTTTCCAAGAATCGCAGCTTGACGGCGTAGCAGATGGAAATACTGGGCCGCACTCGATACATTGGCGACCGTCCAGTTCTTTTCGCCTGACAGGGTCAGAAAACGTTCCAGGCGGGCACTCGAGTGCTCCGGTCCTTGTCCTTCATATCCGTGAGGTAACAGCATGACAAGTCCGGACGTCTGCCCCCATTTAGCACGGCTTGCCGAAATGAACTGGTCAAAGATGACTTGACCCGAGTTGGCAAAGTCGCCGTATTGGGCTTCCCACAGCACCAGTGTTTCCGGTGCGAAAACATTATAGCCGTATTCGAATCCGAGAACGCCTGCTTCCGACAACGGACTGTTGTAGACAGCAAATGATGCTGTTGCTGACTTCAAGCTGTGCATCGGTGAAAACGCTTTGCCTGTCTTCACGTCATTTAAATTGATGTTCCGCTGGGCAAATGTTCCCCGTTCTGAATCCTGACCACTGAGTCGAATCGGTGTACCGTCGGAAAGAATCGAGGCGAATGCCAACGTTTCCGCATGTCCCCAGTCGATGCCGTTTTTAGTCGTCAACGCGTCGGTCCGGCGTTTCAACACTTTTTCAAGTTTGTGGAAGACATTGAATCCGCTTGGCCATTCGAGCAACTGCTCATTGTAAGCCGTCAATTTTTCAACTGCGACACCGGTCTCGATGTGCGGGACACCTTTGAAGACAACATCCGGCATGATGCCGCCGTATTCTTTTTCGACATTCGGAACTTTCTCGCGAGCCGCTTTCATCATGTCATTGATGTCCGTTTCAATCGTCGTGACATCTTCTTTCGTGACATCATTTTGTTCCACCAGTTGCTTCGCATATAAGACACGGGCTGAGTCATGTTTATGGATCAAATCGTAAAGGACAGGATTCGTATTCATCGGCTCGTCCATCTCGTTATGTCCGAAACGACGGTATCCGATCAAATCAATCAAGACGTCTTTGTTGAATGTCGCGCGGTATTCGCTGGCAAGCAAGGCGACTGCCAAACAACTTTCCGGCTCATCTGCATTGACGTGGAAAATCGGAATCTCATACCCTTTTGCCAAGTCACTTGAATAACGGGTCGAACGGGAATCCGTCGGTTCCGTCGTAAAGCCGATTGTGTTATTGGCAATGATATGAATCGTTCCGCCTGTGTTATAACCTTTCAAATTCGTCAGGTTCAACGTTTCAGCAACAATTCCTTGTCCAGGGAAAGCAGCATCTCCATGAATGAGGATAGCGGCAGCCTTCCCTTGTTCCTGACGTGGTGCCCCTTTTTGTGAACGGTCATCTTGCGCTGCCCGTGTGAATCCTTCGACAACAGGATCGACGAACTCGAGGTGAGACGGATTGTTGGCAAGCGTCATCCGGACGTTACTTGACTGTTGTTCCATTTTTCGGTTTAACCCTAAATGATACTTCACATCACCCGTCCAACCGTACGTGATGCCGATTGATCCTTCGGAAGGGACAAGATCATGGTTCGGTGCATGTTGGAATTCCGCGAAAATCATTTCATACGGTTTGCCTAATACATGTGCCAAGACGTTTAATCGTCCCCGGTGCGCCATTCCGATATTGATTGTTTCCGACCCATTGGCAATCAGATGTCCAACGATCGTGTCGAGCAATGGAACCATCGCGTCAAGACCTTCAATCGAGAACCGCTTCTGTCCGACGTACGTTTTATGAAGATATTTTTCGAATAACTCCGTCTCGGCGAGCCGTTTGAATAACTGCTTTTTCTGTTCGACTGATAAACGTGCCGTCAATGCACCTTGTTCAATTTTTTGGCGTAACCATTTCTTTTCTTCCAAATCATCGACGTGTTGGAATTCAACGGCTGCGGCACCTGTATACTGTGCTTTTAAATGTTCGATCCCTTCATAGGCATCCTTCAGATGTCCCGGCGGTTCCGGACAAACAAGCGTGACCGGCATGCCGCGTAAATCGGCTTCCGTCAATCCGAACTGACGAAGCTCCAGCAATTCCGTTTCCCGCGGATGATCTTTCAGCGGATAGATGTCAGCCGCAAGGTGACCTTTCGCTCGAATTTGATCCGCTAAGCGACTCGCTGCCAAGTACTTTTCGAAATCTCCCGTTTCGATCGGTTGCTGAGTTACTGATTCTGCGACCGGAGCACCATTTTGTTCGAAATAGGTCCGTGTTTCTTCATCAACAGAAGAAGCATCTTCTAAAAAGCGTTCATACAATTCAATGATGTATCCAAGGTTTGGTCCATAAAATGTTTGCTGTTCCTGTTCCCGGCTTGCCATGTACGGTTCCCCCCGTTTCATTCATTCCACTCATTGTACTGAAAATCAGTACATTTCCAGCTCTCTACCTGTTAGCGCTTTCAAATCATATGACATAAAAATTCGATAATCGTCACGTTCCTTGCAACGAGGCCGAACATAACCCTTAACGATGGCCTGTATGTCAAAAGTGTTTGCCTTAGTTATTATATTACTACTTCTTTTAGGTCAGTGCGTTTCGAATTCCCAATTTCTCAGTCATAAATGTATAAGTTTTTCTTATGACTGTACCCTGTGTTGTTTATGAATGAAACCTCTCTAGGGGAAAACAGCTGTATTCGTCAAAAAAAGAGCAGAAACGACCTCCCTGAAGGCCATTCCTGCTCAATGTCTTGTGTTATAACACTTTACTTAAAAACGATTGTGTCCGTTCGTGTTGTGGAGAATCAAACAATAGACTCGGAATGTTTTCTTCGACGATGAAACCACCATCCATAAAAAGAACCCGATCCCCGACTTCACGCGCAAATCCCATCTCGTGCGTGACGACAATCATCGTCATCCCTTCAAGTGCCAACTGTTTCATGACAGCAAGCACATCGCCGACCATTTCCGGGTCGAGCGCGGATGTCGGCTCGTCGAACAACATGATTTTCGGATTCATGGCCAGGGCACGGGCAATGGCAACCCGTTGTTTTTGACCGCCGGACAGTTCCCCCGGATAGTTATCGGCTTTCTCCCGCAATCCGACTTTATCCAACAATTCGAGCGCCCGCTGTTTCGCTTGCGTTTTGTCCGTTTTCCGGACTTTCATCGGTGCAAGTGTGACGTTCTCAAGCACGGTCTTGTGGGGAAACAAGTTGAAATGTTGAAACACCATTCCGACTTCTTCACGGACTTTATTGATATCGACTTTCGGATCTGTGATGTCATGGGTATCGACGATTACTGTACCGCCCGTGATATCTTCGAGCCGGTTCAAGCAACGGAGAAACGTACTTTTCCCCGATCCCGAAGGTCCAATGACACACACGACTTCTTTTTCTTCAATCTCGACCGAAATATCCTTTAAGACTTCGTTCGAACCAAATGATTTTTTTAATTGTTTGACTTCAATGATACTCATCGCAGTGTAAACCTCCGCTCCAAGAATTTCCCTAATAGTGAAAGGAGATAGATGACGACGAAGTACATCAGACCGACGACCGTCCAGACGATGAACGGTTCAAATGTCGTTGCTTGTTGCACTTGTCCCTGTTGCGTCAAATCCGCGATACCGATGATCGATAGCAACGACGTATCTTTTAAACTGATGATCGATTGGTTCGTAATCGTCGGCAGCATACGGCGGAAGGCTTGCGGTAAAACGATTTGTGTCATCGTTTGACGCCCCGTCATACCGAGAGAACGTGCCGCTTCTGTCTGCCCTTTATCAATCGATTGAATCCCGGCCCGGATGATCTCGGCGAAATAGGCTCCGGCATTGATGGCGACAGTGAGAATCCCGGCATACATCCGGTCCATCGACAGCCACTCAAGTGAATTGAGTCCAAAATAAATGAAGAACAATTGGACGATAAAGGGCGTTCCCCGGATGACATCGATGTAGACGATGGCAATCCCGTTTAAAATCTTAAGTGGTGATAAACGCATCAAGGCGACGATCAAGCCGATTAAAAATCCGACGATGACCGCGATGATAAAGATATAGAGGGTGATCTGTAACCCTTCTAGAAAAAACGGAAACGCCGTTTTTGCGACTTCCATCAGTGACTCAACTCCCTTGTCATTCGTTCAAATGGCTTATTTTAAATACGTATCGACGATTTTGTCGTACTCCCCGTTTTCTTTCAGGTTTGCGAGTCCTTTGTTGATTTTTTTCATCAACTCTTCGTTTTCACCTTTGAGGACGGCAATTCCGTAATTATCACCATTCAAACGGTCTCCGACAAGTTTCAGACCAAGGTTTTGCTGTTTGTTTGCATAGGAGATGACCGGATAATCTTCAATCAATGCGGCAGCATTTCCGTTTTTGACTTCCTGGAACATGGCCGGGCTGTCATTGAATTGAGTGACGGTGATTCCGAGTTTGTCTGCATTGTCAGTTGCATATTTTGCACCTGTTGTTCCCTTTTTAACCGCAACTTTCTTGCCTTTCAAATCATCGACTGATTTGATTTTGTTTTCATCTTCTTTGACGACCAGGATCAGCCCGGCTTTAAAGTACGGGTCTGAGAACGTAACAACCTTTTTCCGTTCCGGTGTGATACTCATTCCGGCAATCGCTACATCCAGTTGGTTCGCTTGAAGAGCGGGAATGATTCCGCTGAAATCCATCGCTTCAAACTTGATTTTAAATCCTTGATCTTTGGCAATCGCTTTGATGAGGTCGATATCGATTCCCTTGTATGTGTCCCCGTCTTTATATTCGAACGGCGGATACGTAACATCGATGCCAACCTTGTACGTCTTGTCTTTTGAGACCTCGTCCTGTGAACCGATACTACATGCGCTTAATACCACGAGACAGCTGAGCAATAAAAATAATACCGATAAATGCTTTTTCATGTTGTTACTCCTCTCTTGAAGACAAATGCCTTCTTTCATGTATTTTCCTCAAAAACTTTTCCTTAACACATATTTTATCAGAAAAATTCAAATTTTACGAACAAACTTGTTAAGAGCATGAATCAAAATTTTTCAAAATAAAAAAAATAGGAGCACCCTTCTGACGAAGAGTACTCCTATTTTCACTTTAAAATGCCGCCGAGAGGACTTGAACCTCCACGGTGTTGCCACCACTAGATTCTGAGTCTAGCGCGTCTACCAGTTCCGCCACGACGACTTCTATTTATGTTATTAGAATACTAAATAGTTTTTTTCGTGTCAACGGTTTCATGCATTTTTTTATACTTTTTCTGTCGGTTCGTCTAAAATCCGCCGGACGAATCGTTCCACGACCGTATCGTATGTGTCCGGATCCTCGAAATAAGCCATCGCGTGGGCTGCATTCGGAATGACCACCAATTCTTTTTCCGTCGGACAGGCTTGATACAATTCATAGACCATTGAAGTCGGAACAAATGTATCGGCTCCGCCGTGAATAAACAGAATCGGAACCGTCGCCCGCTGGACTTGCTTAATGGCCGAGGCTTCACTGAAAAAATAGCCCGCTTTTAATTTCGTCAAGATACTTGTCATCGTCAGGAACGGGAAATGCGGCAGACGATACATCCGCTTCATTTGATAGGCGAGAACGGCGTTGACCGACGTATACGCACAATCGGAAATGATGCCTTTGATTTGCGGCGGCAACAGTTCCCCACTGGTCATCAGAACGGTTGCTCCTCCCATCGAAACACCGTGCAAAAAGATTGCACTTTCTCGGCCAAGACGAGCTACCAGATATTCGGTCCACCGGAGACAATCTTCCCGGTCATGCCATCCGAAACCAATATAGTTCCCGTCACTTTTTCCGTGTCCACGGTTATCCGGCATCATGACGTGGAAACCGGCTTGGTGATACAGATACGCAAATCCGGCCAAATCCGTTCCGACACCGCCGTATCCATGCACTAAAATCACAATCCGATCCGATGGTACAAGCGGCGGCAAGTAATGCCCGCGTAACATTAATCCGTCATGCGCCTTGACTTCAATCAATTCCAGCGGCTGTTCTTTAATCCACGTCTGCCCCGGTTGCATCAGACGGACCATTTCGTCACTCAAATCACGGTTATTGGATAAAAAGGGTTTCGGATTGGTTGCGATCGCCATTTCATAAAAGTAATAACTCGCTGCAAGCATCCCGGAACCGATTACACCTAAACCGATTTTCGTTCGTGTTCGCATTGCTCCCACTCCTCATCTGCTCTTAAAGATCAATTTGTAGTTGTGCTGAGGACTCGGCATCCTCTTCTTGTAAAATTTGTTGCCGCAGACGATGTTCGTGTTGTGCCTTTCGGTAAGCAAATTCCTGAACCAATTCTTGTCCCGTGAACCCTTCTTCGACGATGTCCGACAGCAAATCCGTTTCCGTCGTGACGATTTCCTGTGGGTTCCGAATAATCAGCACTTGACCGACCTGTGCTAACATCAGTTCATCTTTTACCTGTAACGCATCATAAAACGGTTCAGGCAGGGTCATCCGCCGTGTTTCCGGATTGATGTGCACCCGCTTGTACGCTGCTAACGATTGAAACTTCCGACTCGCCATATCTGTCCTCCTCTTCTAGATTACTGAAATGTCATGTCTAATCTAGAGTCTTTTCCTTGAATCATGATAGTTGCTGATGCTCCGTTGACGAGTGTCATTTGCGGCGGTTGGTGACCGATATCGAGATCGTAAAACACCGGAATGTCCAGCAGTTCATTAAACGTCTCATACACGTCGAGGATGGTATACTCCTCAACTGTCCGCCCGCCGGCTGTTCGTCCGAACACGATGCCCGATGCCCGCTCGAACCACCCCGCGAGATACATCTGCATCAGCGAACGGTGAACGTCGGTGGCACTCGCTTCCGATACTTCAAAGTACCAAAGAATCGGTTCTTCATTCAGCTGATCCGTCTGAAACGTGACCACATCTCCGTACGGTGTTCCGATGAGATGACGAATCGTTTCAAGACATCCGCCAAGCAACCGGCCGGATACCTGTTTTTGGGCCGGATCGATTGTTTTCCACTCTGTTGCCGCGTCGAGGTGGTACATATAACGTTCGGGCCGTTCCGCATGATTCCAATTCGTCTGATACAAATCAGATGTCCACTGCGTCACGGTTGCTCCGGCAGGCGTCGCGAGAACTCGTCGCCAAGCTGTCGTCGTTTCATCCCATTCTTCACTGCGCATGTCGACGAAGTTTGGTCCGTGCGCCGTCGCAATGCCGGTCTTGAGCGTAATCGCAAACAGTAATGTACTGATATCCGAATACCCGAGCAACCACTTTGCCGGAATTCGTTCAAAATCCAGGAATGGTAACACATCAATCGCCCGTTCCCCTCCAAATGGTGGAATGATTGCATCAATTTCCGGATTTTGCAGCATTGCATTCAGCTCGTCCGCCCGCGTTTGAACCGGCGCACTTGCCGCCTGCTGTTGTGTCCAAACGGTTTGTCCGACTTGAACAGTCATTTGCCGATCCCGTAATCGATTCGTCGCCTCTTCAATCATCGGATGCAGTTCTTCCGATAATCCGGAAGACGGAGCCGTCACACCGATTGTTTGTCCGGTCCAACCTAAATAAGGATAACGCATGTCTGTTTCCTCCTGACGATGTGATATTGTTAATCGAGTGATGCCACCAATCGGCTGAGCTGTTCGACTTTTTTAGTAAACGGTTCAATGGGAACGATTCGTACTTCCCGGTGAATTTCTTTCCCGTTCGCAAAAAACAGCAAAGCCGGAGCAGTAAACACGGAAAATTCTCCGGCAATTTCCGGGACGCTTCCTAAATCGACATGTCCCGACCGAAATTCGGGATGACTTGCTAATATCGGCTCAATCTGCGGAAACAACGAAGCGCAGACACCGCAGCCCGGACTAGAAACATAAATAAAACTCGCCCGCTGCACGAGATAAAAATCCCTTACGGCTTCAATGGACGTCAACTCTTGAAAAGTCGCCATGTTTCGTCCTCCTCTTTTTGTAAAATATCTTTTAATTATAACGTGATGCCACAAAAAAAACACCTTCCACCCGGTGTATCTAAGTCACAAGCACTTAAATACTCGGGCGAGGTATCTTCTTTTGATTGTTCTATGGTTTGGCAGTAGCTGCGAGCTCCGCATATTCTTCAGACGTAAAAGCACGAGAACGTGTTAAAAACCGTTTCCCCTCGACGCCTTCCAAGGAAAACATTCCGCCTCGACCATCAACGACATCAATGATCAGTTGCGTATGTTTCCAGTAGGCGTATTGATCCTCATGAATATAAAACGGACAGCCGCCGATTGTACCGATCAATAAATCTTGATCGCCTAAAAATAAATCGCCTTCCGCAAAACACATCGGGGAACTTCCGTCACAGCATCCACCTGATTGATGAAACATTAACGGTCCGTGTTTTGCTTTTAGCAGTTCAATCAATTCCAAGCCGGCATCGGTCGCAAGTACACGTTCGACCATGTCGCCACATCCTTTCTTCGATTAGAAGAAACCAAGTTTATCCGGGCTGTAGCTGACGAGAAGATTTTTTGTCCGCTGGTAATGGTTAAGCATCATTTTATGATTTTCACGGCCGATTCCCGACATCTTGTAACCGCCGAACGCAGCGTGGGCCGGATATTGGTGGTAACAGTTTGTCCAGACGCGTCCTGCTTCAATCGCCCGTCCGAAACGGTATGCCCGGTTCATGTCACGCGTCCAGACACCGGCACCTAAGCCGTACAGCGTGTCATTGGCAATTTGCAGTGCTTCCTCTTCTGTTTTGAATGTCGTGACGGACAGGACCGGCCCAAAAATCTCTTCTTGGAAAATCCGCATCTTGTTGTTTCCTTTGAAAATCGTCGGTTGAATGTAATAACCGTCTGCGAGGTCACCGTCAAGATGGTTCCGTTCGCCGCCAATCAGACACTCGGCCCCTTCCGATTTTCCGATTTCGAGATACGACAGGATTTTCTCCATCTGTTCACTCGAAGCTTGAGCCCCCATCATGACGTCAGCATCCAGCGGATTACCGAGCTTGATCGCTTTGACGCGTTCGAGGACCCGTTCCATGAATGGCTCATAGATGGATTCTTCAATCAAGGCACGTGATGGACACGTACAGACTTCCCCTTGGTTCAGGGCAAACATCAGTAATCCTTCGATTGCTTTATCGAAAAAGGCATCATCGGCATCCATGATATCAGCGAAGAAGATGTTTGGTGATTTCCCGCCGAGCTCGAGTGTAACCGGAATGATGTTTTGTGACGCATACTGCATGATGAGTCGTCCCGTCGTCGTCTCACCCGTAAAGGCGATTTTCGCAATCCGCTTGCTTGAGGCGAGCGGTTTTCCGGCTTCCAGTCCGAAACCGTTGACGATATTCAGGACACCCGGAGGTAATAGGTCTTCAATCAGTTCCGTCATCAGTAAAATACTTGCCGGTGTTTGTTCCGCCGGTTTCAGGACGACACAGTTTCCTGCCGCGAGTGCCGGTGCGAGTTTCCAGACAGCCATTAAAATCGGGAAGTTCCACGGGATGATCTGACCGACGACTCCAAGCGGCTCATGGAAATGATAAGCGACCGTATCGTTGTCGAGTTCTCCGATTGAACCTTCCTGCGCGCGGATGACTCCTGCAAAGTAACGGAAATGATCAATCGCAAGCGGAAGATCGGCATTCAGTGTCTCACGGACCGCTTTCCCGTTTTCGAGCGTTTCCGCATAGGCAAGCATCTCAAGATTTTCTTCCATCCGATTCGCGATTTTATTTAAGATGTTTGACCGCTCTGCGACTGACGTCTTGCCCCAGGCATCCTTTGCCGCATGTGCCGCGTCGAGGGCGAGTTCAATATCTTCTTTACCGGAACGGGCGACTTGACATAATACTTTCCCGGTAATCGGCGTCACGTTATCAAAATATTCTCCACCGACCGGTGCCGTCCATTTTCCGTTAATGAAATTTTCATAACGATCCTTGTATTGTACCTTTGACCCTTGCGTGTTTGGAATCTCATAAATCATCTGATTGTTCCTCCCTCAAATAAAATGGTCAACCGACGAGAAGGTATCTCATGTATGCGCTTTCATTTTACCCCTATCGAAATGTCTTCTCGTTTCTATCGTACCAAATGTTTTATAAAAGTCAAAATTTTCCGGTATTTTTTTTACGATTTTTTTCACAAAAAAAACACGTCATCTCCAAAAAATGGATTGACGTGTGGATTGGTCGAATTAGCGTGTCGGATCGATGCCGTCTTCTTTATCTGAAGGTGTATCCGAGTTCCCGAACTCACCGACTTTACTGAATCCGTCAGTTGCCCCGTCGATGTCTTTACCGGTTGCCGTAACGGATGGATCAAGGACCGCCTCTTCACTCGGGCGCGACATCGGATCGTTTCCAAGCTGCTCTTCTTCTTTTTTCGCGTCTTCAATACATAATAACGTTTCCGGAATGATGTCAAGACGTTCGATTTCAATCTCTTTGCCGCAGACTTTACAGATTCCGTACGTGCCATCTTCAATCGCTTTTAACGCGACATCGACATCCGATAACATTTCTTCCTGCATATCTGTCATTGCTTGATCGCGTTCCCGTAAAAACAATTCGTCTCCCGAATCGCCCGGGTGGTTGTCGTAGCTCGACAGTTCCCCTGTATCATAGTCGACTTCGCGATTTTCAATATTTGTTTCCGTTTTATCTTTTTCCTTTAACAAACGTGTTTTGAATGTCTCGATTTGCTTTTCTGATAACATAGCCTTCATCTCCAATTCTTTAGCTTCAGCTTCTTCTCTAAAGGATTTAACCGAAATGAAACCATGTTAAACGTCAAAGACTGTCTTAAGAGCATTTATAGGAGCGGATCGAGCCGTGTAAATCACAGATGACCGTCATGAATTCCTGACCATCCTTGAAGCAGATTTGATGACTTCTGCCATTTTTAGAAGTCGTAATATCATCGATCCACAGCCGGGTAGCGTCAGCGGAGGATAACATCGCTACTTTGTCACGAATCAAGAACAGATCAAACGGCAACAGATTTAAGGACTGGATGACTAAACCGTATTTCCGGAACAGCGGATCCAGCTGGTAATGCGAGAGGCTGTATAAACTCTTCTCCATCCCGCCGATCAACAATTGAATCGAGTGACACGTTTCCCGGCTGTCGATCCGCTCTTTTTGCAGGATGATTTGTCCTTGAACGCCGGATCCATCAAAGACATGTTGCATTTTCTCTTGATCGACGCGAAGAGCTCCCGGTTTGACATGTAAGACCAGATGCGCAAATTCGGCGTAATCCGGTTTTCCGATTTCAAGTGCCTGAATATGTCTCACTTCTTCCCGTTCAATCAATTCGATCAATCCGCGTTCCACTGTGTCCGACACGTTCCCTTCAGAGGAAAGACGGACATCAATCACGTATTGGTCGACGACAGTATTGACTTCGAGTGTATACATCAAGTGCGGGTTCTGTTCTTGTTCGAGGGTCAGGCGGTTCAACAGCAATTGATGAATCAGTTCGACCGGTGTATGAGATGAAAATTGACTCGTGTAAATCAAGTGTTTTGCTGCCATCGAATGGTTTGATTTTAATCGTGTTCCTTTAGCCATATATACGTTCACTTTATAATTCAGCATAATTCCACCTTCTCTTAACTAAGAATCGGATCGGAGAATAGTTCCGTTTCTATAGCGTACATTGCAAAAACCGTTAAAAATATTCGATAACGAATATTCTAAATCTGTTATACACAAGACTATGAATTTATGTTAAAGATTTGGAAATTAGAAAACTTGGGTGCTTTTCCTAAAACAATTGGATTTAAAGACAAAAAAACCAGTCTCCGGCAAACACCGGAACTGGTTCAGGTCAAACGGGATCAGGCAATGGAATCACTCATCGGGTGCATCTGTTCATACTGACTGACAATCAGTTGACTGAGACGTTCGTCTGCTTCCAGTCCCAGATAAGTCGCGACGGTTTTTCGGATGCCGTTTTGTTCAATAAAGGTATTTAATTCAGAAGATTCTAAATCATTTGGATCGGAGTAGGTTAAAGCCGCAGCAATCCCCAGAGCTAATCCATTCGCCTCGATACCACGGTCCATTAATTCGCGGGCCGGTTTGACCAACCGGTCGCGTGGCCCGAGCTTCCGGATCGGTGAACGGGCAACACGGACGATTTCATCATGGATCCGCGGATTTTCAAATCGTTTAATGTTTTTTTGAATATAGGCGCTGTGATCTTTCGGATCAAAGCCGTATTTTTCAAGCAGTAACCATCCGGTTTCATACAAGGCACTTTGTACGCCGCGCCGGACACGGACATCCTGCAGACTTTCAGCAATCGTCTCTTTTCCAAACAATGCACCGAGGTAAGAGGCGATCGCATGTCCGGTGTTGACGGTGAATAATTTCCGTTCGATGAACGGTGTGATGTCTGCCACGTATGTTACACCTTCGAACACCGGATAATCATCCGGTAACGCCTTTGTCTCAATAACCCACTCGAAAAACGGTTCGACTTCGACGTATAACGGATCGTCATGGTGTTGCAACGGGACAATCCGGTCGACGGCGGCATTCGGGAAAAAGACATTGCCTGGCGTTGACTCAAGATAATGCATCACTTCTTGCTGCAAATGACTGGATCCTTCGATCATGTTTTCACATGCGATCACAAAGACGTTTTGGGTTGTCGTCCGTTGTTTGAGTCCTTCCGCAAGCAAGGGAGCAATTCTCGCAAGCAACGTCGGTCCGACAGCTGTCGTCACGACATCGGCTGTCGCGATGGCTTCGACTACCCGCTCGGCTTCAGTCTGACTGTTCAATGCTGTGACGCGCGACACCTCTTCCACCGCTGCTTCTTCCGCCGCATAACCGACCGTATACGCCCCGCGCGTTTTCAACGCTTCGACGACTTCGGCATTCACGTCAATGAAACAGACATCATAACCTGATTTAACCAATTGTAAGCCGATGAAGCCCCGACCGATATTTCCTGCACCAAAATGAACGGCTTTCATAGCTTACACCTCCACAGATAACAGCTGAATAATGTCTTCGGCTGTTTGCGCTTTGACCAACTGCTCGACATTCTCTTCATCCGAACAAATAATGGCAATGTGCGACAGCAGTTCCAGGTGTTCGTCACCAATGCCGGCAATCCCGATGATCAGCTTTGCCTGTTCGGTTCCGAACGACACACCGTTCGGAACCTGTAGAATGGATAATCCTGTTTTTAAGACTTCTTCTTTTGACTCTTCCGTCCCATGAGGAATCGCGACATGGTTTCCGATGTAGACCGTCGATAACCGGTGACGGGTTTTCATCGATTCGATATAGTTCGGACGGACATATCCATGATCGACGAGCAATGTTCCTGCTGCTTCAATCGCTTCCTCGTCCGTATTAAACTGTTGATTCAGTAACACCATTTCTTTTTCCAGTTTCATCGCAGTTGCCATCCTTCATTCACTCCTGTCTATTTTTTAAGAAATTTTATTGCGTGCTGTTTCGATTTCGTGAACCAGTTGATCATAGTAACCTGCATTCAAGAAGTTTTCGACGGACCGATGTTCAGCTTGCGGTACTCGTTCCTTCGCCCGTTGCGTCAAATCCTGGTGCGTGATGATGAATTCGGCATCTGTCGGGAGTTGACTGATCGACGTGTTCGTTACTTTAATCGGCAGTCCGGCTTTATTAATTTTGTTGCGTAAGACGGATGCGCCCATTGCACTCGATCCCATTCCGGCGTCGCAGGCAAAAATGATGTGTTCGACTTCTGCTAATGAAGTTGCAGATTCCGCTGAAACAAGCGAGGAAGCAATCGAATTTTTACCTTTCATCGCGCTGACATTAGCCGTTGCTTCTTCAAGCGATGTCTCTTTTGCTTTACTCGTTTTGAGCAAGACAGACGAAACAACAAACGTAACGGATGCAGAAATCAGGATACCGGCAACAAGACCGACATATGAACCGCGAGATGCCATCGCAAGGACAGCAATGATACTTCCTGGTGAAGCCGGTGCGACCAGACCGACATCAAATAAGACGAAAGTGAGGATACCGCTCATACCGCCGGCAATCATGGCGAGCAAGAGAACCGGTTTCATCAGCACATACGGGAAGTAGATTTCATGAATCCCGCCGATGAACTGGATAAAGGCTGCCCCTGGTGCTGTCTTTTTCGCTGCACCTGAACCGAAGACCGAATAAGCGAGTAACAAGCCGAGACCCGGTCCCGGATTCGCTTCGAGTAAAAACAGAACCGATTTTCCGGCTTCACTAACTTGGTCCAAACCGAGCGGACTTAAGATGCCGTGGTTAATGGCATTGTTGAGGAACAAGATTTTAGCCGGTTCGATGAACAGACTCGCAAGTGGCAGCAAATGAGCACTGACGATCGCTCCAACAGCCGCTGCCATGATATCGTCCAGTCCCGTCATCAGCGGACCAAACAGTTTAAAGCCACCGATCATCAACAAACCACCGATAATCCCGACCGAGAAATTGTTAACGAGCATCTCAAGACCCGGTTTAACTTTGCCTTCAATTAGTTGATCAAATTTCTTGATGGTAAATCCGCCGAGTGGTCCCATGACCATTGCGCCGAGGAACATCGGAATTTCTGTTCCGACGATGACCCCCATCGTCGCCAGTGCCCCGACGACTCCCCCGCGAACGTCATGCATCAATTTCCCGCCGGTAAACCCAATCAGTAGCGGCAACAGATACGTAATCGTCGGACCGACTAACTCCGCCAGACTTTTATTCGGTGCCCACCCGGTCGGAATGAATAACGCCGTGATGATCCCCCAGGCGATGAATGCACCGATGTTCGGCATGACCATCCCGCTGAGGAAACTTCCAAACCGTTGTACCTGGACACGGAGTCCACGTTTTCCTTCTTGTGTTGTTGTCATTGGTGTACCCTCCATTTCGTTTGCATTGTATGATAAGTGCTTTGCTATGCCCTTATTGTATGCGCTATGGAAACGCTTACTCAATCTTTCCTAGTTCACGTTTTGTCAGATTACTTGGACAAGACCAAAAGAACCATCCGTATCAACGAATGGTTCTTCTGATTTGTTGTCCTCATGAGAAATTAATCGGTTGCTCGACCGCCTCGAGCTCTCTTTCGATGACCTTCCGGAATGTCCGGTTCAAAATCTGTTGCAGTTGATGAACATCCCCGTATTCAAATTGATGGGTTTGTTCATCATTTTCGATGATCGCACCACTGATTGAGCTGAGCAGTTGCAGCAGTTGATCCGTCGATTCTTCTGGTGCCGCGAGTACTAAAATCCGTTCGACCGGTTGAATGAGCTGATCCATCCCCAAAAGATCAATCGGTTGATCCAGCTCATAGATGAAGAACCCTCCACGATGAATCGATTCGTCGCGACCATGGAATAAAGCCAACCGTGTCCCGGGAATGCCGAGTCCAGACATCTCGTGACGCCGTAACAATTGCGCCGATAATTGGACGGCCGACGAGGTGACGTTTTTTTCGACCAGCCCATTGCTGATTTCAAGAAGGATTTCTTCCAACCCTTCCGTTTGCGAAGCAATCGTTTCAATGGAAAACGCGTCACTCAATTGGCGGGCCGTCTTGACCAATTCTTCCAATCGAACTAAATCCAGCCATCCCGATGACTCCTGACGGACGGGAGATTGGAACGATTTCGGTAGGGAGACAAGTAATTTCCGGATTCGGTCAACTTCTTCTTTCGGCAGTAACGGATTGACGAGCAGATGCGGTTGACTAATGTCCGGCAACGGCACCGTCGATAACACAAAGTCATAATCCTTCAGTTGGAGACGTCCAATGCCAAAGAGAGACGAACTTTCGACTTGCTCGAGTTCGGTAAATTCCTGCCGTAACCGGTTCATCAGTAATTTCGACGATCCGAGTCCCGCCGAACAGACGACGAGTACACGGTAGGGTGTTTTCGGCAACGGTTTACTTAAAACAGCGCCAAAGTGCATCACCCAAAAGGCTAAGTCATAATCCGCAAACGTTTGATCGTTGAAGACGAATTCAGCGGCTTGTTTAACAGCGTCAAACAAACGCGGGTACTCCCGTTCGATCTGTTTAATGACATAAGACGGATTCACGATGTTTTGTTTCGTATACGACATGATGTGACTGACCAACCCGTGTTCGAGCGCCCGGTCCTCTGTGAAACCTTCTCCGTACAATAAGGAGACCTGTTCGATCAGTCGTTTGACACGCAGACGAATAACCAGTTCTTCGCCGGTCTCCAGCTGATCTTGTTGAAAATTCCGCAACTCTTCAGAAATCCATTGCCGCTCGGCAATCGATAAGGGGTACGGCAACCGTTGCTGTAGCGTATCGACGTGATGCAAGACTTCGAGCGGATATGCTTTTAATTCATAGACCATCGGAAACTGGTCCATCCGAATCGCTTGAACGGCTAAACTCAGCGTCGCCCGCATGAGAAGTCGATCACTGATATCCTGCTGTTTCGTCAAAGGAGCAATCACGGCATACGATTGGTTAATCGCTTCAATCCACTCCCGCTGCTGAATCTGAAGCAGATGCGGCAGTTGATCGACATGACCTTGCAGGAACCGGTAAAAGGACAAGACATCCCATTGCGTAAAAATCAACGAGACCAGCAACCGTCGTTTGTTGATTTCTTCGCCGATGACTTCAGCCCCTAACCCCTTTTTACGTTTTAATTCCAGTGCATACTGACAGAACCATTCATCAATCCGTTCTAAATCTTGACTGATCGTACTTGGCGCGATGTACATGGCATGTGCCAAAGCCTGCAGTTTGATCATTCCTTGTTCCTGCAAAAGGCGGTATGCGAGTTCGACTTGCCGGTCTTCCGCTGAGGGTAACTGACGATGGGATAACAATAGCGCTTCACGCAGTTCCCGCTTCTGTCCCTCATCCCCATTCAGCTGTAAACCGCGCCCCCGTACATAAACCAGTTCCAACTGAAACGGTGCTACGGTTTGCCCAAGCCGGTCTCGTTCCCGTTGAATCGTCCGTTCCGAAGTTTCGAGTGCTTCTGCGATTTCCTGAATCTGAACCGGTTCTGATTTCGTCAGTAAATAAAACAAGATTTCTCGCTCACGGGCCGTAAAATCAGTCACTTTGCATCAACTCATTTCTAATGGTCTCAATTAAAAAATCATAGGATGCCGTTGCCAACAAATGATCAATGGCAAATACCCGACACGAGGCATTAACCGGAAGATTTACAACGATTTGCCGGGGACCGACCAGAAAGCTGACATCTGCCGGAATTTCTTTGGCCCGGCACGTTTCAACCGTGACAGATAATCGCTCTTTTTGTAATCGATCCCGTAAGACTTTTGCCCCCATGACACTGCTGACTAGGCCCGAGTCGCAGACAAAGATAATGGTCATCATATCCATCCTATTCACCCCTTCCCTTTTATCCTATCTGAAAGCGCTTAAAAACGGGGCGATGATAAACCGGTTTATTTAATTTCTTTTTTTAATCTTGTCCAAAATTCCTGACAGATCAAAAAAACGTTCGAATCTCCCGCCTGAGGAGGTTCGAACGTTTTCCATGTCTAATCCGGGTCACCCGGTTTGTTTATGCACGGTTAAAAGATGTTGTTCGACTTTTTCAGCGACTTCCCGTCCTTCGCGGATCGCCCAAACAATCAAGGACTGACCACGACGGGCGTCGCCGGCGGCAAAGACCCCCGATCGGTCGGTCGCATATGCCATCGTTTTAATCTTACCGTTTTGTGACGCAACCGGTAGGTGCCGCAGAACATCCTGCTCGACGCCGCTGAAGCCGATGGCAATCAACATTGTATCAACCGGATAATATTTTTCGGTTCCGGGAAGCTTCTGAAACTCCACCCGTCCGTCGGCATGACGGATTTTGTCATTATAAATCGTCCAGACACCGGTCAATCGGCCTGCTTCATCCGTCGTATAACGCTCGATCGCAATCAAGTATTCCCGGGGATCGCGACCAAACTGCACGTGTGCTTCCTCATACCCGTAATCGAGAGTGAACAGGTTCGGTGTATCCGGCCACATATTGTCCGCTGTCCGTGTTGAGCCCGGCATCTCGTGTTTGCCGAACTGAACGACGGAGCGGCAACCTTGCCGCAGTGCCGTCGCCACACAGTCGGCGCCTGTATCTCCGCCTCCGATGACAAGGACATCTTTCCCCCGTGTATCATGCAGGTCAATCAAAGATTGTCCGGTCAGGAGTTGCCGTGTCACACTCGTCAAATAGTCCATCGCGTATCCGACGCCCTGACCCGGTGCGTCCGGTATTTTGCGGGGCTCGGTTGCACCGACACAGAGGATGACGGCATCGTAATCGGCTTCCAGTTGATCCAGTGAGACGTCGAGACCAATCGTGACGCCGGTTTTAAATGTGATGCCTTCCGTTTCAAGCAACCGGACACGGCGGGCGACGATATCTTTTGAAAGCTTCATCGCCGGAATCCCGTACGTCAACAGACCGCCGACTTGATCTTCCCGTTCAAAGACGGTCACGTGATGCCCTGCTTGATTCAATTGATCGGCTGCCGCTAAGCCGGCCGGACCAGAACCGACAATCGCAATCCGGTGCTGGCTTCTGACTGACGGAATACGCGGTTGGACCCACCCGTTCTCAAAACCGATATCGATAATGGTCCGTTCGATCTGTTTAATGGTGACAGCAGGTTCATTGATGGACAGCGTACACGATCCTTCACAGGGCGCGGGACAGACCCGGCCCGTGAATTCAGGAAAATTATTCGTTTCCTGCAGCCGTTCAAGGGCTTCCTGGAAGTTGCCCTGTTCGACCAGTACGTTCCACTCAGGAATTAAGTTGTAGACCGGACAACCGATTTTGACTTGACCATACGTCTCACCGACATGGCAAAACGGTGTCCCGCAATCCATACAACGGCTCGCCTGTTCCGAAGCTTCCGTTTCAGAAAAACGTTCTTTATACTCGTTAAAATCACCAATTCGTTCACTGCTGTCACGTTCCTTGCCTGCCTGGCGGGGAACGTTCATGAATTGATCCCGTCTCTTCATTGTTTCCCTCCTGTTCCGCGTCCGATATGCGTTTCAAATGCCAACAGCATCGCTTCTTCCGTATTGTGTCCCTGTTGCGCATATCCCGCCATTAAAGTCGTCACCGCTTGATATGTCGACGGAATGACACGAATGAATGAGCTGAGGACATGATCCCAGTTTGCTAAAATCGCATGACCTTGTTCACTGTTCGTCCGGGCGACATGCCGCTCGATGAATGTTTTTAAGCGGGTTGCCTCTTCAGGGTCCGAAACGGCTCCCGTTACGACAAGCTCCCGGTTGATCCGGGCCTCAAAACGGGTGACATCTTTCGGTAAGACGTACGCGACGCCGCCGGACATTCCGGCGGCAAAGTTCAGTCCGACATCTCCTAATATGACGACACTTCCGCCCGTCATATACTCGAGACCGTGGTTGCCGATTCCTTCGACGACTGCTGTCGCTCCGCTGTTCCGGACAGCGAATCGTTCCCCGGCCTGACCGTTGACGTAAAGCTCTCCACTCGTTGCCCCGTACAGTGCCACATTTCCGATGATGACCTGATCCGAGGAGACGAAACTGGATTTTGCCTGCGGGCGCACGGCAATGACCCCGCCGGATAATCCTTTACCGACATAATCGTTGGCATCTCCCGACACATTTAATGTCATACCACGCGGGATATATGCACCAAGACTTTGACCGGCTGAACCCGTCAGATTGAGCGTTAACCGATCCGTCGGAAGCCCCATCGCTCCATACAGCCGTGTCAAACGGGATCCGGTATTCGTTCCGATTGCCCGGTCCGTATTGGTGACCGGGAAGGTAAAGGTTTGTTGTTCTGTAAACGATTGATCCGTGATGAGCGTTTCCAGTTCACGCCCGTCAAAAGAAGCTGAGACGTGATGCTCCTGGTACTGCCGGTTTTCGGGTGAATATCCCGGCATGACGAACAGGCGGGATAAATCGAGACTGGCTGCTTTCCAGTGCGTCTTTAACCGGTCCGATGATTGCAACAGATCCGTCCGGCCGACTAAATCGGCTAACCGTCTTACACCGAGTTGCGCTAAATATTCGCGGACTTCTTCGGCGACAAATTCCATGAAGTGAACGACATGATCCGCTGACCCTGTAAATTTCTCACGAAGCTTCGGATCTTGTGTTGCCACGCCGACCGGACATGTATCGAGATGGCAGGCCCGCATCATGATGCAACCGACGGCAATTAACGGTGCCGTTGCAAAGCCGTATTCATTGGCACCGAGCATCGCAGCGATGACGACATCGCGTCCCGTCAATAACTTTCCGTCCGTTTCCAAAACGACACGGTCCCGTAATCCGTTTAAGGCCAGTGTTTGATGGGTTTCGGCCAAACCCAGTTCCCACGGTAATCCCGTATGCTGAATGCTGGTCTTCGGTGAAGCACCGGTTCCCCCGTCATGACCGCTGATGACGATGACATCGGCCAGTCCTTTGGCGACGCCGGCAGCAATCGTTCCGACACCGCCTTTTGCGACCAGTTTGACACTGATCCGCGCCCGGTCATTCGCGCGTTTCAAGTCATGAATCAGCTGCGCCAAATCCTCGATTGAATAAATATCATGGTGCGGCGGAGGTGAAATCAATCCGACACCCGGTGTCGAGGCACGGACACGCGCAATCCACGGATAAACTTTTTCACCCGGCAGCTGTCCGCCTTCTCCCGGCTTCGCCCCTTGCGCCACCTTAATCTGCAGTTCGTCGGCATGGACAAGATAATCACTCGTGACACCGAATCGTCCGGATGCAATCTGTTTGATCCGGCTCATCCGCGAATCCCCGTTTTCATCTAACTGGTATCGTTCCTCTTCTTCGCCGCCTTCCCCGCTGTTGCTTTTACCGCCGAGCCGGTTCATCGCGACGGCTAACGTTTCGTGTGCTTCTTTCGACAGCGAACCGTAAGACATCGCTCCTGTCTTGAAATATTTGACGATTTCACTGACCGGTTCCACTTCGGCAAGCGGAATCGGAGTCGTTTCCCGGAAAGACATCAGGTGACGTAAAAACGTCGCCGGTTCTTCCTGGATCCGCGAAGAATAGGTTTTAAACAAATCATACCGTCCGGTCCGGCAGGCATGTTGCAACAGATGAATCGTTGCCGGGTTGAAGGCATGATGTTCGCCGTCATGGCGATAGCGGAAAACGCTGCCGGACTCAAGCCGTGTCCGCTTGACTCCTTCTTCATGTTGACGAAGTGCTTCTTGTTCAATCAATGCCAAGGTCAAACCGTCGAGTTGCGAGACGGTTCCCGTGAAGTACCGGTCGATGACCTCTTCGGAAATACCGACCGCTTCGAAAATTTGAGCCCCGCGGTAACTGAAGACCGTCGAAATGCCCATCTTTGACATGACTTTGACCACACCCTCCGTCACTGCCGACCGGTATCGTTCGGCATAATCCGGCATCGTTTCGTCAACCGCATCCTGTAACGTCGCATAGACGAGATACGGATGAATGGCATCGGCTCCGTATCCGACTAAGGCGGCAAAATGATGGACTTCCCGGACTTCGCCGCCTTCGATGATCAAACTGGCTTTCGTCCGTAACCCTTCCCGGATCAAATGGTGATGAATGGCGCTCGTGACAAGCAGAATCGGCATTGGTACAGCACCCGGCCGGACATTCCGGTCAGAAAGAATCAACAGTTCACAGCCTCCCCGGACCGCATGGACAGCTTGCTCGAGTAACGCTTCGAGCGCTTCCTCCAGCTGACCGTCAAACACTGTCGAAAGTGTCTTGTGGGCAAGTTTCGTCTGTTTGAGCGCCGCTGCTTCCGCTGGCGTGAGAACCGGTGAGGCGAGACGAATCCGACGGCAATTCTGCCGGTTCGGTGTCAACAATTCCCCTTGCTGACCAAGCCAGGTCATCGTCGACGTGACGATTTGTTCCCGCAATGCATCAATCGGCGGATTCGTCACTTGTGCGAATAACTGTTTGAAGTAGCGGAACAAGGATTGCGGTCGTTCACTTAAGACAGCGAGCGGGATATCCGTTCCCATCGCCCCTAACGGATCTTTTTTCTCTTCCACGAGCGGAATCAAATATTGGTCGATGTCTTCCCGTGTATAACCGAATAAACGTTGTAACTTTCCGAGATTCGAGACCTCTTCCGTTCTGACGTCTGCCGGTAATGCAATCATTTCTTCTGCCAACCATTCGGCATACGGATGACGCATCGCCAGTTCACGCTTAACCTCTTCATCTGAAATCAATTGACCGGATGCAAAATCAAGCAGTAGCAGCTCTCCCGGAACAAGCCGTTTCTTAAATAAAATATCGTGTTCCGCAATTGGTAAGACACCGGATTCGGAAGACAACATAAAATGACCATCCCGCATCATCATATACCGTGCCGGTCGCAGACCATTCCGGTCAAGTGTCGCGCCAATCTGTTTCCCATTCGTGAAGACAATCGCCGACGGTCCATCCCACGGCTCCATCATGCTGCTGTGGTATTCGTAATAGGCCCGTTTTGCCGGTCGCACCTCTGCGTGTTCAAACGGTTCCGGTACTAGCATCAAGGCGGTTTCCGCAAGCGTCAATCCGGACAGATACAAAAACTCGAACGCATTATCCAGCATCGAGGAATCGCTGCCCGATTCGTCCAAAATTGGCAGGACATCTTTCGCCCGACGGCCGTACGTCGTCTTGGCCAACCCGTTTTCACGGCTCCGCATCGCCCGGACGTTTCCTTGTAGTGTATTGATTTCACCGTTATGGATTAAATAACGATTTGGATGGGCACGTTTCCAGCTCGGAAACGTGTTCGTACTGAATCTCGAGTGAACGATCGCAAAGCCGGACTGATACCGTTCATCCTGTAAATCATCAAAATATAAACCAAGCTGATCGGTTGTCACAAGTCCTTTGTAAACGATCGTTTCGCTTGAGCTGCTTAAGACGTAGTGTTCAATGCCAAGCTGCTCCGCTTCTCGTTCAAATAAGCGGCGAATCAGGAACAATGCCCGTTCGAACGCCAGTCCTTCCACTTTGTTTGCCTCAATGAAGCATTGCCGGATAACAGGTTCCGTTTGACGGGCTTTTTCTCCAATCACAGTGTTCGTGACCGGGACCGTCCGCCATTCGATCAAGCGTTGTCCTTCTGATAGGATGATTGATTCCAAAGTCCGTTCCAACCGTTGACGCAACCGGTCTTCCCGCGGTAAAAACATCATCATGACCCCGTAGTCCCCACTGCGCGGCAGATGGACATTTCGTAAGGCTTGACGGAAGAGACGATCTGGTATTTGCGTGAGGATGCCGGCTCCGTCGCCGGTTTTCGCATCACTTCCTTGTCCTCCCCGATGTTCCATCTGACACAACATCTTCAAGGCGTTTTGAACGATTTCATGACTGGCTCGTCCCGTCCGATGAGCATAAACCCCGATTCCACACGCATCGTGTTCTTGTCTCGGATCATAAAGTCCTTGCCGCTGCGGTATTTGATGAAATGACATGTTACCACGCTCCTAACCGTTCTAAATTTTCTGTATATTCTGTTAAAATATACTTTACACTCTTTTATGTTTATTCGCTACCATGTATATTTCCAAAATTTGAGTTCTCTCATCCCTTGATAGACCGTTTCATCATGATGATAACGCTTACATATAGATGAATAATTTTTTTGAATAAAATATTTTTTAAGAGGCTGTTCATTTTTGCCGTAATTCCTTTTTCCGTGGTATTTTTAAATAGAAAATAAATTATCAGTGCTTGTTTGGAAAAGGAGAATATTAAAATGAAAAACTCTGTAAAATGGACGGGTCTCTTGATTGCAGGAACGGCCCTGGTCCTTAGTGCATGTGGTCAGGAAGAAAAACAAATGACCGCATACGATAAAATTAAAAAAGAAGGAACCTTGACCGTTGCAACAGCAGGTACCCTTTATCCGACATCTTTCCACGAAGAAAAAAGTAACAAATTGACCGGGTTTGATGTCGAAGTCGTCAAAGAAATCGCAAAACGTCTTGATTTAAAAGTCGCCTTCAAAGAAATGTCTTTCGACGGAATGCTGACAAGTGTGAACACCGGTCAAGTGGATTTAGCGGCCAACGATATTACGATTACGGAAGAACGTAAAGGAAAGTTTGCCTTCTCTAAACCTTACAAATATACGTACGGGACAGCGATCGTCCGTAAAAGTGATTTATCCGGCATCAAGTCCCTCGAAGATTTAAAAGGGAAAAAAGCAGCTGGAGAAGCGACGACAACGTACATGCAAGTGGCCAAGAAATACGGTGCCAAGGAAGTCACATATGATAATGCCACGAATGATCAATATTTACGTGATGTCTCTAACGGACGGACGGACGTCATCTTAAACGATTATTATCTCCAGAGCCTTGCCGTCGACTTCTTCAAAGATTTCGACATCACGATTCACCCTGATATTGCCTATAACCCAAGCCAAGTCGGACTCATCATGGACTTGGACAACAAAGAGTTACAGTCGAACATCAATGCTGAAATCGATGAAATGAAAGAAGACGGCACGCTCGCCAAATTGTCGAAGACATTCTATGCCAACAAAGACGTCTCGAAAATGCCTGATGTCAAGACGACGCTCGTCGACGTGAATTGAACAGTTTCTCTGAGATTGAATGGCGGTCTGTCTTTAACCCGGAATTAGCAAAAGAAGCGTTTCCCTACATCTTAGGAGGGCTCGGTCATACGCTTTGGATTTCGATACTCAGCATGTTGATTGGTCTTGGACTTGGCTTATTGCTTGCTTTGGCACGCTTATCTGCATCACGTTTGTTACGGACAGTCGCCACTCTCTACATCTCCTTCATGCGCGGTGTACCGATTCTCGTCTTATTATTCATGTTTTACTTTGGTTTACCGGTCATCAACATTCAACTCGATGCCTTAACCGCTGCCATTGCCGGTTTCAGTCTGAACAGTGCTGCCTATATGGCTGAAATCATTCGTTCGTCACTTTTGTCCGTTGATCGCGGGCAACAAGAAGCGGCACAATCGCTCGGGCTTTCCAGATACCGTGTGTTCGTCGGCATTATCTTGCCGCAGGCCGTCCGCCTGGCAATCCCCCCGTTATCAAATGTCCTTCTTGATTTGGTAAAAGCCTCTTCGCTCGCTGCCATGATTACGGTGCCGGAGATTTTTCAACGGGCAAAAATCGTCGGCGGACGGGAGTTTGACTACATGACAGTTTATTTTGTCATCGCCTTCATCTACTGGGGAATCTGTGCCGTCATCGCCGCCGGACAAGAAATGCTCGAACGGCGTTTCGCCCGCTATCTATAACGTAAAAAAGCTCAACCGTTTTTCACTTTCGTCACGAGGACGTCTGTAGAAAACAGGTTGAGCTTTTTTTATCAAAATTAGGCGAGAATACTCTCACCTCTAAGTGTCTCGGACAAAGCCCAGCGTAGGTGGGAGATGAATCGCCTTCGGGCAAGGCGTGTCTTACGACACGTCAATTGCCCGACGTTTTCGGTTTGAAAACACTTAAAACCAGGAAAAAAACAATACGTCGTGTTCTTTGAAAACTGAAGGTATAGGGTTGTGACTGGAAGTTCGTCTGTCACGTAAAATCTTCAACGTTCACCTTGCAGATGACCGAAGTAGCGAAAACCAAGCAGAGTAAGCGTCCGCACAAAAGAAACTGACAAGATTAAAATCCAACCGTCGGGACGACGGGGTTAGCTTGATAAATTTCAGACCAATAGGTCGGATAACTCAGGAATCCTTCACCTCTTAGCATAGCGTTGGTGGAGGTAGTTCAAGCTTTTTGGTCGAGCAATGGTTCGACGGATAGTGCTTCCAATGGTTTATGGAACAAATAGCCTTGAAGCGTCTGGCACCCTAACCCTGTCAAAAGTTCCGCTTCCACCATCGCTTCGATTCCTTCCGCGACAATCGTCATCTTCAACCGATCTCCTAATTGAATGATCATCTTGACGATGGCTCGTTTTTCTTCCGAGTCAATCGCCGCCCGGACAATCTCTTTCGGAATTTTCAACTGATCAAAAGGTAATTCGACGAGCGTCTGCATCGAAGAAAAGCCGGTTCCAAAATCGTCAAGCGCAATCCGGATCCCGTGGAGATGCAATTCATTTAATGTCTCGATTATTTGTGCCATTCCTTCGATAAAAATATGTTCTGTCATTTCGATTTCCAATAAGTAAGGCGGAAAACCGGTTGATCGTAAAATCTCCAATACCTTTTCGGTAAAGTCTTCTTGACGCAACTGCGAAGGCGAGACATTAACGGCAATCGTGATTGGTTTTCGTCCTTGTTCCAACCATTGCTGACCTTGCAGGCAGGCTTTACGCATTACCCATCCTCCAAGTGTTTCGATGAATCGTGTCCGTTCTGCCAACGGAATGAATTCCAGCGGAGAAATCAACCCGTATTTCGGATGATTCCACCGGACTAGTGCTTCTGCACCCGTGATGCAGTGATTAGTTGCGCTGACTTGCGGTTGAAACAATACGAAAAAGTCCCGGTCAAGATCAGCATCATACAGATCACGTGTCAGTTGCATGGCTCGTTTGCGTTCATTTTGAGTCACCTGATCCGTGATCGCAAACGTATTTTTACGATTTGACTTTGCTGTAAATAAAGCAATCTCGGCATCATTGATGACATGATCAATCGATTCCCCGTTAACGAATGACACCCCGATGCTTGCCGTTACATTGATTTGCTTAAAATCGATTTGGACACGTTCAGAAATACTGGCTAAAATCTCATCGCATAACTGATCCGGTTGCGCGGACGTCGCATGTAATAAAAAGGCACTTCCACTCGCTTTAGCGACGATACAATCGGAAAAACGCGTCATCAACCGTTTTCCGATGATATGCAACGTCCGGTCTCCCGTTCGGTAACCGAATGCATCATTGACTGTCTTGAAATCATCCAAATCAATCAGACAGATGATATCTCCCACGACCGCTTTTTTTTCCGTTTCAATCACAAAAAAAGACCGGTTCGCCAGTTCCGTGACCGAATCAAAAAATGCTTGTTCCTTCAATCGAGCTAAGTAGTCGATGTTTCGTTCCAGCCGTGAAACATACTGTCTATGAATCAACAGACTGATCAGTGTAGCAATCAAAATCAGTCCGATCCGTGCGATATGATCCGTTGAACTGAAGTTTGACATGCCTGCCGGTGCTTTTAACCAGACGTACAGGAGTGATAAAACGCTGATTGCCGTCGCATACAGTAACATCGTCCGGTTAATGACGACCAGGGAGGCCAATACAAATAACAACGATGCGGCCCACACAGTCTGTGCCCCATTGTTTATATACGGATAGTTGATGAACGGGATCAATAAGAAGACACTCGACATCATATGCGGTTTCCATCGGTCGCTAAGACTGCTTTTCCCAATCAGAAACTGTACACCACCCACAATAAAAATCAAAAAAGCACGCCACACTTCAGACCACTGCAATCCAGACGAACTGATGTTGCTCGAGAAGATATATAAAATGGAACCACAGCTAGTCAGCACAAAAATAATCATTCCGAACAGCTGGTAATTGGCGTTTACTTCGCGATGGTAGTGAAAATTCGTCGATGAAGGACGTTCATGTGCCTTCATAATCTTCTCTCCTTCCCGTGACTTCGTCCTCTTCTTTTCCTTATCGAGTTGGAATTAAAACCTAATTCCTCCATTGATTTGGTTTTAATTCCTCACGTCTAAAGAAGTCTTCATTCGGGTAATTGACTAATAAAGATTGAAAGGAGTGTTAAATCATGAGCCGTCTTTTATTTATCGAAGCCAATGACAGTACCCATCAAAAGAAAGGGATCAGCTCCCATATGAATGAAGCCTTTCTTTCAAGCTACCGGACACATCATCCGGAGGACGAAATCGTCGTTCTCAATTTATTTGAGGAACGGTTACCTTTTTTTGATTTACGCCTCGCTTCCGCTGCCGCTAAACTGTTTCGCGGGGAATCGGTAGATGCCGATGACGATGTTCCGATCGGAAAATTACAAGAATACCTGACCGGATTTCTCGACTCGGACAAAATCGTCTTCTCTTTCCCGATGTGGAACTTGACCGTTCCGGCTCCCCTCCATAACTATATGGACTATCTGGCGCAAGCCGGTCAGACATTCCGTTATACGGCAGAAGGATCGATCGGATTGGTGAAAGGAAAACAAGTGTTGTTGCTGCATTCACGCGGCGGTGACTATTCGACATCCGATAAAGCGGACTCCGAACATGCCGTTCGTTACATGCTCGACATACTCCGTTTCTTCGGCATTGAAGATGTTCAAACGATCATTTTGGAAGGCCACCAACAATATCCGGACCGCGCGGATGAACTCACTAAAAAAGCCCTCTCCGCATGTGAGAAGGCCGGGGAAACATTTTAAAATCTGTAGAGTAAAAACTTTTCGTGGCTATCTATGACAAGCTGTTCATAGCTTGGCATCTCAAAGGCTTTAAACAGACTATAGGAAAGTGTAAAATCTCGCTTAACATCATTTATATTACCATTTGTTTTTTTAGTGAAATAGCCGCGCTGAAAATAAAAATGTCCTAAAAATGAAGCATCATCCAATGCAAGACTTTCCTGGATTCCAGTCGCTACTACTTGAAGACCTTTTTCATAATTCTTTTGAAATGACAGTTGCTGAGCATGGTTGTAAATGATTTTAATTCTAGCTTTCTTTAATTCAATCGTATCAAATTTCAGACTTAAGACGTCTTCAAAAACACTTTCCGAGTGAACAAATTGTTTGTTTTCAAAGTAAAAATTAGCAATTGCCATCTTGATTCGCAGATACATTTGAGGTGATTCGAACCAAACTTCTTCTGTATCCGTTAAATGCACTAATCGAGAAATGCTTGATCGAAAATCTATTTTTTGAGTTCTCTCACTACAAATAATTTCAAAATACTCCAACAACAGTAATATTTCCTTGTTTGTTGACTGACTTTTTATTTTCTCAGTTTGATTTATTAACTCATCAAACTGCTGGCTTCGAAACAAGCCGGTAAGGAGTCGGTCACATTCACGGAATTCTTCACTTTTGTATTGATCACGAAATAACATTGACAGGGGTACACGTAATCGTTTCGCAATTTGTTGTAATAAATCAATCGTTGGCGAGTTACGCCCATTTTCAATCTTACTGATTTCTGCCTGGCTACATATCCCGTCGCACAATTCTTTTTGTGTCATTCTTTTTTCTTTACGAATCTGTTTGATTTCATTTCCAATCGATACCGGTAGTGAATTCATTAATTGTCTCCCTTGATTAAACCTCATAAGAACTTAAACAATAAATACTCATTTCTTCCTTTTTCTACAATCTCAACGTAACGATCCAAATTAAGTGCAGTGAACAAAGTATACGACATGGAATAGTCCTCTTTTACTGTTTGAAGATCAAAATTTAATTTTTCTTTGAAATTTGCACGTTGATAATAAAAGTGTCCTAAAAAAGAAGAATTTTTTCGTTCTATACTCTCAGAAATTCCTGATTCTGTGACTATCATTCCGTCTCGATAGTATCCTTGAAAAAATAATTGTTGCGCATGATTATACAGTATTTTAATTCGTAAGCTTTTTAATTCTTCCGTATTATAGTCCATCGCTAGTAATGTTTCGTAAATTTTTCTTGAGTGCACAAACTGATCATTCAAATAATAATAGTTTGCGATAGCTAATTTAATTCTTACATACATTAAAGGTGACTCATACCATACTTCTTCCTGGTCTGTTAAAAAGGATAATTCTGAAATACACGATCGGTAATCTATTGATTTTCTGCCTTCTAATCCAATCAGTTCAAAATATTTAGCAAGTAGATATATCGACGTATTTATCTTTGTATTAAAAATTTCTTTAACAGAACCAATAAGGTCATCAAATTTTTGACTACGATAGAGTTTTGTCCATTCATAATCATATTCTTGGAATAACATCATTTGCGTGTCTTCCTCAAATAATTGTAGAATCGAAATATTTAATCGATTTGCGATTTTTTGAATCGTTTCGATTGTTGGAGATACTTTTCCTTGCTCAATTTTACTTAATTCCGCTTGGCTACAAATATTTTGACAAACTTCTTGTTGAGTAAATCGTTGTTCAAGCCGGATTCGTCTTAATTGATTTCCAATCAAGTTAGAGAGTGAAGTCATGTAATAAACAGCCCTTTTAGTCAGTATTCATCATAGTTTATTTCGTCACAAAAATTTTGTTTTACTTTTTTTAACGGTATTAGCATATCGATTCATATGAAATGCTTTAAATAATTCATATGCAATGACATAGCTTTGACACGTTTCCTTATTATCCCCGTACATTTCTTCTAAAACTTCACCCAGTTGATAATAAAAGTGTGCAATGTAAGAAGTATCTGTTAGCAGTACACTATAACGAATACCTTTTAATGTAACAGTTAAACTTTTTTCTAAGTCTCCCATTTTAAACAACAGTTTCGCATGATTATAAGTGATTTTCAATTGCTGACCTACTACTTTTTCATTACTAAAATCAAAGTGAGTCTCTTCTAACTCTTTATATAGTTTTTCAGATTGTTTATACTCCTGATTTTCTGCGTATAGAATTGCTATTCCCATTTTTGTTCTTAAATATAAATCCGGATAACTATATTTAATGTCATTCTGTTCAATTAATCGAGAAAGTTGGACGGATGTTGTCCTATGATCAAAATTGTTTAAGCGATAGTCACTGATGATTTGATAATATTTCAACAACAAAATTGTCTCTTCAAATCTATCTTCAGTAATCATTTTGTACGATCGAATCTGCTCATAATTTCCTTCTCTAGTCAATCGAAGCAATGTATGGTCTAATTTTTTTACACTTTCTTCTTGCTTCTGATTTTCGAACAAGAAAGAGATTGGTATTTTAAGACGTTCTGCAATTTGTTGCAACAAATCAACCGTGGGTGAGTTGCGTCCATTCTCGATTTTACTGATTTCTGCCTGACTGCAAATTCCCTGACATAGTTCGGATTGTGTCCAATTCCGCTCTTGCCGGATCCGTTTGATTTCGTTACCAATCGAAACATTTAATTGATTCATGGATGTCTCCTTCACAATCTGTTCCTGTTCTGGACAAAAAAACAGGCCTCCCGTTCAAGTGATTGACTTGTGACGGAAGACCTGTTTATTTTGATGCTTCCGGCGAGAATCGAACTCGCACTGCAGCATTACCATTGCTGAGGTCTGCCATTAACCTACGGAAGCCTGTTTTTTCTAATATTAGTATAACGTAATCCAATATGAAATTCAACTTTTTCACAAATATAGAAAAAAAGCGGTTAGAGGAACCCTTTCCCCTAACCGTTTTGATGATACATTAAAGGACTGTTTTAGTTAATGAGTTATCAAAGACAATCAGCACAGAATAATGTTCATCCGCTTTCGATGCGACGAATGTCGAGAATTTGAGTGTGATGATTGAATTTGAACCGACACCGTTTTCCTCAAAGAATTGGTTAAGTCGTTCTTCGAGTTCTTCTGGTGATCGTCCTACTAACACTTTTGAATGTAACATAAAATCCACCCCGTCCTTTTTTTTGTGTACGATATTGAGTTTTCCCATGGGCTCATTTTTTAAAACCTCTATTTTTCCAGCTTGCCGAAATAAGAGGCATTCGGTACTGTGAAGATATGGTAACTTTTTTAGAGAAAGGACTGATCAGAATGAATGAGCATATGTTCGATGAAATTTTGGAAAAAAGACAAACCGGTTCCGTCAAATGGGATGGTTTAAAACAGTTGTTCGGATCGGATGAACTAATTCCGATGTGGGTTGCGGATATGGACGTCCGCCCAGCCGACTCCATTACGAAAGCCTTGACGAAACGGGCTGCAAGCGGCAACTTCGGCTACTCTCTGTTCGAAGAAGAAGCAAAACACGCGATTCAGCATTGGTTTGAAAAACGTTACAATCAATCGGTTGATCCGGCGACGATTCTTTATTCGAACGGTGTTGTGCCCGCCCTCGCACACAGTGTATTGGCCTTGACTGAAGAAAACGACGAAATCATCATCCAGACTCCGGTCTATCCGCCTTTCCATTATGTGATTGAAGCAAACGGACGACGTTTAATTGAAAATCCGCTCCGCTTGCAAAATGACCGGTATGAGATCGACTTTTCCATGCTGGAACAACAAATGAAGACCGCCCGCATGATTATTTTATGTAATCCGCATAATCCGACCGGTCGTGTATTCAGTTATGATGAATTGCAACGGTTGGTTGCACTCGCTAAACAATACGGCGTCTATGTGTTATCGGATGAAATCCACGCTGACCTGCTGTTTTCCGAAGCGACCCATCACCCGATCATTGCCTTTGATTATGATCAGGTGATATTAGTCAGTGCACCTTCTAAAACATTTAACATCCCGGGATTGTATGCATCTTATCTGATTGTACCGAATGTCGACTTGCGACTCAAAATCGAGCAGGTACAGCAGGCAAACTTTGTCCATCCTAATGCTTTTGCAGCGACAGCCATCATTGCTGCTTATACTGACCCCGAAAGTGAAGCGTGGTTACGGGAATTGCTGCTTTATCTTGAGAACAACCGGAACTATGCCGTCAAGCGGATTCAAACAGAAATGCCACGTCTCACCGTCGTTGCGCCGGACGCGACCTTCCTGCTTTGGATTGACTGCCGAGCACTTCCGTTTGATTCGAAGGAACGGGCGGAATGGTTAGTGGAACAGGCCGGTCTCGCCTTGACGCACGGACAACCATTTGGAAAAAATGCTTCAGCCTTTGAGCGATTGAACTTCGGATGTCCGCGCAGTCAATTGGATGAAGCACTCAATCGTCTTCGAACGGCTTATGAAGCGATTGTCTTTACGGATTAAGAGTGATGAACCCCGCGATTCAAGTGACTTTCACGTCATTTGAATCGTTTTTTCATGCAAACAAAGTTCCTATTGTATCGTTTTTTACACTGTTATTTATTTCAACGGTTTTTCTTTCATGTTACGTTCATAAGACTGAATTCAGAAAGTTTAAACTTTAACAGGGACGAAAACCGTCCCAACCCCTTGATGGACGAGGGCTGACGCCGCTTTTAACGACTTTGTGAAGACTTGCGTTGTTGTTTTAGACCTTGTAACGTGGGGAACGAATCGATTGTGCTTATTTTGACGAAGATATGAACAGCGCAAAAAAAGTTGAAATTGGAGGATTTATTGTTATGACGCAAGAATGGATTTCTATCAGCTTGTATCTGGTCATGATGCTTGCTATCGGTTACATTGCCTACAAGCGAACGACAAACACAGAAGATTATATGTTAGGCGGTCGGGATTTAGGACCCGGTGTTACGGCTCTATCCGCCGGAGCATCCGACATGAGTGGTTGGATGTTGATGGGATTACCTGGTGCCATGTATGCCACTGGCGTATCCGCTTTATGGCTTGCTTTAGGATTACTGATCGGATGTTACGTGAACTACCTGATTTTAGCGCCACGTTTTCGTCTCTACACGGAAATGGCAAATGACTCGATTACGATTCCCGATTTCTTAGAAAATCGTTTCAAAGATACATCACGTGTCTTACGGACGGTTTCAGCAGTCGTCATTATCGTATTCTTCACGTTCTACACATCAGCTGGTATCGTATCCGGCGGGAAATTGTTTGAAAGCTCATTCGGCTTTGATTACCACTATGGTATGCTCTTGACGATTGCGGTCGTTGTCGCCTACACATTGTTTGGCGGTTTTCTCGCAGTCAGTTGGACCGACTTCGTCCAGGGTTGTATCATGTTCATCGCGCTTGTTCTAGTACCAGTCGTCGCGTTGACAGATGTCGGCGGGATTGACGGGGCCTACAGCTACGCTGAAAACTTAGACCCTACTTTGTTTGATCCATTGAAAGGAACGACATTCCTCGGAATCATCGGATTCCTCGCATGGGGACTTGGTTACTTCGGACAACCGCACATCATTGTTCGTTTTATGGCCATTCGTTCAGTCAAAGACTTGAAAAATGCACGTCGGATCGGCATCAGTTGGATGTTTATCTCGATTCTTGGTGCCATGATGACAGGACTTGTCGGAATTGCTTATTTTGAAGGACAAGGCAACGGTCTAGGTGATCCGGAGACGGTCTTTATCCGCTTCTCTGACGTCCTGTTCCACCCGTATATCACTGGATTCCTGATGGCAGCGATTCTTGCTGCAATCATGTCGACGATTTCGTCCCAGTTGCTCGTCACATCAAGTGCCTTAACAGAAGATTTTTATAAAACGTTCTTAAACAAAAAAGCGACGGATAAACAGTTAGTCTTAACAGGACGTATTGCCGTCTTAGTCATCGCTGTCATCGGTTCTGTATTAGCCTGGAACCCGTCAGCTACGATTTTATCACTCGTCGGTTATGCCTGGGCCGGTTTTGGTTCGGCCTTTGGTCCAATCATCCTGCTTTCGCTCTACTGGAAGCGGATGACCAAGCAAGGTGCCTTAGCCGGTATGCTGTCAGGTGCCATTACGGTTATCGTCTGGGTCCAACTCGGTCTCAGTACGACACTGTATGAAATGGTACCCGGTTTCTTTACCAGCTTACTCTTTACTGTCGTTGTCAGTCTCTTGACGAAGCAACCGGTTGAATCGGTTCAAGATAAATTTGACGATATGGAAGAAGAATTAAAAGAAGCCATCGAATAATTTGAAGCAACAGATAAAACCCCTTTGAGTCTGACTCAGAGGGGTTTCTTGCTGTCATAATTCAAGAACACCATAGTGCAGCTTGGATGACTTTCGTTTCGTACGCTCAAATCCGTACCGTTCAAAGAGATCACTCTCAAAATGAGCTTTTAAGACGATTCTTTGTCGCGCGACACGCTTCGCTTCAGCTAACACATGTTCTGTCAACGGTTCATAGTTTGCCAATTGCCGTAATCCGTCTAGATGTGTGGATTCCGAAATCGTTTTTTCAAACATCGGATCAAAATAAATCACATCCACCGAATTACTCGTGCATTGTTTGAGGTATGTGAAGTGTTCCGTCAGTTGAACGTTAATCCGACGCATCGCCTCAACGATTGGCGAATATCCTTCAATCCACTGCCGCAACCCTTCCCGGACGATCAGTGCCGTGACCGGATTACTCTCTATACCGGTGACCTGACCTGACCGGCCGACCGCATGACTCATGATGATTGCATCCGCTCCTAAACCTAACGTACAATCAAGGACTGTCATCCCCTCTTGCAATCGGGCAATCGCAATCAAGGGGTCATGACCGTCGCGGTCGAATTGTTTGATCCGAAAAACCGCACTGGACGGATGAAAGAAAAAGGAACTGTCCGTTCCTGACGGATAGTACTCCAACCGGTTTTTATCCACGACAAGAACGGGTAGCTGATGTTGCTCGTGAAGTGCCGGCAGACTCATTTTTTTTCGTTCTACGACAGCAAAGTCGATGTTTTGTTCTGTTTCAAAAAGTTGTTGTCTTCTGATCTTCACATCCTCTGTCGGTCTTAAGCATGTCGTCAAGATCACTTTTTGTTTATCCAATCCGTTTCACTCCCAGAAAAAAATAAGCTAGCCTGCGCCAGCTTATTTCTTTTTCTTCAATAACCCTTCGATGTCTTCGATGAGTGCTTTTTTAGAAATCAAATCTTCTTGTTTTTCTTGTTCGACTTTAGCATCGACAGTCGTCCGTTGTAATAACGCCTGCAACGTCTCGTCAATACTTGATTTCAAATGATCGCGATCTTCTTTATTTAAGGCAAGATCGTGACGGACTTCGTCCCCTTGTTCGTCAAGTTGGCGTAACCGCTCCGTCAATTGTTTCGCTTCCCGATTCAAATCAGAATATAAGCGTTCGATTTGTTCTAAGCGTAATTTGATTCCATCGCGTTCTGTAAACACATTTTCCAACCCCTTCCAGCATACAGTTGTCTACATCATTACTTTACCATATTCATCATGAAATGAAACAATCACAATCCGTTTACAACTTGCTTTTTCGCTCTTCCCGGTTTCTTCCGGGTGCGTGATTCCTTCCGGCTATCTTTTGCAATTTGTTTCCTCAAGTCGCTATAATAAATGAGCAGAGTGAAATGCGATCAGAGGAGGACACCGTCATGGATTTAAAACGTCGAACACTACGTCATGTAGATCAGACTGAATTCGAACATTTTTTAAAGTACGGCGAACAGGCTTACGGATTATCTCGTCAGGAAATTCAAGGATACGACCATGAGCTAGGAACCGAACGTGCCTTCGATTCTGTCGAACACAGTTATGCCGAAGATTTCTACTATGATATTCTCGTCGACGAACAGTTGATCGGTCGCGTACTCTTATTAAAGATGGGGCATTATTTCCAACTTGATTTGATGGTATTCGATCCTTACAGTAGACAAGGTTTTGGAACAAAGGCGGTAAAACAGGCACTCGAGCAGTCAAACGTATTGGCTCTTTACGAAGTGCGTGCCCGTATCCTGCCGACCTCTCCCCATCAAGAGATCGCTTCTCAGATTTTGAAGACGAACGGATTCGTCAAACAGGACGATTACTTCAGTAAGGGTCGCCGTAAACGTTACGCCCTACAACGCCCTTGAAATTCGACCGACGCAATCCGGCGTCGGTTTTTTTTGACATCAAATCAAAAACAGCGTAGAATTTTGGTTTGTATGATTCAGAAAGGAGTTCTCACATGAACGAATGGTTATGGTTTCCTTCCATTTTAATTACGATGGGATTATTATTACTCAGTTATCGTCTGTTTGGCAAAACCGGTCTGATGATGTGGATTGCCATCGCAACGATCATTGCCAATATCCAAGTCACACAACAAGTCGAACTTTATTCTTATATTTTCACATTAGGTAACGTCGTGTACGGAAGCTGTTACTTGGCGACCGACATCTTAAATGAAAAGTACGGGAAGAAAGTCGCGCGTCAAGGCGTCTATATGGGCTTTTTCTCATTGATTACGACAACGTTATTGATGCAATACAGTTTACTGTATACGCCGCTCAATGACACACTCGCAAAAGACATGTCAAACTCATTGAACCTTCTATTCGGGTTACTTCCTTGGATTGCGCTCGGCAGTTTGTCTGCCTACCTTGTCTCACAATTGTTTGATGTCTTTATCTATTCGAAAATCCGTCAGAAGACGGGGGAAAAGAAACTTTGGTTACGTACAACCGGTTCGACCGTCCTCAGTCAATTAATTGATACATTGACGTTTTGTGCGATCGCCTTTCACAATTTACCGTTTGATATCTGGTGGCAGATTTTCATCACCACTTATCTCGCTAAATTCGTCATTGCCTGGGTCGCGACTCCCTTCATGTATATTGCCAAACGGATTCATCCGACTGCTCCTTCGAAAGATTTGGCCGCATAATGCAAACACCTTCCTGATTTTCTACATTTCGCTAGAAGATTGTTCTTTTTTAACGGATAATGGGAATCAGGAGGTGTTCATTTGAAAATCAAACGCAACGAATCGTTCCGGTATCAATTTGATCAACCGGTTTCCGGTGAATTCTATCTCGTCAAAGAGGGACGGCGGACACCGGTCGGATCGATGAAAATTCATAATCTCTCCCCGAGTGGTATGGCGATTGCAACACCACTGAAACTGCCGATTGATCGTTCGATGTCAATCGTCGTTGAATTTTCTCTTTTACCCGGCCTTGAACCTTTGAAGCTGAACGGACGAATCTTACATGAAAAATGGCTTGATGACCAACGTTTGTACGGCATACTGCTCGAAACGATGAAAGAGGAACAACAACAGATTATCGATATGATCAACAATTCGTCAAAACGACGTCTTGAATGACTCGTGTTTTACTTAGAACGAGAAGGATCTGTTCTCTCTTTTGAGAAAGAACGGCCTTCAACGATTAAAAATCAGGGTGACGGACATAATGTCCGTCACCCTGATTTTTAGTACTTGCATTTCATTTTTACCGCGTCGTCCGGTAGACGATTGCTTCATACGGTCGAAGAACCAATTCTTCTTTTGATCCTGCCGGTGATTCACTGTAATTTCCGATGACCGGATCAGAAGTATCGTGAGACAGCGGAACCGTTACTTCTTCCTGACTGAAGGAGCAGTAAATGTACCATGTTTCATTTTCATATGTTCTTGTGTACGCATAGATGTCCGTTTCCTCTTCTAAAATCAAGGCATATTCACCGTATACGATTACATCGTGCTGATGACGTAACGCAATCAGCTGTTTGTAGTAATAGAAGATGGAATCCGGATCCTCCAAGGCCTGTTCGACATTGATGGTCGGATAGTTCGGATTAACTTTTAACCAGGGTGTACCCGTCGTAAATCCGGCATGCTCCGTCGCATCCCATTGAATTGGTGTCCGGGCATTGTCCCGTCCCTTCACATGGACAGCACGCAATAACTCTGCCGGTGAAGCCCCTTGCTCGGTCCGTTCTTTCCACATATTACGGATTTCGATATCCTCATAGTCCTCAATCGATTCAAAGGCAACGTTCGTCATGCCGATTTCTTCCCCTTGATAAATGTAGGGAGTTCCTTTTAACAAGTGGAGTAAGGTCGCTAACATTTTAGCGGATTCGACGCGATACGTCGTATCATTTCCGAATCGGTTGACAACGCGTGGTTGGTCGTGATTATTCCAGTACAGCGAGTTCCACCCTTTTTCGTGTAAGGCGACTTGCCACTTCGTGAAGTTTTCTTTCAGTTTCTGAAGGTCAAAGGGTTTTACATCCCATTTTCCGCCCGGACCGGAATCCAAGTCCATATGTTCGAACGTAAAGACCATGTTGACTTCTTTGCGTTCCGGATCTGTATAAAGAATGGCGTCGTCAGTCGTCGCCCCCGGCATTTCACCAACCGTCAAGACATCGTAATTACCGAAAGAAGCGTCATTCATTTCTTTTAAAAACTCATGAATTCTTGGTCCGTTAATATAATGTTGTCCGCCGTCCCCGTATAGAGCACCGGGAGGAACCGTCGCATCCGGAAGACCGGGTGTCTTCGAAATTAAGTTGATGACGTCCATTCGGAAGCCGTCAATCCCGCGATCCAACCAGCGCGTAATCATCTGATAGACTTCTTGACGCAACTTTTCGTTTTCCCAGTTCAGATCAGGTTGCTTTTTAGAAAACAGGTGCAAGTAATATTCGTTTGTCGCCTCATCCAGTTCCCAAGCCGGTCCGGAAAAAATCGAGCCCCAGTTGTTCGGGAGCGTCCCGTCTTCATTGGCGCTTCTCCAAATGTAATAGTCCCGGTATGGATTGTCCTTACTCTTTCGTGACTCTGCAAACCAGGCGTGCTCGTCCGACGAATGGTTGATGACCAAATCCATTACGATTTTAATTCCCCGCTCATGCGCCTGATCGAGCAGAAGATCAAAGTCCGCCATCGTTCCGAATTCGCTCATGATGGCCTCATAATCCCGAATATCATATCCGTTGTCATCATTTGGTGAGTCATAGACGGGACTCAGCCAAATGACATCAATTCCAAGTTCTTTTAAGTAATCCAGTTTTTCGATGATACCGACGAGATCCCCGATTCCATCTCCGTTTGAATCATTGAAACTCCGCGGATAAATTTGATAGACTACACTGTCGTGCCACCATTTACGTTCCATGTGATTGATCGACTCCTCTTGTGAACAATTTGCGCAATCGATTGCGCATTTAATAAAAGCGCTTCCATTTATTTCATCGTTAGCGTATCACGAATCTTGTAACCAGGACAAGAAGATTCCCTTGTACGGAATCAGGTATACTGAACCTATCGTTTCACGTTTGAATTTTTCCGATTGAGGAAAATGATTTAAGAGAGGAGGCGTACCAACATGTATCGTCGTTACTTATTGTTTCTAGTTTGGGCTATCGCCATTGTCTTCATCTTACTGTTTGGGAATAACAGAGTCTTTCCTTCCGGTTTTCTCCTATCCTTTTTACGGTTTGATCAAAGCCAGTTTGATACGTCTGCACTCAGTTTATTCACATTACTTGGTATCTATCCAGCAGCCTTTTTCATGCTCTTTTTAGATGAAAAACGCTTCTTGAAACCTTCCCCGATGTTAGCAAGTTTTGGCGCCTTTGCGTTAGGATCATTTATCCTCATGCCGTATCTAGCACTCGCCATCCCGCGTCAAACGTTTTTGCCGTTTCGACGTCGGAAGTTCATCCCTTACGTTGTCGCACTGCTGGCTGTTCTTTCAGCCGTCATCATCTGGTTAGCTTTAGCACGTTCAGACTGGTCTATTTTCCAAGTCTATTTCATGACAAATCAATTCGTTCGGACGATGACTGTCGATTTGGTGATGTTTTATATTTTACAGCTGTTTATGTTACACCGTATTCGGGCGCGCCAGAATACTCGGCTCGGTTGGCGGGACCTCGTGCCGTTGTTCGGACTGTTCAGTTATCTGTTCCGCCGTCATCTTCCGACTTCCTCCAACGGTTGATTCGACCGAACGGATTCGGCTACAATAGGAAGATAGCTTTCATAGGGGGACATTATTCATGAAACAGTATCATCAACTTTGTCAGGAAATTTTAACGAACGGCGTAAAAAAAGAAGATCGGACGGGAACCGGAACCATCAGTATTTTTGGTCATCAAATGCGGTTCTCGTTGCAGGATGGTTTTCCGATGGTGACGACAAAAAAGTTACATATGAAGTCGATCATTCATGAATTGATCTGGTTTATCTCCGGTGAAACGAACATCTCTTATTTACAAGAGAACGGTGTCCGTATTTGGAACGAGTGGGCGGACAAAAACGGTAATCTCGGACCGGTTTATGGTGCCCAGTGGCGTTCTTTTCCGAAACCGGATGGAACGACCGTCGATCAATTAGCGGATGTGATTGAACAGATCAAAGTCAATCCGGACTCCCGTCGTTTGATTGTCAGTGCCTGGAATCCCGGACAACTGGAGGAGATGGCCTTACCGCCCTGCCATTTGTTGTTCCAGTTTTACGTAGCAGACGGAAAACTGTCTTGTCAGCTCTATCAGCGGTCGGCGGACGTCTTCCTTGGAGTCCCGTTCAATATTGCTTCCTATGCTTTGTTGACGCACATGATTGCTCATGTCTGTAAACTTGAAGTCGGCGATTTTGTTCATACTTTAGGAGATGCCCATATTTATTCGAACCATCTGGATCAAGTGAATCTCCAGTTGAGCCGGAATCCGAAACCTTTGCCGACGATTCGATTTGCCCGTGAAGTCGAGCGCATTGAAGACTTTACGTTTGACGATATCATCATCGAAGGCTACGACCCTGATCCGCATATTAAAGGAGTCGTCGCCGTATGATTTCGCATATCGTTGCCTATACAAAAAACCGGGTCATTGGACGGGATAACGAGATGCCTTGGCACTTGCCGGCTGATTTAGCCCATTTCAAGAAAACGACTTACGGCAAACCGGTCATCATGGGTCGAAAAACCTTCCTCTCAATCGGACGCCCATTACCGGGACGCGAGAATATCGTCATCACACGTGATCCGGACTTTCATGCGGAAGGCATCACCATCTGGCATGACTTAGACAGACTGGCGGATTACGCGGAGTCGGACGAGGAAGTCTTTTTAATTGGCGGCGGCGAATTGTTCCAGCAGACACTGCCTCTTATCGAGCGGATTTATGCGACTGAAATCGATGCCCACATCGAAGGGGATGTTTACTATCCCGTTCTTCCCGATCATTTCGTTTGTTCCTCCGAGACGTACCACCCTGTGGATACGCAACATGCAGAAGCTTTTACGATTAAGCAATTTGATCGTGTTCCTGAATAAACATCATTCGATTGACGTTTCAAGCAAAAAGCATCCCGACTTCCAAGAAGTCAGGATGCTTTTTTAATTCGGTCTTTTTAAGGCAGGCGAATCACCCATTGGCGAATCTGCTCTTCCAACTGATGTGGATCAAGCGGAGATAAACAATAATCCGTAACGCCGCGTTCCAGCGCCTGTCCCAGCAGTTGATTTTCTTCATCGGCAATCGCAATCACGTCAATGAAGGCCTCACGCGCCTGCTTCCACTGCTTAACCAGCTTAAAATCTGACGTTGCCAGCCGTTCGAGCGGCATCACGTAAAGCTGAATCGATCCGGTTGTTTTTTGATCGTCAGCTACAAGATTAAAATCGTATTTCGGATGAAACGGTAGCTCAATCCGTGAAAGAGATGGCAGTAACGTCTTTTCGACCTTAATGACGACCTCTAGCTTCTCCTTGGCAGTTGCCGTCGCGTACAGGATGACCTGGTTCCGTCCGTTTCGCTTGGCTTGATAGAGAGCTTCGTCTGCTTCAGACGTCATCTCTTCTAAATCCATCAGAATATCATCGATGATCGTTAATCCGATTGAAACCGTTACTTTCAACCCGTTCGGAAAGGTATGACGTTCAATTCGTGACCGAACCCTTTCCATCATCTCTGCGGCATGTTTCGAATTGTCTGCACTAAACAGCACCATAAATTCTTCGCCTCCGAAGCGGATCAACTCGTCGTCTTGTCGGAGAGCTTGTTTCGTCAAAGCTGCCAGTTCGGTCAACACAAGATCCCCTGTTGGATGTCCATGCAAATCATTAATTCGTTTGAAGTGGTCTAAATCGAAAATGGCCAGAGCAAACAGCTGATGATCGCGTTCCAACCGCGATGTCCGTCTCCGGTAGGCATTTTGAAGGTATTTCCGGTTGAAGGCACCCGTTAACTCATCAACTAATATCGATGAAGACACGGCACGTAATTTCCGTAGCAGCCGTTGAAGGCGAATCTTACGTTCGTCAATCCCTACCGTCTCATCCCAGTAATCATCTGCTCCAAGTGCATAACACACCTGACGGACCGTCGGGTCATTCGGACCAATCAAAATCAGCGGAATGAACGCGGTTTCCAATTTTCTAATCAGCTTCTTCAGTAATGTATCTTCTGTCATGCGAATGATTTCGTAATCAATCAGCATCGCATCGACATGCAAATCGTATCCGACTTCCAGTGTATCTTCGATTGAACCAAAAAAACGTGTCATGTAACGTTCATGCTCCAGTGCTTTTTTCCATTGAATGTTATCCAAAAACCGTTTCGTGACCGAAAGAATCATTTCCTTGCGTACGACTTTCTTCCGTCCCCGTTCTGACAAATGATCGATGACCGGTGCGAGCAGCTTCACGATCTGTTCATGCGTGACTTCTTCCGCTGCCCCGTTCAATTCACTTCCCCAGCCTGCTGTCTGCCGCTCAAAGAAATTTGCTTGATCATATTCGCTGAATCGGTTCAGCCATTGTGCGAAAACAAGCAACTCCGATTTCGGAACCGTATCCATCCGGAGTAAACGTTCGACCATCAGAATCGTCTGATCGATTTGTTTTTCAATTTGTTGTTTGGTTGTTTCCACGAGTCTTCCCTCTCTTTCTATACAGCCGAAATCATCCGTTCGACTGAAAAGAAAACGAGGGAAGGCCCTCGTTTTCGATTATGCTTTTAAGTTCGGATGGACCATGTCCGCCGGAACGATCCATTGATCGTATTGTTCTTCTGTCAATAAACCGGTGGCAAGTGCCGCCTCTTTTAAAGTTGTACCCTCTTTGTGCGCAGCTTTAGCAATCCGAGCTGCATTTTCATACCCAATATGCGGATTGAGTGCCGTGACAAGCATTAAGGAACGTTCGACGTTCTCAGCGATGACAGTCCGCTCCGGCTCGATTCCGATGGCACAGTGATCATTAAACGACTGAAGGGAATCCGTCAATAACCGAACCGACTGGATGTAGTTATACATAATCACCGGCTTAAAGACATTGAGTTCAAAGTTCCCTTGACTTGCAGCAAATCCGATTGTCGCATCATTTCCAAGGACTTGAGCAGCGACCATCGTCAACGCCTCGCTTTGAGTCGGATTAACTTTTCCCGGCATGATGGAGCTTCCCGGTTCATTTTCCGGAATCGTAATCTCACCGATTCCGGCACGCGGACCGGATGCGAGCCAGCGGACGTCATTGGCGATTTTCATCGCATCCATCGCGAGTGCCTTGATGGCTCCATGGGAAAAGACGAGTTGATCATGGCTCGTCAGGGCATGGAATTTATTTTCTGCGCTGACAAACGATTTTCCGGTTTCTTCACTCATTTTTTCAGCTGCCCGGTCTCCGAATTCCGGATGGGCATTGATGCCGGTACCGACAGCCGTTCCGCCGATTGCCAGTTCCGTCAACGGTTCTAATGTCAATTCAATCATTTTTTTCGAAAGTTGTAACATACGGACCCAGCCGCTGATTTCCTGACCCAGTGTAATCGGTGTGGCGTCCTGTAGATGGGTCCGGCCGATTTTGACGATGTCTGAGAAGGCTTTGGCTTTCTCGTCAAGCGTTGCGTGGATCGCATCGATTGCCGGCAACAATTGATCGATGACAATCGTCTTCGCTGCAATATGCATCGCAGTCGGATATGTATCGTTTGAACTTTGTGATTTATTGACATCATCATTCGGATGGATGACCTTGTCACTTCCCCGCTCGGCAAGTTTCCGTGTTGCGACCCGGGCAACCACTTCGTTAACGTTCATGTTCGATTGTGTACCGGAACCCGTCTGCCAAACGACCAGTGGAAATTCTGCATCGAACTGTCCGGCGATGATTTCGTCACAGACTTCCGCAATCACTTCCGCTTTTTCTTGATCCAAGACCCCTAGATCACGATTGGCTAGTGCTGCGCCCTTTTTCAGAACGGCGAATGCCCGAATGATTTCAATCGGCATCTTTTCCGTGCCAATCTTAAAGTTTTCCAGACTGCGTTGTGTTTGTGCTCCCCATTCCTGTGCTTCCGGGACACGAATTTCCCCCATCGTGTCATGTTCTAAACGGTATTCCATAATCATTTCCCCCTTTATCTGCTGATACATTAATAGTTTAACGGAAACCGACTCGAATGGGAATGATAGAGGCCGGTTTGGGGAATAGTTTGTTATCGAAAAGGAGTGAATGCTTGATGTGGTTGATTAACTTAACAATCGTTTTACTTTTAATTCTGGCGAATGGGATCTTTGCGATGACGGAACTGGCTTTACTGTCCTCCAAAAAATCCAAGTTGCAACAATATGCGGACGATGGAAAAAAATCCGCTCAAGTCGCCCTCGACTTTTTGGAACGTCCGACGGATTTGCTGTCGACGGTTCAAGTCGGCATTACCTTGATTGGCATCATCAACGGAGCCTTTGGCGGTGCTGCTTTATCCGCTCCGTTAATTGACTGGCTCGCCGGTTTTGAGTGGCTGGCACCTTACGCCAGTACGATCGGCTATGTCGTCGTCGTCACGATCATTACTTATTTATCGCTTGTCGTCGGTGAACTGGTCCCAAAACGAATTGCCCTCGTCAGTCCGGAGCGTGTCACGATGATTCTGGCACAACCGATGCGGATATTCTCAAGTGTCTTAAAGCCGTTCATCTTCATCTTAAGTAAGTCAACAAGCGTTATTTTCCGGATGATCGGACTTGACCGGCTTCAAACGGAAGACGAGACGGAAGATGAAGTCAAACAGTTGTTGATTCGCGGGACAAAAGAAGGAACGTTCGCAACGTCAGAAGCAGAACAAGTCTCGCGTGTATTCGCTTTTCACGATCAGTTGGCGTATGAATTGATGGAACCGCGTACGGTGACGGAATGGATTGATTTGACGGATTCTCCCGATGAGATTTTAGCTGATTTACGAAGCGCAAAACACCGGAATCTTCCTGTCGGTCACGGTGATTTGGATCACTTCGTCGGATACGTCGATGCCAAGGAAATTCTAGCTTCCGAGCAGCCGATCGCTGTCATCGAGTCCATGATTCACACTCCGCTCATCGTCCCGAAACAGTTGCAAGCAACTGTCCTGCTCGAACGGATGCGCAAGGAAACGGTTTCCATTGCCTTTGTGCTCGATGAATATGGCGGCTTTTTGGGAATGATTACATTATTTGATATCTTGGAAGCATTTGTCGGTGAAATCTCGACGGTCGAAGAGGAACCGGAACTTGTCCAGCGGACGGACGGGTCTTATTTAGCAGACGGCTTACTGCATATCGATGATTTAAAACGGGTGCTCGGTATTAAAACAGACTTACCTGGCGAAGCAAAAAATAGTTATCATACCGTCGCCGGGCTCGTCTTATATCTGCTCGGCGAGTTTCCGGTTCGCGGAAGTCACGTGACAAGCGACGGTTATCGTTTTGAAGTCGTTGACTTGGATGGTCGGCGGATCGATCAAATCTTAATCGAACGACTGGAAGATCCGGTCGATGAGACGTCTCTATGAAAAAACTGACCGGATCTGTGCGATCCGGTCAGTTTTTTTGATTAATGTTCATTTAAAGCATCTTTTGCCACTCGATCGGCTTTATTTTCCGACCGTGGAATCCATTTGACGAATGCCAGCGGTAAACGGGAAAACCGTTCGAATGCCGGATCAAAATAAATCTGAATCCGCTTATTTTTGGCAAACTCGCGTTCGACTGCCAACGAAACAGCTTCCGAATCCGTCCGGAAAGAAAACACACTTTCTCCTTGCGTGACTAATTCTTCGGCTAATTCGACCGCTTTTAAAAATGCCTGGAATTCAGCTTCGTGATTATTTTCAGCCGTAATCCGAAATGTCCGTTCAATAACCTGACCTTCTGAGTTTTTGCAGAAAATACCGACTGCCGCATCATCATTTGAGGGACGGACCGCTCCGTCAAAATACAACTCAACCATGTTCTCTCGCCGCCTTTACACCTTTTCGAATCGCTTGTTCATCTAGATTTTTTCCGATGAAGACCAGCGTTGTTTGTTTAGGTCCTTCAAATTCACCGCGTGTTGCCGTTCCGTAAATCATGCCCGTTCCTTGTAAAATGGTCTTCCGATCCGTATCCGAGAAATGAAGAATACCTTTATAACGGTATAAATCTTCCGCATACGCCTCAAGAATTTCTCGCAGGACAGCACCGAAACGTTGCCGATGCAACGGGACTGGTTCTGTAATCGTTAACGCGGTAAAGGAATCAGCCGCCTTCTGCAAACCATCCGTTTGTTGGGCCAACCGTTCTTCTTCCTGTTTCGGAAAATGGAACGTTTCAAATAACTGTTCGATCGGCGTGTCAGACTCGACCGTCGGCAAAATTAATGCCGTTGGATTCAGTTCGGATAAACGTTTAATGGCAACCGTCACATCATTCACCGAAATCAAATCGGTTTTGTTCAGCAACAAAGTATCAGCAAATCCGATTTGGCGGACGTTTTCTTCAAATGTTAACTGCCGCTCCAGTTGATAAGCATCGACGACCGTAATGACACTTGATATTTGATACTGCTGTTCGACTACCGGTTCAAAATAGAACGTCTGTAGGATTGGGCCCGGATCGGCAATCCCTGTCGTTTCCACAATCAAACGATCAAAAATCATTTCACCATGCCGTCTTTTTTTCGCAATCCGAAGTAACGCCTCCCGTAAGTCCCCGCGAATGGAGCAGCAAATGCAACCGTTCGTCAGTTCGATGACTTCTTCGTCACTTCGCTCGATCAAGGCTTCATCAATGTTTACCGCACCGACTTCGTTGACGAGTAGTGCTACTTTTTCAATCGGATTCGAAACAATCCGGTTTAATAATGTCGTTTTCCCTGCGCCTAAAAAGCCGGTGACGAGGGTCGTTTGAATACGTTCAGACATAGGTTCACTCCTTATGTTAACTGCGACTGGCGCCATTTTTCTTTTCGCGCATCGAGTAAATCGATGGCGTGCAAATACCAGGCGTCCGTTGTCTGCGGGGTAACGCTTGAGCCCCACTCTTTTTTACCATGATGGGATAAAATCATATGCATCAACCGGTGATACTGATCAACCGGAAGCCGGACAGCTTCTGCTTGTAGTGCTTGTTCCAGGACAAAACAACCGTACGGCATATGACCAACCAACACACCGTTCGGATCTAGAGCGATCCCGGATAATTTTTCACTGGCCGGTTCCGTTTGTACCAGACGGGAAAAACGGTCACCGCTTGCCCCAAGGTGGGTATATTCAAAGATTTTTCCGATATCGTGCAATAAAATACCCAACAGTAATTCATCCTGATGCGGTCGTTCGTTTAACAGGGCAATCGAACGTGCAGACTGATACAACGCATCAAAGCTGTCGTCCCAGGCAAATTGGCGCATGTCCCGTTCACCTGCTTGGAATAAATCATTTTTGTGATCCGCTTCGGCTTCCTGAATACATTGTAACAGCGTCAAATCGGGCCGTTCCGATTGACAGATGCCAAAACCAATCGTCATCATACACGCCGTATGCTTTAACAATCCACCGATATAGGCATGATGATGATACAAGGCTGCCGGACGAGTCGAAAAATCGTCCCAATAGGCCGATACCACACGATGTGCGACTTGCCGGAGTGGTGTCTCCATTTTCTCAATCAGTCCGATCAATTGATCACGGTAGTCTTTTGCGGATTCACCTGCTGGCATTTGCGGTAAATAGGCAGTACCCGATTGATCGTGCACGGCTTTCACCCGCTGGACCGTTAAAGATTTGTTTCCAGAATCAACGGGATATTCATCTACCTTGGCCGAGACATGAACGATTCCGGTTTCAAGATACGGACGCATCACCTCTTCTGCTGTTCCCTGGTTCAACCATTGTTTCCCTTTGCAGGAACCACTTGGAGAGTTGAAGGTGAACTGTAACCATTCACGACCTGTCTGACTTGTTTTAATTTCAGCTGATGCGACAAGCAAGGTTTCTTCCACCTGTTCTCCAGGAACATGGTTCGAGATCAGAAAGCCGGTCGTCTTCTCAGTTCCGTCGACCGGATAATCTTCTCCGCTGTAAACCGGCAATTCAAGCTCGGGAATCGCTTTAAATAATCGAATCATCGTCAACACTCCTCTCATTTACTCTGCCTCTCATGATAACAAATCTTCCTGATTCCTGCATATGCTAAAACATTCATTGTAAGCGCTTCATTTATGATTTAAAATGACAAGTGAAGACAAATTATCCATGATAAGGAGGATTACCGGATGATTTTTTCATTATCGACTTGTTATGACACCGTTCAAGCTTCAGAACTGGAACCGGAACAAACTATTGTCACTCGTGAACAGCTTCGTCAAGCCGTTTCGGTTTATGATCCGCTTGCTCTGAAAAATCCTTGTTTATTACATCAACTCATTGATCAAGAAATGATCTTAGCATGCCAACAAGTGGAGGCACTTGGTTTATCACTTGAAGCAACCCCTGTTAAGCTGTTGATTGTCTCGTCATTTAATCCGGGTGCCGGCTTTGATACGGTAGAAATCGATCGCATGTCCCATGAGACATTAAAACGGCAACTTGCAACGAACGATGTCGTTTTCTCACGGTTCATCCAGCAACTGTTTCTTCATCAAACACAACCCGACATTCTCTGTCAACGTTTGATGACCGTGTTAGCCGGCGCGACGGCGAAAAAAGCACGTGTTCGAGCTGAGCGCCTTCAAACTTCCTGGGCCATCCTGCATTAAGCATACAAAAAGTCCTGACTCAAATGAGTCAGGACTTTTTTTCAACGACCTGGCATTCCAGCTCCTTGATGGACATTTCTAATGAAAATGCGGCATTCCGCTTCGTCATATTCTATATACATCATTGCAGAATATTGGAAATATGTCAATTTATTTTTCAAAAAAAAGTGGGATAACTTCGTCTGAAGTTATCCCGAATGGAAGAGTGAATAATTACCATGGCAATGCTTAATTTCATAATACAATGCAATGGAAGCGTTTACAAGTCTTTATCGAAAATTCTTTCAAGAAAATATTCTTCTGTTAACGGACGATGAAGAACTTCGATCCCGCTTTGACGCATCAGTGTCAAACCATCCCCGTATTCGTAGCCTGTTGAATAGACGACACGATCGATCTTCGAGGCGATCAAGGCTAAGCTGCAGGCATGACAGGGACTGTGTGTCACATAGGCTGTCGCATGGCGGGCGCTCGTCGAGTCGGCCGCAAGTTTTCCGAGTGCATTGATTTCAGCATGAATCTCGTTCATCTTCGACCATTCGTGGTGTTCTTCTTGGTTGTTACAGCGGTAAAATACTTGACCGTTATGTACGATTGACAAGGCATCGGTCTTTCCTTCAGATTCTGCTTTATACAGGATGTTGTCCTGCTTTAAATAGATTTCATTACAATTCACGTGCTGACTCGGTGTTCCATTGATTCCAATCGATATCGGTTTCTCATCTTTGACGATGACACAAGCAACGGACTTTGACGCACACTTTGAATGGCGATCCGCCATCATCCGTGCAAACAAAAGCCAGGTCGTATCCCATTGATGTTGTTTTTTCATCATAACGTTTTCCCCCTGAATAACTATTTTAAAAAAACCACTAAGGAACACATAAATGTGTTCCTTAGTAAGGGCGGTTTGGTAATTCGCGATTTTTTGAAGCCACTTCCATGACTTTTTGCTTCAATTCATTTTCCATTCGTTCAAGCTCGTGTTCCGCATCACGACGTTTTTGTTTTCCGTCCTGTTGAATGCGAAGCGTTTCATCCAACGTTTCGATCAGGTTTTGGTGCGCCACTTTCAAGGACTCAACAGACACGATTCCTTTTTCGTTTTCTTCTGCAATTTCGATCGATGAATCTTTGAGCAGTCGTGAATTTTGTTCCAACAATTGATTCGTCGTATTCGTGACGTCTTTTTGCATCTGCAGGGCTGTTTTTTGCCGCGACAGACTGAGCGAGAGAACGACTTGGTTTTTCCAAAGTGGAATCGTATTGACGACCGCTGATTCAATCTTCTCCGCTAAAATCTGATTGTTTTGTTGAATGACACGAATTTGTGGAGCCATTTGTAAACTAATTGTCCGTGACAGTTTTAAGTCATGGATTTTCTTTTCAAATCGATCAGCGAGCTGAATCATGTCATTGAGTTCCTGTATCCGCGTCTGATCCTGTGACCGTTCGACTTCCATACGTAACGGTTCGATTTCATGTTCTCTGACATGTTTAATCTTTGTTTCCCCTGCAGCGATGTAGAGGTTCAGTTCTTCGAAGTACCGTTTATTTTTTTGATACATCTGATCAAGCAGCGTGATATCCTTCATCAAACCGAATTTTGAACGATCCAGATTATGAACGACTTCTTCCAGGTAAGCACTCATTTTTTCGTACTGTAAAAAGTACGTCTCTGCTTTTTTCTTCGCCCGGCCGATGACCGGAACATTGGACCAGAAACTTTTCTTTTCCTGTAATGTATCCGGATCCATCTGACGGACCCGTTGCATTAAATCCGACAAAAGTTTGCCGGCATCGCCGCCGTCTTTCATTTTCACTTCACTCAACACTTGATCTGAAAACTGTGACAATTCGCGTTGAACCGGTGCCCCGTACTGCATGACGGCATCTGATTTGTTTAAATCGATGACTTGGAGCAACCGTTCAATTTTTTGGCGTTGTTCTGCCGGAACGTCACTCGGGATCATGTCTTCGACCGGCCGGACCGGTGCAGCCGGACGGGATGTCGCTTCCGCAAGGTTCAAGTCAACGGACGGATCCGAAATTGTCGGTTGTGTCGTTGATTCTTCTTCCGGCCATTGTTGCCAACTGTTGTTATCAGAATGGGTCATGTTTATAACTCTCCTCCTGTTTTCGTTGTTCTGACTCTTGTGCCAAAACCTTTTCAATCGTTAACAATTCACGTTCTAAGTCTACTGTATCGCCTTCTAACAACAACGATTGCTGTTGTTTTAACTTCTCGGCGATCAGTTTAAGATTGGATTGCAACTGTTCCCGTGTGTCAAGTTGAACTTGCGCTCCTCGCCGTTCGAGATCCGCAAACTTTTCTGAAATCGAGAGCAGCGAATCCAGATAAAATGTAAAGAAATCACGGACTTTTTTGACTTCACGCGGCGCCGTGAACAATTCTTCAAACAGGACATGGGCTTCCCGGGAAACAATCCGCATTTCAGAGCGGACTTCACTATCCCGGATCGCCGGAATGATTTTATCGAAGGATTGAAGTTTAGCAAATCCTTCTTCGACCGTCCGCTGTAAGACCTGAAGCTCTAAATCATCCGTTTCATCGAACCTTCGCGTTGCTTGTTCCGGTTTTAAGATGACACTTCCGACAAACTCATCTTCATCATCAAGCAACAGTTTCTTTTTCACATTTTTTCGTTTTAATTCCGTTGATTTCCGTTCAGTCCGATACCGTTTTCCCGGTTTTGCACGATAACCGCTCCAAATGAACCAGAGACCCAGTGCAATAAAAATGCCGGAAAAATTCAAGGCATCCGCCACTTGAAGAAATACGAACATCAGACCGATGGAACCAAAGATCCACCATGTAGAAGACTTCACCTCATCACCACCCCTTTTGATTGTTTCTTCTATTCTGTCTTCACTGTCTGCACTTTAATTATTTGTTACTTATATCTTACCATTACGCATCATATAACAAAAAGTTTCCCGTTTTAGAGAAATGTTAGTCCTCTCTATTTCTTATTTCACCATAATCTATCGAGCGTGACATCCGTCTCAAGTTTGATTTCTGCCATCATACCGGCAACAAAAAAAGTCCGTCCGCAAAACATTGCAGACGGGCTTTTAACTAGACTTGTCACTATTTTTTTCTTAAGAACCAAACAGCGGCCAAATCAAGATAATCAAAATGGCGAGCGGACTTAAATAACAAATACTGAAACGCCAAAACGGAAGAATCCGTTTCATCAGCGGACTTGTGACAAGTTCTTGTTCGACTAGAGCGCGATCCAATTTAAATCCGGCAAAAAATGAAATCAACAAGGCACCAATCGGCATCAGGAGATTGGAAACGGTAAAGTCCATCCAGTCAAAAACCGTTTTATCCATCCATGTGATGTCAGCTGCCATACCAAATGAAAGAGCGGATGGAATACCGATTACCCCGATTAATATCGTGGCAATGATCGTATTTCGTTTTTTATCCCGGAACGTCGCGGTTTCTTTCCGGTCCGTAATAGCGGACACCACCACTTCAAGCATCGCAATAGATGAAGTAATCGATGCGAATGCGAACAAGAGGAAAAACAGGACCAAGAACAACGATCCGAATTGGATTTGACTAAACACCGTCGGCAAGACGATGAACAATAACGAAGGGCCTTCCGCCGGATCGAGACCGGATGCGAAAACAGCCGGGAAAATGGCGAATCCTGCAAGCAAGGAGACGACCACATTCAACGACACGATCCAGATCGCGGAACGATTGATTTGTCCCCGTTCCTTCATGTACGAAGCATAAGTCAGCATCGCTGATACGCCTAACGATAAAGAAAAGAACGCTTGCCCTAACGCACTAAGGACCGATGTCCGGTTCAGGGCCGAGAAGTCAGGTTCGATGAAGAAGCGGACTCCCGCGCCTGCTCCTTCGAGTGTCAACGAACGAACGACAAGAACGATGAAACAGAGGAAAAGTAAAGGCATCATGATTTTACTCATTTTTTCAATACCGGCCTGCACTCCGCGTAAGACAATCACACACGTAATGATCAGAAAAATTAACTGTCCTGTAATGGCATAACCGGGCGAACCGGAGACTGTCGCAAATAATTCACCCAAGTCCGCCCCATTCATCGACGTTAAATTTCCGGAAAACCCTAGCACGATATAGATGAGAACCCAACCGCCGATGACACTGTAAAATGAGAGCAACAGAAAACACGCGATAACACCGAGCCAACCAATAAACGTATATTTTTTATGACCAAGCTCTGAAAAAGCTCGTAAGGCGGTTTTGCCACTCGTCCGCCCGATTAAGAATTCGGCAATCAATACCGGTAATCCGAGCAAAAGCGTAAAGGCCAAAAATAATAATAAAAATGCCCCGCCTCCGTTTGTTCCCGTTGTGTATGGGAACTTCCAAATTGCGCCCAGCCCGATCGCTGATCCAGCTGCCGCCAAAATAAATCCAATCTTTGAAGCCCATGCATTTCCCTTCATGTGCTCACCCTCCTTTTCAAAAATACTTTTCCATTGTACAAAAGTTCATCCAGGAAGTCATCCTTTATCAAACATTTTCTTTAAAGCGTCAAAGCATAACCGCATATTCGCACTGAATTAACGATGTTTCATCCTAAAAAAAATCGAAGTCCGTATGAGGAACTTCGATCCGAAAACACTTTATTTAATTGATGATTCGTTTCATGTTAATGCATCAATCCGTCCACTGTACATCTTCAAAAACTCTGGTAATACTTTGACTTCGATCGGCGAATGCATCGCTTTTTCTCCATCCGTATCAATGACTTTCGGAGAGTCGGTTTTTAACGTGAAGCCGCTTGTCAAAATATGTGTAAACGACGGTTCTGTCGCCAGACCTATTTTTTGTAAGATGACATCGCGGATTGTCGTCAAGTTCACTTCATCAACGATGACAAGATCAAGTTTTCCGTCGTTATAAGCGCCTTCTGACAGATTGGTTCCGATGCCACCCAGTGATTCCCCGTTCGCAGCTAAAATCAGCACGGCTTCTCCCGTCATTTTTTGACCTTCCGCTAACTTGAGCTCGTAAGAAAACGGTTCTGCCTCCATACTGGATCGAATCGTTGAGAGATAATATCCCATCTTACCGAGACGGGCTTTTTCTTCTGTATCAATTCCGATGGAAGCTTCCGCAATCAGACCTAAACCAAGGAAGTTCAAGAAGTACGTATCATTGACCTGCCCGAGATCGACTTCGACGATTTGCTGGGTCGCAATCATTCCGGCAGCTAACCGTGGCACCATTGGTAATCCGAGCGTCCGGGCAAAGTCGTTACACGTACCACCCGGAATGATACCGAGAACCGGACGGGTCTCAAGTTTCGCGATTCCATTGATGACTTCAAAAACAGTCCCGTCCCCGCCGATGACGACGAGGGCATCAAAACCGTCCGCTTCTTCTGCAAAATGTAAGGCATCAAGGACTTTGGCAGTTTGCCGAATGACGATTTCGTCAAACATCGCTGCCAACGGATCAATCACATCCTGTAAAAGTCCGGCGCGGTTGGACCCGGCCGTCGGGTTACTGATCAATAGCAATCTCATTTCAGAATTCCTTCTTTCTGTAAATAGTCGCGTGCGACTTGATTGGCTGTTTTCCCGCCATAAGCGACCGCTTCATTCATTTTTGACATCTCGCTGTCGGAAATTTTTCCATCCAACTGCTTTAATGCCTGTTCGACTTCCGGATATTCGTCTAACGTCTCTTGTCGAAGAAGAGGAGCCCCCTCATAAGGCGGGAATAGTTGCTGATCATCCTCTAACACAACCATGTTATATTTGGCGATTTCCGGATCGGTCGAATACGCATCGATGACTTGAATATCACCCGACTGGACGGCTTTATAACGTAGTTTCGGTTCCATCGTCACCACTTCTTTGAAATTGACACCGTATTTTTCTTGAATTCCTTTATAGCCGTCTTGCCGATCTTTAAACTCTAATGTAAATCCGGCTTTTAATTGATCCGCTACTTGCTGTAAATCGGAAATCGTCTTTAATTGATATTGGTCTGCCACCTTTTTCGGAACGGCGACAGCATAGGTGTTGTTATAGTTCATCGGAGGCAACAGTGCCAGCTTTTGTTTAGCAAGACCATCGCGTGCCTGCTCAAAAACAGCTTGTTTATCGTTCGAGACCGGCTTTTCGTTCGTCAGACTGGCAAGCACTGTGCCCGTGAATTCCGGATACAAATCAATATCACCGGACTGTAAGGCTTTATAGACGAATGTCGTCTTCCCGAAGTTCGGTTTGACTTGAACGTTCAAATCCGTCTGATCTTCAATGACCAGTTTATACATATTCATTAGAATTTCTGGTTCGACCCCTAATTTACCGGCAACGACCAGATCCGGTTGTTCCGTCCTTCCGAGGGCGAATGGTGTAATGATTAATGCTGCAATCAAGGCTAGAGCGACCACAAGTCGACCGGTTTGACGTTTTTTAGTCGCGACTTCTGTCTGTCTTAACAATCCGTCAAACAAAAGAGCGAGCAAGGCGGCAGGAATCGCACCGAGTAATAACAAATAATTGTCATTGCGGTCAATCCCAAGCAGGATGATCGAACCAAGTCCGCCGGCTCCAATCAAGGCGGCAATCGTAGCCGTCCCGATAATCAGAACCATCGCCGTCCGAATCCCGGCCATCATGACCGGCAAGGCAAGCGGAAGCTCAACTTTCATCAAACTCTGCATCGGTGTCATCCCGCAAGCCCGCGCTGCTTCCTTCAGTGAAGGGTCTACTTCCGCTAAGCCCGTATACGTATTTCGGACGATTGGAAGAAGGGCATATAAAACAAGAGCGATGACGGATGGGACTGTCCCGATGCCGACGAGCGGAATCATCAGACCGAGTAACGCGAGTGAAGGAATCGTTTGGATGACTGAAGTGACCCCGATCGACCATTCACTGAACTTTTTGTGGCGCGACAGATAGATACCGAGGGGAATGGCAATCACACAGGCAATCACCAGTGATAAAACAGACAGTTGAATATGTTCAATCAACGCCTGCAACAATTCCGTCTTTCGGTCTTGGTACGTCTCAAACAATCCTGTCATTGGACAGTCCCCCTGACTTGACCCATGAATTCTTGAACAAATTCATCTTTGCTGGCCAAAATCTCTTCTTTTGTCCCAATCAAAACAATCTCGCCGTCATTCATTAAACAGATCCGGCTGCCGAGCTTTAACGCTTCATTCATGTCATGGGTGACGAATAAAATGGTTTTCCCGAGTTCTGCGTTTAAGCGCAACAAATCGTTTTGTAATTGGTCTCTTGAAATCGGATCAAGGGCTGAGAACGGTTCATCCATTAAGATGACGTCTTGTTCTGCCGCCAAAGCCCGCATGACACCCACCCGCTGTTGCTGGCCGCCCGAAAGTTCCCCCGGATATTTTTTTCTTAAATTCTCATTTAAACCGGTTAACTGGAAGAGGTTATGGACACGTTCTTCGACCTTCTTTTTGTCCCACTTCAATAAATGCGGAACGACACTTACGTTTTCTTCAATCGTCATATGCGGAAATAAGGCGATTTGCTGAAGGACGTAACCAATTTGACGACGCAACTCGTGTTCATTGATTGACATGATCGGTTGACCGTTGATCCAAATTTGCCCTTCCGTATGATCAATCAATCGATTGACCATTTTCATCGTCGTCGTTTTCCCGCAACCGGACGGACCGATCAGACAAAAGATTTCCCCCTGATCGACTGTAAAGTTTAAATCGCGGACCGCTTTCGTTCCATCTGGATATGTTTTTCCAACTGCTTTAAATTCAATCACGTACGATCCCTCCAGCACCTTAATGTAGTCAAGTCTATTCTTTATTATCTTTGTAAAATTTCCCTGATTTAACCGTTCTGAAACCTGCTTTACACGATTGGAAGACACAAAAAAACCGGCAGAAGATTCTGTCCGGTTTACTGTTTATTTTGTCTTACGCTCTAATAATTCAATCTCTGATTTGATTAAAACTTGTTTCTCAAATTCAAACCCAAGAGATTCGAAGTTTTTTGTATGCGAGAGATCGCCTACTACCGTATTTGTTAATACAGCCGTGACTTCCGCCACCCAACCTTCTTTTGTTTTTACCATATCACCGACGATATAATCAAATAACTCTTCTTCTTCCATCTTCTTCATCTCCTGACACGTTCAGATAGTCTTAATCATATAAAAGAACCTGTGAAAAAGCTAGTATTGCGTCAAGGTACGTAACATCTGCCGTAAAATCTTCGCAGTCAGTCCCCAAATCAAATACTCTTCATGTTCGTAAAAATGTTCGACTGTTTTATATGTCCGGTCGACATATGCATCCCGGTTCGCCAGACGATCCGTTGGAACGGTTTTACCGGGACGAATCCGCCACTCCATTTCACCTTGAATCGGTTCTGCTGCAAGCAAGTCGGCAAGCGCCACATAAAAGATATGGTCGACTTCCATCGGCGACGGCTGAATATCCTCCGCTGTCAGGATGCCGAGATACGGATAGATGATGGAACGATTGGGCGTGACGAGCGGTTCCAATGTTCCGATGATTTCAATTTCAGTTTCGCGAATATTCAATTCTTCCGTTGTTTCCCGCACTGCCGCTGCTCTCGGCTGTTCTCCGGGATCAATCCGACCGCCGGGAAATGCAATTTCTCCCGGTTGCGAACGCAACGTCTTCGCCCGTACTTGGAATAAGAGATGCACTTCCCCGTCCCGCTCTACTAGTGGGAGTAAAACGGCTGCGGCATTTTTAGGAAGCTGTTCCGTAGAAGACGCAAACACGCGTTTGACGTCATGTAATCGAATTTCTTTCATCGTGTTTCCTGCGCCACTTTCTGATACGCTTCTTCGAGATGACGCATCCGAACGATCAAATCGGCATTTTTGGCGATACGATCCGCCAGAATCGATCCGGCGACGACCTTGTAATAGGCGTTTAATGCTTGGATTTTTGTCATGTACGCTTCATTTTGTTGCATGTATTCTCTGAAGTTACTCATCAGACGTTCTGTCGTAAATAATTGCTCGTTCACTGCTCTCATCCTTTCAGACGGTTTGCCGTCCAGTCGATAGTTTAATGGTAGCGAGTTTCGGCTAAGAAGTAAAATAAGGGGGGCTATCCGTGAAGAAAAAAATAGATGTATTGATTATTGGTGCAGGACCGACCGGCTTGACATTAGCGCTTGCCTTATCGCGTTACGGACTGACGTTTCGGATCATTGAACGCGCAAGCGGTCCATCTGTCGTTTCAAAAGCCATCGGTATTCAGGCACGATCACTCGAGTTGTTCGCACGTCTTGGTGTAGCCGATGCCTTAATGGAGAACGCCATTAAAATCAATCAAGGTAACTTATATGTCAATGGTGCCTGGCAGGCAAAACTTGACTTTACGGATTTAAATACACCGTTTCCTTTCGTCACCTTGTTGCCGCAAAGTGAAACAGAACGAATTCTTGAGACACGTCTAAAAGAAGACGGTCATACGGTCGAACGTGAAACTGAGTTGACCGGCTTCGCACAATTTCCGACATTCGTCACCGCATCGATTCGAAAACATGATGTCACGGAAACGGTCGATGCTTCCTTCATCATCGGGGCAGATGGGGCCAACAGCTTTGTCCGGCGTGAACTCGGACTCCCGTTCAGCGGGAAATCTTTTAAAGAATCCTGGGCACTGGCCGACATTGAAGTCGATTGGCCGTTGTCATCGGAAGAAGTGCATATTTTCTTCTCTGATCACGGTGTCATCGAATCCTTCCCGCTACAGTCGAATCTTTTCCGAATTACCGGTAATTTAACGAATGGTACCGTTCCGACCGACCATTCCGCTATCGAAGACTTCTTAAAAAATCGGGCGAAGGTGCCGTTCACTTTAAAGAAAGTCCATTGGTATTCCATGTTCCGCGTTCATAATCGAATCATCGAGAAGTTTGGACACCACCGGATCTATTTGATTGGTGACGCCGCGCATATCAATTCACCGGTTGGCGGACAAGGAATGAACACCGGCATTGCCGATGCGATGAATTTAGCCTGGAAACTGTGGTGCGTCCACCGGTTTAAAGCCAGTTTCCCGTTACTTGATTCGTACAGCGTCGAGCGACGCGAAGCAGCGCGCGGTATTTTACGTTCTACGAACCTTGCGACTGAGCTGTTACAGATCAATGTTCCCTTCTTATTGCCGCTTCAGGAAAAAGTCATTCGAAACAGTTTAAAGATTACACCGTTACACCATTACGTCACGAACCGGATTGCACAACTCAACAGTAATTATCAATCATCGCGGTTGTTTGTCACACAAGGCAATTTCCCGCTTTTGACGCCGCGTCCGGGAGAACCGATGCCGTACAGTGAAGTTGTCAATCCGCGCACGAAAAAAAATGAACTGTTGTTGCGACGGGCAGATCGTAACTTCCTGCTCCTGCTGTTCCTGCCGCGTGAAGCCGGTGAACAGACACTGTTGCCGTTTAAAGAATTGGCCTATTCGTATCCGGACCTGTTCGAAACCGTTTCGATTCACCAGGAACTGAAAGATGACGGCGTCGTCGATCAGGGCGGCGAACTGGCACGAAAGTTTGGGATTAAACAAGCCGGCCTGTATTTGATTCGCCCGGACGGATACATTGCTTACCGCCAGCAGGGTTTAAAGATTCAATCCTTCTCACGTTATCTTGAACGTTTACTTTATGCCCGTTAAGGACGTATGATAAAGATGAGGTGAGGTTTTTATATGGACTTTAACACGATTCGAATTCTATTGATTGTTGTACTTGTTTTATGCTTTCTCTTCATCGTTACACGACGTACAAAAGAATCCTTACGTTGGGTCTTGCTCGGCGAAGAGTTTGGTGAAAAAGGAGAACGGTTGGCACGCGATCACGATCGGCTCGAACAAGCAGGACTTCATGTCCGGATGGAACGAGGCGTCAAAACCTCATTTTTGTTCCGTCGCTTCAGTAAAGATTTAGACGATCGGGTGGCGCTGTATGTCTTAAAAGAAGAGTTGCCCGAAGCCGAAGTGATTCTGCATCGGACGTAACACAAAAACACGGGATCTCCGTCCGGAGATTCCGTGTTTTATTACATAGTGACGTGTTTTTTAAGTAAGACAAGATTAATCTTCTTGATGAGGACGTCCGAAAACTGCTTTTTCAAGATTAGAAATTCGGCGTAACATATCGTAATTTGACGAATTCGAAGGTGGCGCTGTCACTTCTGGTTCTGATCGCCGCTCATCCCGTTTGAAACCGATAGAAGATGATGAAGATTTCGCCTCTGCCAATTCTCTTGTCAACCGCTCGATTTCTCGTTCGAATCCTTCATAATCCTTGATGACTTGATCGAGATAACCATCGACGTCTTCAATCACATATCCACGTAATCCGGTTTTGAACTCTTTTTTGTAAATATCATCTGCTGTCAATAACGGCTTATACATATGCTTCACTCCCACTGTTCATTGTAGTTCTGATCTTGCTCCATCATCGCTAAATCATCTTGCGTAATCAGAAACAATTGATAATCCGAACGTTCCATCTCTAGTTTAGCACGTTCCACTAAATACTTGGCAGATCCGCCGTGCTCTTCATCATAAACAGATAACAATCCTTGACTTTTTTGAATCATGAACTCCGTTTTATTTCGGAACTGGGATGGATTTTCATACGGTTTTTGACTGATGGCATCCACGAAATCCGCTTGATTCAGCACGGCCAGATACTGGGCTTGAACCGGCTCTTTCCATTTTGACTCTTGTTCCAAAAAAGGAAGCAGGATACCTAAACGGATTTCCGGATAGTCGTGTTTGAGTTCCAAAACGACTTCACACGCCCAAAGTTCACATCCCGGTGCAGCGCTGGTGATGAACCAGGTTGTTCCCATGTCTTCAATCAGGCGGATCATCCGTTCCCGGTAGGCGGCTTTCAGGATGTTGATTCCCGGGTGTTTTTGATCAAAGATCCCGAGTTCTGTCGGTTTATATCCGGTTACTGCGACGACGTTCATTCGCGACACTTCCTTTGCAGGCGTAAGCTCCGATGATTTAGCTCGGCAAATAATCGTTCTCGCCGCGAAGCTAACAACTGTCGATTTTCTAATAGACGTTTGGCTCGTTCAGTATAATCATAAGCAACGGATGGTTGTTTGGCAATGTGCTCGGCCCATTTTGCCAGTTCGATGAATCCTTCATAGGTATCACTTTTTTCAAAACAAGTATTGGCTTTTTCGTGTTGCTGCAGTTTTTTATACAACCGCCCTTGACGCAACCAACCTTCGGCCGTCAATTCGTCCGCCTGTCCGAAATGCTCCGCCGATTGTTCATGAATACCTAAATCGGCTAACCAGATGCCGATGTTCTCACGTACACGTGACGGTGCTTCCTGACGATGGGTCACGAGCCGGTTGCATTCGTCATACAAACTCACCAAAGTCAGACAGTCATGCAGATGGTGTTCAAGCACCCCTTCCATGATTGCCGGATTCTGGTGTTCGACATATTGAAAATAATGCATCGGCGCAAGAAATCCGGGCAAATCATCGGTACGTTCAAATCCAATCCGTTCTTCCATCGCCGTCAAACGGAATGAATCGTACAATCCTTTGAACATCCGCCGGCAGACATGCAGTAAATCCAGGTGGCCGACTTTCGGCAAACGGGGAACACGTTCCCGGACGAAGACGTGCCGGGTCTTAATCTGCGGCCAATCAAAACTTTTTCCGTTATACGTGATGAAACGGACATCTTCTCCGATATCATGCAGGAAATGATGATAAAGTGCTGCTTCATAATGCGGGTGCGGTAAAAAATACTGCCGCATCAGCAGCTGACCTTTTTCAAAACGGGCGAATCCCAGTAAAAAAATCGTTGTTCCCGTTCCTTTTAAGCCGGTCGTCTCCGTATCAAAAAAAATGACTTGTTCGAGCGGGACATCAAGTGCAAGCGGCGGATGCGGCAACTGCAACGATTCAAATACTTCCGCATATGACCGGTGTCCATGTTTTTCCTCAAGAGCATACCGGTGGTCCAACCGGACAATCCATTCGTCTTCAAACGTAAGAATGTCTGCTCCTCGGTCCAGCCAGGCGGTTTGTTCCGCTGTTGTCTTTTGCGCCTCATTGGTTGACGGGCTTGCTGTCGGCTCATTCTCTGTCGTCTTCAACATCCGTCTCAACTTATTTTTCATGATAGTTCCTTCTCCATTTCAGCTAGCATTCTGACCGTCCGCTCTTTTTCATCTGCCAAGCCGATCATTCCGATACATGCCGGACAACCATCCTGGCAAGGGCAGGTCTCAATCGAATCCCGTGCGGCCCGGAGCATGATGCCACGTTGTTTGTAGATGGATTCGGCAAGTCCGACCCCTCCCGGATAACGGTCATACAGGTAGATTGTCGGTTTTTGCGTGTGCGTCGCTTTGACTTGAGGTACGACGAAGACATCGCTTGCATCACACATCAAATACAATGGTGCGACCCTACGCAGACTGTTTGCCACGCCTTCGATGACTTGTTCCAGTTCCGTGCTTGAGGACGCTTCTTCCGGTAAAGAAAACCAGACGCCTGTCGTATGAATTTCTCTTTCCGGAAGATGAATCGGACCCGATCCGATATTTTCATGTGTTCCGAACTTGATTTTCTTGAACATCGTCGCCATCCCGCGGACACTGACATCCCCTCGGGCGACACTGAAGTCTCCATTCGTATAGCTGTCATCCTCATCGAGAACAGACAGTTCGACCGAAAAATTAGCATCCGTATAGTAATCGACGTCGACTGCACGCACGAATGCTTTTTTCTCTTCGAAATCCAGTACTTCGACTTGGTATTGGTCAGCCCCATGTAAATAGATGGCTTCGTCGTGTAATAGCGTCATCGCACTGAACGTATCCATTTCGCCGATGACCCGATTCGGAACCTCGGTTTGGTCGACGATGATGACATTTTCCTGATCACTCGAGCGCAAAGAAATACCGTGAGCCGGAAACGCATCATTCATCCAGTAATACCGTTCCCCACGTTGATGTAAGACACGTTCTTCGACGAGATACTCGAGAATGTCCTCCGTCTCCAGTGTTCCGAATGACTCCCCCTGACGAAACGGCAGTTCGAATGCCGCACATTTAATATGATCGACTGCAATGATCAGATTATCCGGATCGAGTCGCGCGGCTTCCGGTGACTGATTTAGAAACAATTCCGGACGTTCCGCAACATACTGATCGAGCATCCCGGATGAGGCAACCAAAATGATGAGCGCATCATCCTGACGGCGTCCGGCCCGGCCTGCTTGTTGCCACAGCGAAGCAATCGTTCCCGGGTATCCGTTCATGATACAGACCTGCAGTTGCCCGATATCCACTCCGAGCTCGAGCGCATTGGTCGAAACAATTCCCGTGATTTCTCCTTTACGCAATCGTCTTTCAATATCACGCCGTTCACTCGGCAGGTAACCGCCCCGGTAGCCTTCAATCGACTTCGGCCCTAATTCGAATCGGATGAGACTACGAAGATAGGTTAATAAGACTTCGACCCGGACACGCGACCTCGCAAAAACAATCGTCTGAAACTTCTTTTTAATAAAACGTGATGCCAATTGTTTCGTCTCAAGTGTTGCCGAACGGCGTATGCCGAGTTGTGCATTGACAATCGGCGGTTGGTAGACGATAAAATGTTTTCGGCCGGTCGGAGCCCCGTTGTCATCAATCAATTGGACTTTTTTTTCGGTCAACCGTTCCGCCAGTTCTTGTGGATTGGCAATCGTCGCACTTGTCATGATGAAAATCGGATCACTGCCGTAATACCGGCAAATCCGTCGTAACCGCCGGATAACATTGGCGACGTGGCTTCCAAATACCCCTCGATACGTATGCAGCTCGTCAATGACGATATGCGACAGATTTTCAAACAGTTCGATCCATTTCGTATGGTGCGGCAGGATTCCGGAATGAAGCATATCCGGATTCGTAATCACGATATTCCCGGCTTTTCGAACTTTTGTCCGAATCGTCGGTGATGTATCCCCGTCATAGGTAAAACAACGGATGGATGCTTCCATCTCATCAATCAGTTCCAACAATTCACTGTTTTGATCCTGGGCCAACGCTTTCGTCGGATACAGATACAGGGCCCTTGCATTCGGATTCGCTAAAAGATGCGATAAAATCGGTAAGTTAAAACAATAGGTTTTTCCTGATGCAGTCGGTGTTACAATCACCGTCGAAGCACCGCTTTGGACGGTTCGAAATGCTAACTCCTGATGGCGGTACAATGACGTAATGCCTCTGTTTTCGAGCGCTTGACGCAACCGTTCCGGCATTTCTTTTGGAAACGGTGCATACCGTCCGGCAGTCGCTTCCATCGTTTTCATATATGTGACACGTTCCATAAACGAACGATCGGCTTTTAGTTCTTCTAAATAGGTGACAAGTGATTGTTTGGATTCCATTGCCCCACTTCCTTCCTGACCTCCATTATACAAAAAAAGAGAAGCAAGACCGAAGAAACACACCCGTTTCTCCGGTCTTATCTTCTTCTCCTGATCCATTGACTCATTTATTGCTGTGTTTCCGATTCGGACTGTTGATCGGCAGGCGCATTATCTTGTCCTCGGCCTTGATTGCCGTTCGACGAATTCCCCCGGTTTGACTGAGTAGATGCTCCGTCACTTGCAGCCGGTTCATCTGTCGTTGGTTCATCCGTCGTCGGCTCGTCCGTTGTTGGTTCATCTGTCGTTGGTTCATCCGTCGTCGGCTCGTCCGTTGTTGGTTCATCCGTCGTTGGTTCATCCGTCGACGGTTCATCCGTCGTTGGTTCATCCGTCGTTGGTTCGTCCGTTGCCGGTTCGTCCGTCGTCGGTTCATCCGTCGTCGGTTCATCTGTTGTCGGCTCGTCTGTTGTCGGCTCGTCCGTTGTCGGCTCGTCCGTTGTCGGTTGATCTGCTTCAACGTCTGCCACAGTTACCGTCGTTGATACAGGACCGGACTTTTCTCCGGATGCTTTCGCAACGACTGTAAATGTTGTCCGTCCCGGATCAAGTCGATTGATTCCGATCCGGTTCGTTGAGCTGGTACCGAGTACCGATTGCTTTCCATCGGGATCGGTCATCGATACTTCGAACGATACACTGTCATAGCCGTTCGTCCGAAGTGCCGAATCGTTGTAACTCCATGTCAGTTCACCAGACTCCGAGTCTTCATTGTAGGATGCTTGTAAGCCAGTCGGAGCTGGTACTGCCTTTTTTTCGACAACCGGCTCTTTTGTCCCTTTTACGTAAAGTTCCTCACCGATACTGAGGACAGAACTCGGTTGTTCGAACGGAGCAGGTGTCCGGTCACGTGTTTTCGTGACAAAATCTTTCCAGATGTTTTGTGCCATCGTACTGTTGGTCGGTCCGCTTAAACCGGCACCGTTGTTGTTGCCCGACTTCGTTGTTCCAGTCCAGACACTGATCGAGACGTCAGATGTGTAACCGGCAAACCAAACATCTTTATAAGCATTGGTTGTTCCGGTTTTACCCGCTGCGTCGAACGCAAGGGCAGCACTCGGGAACGTTCCGCCTGGTTTCAGAACATCACGTAACATATCGGTTAGCATGTAAGCCGTATAATCTTCCATGGCTTTTTTCGGTTTGACCGGTGATTTGATTTTTGAGCCGTCACTGTATTCAATCGTTTTGATGATGTGCGGTTTGATGTAGTCTCCGCCATTACCAAGCGTCGCATAGGCAGAGGCCATTTGCGTCGTGTTGAATCCGTGTTTCATCCCGCCAATCGCATACGCCGGTGAAATCGATTCATCTTTTTCTAAGCCCAATCCGGACTTAGCGGCAAAGCTTTCGACGGTATCGCCGCCAATTTGTTGGAACGTCTGGATAGCAGGCGTATTAGCAGAAATCTTCAGCCAGTAGCGAATCGTGTTGGTGCCCCGGTACCCGTCATAATAGTTACCGATCTTTTTACCGTTTACTTCTGTTTCCTGGTCCGTCAGCATTTTAGCTGTCGACCATTTCTCATTTTCAATGGCTGGTCCGTATGCGAAAAATGGTTTTGCCGATGAACCGGGTTGATGCGGTTCTTTAGCAAAGTTACGTCGCGCAGTACCCGTACCGGGCTTTTTCCCGTCGACGATTCCTAAAATCTCACCTGTTTGTGTATTGACCGCTGTCGCTGCTGCTTCCGCGTAATCCGGCAACTGGACGACTTGGTCTTTTTTGATTGCTTCGTTCATATAATCGTGCATCGGCTTATCGATCGACGTATACACTTTTAATCCTTGACCGTAAATATCTTTACCTTCTAGACCAAAAACATCTTCTAACTCTTGCGACACCATGTCAAAGATGACACTGTCGTAAGCCGCGTCGTCTTTCGATTTTGGTACCGGATTGATCAATTTCGAAATCGGTTGATCGACTGCTTTATCTCGTTGCTTTTCTGTGATGACGCCGGTCGTTAACATCGCGTTCAAGACTTGCGTCTGACGCCATTTCGTTAACTTCGGATCTCCTTGAATCGGATCGTATGCGGACGGACGTTGCGGAAGTCCTGCAAGCATCGCTGCTTCAGCATAGTTCAGCTTATCGACTGTCTTGTTGAAGTAGGCTTTTGATGCTGTCTGAATTCCGTAAGATTCTTGACCGTAATAGTTTTTATTCAAATACATCTCAAGAATCTGTTCTTTCGTATAGTCCCGCTCCAGACGAATTGCCAACCATTGTTCCTGAACTTTCCGAGTAATGGTCTTGTCTGAACTTAAAAATGATTGTTTGATGACCTGTTGCGTAATCGTTGAAGCTCCTTCAGAACCGAAACCATCGGTGATATTAGCAATGATGGCGCCGCCTAACCGTCGGAAATCGATTCCGTTATGCTGGTAGAAACGCCGGTCTTCAATCGAAATGAATGCGTCTTTAACGACATCCGGTACTTCTTTAATCGAGACATATTCCCGGCTCGTCCCGCCCTTTTTAATTTCTTCTTTGTTGCTCGCGTAAATTTTTAGCGGCAGGGCATCCCGTAACTTCGACTCATCAAGCTCCGGTGCGGTCGCAACAGCATAGGCCGCAAATCCGCCCCCTGCTATCAGCATCAGGATAAATAATCCTGTCGCGATTAATAGAAGTTTTTTCCAAAGCGGACCTTTACCACCGGACCCACCTGATTTTTTCTTTTTCGGACGCTTTGTCCGATTCGTTTGCTTGGCTGACGTCTTTGTTTCTTCACGACGTGCGACACGACTTCTTTCCATACGCTATCCTTCTCCTTCAATCTGTAAAGTTTCTCAAGTGAAATATAACTCGTCCACTGCCGGTAAATAATCAATCGCAGGAAACGCACCTGTCTCGAGTTTTTTTCCATGCCGTTCGATTTCGTCTAGCGGAATCGATTTTCTGCCCGTTTCCAGTTGCTCCCACCAGGGGAACAGATGCTCGGCAGACAACACATATTGCACATTATACATACTGAATCGAATGATGACAAAACAAATTCCTCCATGTGCAATACATTGGCGCATATGTTCGATTTGGTGGAGATGAAAGTTTTTCAGCGGGAACGACGTTTTATGGTTGGTTTCCTTCGCTTCGAAATCAATGTATTTTCCACGGTATACTCCATTGTAATCGGTCGTTGACGGTTGTTTGAAGTAGGCTTCCTTGACGACTGCAGCGGACCGTTTCGGATAATCGACTTGAACGATTTGAAGAGGAGTCGGTTTCTTGTGAATGATTGCCCGATTATGGGTCAGATAAAACATATTACTTTCATTAATCAATTTTTCAAGCTTCATCCCCCGGTTCGAAAAGGTCGAACCTGTCGTGCGGGCTTTCTGAATCGCCAGACCATGCGGCTCAGCAGGCTTCTGAAATTTCTTACCATTCGGGTAATTCAAAAGGATTCCCCTCCTAACGCGTTTATTGTACCATGATATGTGATTGTATCGTATCGGCCGAGAGGAGTAGTTAAAAACAAATGACAATAGAACCGTTACTTCAAGAGATAGAACGTATTTATCAGGCTGGCCGCAATGGGCAGGAATATGACTTTCAGGCAGAGGTTGTACCCTTCGTCGCAAAAGCCGACATTTTAATTGCCGACTGGCAACAGAACGCACAAAATAGCCCCTATTTACGTCCGGCAATGGTCGAGAGTGCCGTCGATCAGCTGAAGCAACTGTCCGTCCAAGCGTTCCAGCCAAAAACCAGTTTAAAACGCTTTAATGAAACGATCAAGTCTGTCCGTTATATCGATCAACTGATGCAATGAGTCTGAGGACGTCTGTTTTCAGATAGAAAATTTCGAACGTTTCATAATTCTATGTTTTGATAGGATCTTGAACTATCAGGATGATAATTTGACGGATTTCAATCAAACAAAGCATAATGAAAAACAGCAAAGCGTTACCTATGCCCTTTGCTATGAAAGGATGTTGTTTATGTCATCAAAAAAAGTCTGGTCAGTAGAAGGTTATGAAGACAATGGAGTAGAAACCCATCGTCAAGCAAGTAAGACGGAATCGTTTACGAACGAGGCCGATGCTCGTAAAGCAGCTAAAAAAATGGCGGATACATTTGATCATCTCGATGTCTATGTCATTTATACGAATACCGTAAACGGTAAAACAGAAGAACGTTTCTTCAATTCCAATGGATCTTACAGTGATGAAGGATTCGAATGGTAACACCCGGGCCGTCTAGATGACGGCTTTTTTGTATGATAAATCTCCCATAAATTTTTCTCTTTTCCATCGTCTATCCTGTAGAATCATTATCTCTTGTGAAATCCGCTGATTGAAATCAACAAGAAACGTGTTTCGTCATGCAGGAAGGACAGGCTCCATGACGAATATAAAATAACGAACCCTACTACCGGCCACATTGATTATCTGACCACCCGATCATCAAGAGTCGTCCTGGAAAGATTCAGGTATACAAGTTATGTAATAACCATGGATTTATATAGCCGTGTCAGTGTAAAGTTACATAAAGAGGTAATAAATGTGCTTGGTTTTAATAAAAGTGTGCAGTATGTGTGCAATTGGAGGAGATTCGCTTGAATAAAAGAGAACCAAGAAACGTGAAAAACGTTGATGTCAAAGGATTTCCTAGGGCTACAAATCCAACAGCTAAAAAATATGTCATGTTCGTCGATGAGACGGGCACGCCAAAAGGAAATACCCAGTTTAATCTGACCGGGGTCTTGATGGAGTATAAATACGCTATTGATTCCGACGAAACCGGCGAACCAAGTCCATTACGCAAGCGATTAATGGAATTCAAATCGTCTGTTTTCGAAGATCCGCATATTCCGTTGCACCTGAAAGAAATCTTAAAGGCGGAACACCCATATGGAAAAGAAGACGGGATTACGATTGATATGTTACGTCATTTTTGGGTCGCTTTGCCGGACTTCTTGGTCGATATCGACTGTACGATTGTCAGTGTCGAAGTCGATAAACAAAAATTGCAGGAATTCTATTCGACACCAAAAGATCCATACGTCGTTGCATTTGCCCATTTGATGAAATCGTTTTACGCGTTTCTCGAGGAGACGGAAGCGACAAGCGCCCGTGTTGTACTCGAAAGCCGGGACGATTATCAGAACCTATTGATTCAAAAAGCATTTTTTGATATTTTCAATTCCGGTACCGTTCATCTGGACGTGGAGAAAAGCCGTCAAAAAATCAAAGGATTTATTTTTGCTGAAAAAGATAGCGGCCTCTACCAATCCGGTCTTGAGATTGCTGATCTTGTCTGTCTCCCTCTCTCCCGCGTCCGCCGCGGCGTGATTGAGGTAAAACCGCGGTTTGTCCATTATGGGGACGAAAACCGAATTTTTAAAGCCATCAAAAATAAGATTTATATCCGCCGTGACAGTCCGGACCAAGATTTCCGAAACTGGGGTTTCAAAAAGGTTCCGATTACGAAAAAGCGCCGCGAGTGGTCCGATACACCGTGGAACGGATGATACAAATAAACAGCGTCCTGCCGAAAATGGCAGGACGCTGTTTTGTCATTTTCCCTCAAGAGGCGGCAGTAACCCTTTCGTCCGCTTTTTCCCTTCCCGACACATATCGAGCAATGGACACTCAAGACAGTTCGGTCGTTGTGCCTTACAGTGATACCGTCCGAAAAAGATGAACTGATGGTGCAACTTCGACCACCGTTCCCGCTTAAACCGTTTCATTAGTGTCTGTTCCACTTTCATAACGTTGTCTTTCCAGCGGCAAATCCCAAGACGCTTCGAGACCCGTTCGACATGTGTATCGACTGCAAAGGCCGGCACATCAAAGGCAACGGACAATACGACGTTCGCCGTTTTCCGGCCGACACCCGGTAACGCTTCAAGTCCCGCCCGATCGGTTGGGACTTCCCCACCATGAAGAACCAGCAATTGCTCCGCTAACGCTTTGATGTTTTTGGCTTTATTGCGATACAAACCAAGCCGCTTAATCTTTTCTTCAATCTCTTCCACCGGCGCTGCCGCCAAGCGGTCTGGCGTCGGATAAGCGGCAAACAGACCCGGCGTCACTTTGTTGACCAAAATGTCGGTCGCTTGCGCACTGAGGGCCACGGCAACGACCAGTTCAAACGGATTTTGATGAATCAGTTCGCAAAACGCTTCCGGAAACATCTCTTCAAGTGTCGATTCGATTCGATCAATATCTGCTTTTCGTAACATGTGTCAGCCCCCTCTCGTTGCCAAATCTTCGAGCGTCTTGATCCCTTCCCGTTCCCATGTCCGCAAAATCTGATTGATGTAGGTCATTTTCCGGACGTTATGATAAACGGCTTCCCGTAATGCGGCCAAGACAAGCTCTTCTGCAATGTTTTCAATCGTCAACCACTGAATGATCTGTTCCATCTGAAACGGGGACATCATCCCAAGTTCGCGCTCAAAATGTTGGAAGACCGATGGATTGATCGTATCGAAGTTCGGTGCTTCCTGTTCCGGGGGTGCCATCAATTTTTCATAGAGCGGCACCAGCGAATAGCGTTCCGAACCGGCGACGTTTTCCATCGCGAGTAATCCTTTTTGAAGCAATCCAAGTGTCGTCTCGATCGTTTCCGTCTCCGAGAGTCCAAGCCGGTTGCTGAGTTCCTCTGGTGACGGCATCTCCATCCCTTCGGCACGGCAGGCAAACAATTGTCCGATCAGCGTAAACTCGACGAAACTGATGCCAAGACGTTTTGCTTCTGTGAACAATCGCTTAGGGAGGACAACCGTTCCTTCCTCAAAAAGCTGAATTAAATTATGATCCATGATACTTCCTCGATTCTTTAAAGTAAGCAAGAAATCGACCCGTCCGAGGGATGGGTCGATTTCGATCACTATTACGGATACAACCGGTTCAGCAGACGTGGGAATGGAATCGTCTCCCGGACGTGTTCGACTCCTGTGATCCAGGCGACTGTCCGTTCGAGTCCGAGTCCAAAACCACTGTGCGGCACTGATCCATATTTACGTGTTTCCAAGTACCATTTATAAGCACCGGTTTCATCCAAATCATGTTCTTTCATGCCGGCAAGTAACTTCTCGAAGTCTTCTTCCCGTTGTGAACCACCAACGATTTCACCGTAGCCTTCCGGCGCAATCAAATCATCACATAACACGAAGCCCGGGTTTTCCGGATCTTCCTTCATGTAGAACGGTTTGATGGCTTTTGGCCAGTGTGTGATGAAAACAGGACGGGCAAATGTATTGGCGATTGCCGTTTCGTGTGGTGCTCCGAAATCATCTCCGAACTCGATGTCGTCAAATCCTTGTTCTTTCAACATATCAATCGCTTCCGTATACTTCACACGCGGAAACGGCGCTTGGATGTTTTCAAGAACGGTCAGGTCGCGCTCAAGCAATTCGAGTTCCGGACGGCAGTTTTTCAACGCCGACTGAACAAGATGCGATACATAGTTTTCCTGGACTTCGAGGTTCATGTCATGATCGTAAAACGCCATCTCCGGCTCCATCATCCAAAACTCGATCAAGTGACGGCGTGTTTTCGATTTTTCCGCCCGGAAAGTCGGACCAAACGAAAAGACTTTTCCAAGTGCCATTGCGGCCGCTTCCATGTACAGTTGTCCTGATTGCGACAAGTACGCATCTTCATCAAAATATTTCGTATGGAACAATTCCGTTGTTCCTTCCGGTGCACTTCCTGTCAAAATCGGAGGGTCGACTTTGATGAATCCTTCCTGGTTAAAGAATTCATATGTCGCCCGAATCAATTCGTTCCGAACGACCATGACGGCATGCTGACGTTTTGACCGTAACCAGAGGTGACGGTTATCCATGAGGAAGTCCGTTCCGTGAGCTTTTGGTGTAATCGGATAATCGACTGCTTCATGAATCACTTCAATCGTTGTGATTTCCATTTCATGGCCGATGGCAGTCCGTCCGCCGTCCGATTTGATTGTACCCGTTACCCACATCGATGTTTCCTGCGTCAATCCTTTAGCCGTCTTAAACAGTTCTTCACCGACTGTTTCTTTGACAACGACACCTTGCATGAACCCTGAACCATCCCGTAATTGAAGAAACGCGATTTTCCCGCTTGATCGTTTGTTCGCGAGCCAACAACCGATCGTGATTTCTTCACCTACGTGTTTTTCTACATCCCGAATCATTGCTTTCAAAAGTCAACATCCTCTCTCTATTAAACGGCAGTATGCGCCGTGATAAATCCTTCAATCCGGTCTAATGCCTCGAGTACCCGTTTCGGGTCTGTCGCATACGATAACCGGACATATTCTGGTGCTCCGAAGCCTGAGCCCGGAATCAAGGCGACTTTCGCCTCGGATAACACAGCCGTACACCAGTCATCGACATTTGAGAATCCGCACATTTTTGCTGCCTGTAAGGCGTGCGGGAACAGGTAAAAGGCACCTTCTGGCTTCAGGCAGGTCAAACCCGGAATCTGAATCAAGCGGTCATAAATCTGTTCCAACCGTTCTTCAAACACGACACGCATTGCCTCGACCGGTGCATCCCCTTCCGCATAGGCAGCGACAGATGCTGCTTGGGCGATCGATGTCGGATTCGACGTCGAATGACTGGCGAGATTTGTCATCGCGCTGATGATGTCTTTCGGTCCGATGGCATAACCAATCCGCCAGCCCGTCATCGCGTGCGATTTCGAAACGCCGTTAATGATGACTGTCCGCTCACGCATATCCGGTAACGTTGCAATTGATAAGTGCGTCACGCCGTTGTATAACAGTTTTTCATAAATTTCATCGCTGATGACCAACAGATTATGGGCAATCGCTACTTCTGCCACCATCTCAAGCTCTTCCTTCGTATAGACCATCCCTGTTGGATTTGAAGGAGAGTTTAAGACAAGCGCTTTTGTCTTCGGTGTGATGTGCTGTTCGAGTAGATCACGCGTCACTTTAAAGCGCGAGGCTTCCGTCGTCTCAAGAATGACCGGCACACCGTCACTCAGTTTGATTTGTTCCGGATAGCTGACCCAGTAAGGGGCCGGGACGATGACTTCGTCGCCCGGATCTAAAATCGCCTGGAACAACGTCGACAAGGCATGTTTCGCGCCTGACGCGACCATGACTTCCGAACGGTCATAGGATACCCACAAATCACGGCGTGTTTTTTCAATGATGGCATCTTTCAAGGCAACCGTTCCGCCGGACGGGGTATATTTCGTATCGCCCGCTTCCGCAGCTGCGAAGGCCGCTTGAATGATAAATTCTGGAGTGTTGAAGTCCGGTTCGCCTGCACCGAGTCCGATGATGTCTTGTCCTTCTTCACGCAATGCTTTCGCTTTTGCAGTAATCGCCAGTGTCGTTGACGGTGTCAGTTGTTGTACCCGTTTCGATAACATCCTGTCCACTCCTTTTTAATTGATCCGTAATCGTTTGATGAAGGATCCCTCTTGATAGGTATAGTACGAATAGTCGTAGCCGGTCGCCGTTTTGGTGACAATTTCAATCAGCGCCCGGTTTTCAAAACCGTATTTCGCTGAAACGATGTTTTCCGGATTACCCGCTTGTCGAATGACATCGGCAATCTTCATTCCATCTTTGACACGTCTCGTCTCGATTTTTCCTGTCTTCGGAACGAATGCCCGTAACGCTTGACCATCTTGTTCAATCGTAAAGACACTATACTGGGTTTTTCCGTTAAATACATGGTCAAATTGAATCTGTTTCGGCGCCAATTCTTTTTTCAAGCGTGCTTCCGCTTGAATGGCGACGGTTTGTTCACGTTCTTTCGCTTCAGCGACGGTGAATTGATACACGCCCGTCCCAATCAGCGTAATCAGAAGGATGAAGCCGATCAGACCGATGACGATCTTCCACTTCATGTGCGGTAGATGGTAAAGACCATCTGCTCCTTATCTTTTTCGTCCAGTGCCAGACCAAACATCAAATCTTCTGTTTTCAGCGTGCGATTCAATAAGTCTACAATCTTGTACGTATCGTCATGGCGGTTGACCTTGACGGTTGCTAGCGTCTCGATTTTCGAATCCATCTTATATCCTCCCTCATTTTTCTACATCTATTATAATGCGATAATGCTTATTTTAACAGACTCAATCCGTCTCATTTAAGAACAATTCCAACTCGGCCGTTAATTCGTCGAGCGGTTTAGCCAAAAGCGGCACTTTAGGCAGACTTGTGACAAATCGTTTTCCGTAACGGGTCGTCTCGATACGGCGGTCAAAGACGAAGACGACACCCCGGTCATTCGTCGTCCGGATCAAGCGGCCGAATCCCTGTTTGAAGCGAATGATGGCTTGCGGCAAACTGTATTCGAAGAACGACGATTTTCCTTGTTGTTCAATTTGTTCTGAACGCGCCTGCACAATCGGTTGATCGGGTGGTGCAAACGGCAGTCGCACGATGACGAGACAACTCAGGTCGTCACCCGGAACATCGACCCCTTCCCAAAAGCTCGCTGTACCGAACAGGATACAGGCATCAAGTTGTTTAAATTGTTTCATCAGACGCTGCCGTGATCCTTGGGTGATCCCTTGGGAAAGTAACGTAAACCGTTCCGGCAATGCCATTTTCGTTGCATCATGTGTTTGGCGTAACATTTCGTTTGATGTGAATAACACCAACATCCGGCCTTCCGTCACTTCGGCAATCCGGATGATGGCATCCGCAATGACTTCAGAATACGTGGCTTGCGGTACATCTTGTAATAACGGTAAGTCCGTCGGAATCATCAGTCGGACTTTTTCGGCGTATCCGAACGGCGACGGAACGATGAACCGCCGTGTCTCGAGCTCCGACAGCCCTAGCCGCTGTTCGATGAACTGAAATTTATTTGATACCGTCAAAGTCGCGGACGTTAAGATACAGGTCCGTTTCGAAAAAACTTCCCGATGCAGACGATCTGAAATATCAATCGGTTGCGTATAAATCCGCGTCAGTTTCCGATTTTTAGCCGTTGTTTCAATCCAGGAGACGGTCTCATCATGCGGGGCGAGCATCGTCTCAAAGATCGCTTGTTCGACTTCTTCCAACTGACCGATCACCGTCTTTAAATCCGCCACGACGGACCGTTCCCGGTAACTCATATGTTCCCGTTGATCATGGAACAATTTATGAATTGCCCGGATTGCCTGGCGGAGACGCCGTAAAACCAGTTCCACACGTTTCGCGCTCTCCTGCACCGCCCGCATCGACTGATCAAGTCGTTTGAAGCGAACGGTGACACGTCCTTCCCGCCGTTCTTTCCGGGAAGCCAGTTCCAAACCGTACGCTTGAATGATTGTCAACAGTCCGTCGGCTTCTTCGAGTAATTTTGTCAATGTCTCATCGATCGTTTCACTGTGCGCTTCGACCAGTTCCGTCAAGTCGTATTGATCCGATAGACTGATCAGCCGCGTCAACAGTTTTTTATCGGAAGAGAATCCGAGCTGTCTGAATATCCGGTCAAAGGAATGACCGTCAAAAACCAGACCGAAATGATGACTGGCCACTTCTTCGATTTGGTGGGCCTCATCCAAAATCAACGGACATCCCTTTGGTAGGACACCGGCTTCATATTGAATATCACTGAACAACAAGGCATGATTCGTGACGATGATCGTCGCCTGTTTCGCCCGCCGGACGGCATGATGGAAAAAGTCCCGGCTGTACCAGGGATCAAATCGTCCGAGTTGCGACTGACTGTCCGACTGGATCAGCTGCTTAATGGCGATATTTCCTTGCGCTGCCCCTCCGGGTAAACTGACTTCCTCCAGGTCGCCTGTTTCCGTCTGTGTCAACCAGACCAACAAGATGGCTTTCGCCAACGTAAAATTATACGGTTCTTCCGTTTCGCTGAGGAAAAACTCAAACTTGCGTAAATCCATGTAATTACTGCGCCCTTTTAATAAGGTAATGTCGACCGGTGCTTCAAACAGTTGGCGTAAAAGCGGCAAATCCCGGGCAAATAACTGTTCCTGTAATTGAATCGTGTGGGTACTGACGATAATCGGCGTCTCATGTTCAATCGCATAATGCGCCGCCGGTACAAGATAGCCGAGGGATTTCCCAGTTCCCGTCCCCGCCTCGACAAGTAGCGGTGTTTCTTGGTCAAGCGATTGATAAACATGACGCATCATTTCAAGCTGTCCCGTACGCGGTTCGTACCCAGGGAACAGTTGCGGAAACACGGTTTCGTTCAATCGGTCAACGAACGGACTGAACGGTTCCAGCTCGGTCCGTGTGTCCCATTCTTCCGGTTCGGTTCGCTTCTTTAAAGCCAGCTTACGAAAAGAATCAAACCGGTCATCCGGCTCCAGTCCGACCGTTTGAATCGCCTGATCAATCTCCTGTTCAATCGCACTAAACAGTTTTCCGGCCAGCCGACGTAAGTGGCGTAACGTATCGAGCGGTAAATCCTGTAGACGGGTAAATAAATGAAGCAACAGTTCCGCCGTCGCTTCTGCATCGCTCCCGGCACGATGCGCTTCGTGGTGCGTCAACTGTAACGCTTCCGTCAAATGCGACAACGAATGACTTTCAGCAGTCGGCAGCAAGATCCTCGCTAACTCGACTGTATCGATGACAGGACCCGTATACGGCAAATAGCCTTCTTCTTCCAAAGCTTCGTTCAAAAAGGTCAGATCAAACTGCACATTATGTGCGACGAACACACCACCATCGAGTAATTGAAGTACGCGCGGTGCAATGGTCGCGAATGATTCCGCCTGTGCCACATCCTCATCCGTAATGCCGGTCAATTGAGAAATAAACGGCGGAATCGGTTTTTGTGGACGGACAAATGCCGACAGACGATCTGTAATCTGACCGTCTTCAATTACTGCCACTCCGATTTCAATCATCTCATCGCCGGATTTAATCGAATGTCCGGTCGTCTCTAAATCCACTACAACAAACTTCTTTTCCACGACTCATCTCCACCTTTAACCATCCATATCTTAAGTATATGGCATCTCAAGTTCCATCTTAACAAAAAAGAGACCCGAATGTATCTCGGGTCCCTCAAAATCATAAGATCGTATGTGCGATTTCCTGCGATAACATCTGCTTAATCGAATTCTCTTGATCAAGAACCGCGACTTTCGGAACATGTGTCGCAATTTCTTCGTTCGTCAATTGCGCATAAGCCATGATGATGACTTCATCACCGATTTGGAAATGACGGGCTGCTGCTCCGTTCAGACAAATGACACCAGAACCACGGGCTCCCTTAATGGCGTATGTTTCAATCCGGGCCCCGTTTTGATTGTTCGTCACTTGGACCTTCTCGTTTTCAAGAATCCCGACCGCGTCCAGTAAATCTTCATCGATCGTAATCGAACCGACGTAATGCAGATTCGCTTCCGTGACACGGGCTTTGTGTAATTTTGCATGCATGAATGTACGTAACATGATCATGCTCCTCTCGTATATAGTAAGTTATCAATCAATCGGGCCGATTCAAATTGAACGGCAACCGCCAGTAAAATCGTGTCCGTAGTCGCATCGACCGGACCGAGTGTCGGATAGGCGACAGCTTCGACATAATCGATCGTCGTGCCTTCAAAGTGAAGCGACGCCCGTGTTTGCTCCAGAACCGTTTCGAGCGGCGTTCCGGCATCGAGCGCTTGTTTGGCTTGTTGGAGCGCCTGCTGGATACCCGGTGCCTGCTTCCGTTCCGTTTCCGACAGATAGACATTTCGCGACGATTTCGCCAGTCCATCCGCTTCACGAATGATCGGACACCGCTTGATTTCGACCGGGACGAAGTAATCTGTGACATACCCTTCAATTAATGCCAGTTGTTGTGCATCCTTTAATCCGAAATAGGCACGCGTCGGTTGGACAATATTAAACAATTTACTGACGACCGTCAAGACCCCGTCAAAATGTCCCGGTCGCGACGTGCCACATAAGACGTCATCACCCGAACGAACCGTCACCCGCGCCATATCAAGCGGATACATGACGTCGTTCGTCGGATAAAAGAGATAATCGACACCGGCAGCTTGGGCCAATTGCTGATCACGCTGTTCGTCCCGCGGATAACGGTCTAAATCTTCGTTTGGACCAAATTGTGTCGGATTGACAAAGATACTTAATACGACAATGTCATTCTCCTGCCGTGCCTGTTCGAGTAAGGAAGCATGCCCTTCATGCAGGAAGCCCATCGTCGGAACGAATCCGACCGATGTCTGTCCTGCCAATGCTTCGCGCAATTGTGTCACACTCTGCATGATTTTCATTCTTTAAATCCTCCATATAACCCCCCGATCAGTTCTTCATCCATCAGGAACGAGTGGGCGAGTTCAGGGAACGTCCCGTTTTTGACGTCTTCGACGTAACGGGCGATCGCTTCCGTACCGGATGTGTTCCAGTCGGCATATGCTTTAACGAATTTTGGCAACCGTCCGACACCGTACGTCAAGATATCATGGTAGACCAATACTTGTCCGGCAACATCGGCACCTGCCCCAATTCCGATTACCGGAATCGTTAAGAGTTCCTGAACACGTTTCGCCAGCGGATGCGGTACACACTCAAGAACAAGCATCTTCGCTCCCGCTTGTTCTGCGGCCAAACTGTCGGCAATCAACTGTTCCGCTGCTGCAAGCGATTTCCCCTGAACTTTAAATCCTTCGAGCACTCCGACCGATTGTGGTGTCAGCCCCAAGTGGGCAACACAAGGCATACCGGCCTCCGTCAGACGACGAATCGTTGTCAGGATGTCTCCGGCCCCTTCGAGTTTCAAGGCGTCTGCTCCGCTTTCCTGGAAGATACGGGCTGCCGCCTCAAGCGTCCGGTCAAACGAACCGTGATAGCTGGCAAACGGCATGTCAACGACCATAAAGGTTGCCGGTGCTCCGCGACGGACAGCTTTTGCGTGATGGACCATATCGTCTACTGTCACGGCAATCGTCGAATCATATCCGAGAATGACATTCCCGAGCGAATCCCCGACCAGCAGCAAATCGACGTGTCCGGCTTCCGCTAATTTTGCGGACGGATAATCGTACGCTGTGAGCATGACGAGTTTTTCGCCCGCCTGTTGTTTTTTTAGTAAAGGTGTCATCGTATGCATGTGTGTTCTCTCCTTCGTAGTTTAGAGAGGACAAAAGGAAATGCCTTCCTTCCTAAAAAATAGCATAGGAAAGAAGGCATGAATAAGTGCAAAATCATCCTTCTGTCCCTGTCCGAGTAGGATCAAGGCAGTCAAATAAACAATATGAATATAAGCCTCTAACCGGTATGACTCCAAGTGGCTATCATCCTCGCACTTATTATACATGATTCAAAAAGCAGACTGCAAACGTCCGAGCTTACATCTCCGTCCAGTAAACCAGTTCGGCGGAATGAAATGCTTTCAGTCCTGTCTCTGTTTCAATTTGTAAGGTACCGTCCGCCTGAATTCCGCGTAAGATTCCGGTCACGGTCTCTTGCCGGGTCCGCAACGTCACTAAATCGTTTAACCGGTCGGCGTATTTCTCCCATGCCGGGACAAACGATGCGAATCCTTCTGTCAACCATTTCTTGTACATCGGTTCAAACGTGTTTAAAAACAATCCGACGATTTCAGCGCGGGCGATTAATTTTCCGGTTGCTAAATGTAAAGAGGTCGCCCGATCCGATAAGAGTTCCGGAAATTGCGTGTGGTGGACATTGATACCGATTCCGATGATAACGGAATTGATGCGATCGGCTTCCGTCTGCATTTCCGTTAGGATTCCGGCAACTTTTCTTCCGGCAATCAACAAATCGTTTGGCCATTTAATCGTCGCCGGGACGTCTAGTGTCCGTAATGTCTCGGCTAAAGCGATTCCGGCAAGTAAGGTCAATTGCCCGGCCTGGTGAAGCGGTGCTGTGGGACGCAAAATTAAACTCATTGCAATACCTGCACTCCGCGTCTCGTGCCAGGTCCGTCCAAGTTGTCCCCGTCCGTCGGTTTGAAAGTCACAGACAATTAACGTCCCTTCACTTGCCGCTTGTTGCGCCTGCTCATGCGCAATCCGTTGGGTGGTTTCCGTCTGTTCGAGATGAATGATCTGTTGTCCCAAAGTGTCCGTTCGTACATACTGCTGAATCGCAAGCGGTGTCAACCGGTCACCCCGATCCGCCAAATGATACCCGGTTTTCTTATGGGCTTCGATGATATAGCCGTCCTCTTTCAATGCCGCAATTTGTTTCCAAATAGCGGTACGTGAAATATTAAATTGATCCGCCAACTCTTGACCGGATATCCAGTCAGCCTGCATCAATGCCTGGAGGACCCGGTCCCGTGTTGATTTTTCCAATTCATCACTTCCTTTAACAGAATCTCGCGTTCATTATCCAACTGACGGTGCACGACTTGCTGCTCCAAATGATGGAGTGCTTCTTTAATCTGATGTTTTCGTAAACCAAGGTCCATCATGTCCCGTCCGTTGACCGTCAAGTCTTGTAGGCGCCGAATCGGCAAGGACGCCCGGCCTTCGTGACGGTACCCCGTCATCTGATTCAAATGGTCCAACTCTTCATCCGACAGCCGGTAACGTTGCCAATCGGATAACGTCTGTTCATGAACGAGGGGAGCGAATGTCTTTGCCCGTCCCTCTTGTTTTTTAGACCGTTTCCATGCCCGTAAAGATTCGGGATGGAGTCCGGCCACCAAAACGAGCGTCCATACGTCGTCCGGCGACACCCCATTAAACGGCAACAGCATCAACTGATGCAGTATCACATCGTTCATGTGCGGCATATAGTGTCCGATTCCCGTCCGACGCATCGCCGCTAAAGCAGCTTTGCGTCCGGGACCTAACAGCAGTTTTTCAAATTCAATGGCAATCCGTTCGACGGCAACGGATGAAAGGTGCTGTTTTTTATTTTCGATGGCCCGTTCTGTCTCCGGATCGAGTGTAAACTCCAACTGACTCATAAAACGGAACGCCCGGATCATCCGCAGGGCATCTTCATCAAACCGGTCTTCCGCCCGACCGACTGTCCGGACGACTTTCGTCGCCAGATCAGCTTGACCGCCGAACAGATCGACGAGACCGGTCGGCTTCAGCGCCATCGCATTGATGGTGAAATCACGGCGCGTCAGATCTTCCTCCAGGCTGACACCTAGCGTCACTTCGTCCGGACGCCGCCGGTCACTGTACGTACTTTCCGAACGAAAGGTCGTCACTTCAAACGGTACATGATCAAGGACAACCGTGACGGTTCCGTGATCCAGTCCGGTCGGAATCACGACCGGAAACAGGTGCATGACCGCTTCCGGAAGCAGCGACGTTGCCAAGTCATAATCTCCGGGTTCGCGTTTAAGCAACATATCCCGAACCGCTCCCCCGACGATATAGGCTTCGCCGCCTGCCGCTTCAATCGTTTGGATGATCTGATTCGCAGACTCAAGCATTTTCATATTGCGCACACACCCGTTCATATAACAGTTCATAAGCACGAACGACCTGATTGGAATCAAACCGTCTCCGGGTATCGCGGATTCCTTCCTCCGCCAATTCTTCCCGCAAGGCCGCGTCATCAGCCAACTTCCCGATTCGGTCCGCTGCCGTCTTGACATCATACGTCGGAACGATGAATCCTGTTTTTCCGTCCTGAATCACTTCCGGTAATCCTCCGGCGCTCGAGACGACACTCGGGACACCAACGGCCATCGCCTCAAGAACAACCAGTCCGAAGGCTTCTTTTTCCGACAACAGTAAATGAATATCGCTGATCGCCAGCAACTGAGCGACATGCTCCTGTTTCCCGGCGAAAATGATTTTTTCGTAAATTCCGAGTTCCTTTGCCCGGCGTCTCGTCTGTCCCATTTCCGGACCGTCCCCGACCAACAATAACCGCATCGCCCGGTCTTTTGAAGCGATTGCAAACGCGGCAATCGTATCGTCGATTCGTTTGACCGGTCGGAAATTCGAAATATGAATGACGACGATTTCATCCGGCTCGATACCGTAATGCCGCTTCAACCGTTCATCCCGCATCGGATAATACATACTTTCGTCAATCGAGTTTGGGATGACTTCGATCGCATACTGTCCGTTTAATGTTATGTTCGTTTCGAGGGCCAGGCTTTCTGAAACCGCCGTGACGGCATCTGAACTTTCGATTCCGTACCGGATGGCCGGTTGCATTTCCAAGTCCTGACCGATGACGGTAATGTCTGTCCCGTGTAAGGTCGTCACGACACCAACCCCTTTTTTCTTCGCCATATTCCGTCCAAGTTCCGCGCATACCGCATGCGGGACCGCGTAATGCGCATGAATGATGTCAAGATCAAACAGATCGATCACTTCCGCGACTTTTGACGCCAGGGTAATGTCATACGGGGGATATTTAAAGACCGAATATTGATTCACCTCAACCAAATGAACGGTAATGTTCGGACGATATTCCGTCAAGCGGAACGGAATGCTCGAGGTGATGAAATGAACATCATGCCCCCGGTCCGCTAACTTCATTCCGAGTTCCGTCGCCACGACACCACTGCCGCCGACCGATGGATAACAGAGAATCCCAATCGCTTTTTTCATATCTAGTCACTCTCTCCTCATTAAATAATGTCCTGTAAGTAATGTCTTGTCCCTGCTCATTGTAATCAAATTGCCGACTAAAAACTACATCCGCCACTTTTCGAACGATTTTCGTCAGAAAAGCTAGTCTTTTTTGACGTCTGCCGTTACCCTAGAGAAAGAGTCATGTAGAGAGGAGCAATCAGATGGCACCCCCATTTCAGTTTCCGATTCGTATTCAAAACATCATCTGGATTTTGATCGGATCCTTTATTTTCGCTTTTGGTATTTATCATTTTAACGTGCAAAATGAGTTGGCAGAAGGAGGATTTACAGGAATCACCTTGATCTTAAAAGGACTGTTCGGTTTTTCCCCGTCCGTTACGAACTTGTTGCTCAACATTCCGTTATTTCTCGTCAGTTATAAACTGCTCGGACGGACGACGTTCGTCTATACATTGATCGGAACGTTCAGTTTCTCGATTTGGTATGGATTGATTGCAAAATATTCTCCGCTTGAAATTTTCTTGAAAGACGATATGGTTCTCGCAGCCTTGTTTGCCGGGGTTTTCATCGGTGTCGGGCTCGGTATCATTTTCAATAATGGCGGGACGACCGGCGGGGTCGATATCATCGCCCGCTTGACCAAACGGTATTTTGGTTGGTCGATCGGCAGAACGTTTATGGTCTTCGACTTTTTTGTCATCGTCGCTTCACTGAGCTATCTCGACTATAAACAGGCGATGTATACATTACTTGCCGTCTACGTCGGAGCCCGGGTCATTGACTGGATGCAAGAAGGCACCTATGCCGGAAAAGCCGCGATGATCATCAGCGATCAACGGACGGAAATTGCAGACGGTATCCATGCGACGATGAACCGCGGGACGACCCGCCTGATCGCCAAAGGTGGCTATTCGGGACGCGACTTGGAAGTCTTGTACGTCGTCGTCGCCCGCAATGAAATCACACGGTTGAAGACACTTGTCAAATCAATCGATCAGCACGCGTTCATCACTCTGCACGATGTCTATGAAGTGACCGGTGAAGGGTTTACCTTTGATGAAAACCGGGTCCCGATTAAAGAAACGTAATCAATGACAATAAAAATGACGAGAAATCCATTGCGGACTTCTCGTCATTTTTTTTCGATTCGATTAGTTAGTCATCACTTGACGGTGCAAAGACAATCAAAGCCAAACGGACGAACTCAGCAATCGCGACGAGTGTCGCAGCAACGTATGTCCAAGCTGCAGCATTCAAGACACGGCGTGAGCCGCGCTCTTCTTCCGCATCGATGATTCCGTGTTCCGTCAACTGGGCCATCGCCCGGTTCGACGCATCAAACTCGACCGGTAACGTGACGAGTTGGAAGATGACGGCTCCGAGCATCAGGATGACCCCAAGCATGGCAAGTCCGCTCATTCCGGCGAGGAAACCGATCAGTAACAACGGGAACGATAAGTTGGACGTGATCGAAGCCACTGGCGCAATCCGGTGACGAACCCGCATCATGCCATAGTCGGTTGCATCTTGAATGACGTGCCCGATTTCGTGGGCAGCAATCGAGACGGCTGAGACAGTCGAACCGTAGTAAACATCTTCTGACAAACGGACGACTTTATTCGTTGGATCGTAATGATCGGACATCGTTCCGCCGATTGGTTCTAGACGCACATTCGTGATTCCGTTTTGCTTCATGATGAAATCTGCGACCTGTGCTCCGGTCACGCCGCTGTGAATCGGAACTTCCTGATATTTCTTGTACGTTTTTCTGACACGCATCTGCGCCCAAATCGGCACGATGATGATGATGGCCAGATAAATCAAATAGTTCGCCATGTCGTCGCTTCCTTTCATAAAAAAAGATTATAGTCTTATTTTATGTTCAAGCGACCTTATTGTCAATCGAATCGCGTGCCACAAACCAATATCCCATCAAAAGACATAATCCAGTCAGCCAAAACGAGCCGTACCCGATCCACTGGATATGTTCGGCGAGTGCCGGATACCGCGGCCACTGTCCGAGAACGTAATCGACGACATCGTTATGGACGACCCAAATTGCGACAAGGAGCAGCTCTTTGACCCGAAACGTCATGACCGGCGCGTAAAGCAATGCCTGAAACGCCATCGCCCCGTGCGAGACCATCAACATCAACGCCATGGCCGCCAAATAAGAATTCTCCGTCCCGAGTTCCCGTAACATCAAGGCATTCATGACGACCGCCCACACCCCGTATTTGATTAACGTCACAAAGGCAAGGGCTTCAAATAAACGGGAACGGCGGTTGAAAATCCATAAAAAGACAATAATCGTAAAAAAGAGCGAGGCTGTCGGACTGTCCGGAATGAACGGATAATAGTACCACTTCGACTGCGCCAGTTGGGGTTGATACCAGTAATAGCCGTATAATGTTCCGCCCAAATTAATCAAAGCGAGCGGCCAAAGTACAGCTTTATGTTTTAACAGATGAATGAACGGCATGTATTGTCACCTCATGATAGACAAAAACCGGAGGAAAATTCCCCCGGCCGGTTGTCTTATTTATTGTTTTCTCCGCCTTCACCGTATGAAGCGATGAATTTAGCAAGTTCTTTATGTTCGGCATCTGAACCTTTGAACTGTCCAGCAGGCATCGAACCGACACCTTTGATTGCGATATCATAAATTTCTTTTTCTGTCTTTTTCGTCCCGACGAGGGCTGGAGCTGCTGCGCCGCCTTCGAGGTTCTTACCGTGACAGTTGACACATGATTGGTTCGAGTAAATCTCGAATCCTTTTGCTGATGTATCGATTTTTGGACCTTCGTTCATTGTCAACTCACCTTGTTTGTGGATAGTATCCCAGTGTGTTGTCTGAACCGATTCCCATGTCAAGAAGACGATCGATACGATTGCAAGTAACATCATGCTGACGGCGATCGGACGTTTTGCCGGGCGACGTTCGAGTCCCTGGTCAAGCCATGGCGCTACGAGCAATGCTGTAAACGCAAGACCAGGCAGGATGACCGTTCCCATTAAAATGTACGGACCAGCCGCGAATTGGTATTTCAAGAGCTGATAGAGGAATAGGAAGTACCAGTCCGGAAGTGGAATGTACGACGTATTCGTCGGGTCAGCAATATTTTGAAGCGGTGCTGCTTCAACGATTGTCAAGGTCATGAAGCCGATCAAGAAGACCGCTCCTACCATCCATTCGCGAAGCAAGAAGTTTGGCCAGAACGCTTCCGTCCGACCTGGATACTCCGAATAGTCTTTTGACTTGTTCGGCATCCGGTTGTTGATCGACACCCGTGAATCGGTGACGAATTTCATTCCTTTACCACGATGCATCGTGTTCTCCCCCTTTTAGTTGTCTAATAATAAGTGTCGGTTTAAAGTGGTCCAGAGATCCCTTGTTTCCGGATCATCATGAAGTGGGCCCCGAGCAAGACGAACAATGCTGCAGGAAGGAAGAAGACGTGAATCGCAAAGAATCGAGCGATTGTGCTTGCACCGACGATTTCTCCACCCGCCAGGAGTGTTTTTGCAATACCACCGATGACAGGAATACTTTCCGCGATTTGAATCGTAACTTTCGTCGCGAACAATGCTTTCATATCCCATGGCAACAGGTATCCTGTCAAACCAAGTGCTAAGACAACGAAGAACAACAGTACACCGACAACCCAGTTCAATTCACGTGGTTTTTTGTATGAACCTGTGAAGAAGACACGTAATGTATGTAAGAACAACATTACGATGACGACCGATGCGCCCCAGTGGTGCATACCACGGACGATTTGACCGTGAGCTACTTCATTTTGAAGATAGTACACAGACGCATGCGCATTGATGATATCTGGTACGTAATACATTGTCAGGAACATTCCTGAAAGAATCTGGATGACAATCGTAAAGAATGTCAACCCGCCAAAACAATAAACGAATGCTGAGAAGTTATGGGCCGGGTTAACGTGTTCTGGAACTTCATGATCGGCAATATCCCGCCAAAGCGGCGTGATATCAACGCGCTCATCAATCCAATCATAAATTTTTTGCATCATCGCTTACGCACCTCTTTCGACTGGTTTACCTAGGTAAAGGAAACCATCTTTCTCTTGCTTTTCATATTCATCAAGCGGTTTCGTCGGAGGCGTACCTGGTACGTTGACGCCGTCTTTCGTATACCGGCCGAAATGACATGGGCAATAGAATTGTTCTGGGTGCGTCGGATCCGCTCCAAAACTGACCTGGCATCCTAAGTGTTTACAGATCGGTGATAAAGCTAACACTTCGCCTTTATCATTTTTAAACACCCACGCAGATAACGTTTCTTCAAACTCATACCACGCATCCTGTGTTTGTTTTTTAAAGTCAACCCGTTTTGGTTCTGTCGTGATGTCCGACAACTTCATTACTTTTACTTTATCGCCTGCTCCTGATTTCTTCAGGACTGGATCAACTGCGAAGTTGACCATCGGCATGACCATCGTCGCCGCCATAAAGCCGCCGACTCCAGTCAATGTATACGTCAAGAATTGACGACGTGTTACGTTAGACCCGTTTTGAGCCATCTCGATCCCCCCTCGTGATGTACACTGTGCCCCAAGACCACGGTACTTCACACAAATTTCTCACATGGTAATAGTATCTTAATAAAATCATTGCGTCAACCGCTTCATAGCGCGGTCCAGCGGTTTCCTAACTGCTCTAAGACTTGCCCGACAAAATTCCCGACCATCTGACCTTGTTGATCTCGGCTCATCGTCTCAAGCGATAAACGCGGGACATAAATAATGTCCGTGACCGATGTCTCTTTCCACCGTAAATCGGCAGTAATGAACGTCACAAATCGAAACTGTTCTGAAGATGCCGCCTGTTGCCAACTCGTAAGCTGGTCGATGGACGGTTCACCGATATACGTCATCGCCGGTACAAGCATCGCCCGTCCCGACAATTGCCGTTCGACTTCCGTCGCGACGGTCATCGTCATATCTGCACATTCCGAGAAAGCATGCATCGCTTCGTCGAATCCGACGGGAATCAATGGGACAATCAACGTATCGATATACGCTTGTTCGTTTCTTGTCCTTTGAACATCGGATGGTTTGAAACGCAAGTCATTCCCCCCTTTCCTGTTCACTTACATTTCGTCACATTTAATGTATCATATCCGCTTTTGTTACTGCTTCTTTAATGTGAACGTTTTATGAAATTAGCTACAATTTTTCTTCATATTTTCCCCTTAGTTTCGATTTCGAAAAAAAGCCTCCCTTCAGTACAGTCGAAGGAAGGCAAACGACTCGATTTTTCGATCAGAGTTGGCTGCGGATGATTCGCAATTCGTCCGAAAGCGATTGGAAACGATGTTTATCCCGGGCGTCAAGCGCCTCGTCGATCAACCGGACCAAACGTTCTTCTTCTTGACGGTTGACCGTCGCCGCAATGAAATTCATCGCAGCATCGGCCAGTTTCGGTTCAACGGCTACTTCCGGTCGGAACGGATTTTCCTCCAACAGCGAGAGGTACTCGTCATCCATCATCATCCCTTGAAAGTTCAACTCGATATAAAGCGGCTCATCCGTCAATCGAATATCATGGTAGGCTTTTTCCGGATCGGTCGTTTTGACCTCTCCTTTTTTAAAGAGAAACGGGTCTGCATCAAATCCATAGGTCGTAATGATCATTGCTTTTGGCGCAAACATGGCATTTTGAACAAAGTGAACCTGTTCGAGCTTCGAATCGTTTCGAAGCCAATAATCGATGATCCACTTTGATTCCCGACGTTTCAACGTATAATAGGTCAAGATGCGGCGCAAGAAACGCTGCTTTCTCTCTGTCATCTTAATCCTACTCCCTTCTCCAGTGAAGTCATCCATCCATTCGTTCGACATAGTCGACTAAATCGGCATCTTCCGGTGTCAGTGCAGCCGCCCGGCGTAATAAGATCAGCCCTTCGTCCCGGCGTCCTTCTTCCACGAGCGCATATCCATACTCTTTTAAGAATAACGCATCATCCGCAAAAGCAGCCTCTACTTGCGCATATTTCTCCATCGCTTGCGTATACTCTTCTAATGCATATAAGGAGCGTGCCCGGTACCAGGTCAGAATCGGTGCCGTCACATGTTCTTCGATGGCGGAAATCGTCTCAAGCGTCGCATCGTGATCTTCATCTTCCGCGAGCAGTGCAAGCAGTCTTTCGGCCGCGACGAGCGATTCCGGATTGAGGGCCAGGGCTTCACGCAATGCTTTCACACTGCCTTCCCGGTCTCCAAGTTTCAAGAGGAACAATGCTTCCATCGTTCGCAACTCATCGTTGTAATCGTCGCGCTCGATTCCCTGTTTGATGACATTAAGCGCTTCTTTCGTCAGTCCGAGTTCAGCCTGACTTTCCGCGTACGGGACATACGCCGACGTATAATCAGGATCCTGAGCAATCAATTGCTGGAATGTCTCGACCGCTTTTTGATGTTGTCCGACCCGGTGAGCCGTCATCGCGAGTCCGAACAATGTATGCAGATCCGACCGTTCCGCCACGGCGCGTTCATACAGTGGAATCGCTTCTTCGAACTCCCCGATCATGGCCAATGCTTCCGCATAGAGGGCATCCAGCGGCAATTCTTCCCGCAACACCGGATCAGCCGCAATTTCAGCAAACAAAGGAACCGCTTGATCAAATGCACCGAGTGTCATATACAGTTCAGCCAGTCCATAAGCAAGCAACGGTTCATTTGGTGCTAATTCCCGGGCCTCCTTTAATTTGGCCAATGCTACTTCATCAAGTCCTTGCGACTGATACAAGTCGGCGAGCAGGACCAACGTCCGGGGACCATTTTCGATATCCGTCACATCCACCTGTTCCAGGACGGTGATGGCCTCTTCTTCCCGGTCGAGATCGATGTAACATTCGGCAAGCAATAAGGCCACACCGGCATTCCCTGAGTAATCGACGTACAACGGAGCCAACAGATCGACGGCACGGTCGGATAATCCTAATTCGATGTACAAATCAGCCACCGCCAGACGATCTTCGTCCGTTCCTGTTTTTTCGAGTTGTTCGAGTGCGACTAACGCTTCAGACGTATGACCGTGTTCGAGACTCTCGACTATTTCTTTTAATACGTGTTCGTTCAAGGCAAACGCCTCACTTTCCTCTATTTCACTGTTCGAGATCTTTTCAGGGATTCGTTTGTTGCAGTGTCTTTAAATCATCATAAAACGTCGGGTAGCTGACTTCAACTACTTCATTCCCAAGGACCTCGATTTCCGGCTGTAATGTCGCAGCAATCGTCAGCATCATCGCCAGACGATGGTCTCCTGCACTGTCGACCGTCGCTCCGACAAGTGGTGTCGGTCCGTCAATAATCATGCCGTCTTCCGTCGCTTCAATCTGCGCACCAATCTTTCGCAGCGTCGAAACGACCGTCTCGATCCGGTCCGTCTCTTTAACACGCAGTTCCGCTGCATCCCGGATGACGGTCCGTCCTTCGGCTTGTGTCGCAAGCAGGGCAAGCAACGGAATTTCGTCGATCAACGAAGGAATTTGCTCCCCTTCAATCGCTACAGCTTGCAGGGAAGTCGTCATCAGCGTCATGTCAGCCGTCTCTTCCCCCGCCGTTTCCCGACGGTTCGTGATTTCGACACTGGCTCCCATCTGCCGTAAGACTTGTAAAAATCCTGTCCGGGTCGGATTCATCAAGACATGTTCCGTCGTGATCCGACTGTCGGCTCCTAAGATAGCTGCCGCCCACCAAAAAGCAGCAGAAGAAGGATCACCCGGAATGTCGATTTCTGTGGCTTGCAGGCGGACCGGTCCTTGCAGACGGATTTTCCGTCCCTGCTCCTGTTCTTGAATAGTCAGGTCGGCTCCGAATTTCGGCAACATCCGTTCTGTATGGTCCCGTGACAGAATCGGTTCGACAACTATCGTCTCGCCGGTCGCAAACAATCCGGCCAGTAAAACCGCACTTTTGACTTGAGCGCTCGCAACAGGCAACGTATAGGTTGTCCCGACAAGCGGTTGACCATGGATCGTCAGCGGCGCGTATGTCCCTTCAATGTCCGCTCCGAGTGTCGCAAGCGGGACGGTCACCCGGTCCATCGGCCGTCGTTGCAATGACTCGTCTCCTGTCAAGGTGTACGTTTCCTGACTACCTGCCAAAATACCGCTCAGTAAACGAATCGTCGTTCCTGAATTACCGCAGTCAATCGTTGCTGCCTTTAGAGCAGTGGTCCCGGTAATCCGAATTTCTTGTTCCGTCTGCTGAACGTGTGCGCCAAGTGCCTCGACTGCTGCGAGTGACGCCAGACAATCTGCCCCTAACAAGGCATTCGAAATCACTGTTGTTCCTTCTGCGATTCCACCCATCAAAAAAGCACGATGGGTCATCGATTTATCGCCCGGTACACGTACCGTCCCTCTTAAGCCCAATGTAAACACCTCACTGTTTGATCATATGCATTCTTTAGACGTTTCTGATCGATTGCTTCCAAAGAAAATCCATCTTGACCTTTTACTACAAATCGAATCGATACATCATTTTTTTTGTCGCGTTTCATCAATTCCAAGTATCTTTCAAACGGTTGACGTTCCGGTAACACAACACCAAGCCGGTGAATCAGCTCGACCAATCGGTTGGTTTGGTATTCGTTGCCTTCAAGGATTGATACAAAAACCAGCCCGATCCCGACTGCTTCTCCGTGGGACAGATCCTCACTCGCATATTCGACGGCATGGCCGAAAGTATGCCCGTAGTTTAAAAAGGCACGGATGCCGGTTTCCCGTTCATCCTGTTCTACGATATGCTGTTTCACCTGTATGCCGGCTGAAATCCAGTCAGCGAGCGGTAATTGTTTGATATCTGAAAGTCCCAGTCCGATCAGCTCTTCCGCAAAAGTCGGACGCGCCAATAATCCATGCTTCAGTAATTCAAAAAAACCGCTTCTCCATTCGCGGTCGGACAACGTTTGTAAAAAGGCCGGATCGTATAAAACGGCAGACGGCTGATAAAAAGCACCTACTAAGTTCTTACCCCAACGTAAGTTTAATCCAACCTTTCCGCCGACACTCGAATCATGTGCGAGCAATGTCGTCGGGATTTGAAGGAAAGGAACACCACGTAGGAAAGTCGCTGCAACGAATCCCGCTAAATCACCGATCATACCGCCTCCGACGGCAAGAATCATCGTCTTTCGTGTTGCACCCTGCTCAATTCCTTCTTCCAGCAACCGTTGATAGACGGATAAGGATTTACTTCCTTCCCCCGGCTCGACGGTACTGACATGCTGAGCCGTCACCGGAAAAACATTCTCAAGTTGACGGCGGATTGACGCCATATGCAGATCCGCCACGGTCTGATCCGTAATGATCCAGAACCGATCCGCTTCCTGCGCTTGTTTCACTTCATGAATCCGTCGGATGGCATCCGGTTCAACATAGACGGAATAAGGACGGCTCGCCCGGATAGTCAGATGCGTCAAAAGAGACGCACCTCCTCCCGGTAAGCTGTGACAGCCTGTTTCAGGCGGTCAAGCGTCGATGTACCGAACATCTCAAGAACAGCTGCCGCAATCTCGACGGCTACGACGGCTTCCAGTACGACCGCTGCCGCCGGAACGGCACAGGCGTCACTGCGTTCGACCTGAGCGACGAATGGCTCCTTTGTTTCGATATCGACGGACTGGAGAGGACGATATAACGTCGGAATCGGCTTCATCGCCACTTGGACCCGAATAGGCATTCCGGTCGACATTCCGCCTTCAATCCCGCCCAGATGATTCGTCTTACGGAAATACCCGGTTTCGTCATGCAGGATTTCATCCTGGACCGTACTACCTTTTCTGCGCGCCAAATCAAATCCGTCGCCAAACCCGACTGCTTTCATCGCATTGACACTGATGACGGCACGGGCGATCCGGCTGTCAAGTTTCGTCTCATTTTGTGTAAAGGAGCCGATTCCCGGCATCATATCTGTCACGACGACTTCGACTTCTCCGCCTAATGTGTCCCCGTCTTTTTTAGCTTGGTCAATCGCTGCCATCATCCGCTCTGCTGCCGCTTCGTCGGCACAGCGAACAGGCGACGTCTCAATCACTTCCCGGTACTCCATCGGGTTGACGAAATCCGCATCGATGCCTCCGATGGAGCGGACATGAGAAAACACATCAATCCCCAGTTGACCGAGCAGTTGTTTGGCAATGGCACCGACCGCGACACGCGCTGCCGTTTCCCGGGCGGACGAACGCTCCAGGACATCGCGTAAATCCCGGTGTCCGTATTTTAATCCGCCGACCAAATCAGCATGACCCGGGCGTGGACGTGTCAGTGTCCGCGGACGTTCCAGTTCCTCCTGCAACGGTTCGGCCTGCATGACTTTCGTCCAGTGCGTATGGTCTTTATTCTCAATGAACAGACTGATCGGTGCGCCCGTCGTATAGCCGTGCCGGATCCCCCCGCGGACATCCACCGCGTCCTGTTCGATTTGCATTCTCCGTCCACGACCGTAACCACCTTGACGTCGTGTCATCTCACGTTGCACTTGATCAAAATCAATGATGAGACCAGAAGGGATTCCTTCGATGATGACCGATAATCCTTTACCGTGTGATTCACCTGCTGTCATGTAACGCATGTTGCCTCATCCCCTTCTATCCGTTAGATTTTTTCATAAAAAAAGCTTTGTTTCATTTTTAAGCCAAATCGTTCCGGTTGGAAAATCTGTTCTGTTCCGCCGACAAACAAAATGCCCCCCGGTTTTAAAGCGTCGACGAATGACCGATAGACATGTGCCTTGGCTTCCTCAGTAAAATAAATCAAGACATTCCGGCAGATGATCAAATCAAATCCTGTATCATACCGGTCACCGAGTAAATTATGTTTACTGAATCGAACGAGACGTCTGATTTCAGGAACGACTTCAAACTGTTGTTCTTGTTCGATGAAATAACGTTTTTTCCGTCCTGCTTCCACTTCATTCAGAGCGGACGCTCCGTAGCGGCCTTGTTTTGCCTTCTCAAGGACTAACTCATCTAAGTCCGTTGCTTGAATCGTAAATTGTGCCGGATCGAGCTTTTCGTTTAGGATCATCGCCAACGAATACGGCTCTTCACCTGTCGAACAGGCGGCACTCCACGTCCGAATCCGTCCGTGGGCACGGGCTTGCAACACCGGCAAGATATCTTGCTCCAGTTGCTGCCATCGAATCGGATTCCGGAAAAACTCACTGACGTTAATCGTCATCCGATCCAAAAATTCTTCATACAAAGTTGAACTTTTTTCCATCGCCTGCATATAAGAAGCAAATGTACTGTATCCTTTTTTATCACGTAATGCTGTTAATCGCCGCTTCATCTGGGCTTCTTTATATTGTCCTAAATCAATTCCTGATTTTTTCAAGAAACGTTGGATGAAAAGCTCATAGTCCTGCATAGTCCACCTCACAAATCCTCTCTCTGGTGGGATTGCTTTTCAGGCACTCCCTGTCTTATTTTCTATCTTAGCATAAAGCCATTTCCTTTCCAAAAAACAAAAAAGACGATTGAGCAGTTGCTCAATCGTCTTGCTGACCTCAAACGTTTAACGGTTGTCCTTGAAACCAAAGACCGAGTTCACGCTCGGCACTTTCAACACTGTCTGAACCGTGAATGACATTCTCGCTCATCGTGTTTGCAAAATCGCCCCGAATCGTTCCCGGTAGTGCTTCCGTCGGTTTCGTTTTACCAATCATCATCCGCGAAACCGTGACTACATCTTCGCCTTCAACACGAAGTGCGACGACAGGACCAGATGTCAAGAAAGTGACCAACTCTCCGAAAAATGGTTTTTCTGTGTGTTCCGCGTAATGAGCCTGTGCTAATTCTTCAGTCACCTGCATCATTTTCATTTCACGAATTACGAATCCCTTACGTTCGATACGAGCGATGATTTCCCCAATCAAACCTCGTTCAACGCCATCCGGTTTTACCATTAAAAACGTTTGCTCCATTACTAGTTCCCCCTATGAAATACAGATAAAAAAGCGCTTACATAGTAAGTTTACTGCGTAAATGGACAAGCGGCAAGAAATTTTTTACATTTTTTCAACCTTTACGTTTCCCGACATACCGGGCGACTTCTTCCAAGGACCGTTTCGCTGATGATTTCGGGAGATGATTCAAGCGGAGAATCGCCCGCCGAATGTATAAATCAACGGTTTGTTGCGTTCGTTCCAACGCATCTGATCGTTGCAACCGGTCCAGTAAAGGAGCCACCTCTTCATGACTCGGCATTGAACGAATCTTTTGTAATTCCCGGAAAAATTCTCGATCTTCCGACGCATAAAATACAGGCAATGTTTTATGACCATGACGCAAATCTTCTGCGACAGGTTTTCCAAGTTCAGTCCGTTTCGCTGTAAAATCAAGCAAATCATCTGCAATTTGGAAAGCTAGACCAATGTCACGCCCAAATTGTCGTAACGCCTTCGTATCTTCCGGTGAACAGTTCGCGACAATCGCCCCGAGATGACAGCTGGCTTCAATCAGGATGGCCGTTTTCCGCTCGATCCGTTTAATATACCGTTTGATCGATTGTTCCCAGTCATACTGATCGTAAATCTGCTCGATTTCGCCTTCACAGATTTCACGCATCGCATGGACCATCACCTGAACCAGTTCCGGTTTGCCAACTTCCCCAATCAGTTTAACTGCCTCACCAAATAAAAAGTTACCGGAATAGAGTGCAACTTCTTCATCAAAGTGTTGCATGACGGTTGGTTTGCCGCGCCGCAGTTCAGCGTCATCAATCACATCATCATGGACAAGTGAAGCCATATGGACCAGTTCAAGACTGGCTGCAACACGCACAAGCTCATCACGATCGGCCTGACCGAACTTTGATGCGAGCAACACAAAGGCCGGCCGAATGCGTTTACCGCCTGCTTGAAGCAATTGTTGTCCGGCAGCATCGATGGTCGGATCGCTCGATGCGATATGACGGATCAAAAATTGATCCACTAAATTTACTTCTTTGGTTACGTCTCGATAAATAGAATGCAGTGACATCTCACCACTTCTTTCCGAGGTGCATTGCAGCCGCCCCACCTGCAAATGCTTTGACTTCCACTTGCATGAATCCGGCTTGTTCAAACAGTTGTTTCAGTTCGACACGATCAAGGAAAACTTCAGTTGACTCTTGCAACCAGTTGTATTGATCGTAGGATTTGGCAAACAAACGACCAACCTGCGGCATGATTTTTCCGAAATACAGGGAGTAAGCTTCCTTAAACAGCGGTGCTGTCGGTTGACTTGTCTCAAGGCAGACGACCGTCCCGCCCGGTTTTAGGACACGGTGCATTTCTTTGATGACCTGCAAATAATCCGGTACATTCCGCAGTCCAAATCCGATTGTCACGAAATCAAACGAATGATCGCCAAACGGAAGCTCCATCGCGTTCCCGTGAATCAACTCGACATTTTTCATCTCAAGCGCTTCAACTTTTTCGACACCAACTTTCAGCATGTTCTCGGAAAAATCAAGTCCTTTGATGACACCGGTCGGACCGGCTGCTTTCGCAAGCTGAATCGTCCAATCAGCGGTTCCACAACATAAGTCGAGACACTTTGCACCTGGAAATACGTTCATCCGGCGCATCGTTTCTTTTCTCCACAATTTATGAAGGCGGAAGCTGATGATGGAGTTCATTTGATCATAATTGCTTGAAATCGATTGAAACACTTCATATACTTTTTTCTCTTTTTCTTGTGTCTGCACGCAGTTCACCCTTTCGAAGATATTACGCTACTGCCATCTGTTCCAGATGAGATAATAACAGTTGTTGAGCACTTGATTGTAAGCTTTGTGCCCGTTGACGAATCAAACGTTGTCCGTCCTCCGTCAACCAGTCTCTTCCGCTAATCGCTGCTAGTCCTTGAACCAATCCGAATTCTGCCTTTAACCATAATAAGACATACTCTTCGGTTGAATCGTAGTTTTCCTCATGAAGGGCACATTTCGCTTCGTTCACATGCTGAACGGTCCGCCCGAGTGTTACGAGTGCCGTTTGGGGAAGGGACGCCAATTCTTCAAAGAAGTAGCTCGAAAATAAATCTCCCGCCAGAACCAGCAGTTGTCGTTCTTTCGAACCTCTTTTGGTCTCTCCGACACGTTCATGTAACAGTAAGGCCACCTGTGCATAATGCACACCTTTGACAAGTGATTGCCAAGCCAACGTTTCATTTTGGGCGACATCGATCAACCAACTGATTTGTTCACGATTGATGGAAGGGAAATCCACATGCCGAGCCAATTGTGTCGTTTGTTTTGTAGTGAGTGCGGTGATCATTTCTTCCACGAGCAGCTCTTGATGATTCATGCTTTTACCCCCCGATCTCCAGTGCCATCTCGTTGATGGATTTTCTTCTTTTTTAATATACCATAATCAGTTCGTTTTCTCGTCTCTCAATGTCCACAAAAAAAGCCGTCCGAGGAATTCCTCGAACGACTATGTAGCCGAATTACTTAACAGCATCTTTCAATGCTTTACCTGGTTTGAAAGCCGGTACTTTGCTTGCTGGGATTTCGATATCTTCTTTTGTACGTGGGTTGCGACCTTTACGAGCTGCGCGTTCACGGACTTCGAAGTTACCAAAGCCAATCAATTGGACTTTCTCTCCAGACTGAAGTGTCTCAGTGATCGATTCGAATGTTGATTCGACAACTTTCGTCACGTCTTTTTTAGTCAGACCTGATTTTTCGACAACTGCTTGAATGAGTTCAGTTTTGTTCATTACGTTCACCCCCTCCCAATCACTTCTTCGAGGCTAATCATACCTTATAAACGTTGATATTACAACATTTTCGTTAGAATCCCCATTAATTTTCTGATTCTTCGATCGATTTCTCAGAAAACACAGGTTCGCCTTTTTTGTTGATTGTGTAACTTTGGGAGTATGCAGGAACAAATGGTTGCTCATCGTAGAGCAAATGCCGAATATCTTGGCCGACTTTCGGCTTTTTCTTCGCTGTTTCGACCGCTTTTTTAAGTTCAGGCAAATAGTTGATAAACAACTGCCCCTGACCGTCTACATAGATCGACAGTTTTTCATCGGAATACGGACTCGGTACTTTCGGTTCCTCTTTAATAAACAGCTTCTTATAATCAAGCGTAAACTGATTTTTCCCGATCGAACCTTTGAAAGGATATTTGTCATTTTTCTTACGGTACGTATCAATGCGGACTTGAAGCTTTTGAAGTTCTTCTGCTACAAGCAAGTCCATCAATTTAACCGTCGGCTTTTTCTCGACATCCACGAGTAAATAAATGAAGGTCCCGCCCCCTTCAAAACTGTTGGGAGGAGGGTCGCTCATATAGCGTGGAATCAGACGTCCGAGTTCGATTTGATACCGTTCCATTAATGGTGTATCCGCTTCTCTTGTTTTAATCGGCAAAACGCCGGTATCTTTTTGATAGGCGTCTACTGCATTTTGAACCGTTCGAATTTGTTCCGGATACGGAACCCGATTCGACGGTTTTTGACTGTCCGGAAATAAACAGCCCGACAACAACATGACCGGAATCAGCATAAAGACTATTAAAAGTTTTTTCATGCACTCGGACCTGCCATGACGATAAAGACCATGATGATCGATGCCACGATAAAACAAAGAAAAGCAATGGTCGACATCAAGAATTGCCAAGCACCGGATAATTTCGTCCGACTGATTGTGACCAATAAGACACTGATCGCAAACAAACCAATCCCGGCAAACGAAATCCACATTTTTAGTAATCCAGGACTCAAGGTTTCCACCCCACTCCGTTAATCTTTCATCGTAAACAGATGTTCAATCTCATTTTTCTGCGGACGGCGCATCAATTTCTGTACTTCTTCTGCCGGAGTATGTCCGTCGAATAAGACATGATAGAGCGCTGTCGTGATGGGTAACTCACATTGTTTCGTTTCTGCTAAATCGTAAGCGGCTTGTGTCGCCCGGACGCCCTCGACGACCATTCCCATGTTCTCAAGAACGGTTTCAAGTTTTTCGCCCCGGCCGATCGCATTTCCGGCGCGCCAGTTCCGACTGTGGACCGATGTACAGGTCACGATTAAGTCGCCCATTCCCGTTAAACCGGTGAACGTCATCGGATTTGCACCGAACAATGTGCCTAGTCGGGCAATTTCGACCATCCCGCGGGTGATCAAGGCTGCTTTGGCATTATCACCGTACCCTAATCCATCAGCCATTCCGGCTGCTAAGGCAATGATGTTTTTGAACGCTCCGCCCAGTTCTGCTCCGATAATATCGGCGTTTAAATAGACACGGAAGTTATCATTCGTAAACAATTCCTGCACTCGTCCTGCCTCTTCCATGTCAGTGGAAGCAACCGTTACGGTCGTCGGCTTACGTAATGCGACTTCTTCCGCATGGGATGGACCGGTCAACACACAAATCGCCGAACGTTTGGAGGCATCGATTTCCTGCTCCATCAATTCTGACAACCGTAAGTGTGTTTTCGGTTCAATCCCTTTTGAGGCATGAATCAACACGACCGGTTCCGTCAACAATTCGTTTAATTGACGCGATACAGAACGAATCGCAGAAGAAGGCGTCACAATCAAGATATGGGATACCCCTTCGACAGCTTCGCTTAAAACAGTAGTTGCCCAAAGTGATTCCGGCAACGTCACACCTGGTAAGAACTGCGTATTTTCATGATTTTGATTAATGGCATCAACATTTTTTTGATCCCGACCATAAAGAATGACCTCATGACCGTTATCGGCTAAAACGAGCGAGAGTGCGGTTCCCCAACTCCCGGCTCCAATGACTGCAATTTTTTTCATCATGATTCACCTTGTCCTTATTGTTTTTGACGTGCCAGAATCCGAATCGGTGTTCCTGTAAAATCAAAGGCTTCACGAATCCGGTTATCCAGATAACGTTTGTATGAGAAGTGTAACAATTCCGGATCATTGACGAATAAAACGAATGTCGGCGGACGGGAAGCGACCTGTGTTGCATAGTTAATCCGCAGACGAACCCCTTTATCCGTTGGTGCAGGATTCATCGCTACAGCGTCTACAATGACATCATTCAAGACACTTGTCTGAATACGTTGGGCATGGCTCTTCGCTGCTTGTTTGATGACAGGAAGTAACGTTTGTAAACGACGTTTTGTTTTCGCAGAGACGAAAACGATTGGGGCATAATCAAGGAACCGGAATTCTTCGCGAATTTCCTCTTCCATTTTTTTCATTGTTTTATCGTCTTTTTCAACGGCATCCCATTTGTTGACGACGATGACGATGGCACGGCCTGCTTCATGGGCATAACCGGCGACTTTCTTATCTTGTTCGATGATTCCTTCTTCACCATCTAATACGACACAGACGACATCTGCCCGTTCGATGGCTTTTTGTGCACGCATAACACTGAATCGTTCTGTTGATTCATAGACTTTTCCGCGTTTACGCATACCGGCTGTATCGATGATGACATATTCCTCCTCATCCCGTGAGAACGGTGTATCAATCGCATCGCGTGTCGTACCAGCGATACTCGAAACGATGACACGTTCTTCACCGAGAATCGAATTCGTCATGCTTGATTTTCCGACGTTCGGACGTCCGACTAAAGCAAATTTAATCGTATCCTCATCGTACTCGATATCTTCTTTATCCGGTGCCAGTTCAAGCACGCGGTCGAGCATATCTCCGAGTCCTAAACCGTGTGTACCGGAAATCGGATATAAATCACCGAATCCGAGCGAATAAAATTCATACATTAAATCGCGCATTTCAAAATTGTCCACTTTGTTAACAGCGACGACAACCGGTTTATTTGAACGGAATAACATGTTCGCCACTTCTTCATCCGCTGCCGTAATCCCTTCACGGCCGTTGACCATAAAGATAATGACGTCCGCTTCATCAATGGCGAGCTCCGCCTGATGACGCATCATTTGAAGTAAGGGCTCATCCCCGACTTCGATTCCACCTGTATCAATCAAATGAAAATGACGATTCAGCCATTCTCCAGTTCCGTATATACGGTCGCGGGTAACACCTGGCTTGTCTTCTACGATCGAAACCCGATCTCCAATCACCCGGTTAAAAATCGTCGACTTTCCGATATTTGGGCGACCTACGATCGCCACTACTGGAATTGCCATCCCAACACCTTCTTTCTCTTCTCTCGCTTCATAGCCGTTCTATTGTACCAAATGAAGCGGTTTTATACCATATCTATCGGAACATAAAAAAGTGAACACGTTTCGTGTTCACTTTTACTGCCTTATTCTTTTGTATCCGATTCCTTCTCAGAAAGATCGGCTACCGAAAATCCTTCGTTTTGATCCGTGTACTGAGAGTAGTCATCATTCGACGAATCTTCCTGTTCAAGCACACGTGTCGATAAGGAAATCTTATGTTCCGCGAGATGAACCTCGAGAACTTTTGCTTCAATTTCCTGACCTTCTTCAAGCACTTCGGACGGCGAGCCGATATGGCGGTTGGCAATTTGCGAAATATGAAGTAATCCTTCGACCTGAGGTGCCAGCTCAACGAAAGCACCAAATTGAACGATCCGGCGGACACGTCCTTTGACGATGTCTCCCGCTTCAATTTTGCCTTCCATCTGTTGCCATGGACCCGGTTGCGTTTCTTTGATCGAGAGTTTGACTTTTTCCGTGTCCCGATCAACACCAAGGACCTTCACTTCAACTTTTTGTCCTTCCGTCACGATATCCGACGGACGTTCCACGCGGTGATGTGCCATTTCTGAAATGTGAACCAACCCGTCAACACCGCCGATGTCAACGAATGCTCCGAAGTCCGTCAGACGTTGGACGGTTCCTTCTAGCACCTGTCCGACTTCAAGATGTTCCAGTGTCTCTTTTTTCTTTGCATTCAGTTCGCCTTCGACAACGGCTTTATGCGAAAGAATGACACGATTTTTTTCTTGATCCAGTTCGACGACTTTAACGGCAATCGTCCGACCGATATAATCCGAAAAGTCTTCCACGTAGTGGCGTTCGACAAGCGAAGCAGGAATGAATCCGCGGACACCAATATCGACGACCAGTCCGCCTTTGACAATATCTTTCACAACGACTTCAAAAATTTCACCCGATGCGTATTTCGCCTCAACTTTTTCCCATGCCTGTAAGGCATCGACTTCACGTTTGGAAACGACTACTTCTTCATCTGTAATTTTCTTGACCTTTACTTGTAGTTCATCACCGACTTTGAGTGCACCTTGAATGTCATCCAGATGGAGACTCGATACTTCGCTAATCGGCAGGATTGCTTCTGTCTTATATCCGATATCAATGAGTGCTTGCTTGTCTTCAATCTTCACGACCGTTCCGGTTACTACCTGGTCCCGATGAATTTCAAAATCAGGCATATCTTTCATTTCTTCGACCATTCCAACACAACCTCCTCACGATGAGTACAAGAAACGTATGAATACGTTTAACCTTCTTCTAACTTCTTACAATTCTGACTATTTGTCAAGGCATTACGCGTGATTGAAGTAGACGGTTTTAATTTCTTCCAAAATCCGTTCGGAAATTGCTTTTGCCGCTCCCCGTTGATCTCTTAAATCCGAAATATCAACCGGTTTTCCAATGGCAACACGCATCCGGCGGAACGGACGGTAATCGCCGATGATGGCGATCGGTAAGATTTGGGCCGGCGAACGTAAAGCAAAGAATCCGACGCCGGGTTGAGCAGATGTAAACTCGCCGGGAGCTGACCGCGTTCCTTCCGGGAAAATCCCGACCGTTTCATCCGAATTCAGCAATTCAATCGTCCGCTTCAACGCTTGGCGATCGCCTTGTCCGCGACCGACCGGATACGTTCCGGCTGAAATCATGATTTGTTTGAGAACCGGAATGTTGAACAATTCCTCTTTCGCCATGTAGCGGACAGAGCGACTTGTCGGAATGGCACTGACCAAGAACACCGGATCCCAGTTGGAACTGTGATTGGCACAGACTAAAAGCGATCCGTCCGACGGAATATTTTCCTTACCTGTCACTTTTAAACGAAACACCGTTTTGGCAATGATCAGAACGATGAATCGTGCAAGCCGATAGACAAATTCGTTTCGTTTCATTTTAAAGCACCCTCTGCCAGTTCAGTCAGCCGCGCAACGACTTGATCAATGTTCAGTTCTGTCGTATCGAGATAAATCGCATCATCTGCCTGTTTGAGCGGTGAGACCGTTCGTTCACTGTCCCGCTTGTCGCGCAGCGCGATTTCATCCTGTAACCCCTTTAAATCGCTGTCCATTCCACGGGCAATGTTCTCCCGGTGACGGCGGCTGGCCCGTTCTTCGACCGATGCCGTCAAAAAGACCTTCAGCTCGGCTTCCGGCAAGACGACCGTCCCAATGTCACGTCCATCCATGACGATGCCTCCCCGTTCCGCCAGTTTACGTTGTGCGATGACCAGTGCTGACCGGACTTCTGCTTGGCGGGCGACAAATGAAACATTGTTCGTGACTTCATTTGTCCGAATCGCATCCGTCACTTCCCGTTCTCCGATGAACACACGTTGTCCCTGTTCGCCCGGCGTCAGTCGGATATCAAGTGATTTCATCAATTCTCCAAGAACCGGTCCGTTCTCTAAATCAAGTCCTTGTTCCAATGCAGCCAGTGTGACCGCACGATACATGGCTCCCGTATCGATATAAACATAATCAAGATGTGATGCTAACTGTTTGGCAATCGTACTTTTCCCGGCACCTGCAGGTCCGTCTAAGGCAATTTGAATCTTCTTCATGAGTGACTTCGTTCCTTCCATCTTCACCAACGTAAGTGGTGTATAGTATCGACCGTTATCATAGCAAAAAAATACGCTTACGTGAATGGGTTCGTTCCACGCCGTGAGTTTTTCATTTGCGCTTGGTAACAGTGCCGTAAGACCAGTTCCCGACTCCGGTCATTGATCCGGGTAAATTGAAAGGCCAGTTCATACCGCGTCTCTCGCGGGTCAACACGAACAAGTTCTGCCAATACATCAACCGTATGTGTCACACCGTCTCCCGTCGGCAGTATGAAGGTTAATTCGAGCTCATCCTTTACTTCGATCGGAATTTGATTTGCCAATACTAAAATACCGCCTGCCGATAAATCGAGCGTGACGGAAGTGAACGGTTCAAACGCTGTTTTGTGCGGGTGAACTGCTACATCCAACAATTGAGGCACCCGGACGAACTGCCGGCGCTGAACACGCTGGATCATTTCTTCCTTCGGCCGGCGTAACGCATACCGCTGACCTCTTAACGGATCATTTTGACGTTCGACGACTTCGGTCTCAAATCCATACAGCTTTCCTTTTTCCTTAAAAAAATAAAATCCAACTTGTTCCTGATCCGATAAAATAAAGGTTTTTAACGTCGAAACTTCACTCGGTGCCTCGATCCAGATTAACCGGTTGGTCACGGCCGTCACTTTCGTCCGTCCTTGACGGTCCTCTTGGTTAGTCAACATGACTAAATCTCCAGTTTCTATCATCTTACTCTCTCCCAGCCCATTCTATTCAGTTACTTTTTCTGTTGTGTCGTTGGTTCAAGCGATTGGCGCTTCGAATTTGATACAGGCCGACAATCCATAATCCGATCATAAATAAAATCGGCACAACCGATATACCACCATTTTCCAATATTAACAAATTAAAGATAGTGTGTACAATCATCGGAACGAAAATTGATAAGGCTAGCCAACGATACGGATGCGTCGAGAACTTGGCTTTTCCCATAAAAAATCCCATGATGACTGCAAATAAAGCATGCCCTGAGACCGGTAACAAGGCACGGAAAACCATATGTTCAACCGTCCCGTTGACCATTAAATATAAAATATTTTCCAGTGTCGCAAATCCTAAGGAACAAGCGACGGCATAAATGATTCCGTCATAATAATCATTAAACCGTTGGTGAATATACACGGTATAAAAGACAACAAACCATTTTGCAAACTCTTCCGTCACGGCCGAACGAACCAATTGAATCGATTCGAGTCCACCAAATTCACTTTGGATGATGTATTCAACGAACATTAAAGGAAAAACAAGAAGTATCCCGAAAATAAAACTACGTAGGATATAGCCTACGGGTTCTGACTCGTGTTCGTGGCGTAAATAAAAATATGTCAGCAATGCAATTCCTGGGGCAATTCCTGAGAAAACGATTGGTAACACGTCTCCTCCCCCTTCCTATTCTCTTAGAATAAAGGTTTCTCACGGAAAAGAAAACCGCACCCATTGTTTCTCTTGAAAAAAAGGGTACAATGTTAATGAAAATGACCGGAAAGAAGGTGAAGGTTGTTCGTTATCCGACGACAACTGTTTAATGAAAAAATTACTTTTGATTCATACCGGAGGCACCATCGCGATGGCGCAAAATCATTCCGGTCACGTTTTACCGAATGAGATCAATCCTCTGGACGCCTCGTTGCCACGTGCGACCGATATCGCCGACATTACGACGCGTCACTTCTCGAACCTGCCGTCTCCACATATCACACCGGAAATCATGTTGCGGCTGGCTCATTTCATCAAAGAGGAGTTACAGACCGGTGGATATGACGGAGTCGTCATCACGCACGGCACAGATACATTGGAAGAAACCGCTTATTTTCTCCAGCTCACAATCGGAGCTCCTATCCCAATCGTCTTGACCGGTGCCATGCGTTCGTCTAACGAAGTCGGATCAGACGGTGAATTTAATTTGATTACCGCCTTACGGGTTGCCGTCAGTGCGGCTGCTCAAGACAAAGGCGTCCTCGTCGTCTTTAACGGAGAAATCCACTCGGCGTTTAATGTCACGAAAACCCATACTTCTTCAGTCGATACGTTCAAATCCGTCCATTTTGGAAATTTAGGGATGGTCACAAAAGATCACGTGTACTTATTTAATACTCCGCTTCTTAAACCGACTCATATGGTGACACAATTGAGTAAACGTGTCGCTGTCTTGAAAGTCTATGCCGGGATGGAACCGGACTTACTGCTTGCGATCAGCGAACTCGGATACGACGGTCTAGTGCTCGAAGTTCTCGGTCAAGGAAACGTGCCGCCTAGCCTGGTCGATGCGATCCAGTCGTTAACCGAACAGATGCCTGTCGTCATCGTCAGCCGTTGTTTTAACGGGATTGTCCAGGACGTATACGGCTATACGGGAGGCGGTCAACAGTTAAAAGAACTGGGCGTGATCTTCTCGAATGGATTGAATTCTCAAAAAGCACGGTTGAAGTTAATGATTGAACTTGAAATCGGTGCCAATCATCATGCTTTGGAAGAATCTTTCCGCGTCGAATAAAATTATGCAGGCAAAAGGGAGAGGCTTCCCTAGAGGCCTCTCCCTTTTATTGCTTATGAATCACGGTCGAGCTGTTTCCGGTTTCAGGCGGTGTTTGAGACTGTCTGCAATCAACCCGCCGTGGAATCGTCCGTTTTCAATAAAGATTTTATTGGCATCATAACCAGCGGCCACGACACCGGCAATGTAGATTCCCGGAACGTTCGACTCCATCGTCGTTTCGTCAAATGCGGGAATCCCTGTTTCCGGATCGATTTCGATGCCCGCATCGGCGAAAAGACCGATGTCCGGTGTATATCCTGTCATCGCAAATACAAAATCTGCTTTGACAGCCGATTGTTCACTATGAACGGAATATCGCACTTCCGTATTTGTAATTTCATCAATCGTCGCGTCAAACACCATCGTTACTTTTTCTGCCCGTACCAACGATTCGAAATTCGGCAGGACCCACGGTTTGATGGACGGACTATAGGATTCCCCGCGATACAGCATCGTCACACGGGCGCCTGCCTTTTCGAGCTCGATGGCCGCATCGACACTCGAATTTTTTCCGCCGATGACGACGACATCCTGACCGTAAAACGGATGGCCTTCTTTAAAGTAATGGAAAACATGCGGTAAGTCTTCGCCCGGAATGTTCATCAGGTTCGGCAATCCGTAGTAACCGGTCGCCAGCACCACTGATTTGGCCGTCCGCGTCACAACTTGCCCGTTCCGGAGCGATGTCACGTTAAACCCACCTTCGATACGTGCGACGTCTTGAACCGTCTCAAACGGTCGCACAGTGACCTCTTTTCGCCGCACGACTTCCCGGTAATAGACAAGGGCATCTTGCCGTTTCGGTTTTAATTCTTTATTGATGAAAGGCACACCGCCGATTTCTAATTTTTCACTGCTTGAAAAAAATGTCTGGTGTGTCGGATACTGATAAATCGCTTCCACGATGTTTCCTTTTTCAATGACTTCGACAGTCAGTCCAAGGTCCTGCATTTCAATTGCCGCGGATAATCCGCAAGGTCCTGCGCCGATGACGATACAATCCAACATATCTCTTTCGCCTCTTCCACTTGCTTTTTTTTCATCTTAGCAAATCTTTCCCGTCGAAGAAAGAAATAACCATACAAAAAAGCCCACTTCTAGACGAAGTGAGCTGACTGAGATTAAACCCAACCGCGGAATCGTGATGCTTCCGCCATTTTCCGGACACCGACCATGTATGCCGCAAGTCGCATGTCGACATTTCTTGTCTGTGCCGTCTGATACACCTGGTTAAAGGAATTGACAAGCACTTTTTCAAGTTTTTCATGAACTTCTTCTTCCGTCCAGTAATATCCTTGGTTATTCTGCACCCATTCAAAGTAAGAGACGGTAACGCCACCACTCGAAGCAAGGACATCCGGAACAATCAAGATATCACGTTCCGCTAAAATTTTCGTCGCTTCGTTAGTCGTTGGACCGTTCGCTGCTTCGACGACGATACTTGCTTTAATGTCATGGGCGTTATCTTCTGTAATTTGATTTTCGATGGCTGCCGGTACTAAAATGTCACATTCCAGTTCAAGCAACTCTTTATTCGAAATGGTATTTTTGAAAAGTGTCGTGACGGTACCAAATGAGTCCCGGCGATCGAGCAGATACGGAATATCAAGACCGTTCGGATCATGTAACGCACCGTACGCATCACTAATGGCGATGACTTTTGCACCAAGATCATGCATGAACTTCGACAAGAAGCTTCCGGCATTACCGAATCCCTGAACGACAACACGTGCTCCTTCAAGTGTAATTCCTTTTTTAGCAGCCGCTTCACGAATCATGATGGCGACACCTTTTGCCGTCGCCGTCTCACGACCATGCGAACCACCAAGGACTAATGGTTTCCCTGTAATGAAGCCTGGTGAGTTGAATTCATCGATTCGACTGTACTCATCCATCATCCAAGCCATGATTTGTGAATTCGTAAAGACGTCCGGTGCTGGAATGTCTTTCGTCGGACCAACGATTTGACTGATGGCACGGACATAACCGCGGCTTAATCGTTCAATCTCACGGAAACTCATCTCACGCGGATCACAAATGATTCCGCCTTTACCACCACCATAAGGCAGATCGACGATTCCCGCTTTTAGACTCATCCAGACGGACAAGGCCTTGACTTCGACTTCCGTGACATTCGGGTGGAAACGAATTCCGCCTTTTGTCGGACCGACCGCATCATTGTGCTGGGCACGGTATCCGGTAAAGATTTTTGTCGATCCGTCATCCATCCGAACCGGAATCCGGACCGTCAGCATCCGAAGTGGTTCTTTCAACAATTCATACATTTCGTCTGGATAACCCAGCTTCTCAAGAGCTTCCTTGACGATTTCTTGTGTTGCTTCGAGTACATTCTTGCGATGATTTGCGTGTTGTTGGTCAGTGATCATTCCAACGTTCCTCCCCATAAGTGGCATCCCCTATGCCGTTTCCTTGTTCGGATAAAGTATACCTTTTTCCGAGCCGTAATGAAAGGGGTTCCCATCATATTTGTAAGCGCTTTCTACCATCTACTTCATTTTCAGTTTTTTCTACTGGCCGATTCGCTTTCATGACGTGTGATTGCCAGTTCAATAAACGTTTCCACAAGTTCCGGATAGTCGATTCCGACGGCCCGAGCACCATCCGGGAACAGACTCGTAGATGTCATTCCCGGCAACGTATTCGTTTCTAAAATAACCGGTGCCCCTTCATCGGGAACGAGGAAATCGGTCCGGGAATAGCCGGCGCATCCTAATACTTGATGGGCCAAAACAGCCCATTCCTGTAATGTTTGCGTCGTCTTCTCATCGAACTGTGCCGGACAGATGTGCTCCGATCCGCCGATGGCATATTTCGACTCATAGTCATAGAATTCATTTTTCGGGATAATCTCGATGACCGGCAATGCTTTTTCTTGTCCTTTTGCCCCGAGAACCGGTACCGTCACTTCACGTCCTTTGATGAATTGTTCAATCAAGACGGCATCATCCGCCTGGAAAGCCAGTTCAATACCTTGACGTAACATCTGCTCATCCATCGCAATCGTCAACCCATTCGAAGAACCTTCTTGGGCCGGTTTGACGACACAAGGAAACTGGGCGTCCCACTGTTTAATTTTTTGTTCGATGTCATCTCCACGCTCGACCAAGACATCACGTGCAATCCGGATTCCCGCCTTTTCAAAATGTACCTTAGAGCGCGCTTTATCCATCGCTAACGCGGATGCCAACACTCCTGAACCGGTATATGGAATACCCGCCATCTCGAGCAGCGCCTGGACACGGCCATCCTCACCATATTTGCCGTGAAGGGCAATGACAGCGGCCTCTACTTGTAGATTTAAAATTTCTTCTGCACGCTCTGGATGAAAGTCGACGGCAACGACTTCATGCCCTTTACTTTCCAGCGCATTAATTACCGATTTCCCACTATTTAATGAAACTTCCCGTTCACCGGAAATTCCGCCAAACAATACTGCCACTTTCATCTTGTTCACTCCTTCATCTTACGTTCAATGCTTATCATACCATCACTTTTTGTATGAAAAAACACAAATTGGTCGCAACCACCGTCCGGACATATAAAAAGTCACTTCCCGATTGCGTTCGGTGAAGTGACTTTTTAGTTACATCTTGAAAATTCCCGTTAACGACAGTCATCGGAATCAAGGTGTAAAGCTTGCGATCATTGTTGGAACGGCTTGTTCCAACAGGATGGTTTTTCCGTATTCGGACATCACGAGCGGACTTTTCGGACTGGGTACACCGTATTCCGACAAAATCGTCGTTACAGTCTGCTCGACATGTTGCTTCATTTGTTCTTGGAAGTATAAATAATAGCGGTCTTCGAAGAAATACAGTGTGCCACCCGTTTCCGTTTGATCGATGTGACGTGCCAAACCATGACTCGCCTGAATGACATCTTCCAATTGGTCGAGTTGATAGAGGACATGATGGACGATATCGACCGTCATCCGAATCTCAACTTGATCAAATTCCTCAAACGTTTCTTCCGGCAGGGCACCTTCACGCCGAACGTCGACCAACATACCGTCGTTCGGGAAAAATGTTACAAAAAAGTCGAGTGTCCCGACTGCATGAAATCCATAATTCGATTCAGCTTCTTCCAGTAAATTACGTAATAAAGCCTGGCCTTTGCCGACAGCCAATGTCTCCGGTCGAACGTCATGGACCGACAGTTCTTGTTTTGATACGAAGACCCGTAAATGACCTTGCTTAAATTGCTCAAACCTCATGTTAGACTCCTCCAGTTACTCGGCAGAGTACAAATGCTCTCCGTTCGATATGACTCACACTATACACCAGTTGTCGGAGTGAGTCGACTTAACCAACTTTTCCAAGCGTTGTCATCGGATCCAAGTAACATATCTCCGTACTTTTCCGGATGTTGCTCAACGGCATAGCCGCCTAAACCAATTTCCGTTTGTGGTGCCTGCTTTTGAATCTGGTCAATTGCTTCATCTAAGTCCTTCAAATGATCCGAGATTGTACATGATAGCACGACTGCTCGAGGCGTCAGCTGTTTCGTCACTGTTACAAGATCCGGTACAGGAATACCCGCTCCAAGGAAGATGACATCGAATCCGCTCTGACGGAGGTACAGCGTAAAAAACAGCAATCCGAGTTCATGTTCTTCTTCCGGCGCGCAGACACACAAGATGCGTGGTAAAAATGGATTGATCGGCATTTGAAGAGACAATGTCGAGAGACGTGCCCGTAAAAAAGCGGTCGCGAAATGTTCATGGGCAATCGTAATCGTTCCCTTTTCCCATCGCATCCCGATTTCATGTAACAACGGACCGACGATGTCTTGGATGACCTTATCAAAGCTGAACATCGAAAATGCTTTGTTCATAATGTCATGGGCATGTCGTTCTTCGAAATTCGTCAGTGCTTCGAACAATTGATCCCGCAGCTCGATTCCATAATCAATCGGAACCTCCGTTCGATTCACGGGCATTTCATATAATTGAATGGCTTTTGAAACCGACAGCCCTTCTTTTTGTTTATCAACGATCCAACGCAGCTTGGCAACATCGTTATCACTGTAAATACGATGGCCTGATTCGCTCCGATCCGGATCCAATACTTGATACCGCCGTTCCCAAGCACGAATGGTCGTCGGATTGAGTCCCACCAATGCAGCAACTGCTTTGATATTATATTTCCCACGATCCATGCACCGTGCCTCCTTTCTTCTTCCCTTTAGTATACCCGTAAAGGAAAAAAATCTCCGTTCATAATGTGCGCTTACATCATGAAACCGATGGAGACAAAGGCAATGATAATTGTAATCATCAAAACTGTGAGTGTAATCGCGAGTGGATTTTTAGCAAATGGTTGTTTTAATCGTTCATTGCGAACGTGTTCGATTCTTGAGGATCGAGGAGGTAATGACGTGCGTTGTTGTTCATCTTGCCGATTTTTTCGTTGATCCTGTTTACTCAATTTCATCACCTTTTCTAAAAAATAAGGACTACTATTAGTTTACACTGAAGGACGGGATGAAAAAAAGACTTCTTCTAGCCGGTTCTTCCAGTCCAGTTGGGCAAAACCGGTCCGGACGACAGGTTCATCCATCGTACTCGTGCCGCAATTGTCACAACACCGGTCTTGTACAACGGGACGTTCGTCAAAATGTTCCAATATGAATGCTCGGCGGCAAAACGTATTTTGAATATAATTTATCATTTGCATGAGTTCACGTAAACGTATTTTTTTCCGTTCCTCCTGCCACTCGATGATTTGGGATTTTGTTTTCCCTTCCGTAAGCTGACCTTTTAGCAGACGATAAGCTGGATCGTCCGGATCGAGATGCAGGCGTTGCTCAATCGCCTCAAACGACTCCCCTCGTCCGCGGTATTGCGTCACTTGATCAATCCAAAGCAGAGACGCATATTGTTTATCCACTAAAAATTGTTGAAGTTGCTGATCTCCCGGTGCATAAAGCAATACTGCGGTCGACGGTTGCCCGTCCCGTCCCGCTCGACCGATTTCCTGCATATAGGCTTCAATCGTCGCCGGCATCGTGTAATGAATAACCGTCCGGACGTTCCCTTTGTCGACCCCCATACCAAAAGCACTGGTACAGACGAGACAGTCGATTTCGTCGTGCAGAAACTGTTGTTGGATCAGTTGGCGATCTTCCGGTTCAAGACCGGCATGATAATAAGCGGCCTGAGGAACAATCGATGCAATCCGTTCTGCTTCTTTGCGTGTCGTCGTATAAATGACACATGGACGATTGACGGTTTCCAATCGTCGGCTCAAGACCTCATCTTTTTTACTCGGCTCGGTTTGCTCGACGATGAGTTGAATTTCCGGCCGGTTGACGGAATGGCGAATCCGCTTCGCTTGCGTCAGCGCCAGTCCCCGAATGATGTCTTGTTCGACTTGTGCCGTTGCCGTTGCCGTCAAGGCTAAGCAAGTTGGATTGCTGAGTCGTTGACGAATCTCACCCAGTTTAGCGTAGTCCGTCCGGAACTCATGTCCCCACTGCGAGATACAATGAGCTTCATCAACGACAAACAGATTAATTTTAATTTCCGCTAATCGCTGTTGAATTTGCGGGGCGGCCAATTGTTCGGGTGACAGATACAAATAACGCAATTGATTCAGATGACGTAAAATTTCTTCCTTTTGATCGCGGGATTCAAGAGACGTCAACTTAGCGACGGCTCGTTCCCCGCGGCGTTTAATCTGCATGATTTGGTCTTCGATCAGCGATAATAACGGGGATACAATCACCGTCAATCCGGCCGGTTGCAGATAAGACGGCAGTTGGTAACAAATTGATTTCCCGCCTCCTGTCGGCAGAATGGCGACTGTATCGTGACCGTCGAGGACCGACTCGACGATTTGCCGCTGTCCGTCTCGAAACGCACCATACCGAAAGACTCGTTTTAATACTTCCTCCATCATGAATGAACCACCTTTCTTGCTAAAACGATACGAATTTGAAAATAGTCCATTTCCTGTGTCAACTCTTGCTTGATCCGTTTCAGCGAAAACGTTTGGAGCCGGTCGGTGATTTGAATGACCTCTTCATACTGTGCAGCAGCAACAAACTGCTCGATCGGGAAAACGGGAGCATACATCGCAATTTCCACCAGATGATCCTCCATTGTACTTTTTTTCAAACGCCGTCGTTCAGCAATTTGCGGAACCGTGTAGCCCTGTTTCAGCAGATCCCAGGTTTTTTGCGCAGACTGTGTCATTTTGAAATGATTGATGTCGTTTCCTAAAGATAAAATCAGACTGTCTTCAGGCAAGACACGTAAACATCTTCGCCATGCAATCACGAATTCCAACTGGAGTGAAAGTAAATCCGTTCCCAGCCGTTCACTCAATTGAGGAAACGATAATCCTGTCTTTAATCCCGACAACCGGTAAGTGATCAGAATCGCTTCTCGTTCTGTCAATTGATGTAACGCCTGATTCAGTTCCTGATAGACGGCCGCTTTCCAGACGGACCGTTCATCTACCTGACGGATTTGTTGTTTGACCCATTCCTTTACGCCGCTGTCTTGTTGCACCGGAATAAAAAAGGTTTTTTCATCCAGACAAACGATTGATTGGATCATCAGACTGACCCGTTTCCACAACTGCATCGGATAGCCGCGCAGTTCTCCACCTAAGTCATCCAGTAGAAAAGGAGAACCAAGTTGTGCTTTTCCGGCATCTGTCATCAGCAGATTCTGTTCCCGCTTAATCCATCCGGCATGCTCCAGTTCGTGTAAGACTTGCTCAAACCGGTCTTTTTTTAATGGAAGCATTCCAAAAACTGCTTCCAGTCCATAAAAGTGTGCATCTTGTAAGGAAGTAGCGGACCGCTTTCCTTGCAGCAGATGGAACAAGCTTCGATCCGTCCGTTCATTTTGTAATCGACTAATGGCTTCCAGTACTACCTGTCTCACAATCGTTTTTTCCATGTCAGCCCTCCCCTCCGTTACATCACCCGTTTTAACTTTAGTTTATCATCAGGATACATCTGGTTCCTGTTTCGTACACTTGTTCTTATTTTACATTTCCAATCAGATTTATGCCATGTTGAATCGATTAAAGAAACAGAAAAGGTGATTTCGCTCCGACAATCGGTTTATTCACATACTTCTGCCTCTTCCTCATTGAAATGCGCGCATGAGTCCGATACAATGACTTATAGATGAGAACAGTACTTAGTGTCCAATGTTTTCGAATCGAGAGGAGAATGACCGATGGCTAAATTTACAATTGTTGACAAAGACACATGTATCGCATGTGGTGCTTGTGGCGCAGCTGCCCCAGATATTTATGATTACGATGATGAGGGCTTGGCTTACGTCATTTTAGATGATAACAAGGGAACAGCTGAAATTCCAGAAGCATTATTCGATGATATGATCGATGCATTCGAAGGATGCCCGACGGATTCAATCAAAGTCGCAGATGAATCATTCGAAGGCGACGCACTTAAATACGAATAATATTCGCTTCACCGGTCTGCTCTTACACGAGCAGATCTTTTTTTGTCGTAAAAAAATCACTTTCCCGCGACAAGCGCAGAAAAGTGATTCTCAGAAAACGTCAGCGTTTTCCTTTAATATACGGTACACCAACAGCTTTCGGTGCATCCGCCCGTCCAACGACACCGGCAAGGGCAAGAATCGTCAACAAATATGGTGCAATCAACAAGTAAACTTGTGGAATTTGATCAAGAAGCGGTAACTGTTGCCCGATGATCGAAATCGCTTGAGCGAATCCGAAGAACAGGGCCGCTCCCATCGCTCCGAGTGGATTCCATTTCCCAAAAATCATCGCTGCAATAGCGAGGAAACCTTGTCCAAGAATCGTCGTCACGCTGAAGTTCAGTGAAATCGACGTCGCGTAAACAGCGCCGGCAAGACCACCGAAACCACCTGAAATCATGACACCGATGAAACGCATTTTTGTAACGTTGATTCCCATCGTGTCCGCTGCCATCGGGTGTTCCCCGACTGAACGAAGACGAAGACCAAACGGTGTTTTAAAGATGACGTACCATGCAACGAATGCTAAAGCAATCGCAATGTACGATGTGTAATAGACGTTGGCAAAAAACATCTTCAGTACCGGAATATCCGATAAAAATGGAACGTTTTCTTTCGAAATCCGGTTCGGAATCGAATCGGTCTGCCCTTTTCCGTAGAATGCCCGGACAAGGAAAATCGCGAGACCGACTGCTAACATATTAATCGCTACTCCAAGAACCGTTTGATCGGCCCGGAACAAAATGGCCGGAATCGCGAGGAACAAGGAGAACACTGCTCCAACGATGATTGCAATCAGCATGGCAATCCAAGGACTGGCAGCACCTAAGCCCATTTTCGATAACGTCAAGGCTGAGACGATACCCGAGAACGCCCCCATGACCATTAGTCCTTCAAGTGCGATATTGACGACACCGGAGCGCTCACTGAAAATTCCGCCGAGTGCCGCAATGATCAACGGAGCCGAATAGGCAAGTGCGATCGGTACGATAATATACAGTACTTCTAAAAAGCCCATTATTTATCGGCTCCTTTCACTTTTTTATCTTCGGATTTCTTGACCGTGAATTTCTCGATCAAGAGACGGATCGCATATCCAGAAGCGACGAAGATAATGATAAACGCGATGATGATTTTAATTAACTCCGGCGGGATTCCGATTTGTTGCATCGAAAGACCACCGATATTCAGACCGGCAAACAGCAAGGCGGCGAGTACGACACCAATCGGATTGTTGGCACCAAGTAAGGCAACGGCAATCCCGTCAAATCCGACACCCGTGAATGAAGCGTTTAACGTCATATTCTGGAATGTCCCCAAACCTTCCATTGCTCCTGCGAGTCCGGCAAATACACCTGAGATGACGAACGAAAGAACAATGTTCTTATTGACGCCCATACCGGCATATTCTGCGGCACTCTTGTTGAATCCAACGGCCCGTAATTCGTAACCAAGCGTCGTTTTCCAAAGGATGAACCAGAAGACGAGTGCTGCGATCACGGCAATGAAAATCCCATTATGCAGACGTGAGAAATCTGTCAACTCTTGCAGGAAAGGTGACGCAAGCGAAGCGGATTCTTTTACTGATTCCGTCCGTTCGTTTTCAATCCCGATGACATTCCGAAGAATATCGTTTGTCACGTACAGTGCGATATAGTTCATCATGATGGATGTGATAACTTCGTGGACATGGAATTTCGCTTTTAGGATACCCGGAATCGATGCCCACAGTGCTCCTGCGAGTCCTGCTCCGATTAAAGCAAGCGGCAGGTGAATCGCTGTCGGAAGATCAAACTCAATCCCGATCCAGACTGCAACCATCCAGCCGACCAATACTTGTCCCTCGACTCCGATGTTAAACAATCCAGTCCGGAAAGCGAAGGCAACAGCAAGACCTGCAAAAATCAACGGGGCAGCAGCTCGTAATGTTTCACCGATGCTGTACGGTTCCCCGAATATGCCGTAAAACAATTGATCAAATCCGTCAACCGGATTGTAACCGCCGGCGAGCATAACAATCGCACCGACAACCATTCCCAAGATGATGGAAAGAATCGGAATCAATGTTCCGTAAAAACGTTCTAGTTTCATGAACGACCGACCTCCTCTTTCTTACCGCCGGCCATCAAGAAGCCAAGTTCGATTTCGTTTGTTTCTTTTGGATCAAGGAAGGCGACTGTCCGTCCTTCGTAAAGAACCGCAATCCGGTCCGATACTTGCAGGATTTCTTCTAGTTCAAATGAAATCAGAAGAACGGCGCGGCCTTTTTCACGTTCGAGTACCAATTGTTCGTGAATGAATTCAATGGCACCGACGTCCAATCCACGGGTCGGCTGTGCTGCAATCAATAAGTCAGGTGAACGGTCCACTTCCCGGGCGATGATCGCCTTTTGCTGGTTTCCGCCTGACAGAGCGCGGGCAAATGTTTCCGGACTTGGAGTTCGGACGTCGAACTTCTCGATTAAGGTTTTTGCTTTATCCATGACCTGACCGTAGTTCATGATGCCTGCTTTTGAATACGGTTTTTGATAATACGTTTGCAATACCATATTGTGACCGATTGAGTAATCGAGGACCAGTCCATGCTTATGACGGTCTTGCGGGATGTGTCCGACTCCGGCTTCCGTCACTTTTCGTGGTTTTAAGTTTTTAATGGATTTGTTATTGAGGAAAATCTCTCCGCTGTCCGCTTTACGCAAACCGGTAATGGCTTCGATCAATTCCGTTTGTCCGTTTCCGTCGATTCCAGCGATCCCGACAATTTCACCGGCTCGGATATCGAGGTTTAATCCGTCTACTGCCTTGATGCCGCGACTGTCTTTGACAACCAAGTCTTTGATGTCGAGCACCAGTTCTTGTGGAGTTGCCTTGGAATACTCCGCATTAAAGTTTACTTCCCGCCCTACCATCATCTCGGCTAATCTTGATTGGGTCATTGTTTCATCGATATCAACTGTTCCGATGTATTTACCACGACGAATCGTTGTACAACGATCGGCGACTTCCATGATTTCCTTCAATTTGTGGGTAATCAAGATAATCGATTTCCCTTCAGCAATCAAGCGATTCATGATCTGAATCAATTCTTTGATTTCTTGTGGGGTTAAAACAGCAGATGGTTCATCGAAGATTAGAATATCAGCACCGCGGTATAGTGTTTTTAAAATTTCAACACGCTGTTGCATCCCGACCGAAATATCTTCGATTTTTGCATCTGGATCAACGGCAAGACCATACTGTTCCGAAATTTGACGGACTTTTTCCCGCGCTGCTGCTCGGTCGATTTTCAAACCGGCTTTCGGCTCAGCACCTAAGATGATGTTTTCTGTTACCGTGAAATTTTGAACGAGCATGAAATGTTGGTGTACCATTCCGATTCCCAGATCATTCGCAACGTTCGGACTCGTAATATTCACTTTTTCACCACGTACACGAATCTCTCCAGCCTCAGGCTGATACAAACCAAATAAGACGTTCATCAGCGTCGATTTTCCGGCACCGTTTTCACCAAGTAAAGCGTGAATCTCACCTTTCCGAAGCTGGAGCGTGATGTTATCATTTGCGACGAAACTGCCAAACTCTTTTCGTATGTTTAGCATCTCAATGACGTATTCCAAGAAAATCCACTCCCATGTTTAGTTTAAAAGGGGAGGCCGCAGTACTAGCGACCCCCGCTTCCATTTTATTTCAGTGACGCTTCGTATTCTTTGTACTCGTCGTCAGTAGACGGAACTTTGATGTCACCAGCGATGATTTGTTTTTTGTAGTCTTCCACTTTCGTCAAGACGTCTTTCGCAATATTGTCTTGTGATGGCGCGATATCAACTCCGCCGTCTTTAAGACCGAACTCAACAACTTTACCAGCCGGGAAGTTACCGTCTTTTGTATCTTTTGCTACTTGTTCAACTGCTGTATCAACACGTTTGACCATCGAAGTCAATGTAACGTTTTCCGGCATACCTTCTTCTACTTGGTCACGGTCAACACCGATTACCCAAACATCTTCGCCGTTTTTCTTACGGTTTTTCGCTTCCGTGAAGACACCTTGTCCTGTTCCACCGGCAGCGTGATAGATGACGTCAACTTTTTTACCGTACATACCTGAAGCAATTGCTTGTCCTTTTTCAGCAGCGTTGAAATCTTCTGCGTATTGAACTTGGATATCCGCTTTTGGATTGACGGCTTTAACGCCGGCTTTAAATCCACTTTCGAACTTTTTGATCAAGTCTGAGTTAACACCACCGACGAAACCAACTTTGTCTGATTTCGTTGTCAAACCGGCAACAACACCAACGAGGAATGATCCTTCGTTTTCTTTGAAGACGATTGACGCAACGTTTGGTTTGTCAACGACCATATCAACAAGTGCAAAGTTGTTGTCTTTGAATTGATCAGCAACTTTACCGATATCTTCTGCCATCAAGAATCCGATACCTAGAATCAAGTCATATTTCGCACGCGCCAATTGCTGAAGGTTCGGTTGGTAATCCGATTGTTTTGCCGACTGAAGATACTTGTAGCCAGTACCTTCTTTTAAGTCGTTGTCTTTACCGAATTTTTGAATTCCTTCCCACGCTGATTGGTTGAACGATTTATCGTCAACACCGCCTGTATCTGTAACCATACCTACTTTGAAGCCTTCTTTTTTGTCTCCGCCGCTTGAATCTTTCGAATCATCGTTACCACCACATGCTGCGAGTACCGAACTCATTGCTAAACCTGTTGCTGCTAATGCGAGAAGTGACTTCTTTTTCATCTGAAATAATCCCCTTTCGAATATGGTCATACAAAGTTCCTGACTACGTCAAGCACCTGAGGCTGGTGATGAGGAGCGTTACGTAGGTAGGCGGAAAGCGCTTTCAGTAAAACCCCTAAAACGAGTGGTTAAACACGCTTACGGATGACATGGAAATCAAACTTGTCCGCACGGAAATAGTTCGCTGAATAAAGAACGGATCGGTCAAGCTCATCATAATGCGTCTGGCGCAGTACGAGTAACGGTTGGTCCGTATGTAATTGTTCAGCGATCTTTGGATCAATCCGCGGCTCGATATGCGTAACCGCATGAGTGACACGGCGCCCTAATTCTTTTTCTAGTGCGTCAAACAGTGACGTCGAGGACGTAAACTGTTCTTCGTTTTTAATATAATGGCTCGGAATCTTATCGACACAATAGACGACAGGAACATCTCCCGCAAGTCGGATTCGTTCGATTCGATAAACCAGTTCATCCGGTCCTAACTGAAAACGTTCTCGATCACGTTCAGTTGGTTGCACCATTTCTGATGACAATACTTCTGAGGTCGGAATCATACCTGCACGTGCAATCATCTCTGTAACACTGTAAAGCTCCTCAATCCCTGAAGTAAACGGTGGTCTTGCATTGATAAACGTACCGACACCGTGTTTACGGATGACGATGTTCTCATCTTCAAGAATTCGTAAAGCCTCTCGAAGAGTCGCTCGACTAACGCCAAGTTGCTTTGAAAGTTCAAACTCTGAAGGTAGCTTTTCGCCTTCCTTGTAAACGCCGTCATCGATGTCAGACTTGATTTTTTCAATCACACGTAAATAAAGCAAACGATGATCTAATTTAATCGACATGACGCATCTCCATCCTCTATCTAGTTGTAACCAGTGCTCAGACTTCTGACGTATGAGAACTCCAGCCAAGATAAGTATATGATGCCGGACTCAATCCTGCAATCATTTTGTAACAGGTTAGAAGTCTGACTTCTGGCGCTTTTGTAACCCTTTTCATAACGTAAATAAGTTTGGAAGAAAATAGGGCATTCTACCTAAGAACACCCTCTTTTCTCTTACCGCTTATTGTTCAGGGACAACTGTTTCCCCTTTAATGACAGCTTTTTTCGCTTGTTCAACTTTTTTCAACGTCTCTTTTGACAACTTGTCTGACTCCACTAAATCGACACCTTGTTCTTTTAAACCGTAACGGATTGTTTTTCCACCCGTTAATTTTCCGTCTTTGGCTGCATTCGCTGTATCTTCCACTGCACGGTCCACGCGTTTGATAACCGATGTCAACGTTACGTCTTCCGGCATACCTTCTTCTTTTTGGTCCCGGTCGACTCCGATGACTGAAACGTCTTCCCCGTTTTTCTTACGGTTTTTCGCTTCCGTGAAGACACCGTTCCCTGTTCCGCCGGCTGCCGGGAAGATAATGTCTGCGCCTTTTCCATACATTCCGGCTGCGATCGCCTGTCCTTTTTCCGGAGCTGCAAAGTCTTCTGCGTATTGTACATCGACTTTGATTTTCGGATTCACAGATTTTGCACCTGCCTCAAATCCGGCACGGAACCGTTCAATGACATCCATCTTCATGCCGCCGACAAAACCGATATGATCCGTTTTCGTCTGCATTGCGGCGACGATTCCCGCAAGATACGCGCCTTCATTCTCTTTGAATGTAATCGATGTGACGTTTTTACCCGGAACGACATTATCCACGATGGCAAACTGTGTGTCTTTGAATTGTTTTGATACCGTTTCGATGTCTTCGTTAAAGGTATTCCCGATTCCGAACACTAAGTCTTCCCCGCTTCGTGCAAGTCGAGACAAGTTCGGTTGGTAGTCTTGTTGGGATTTCGATTGAAGATAAGAGTAGCCTTCATTTTTCTTGAGCTGATTTTCTTTTCCATATGCCTGAAGACCTTCCCATGCTGATTGGTTAAACGACTTGTCGTCGATTCCGCCTTTATCGGCAACCATTGCTACAGAAAATTCATCCTTTTTACTCGAATCTTTGTCTGCTGAACCTCCACATGCTGCTAATCCGACTGTCGCAACAGTCATCATTGATACGAATGCATACTGTTTTTTCATCATCGCCAACTCCTCTTCCTATTATGTGAGCGCTTTCATTATCTATTTGTGAAAAAGTCGCTCACGTACCTTTTATCGGGTACGCCAACTCATATGACTGAGTATGACAAATATTTCGCGCAAAATCAACAGACGTCTGACAACTATTTTCATGAAAACGGTTTAAGTTTTCTTTTTTTGGTTTTCACCGTCAAAAAGAGGATAAAGCACCCGGCTTTATCCTCTTTCCGATTATTAGTGACCCATGACGCGGCGTGGTTTTGAGCCTTCCGACGGACCGATTAAACCATTTTCTTCTAGTGCATCAATCAGACGGGCGGCCCGGTTGTAACCAATCCGGTATTTCCGTTGGATCATCGAAGTTGACGCTGTTTCTTGCGTCAAAATGAACTGGACGACTTCATCATATAGCGGATCGTCGACTTCCGTCTCCCCTTCCGGAAGATCCTTTGGAATCATCGCTTCAACATATTGGGCTTTTTGCTGGGAGATGACATGGTTGACGATTGTTTCGACTTCTTCATCCGACAAGAACGCCCCTTGGACACGGACCGGTTTATTCATGCCGTTTCCAAGCAACAGCATATCTCCTCGTCCAAGTAGTTTGTCTGCCCCGCTCGTATCAAGAATCGTCCGGGAATCCGTCCCGCTCGAGACACTGAAGGCAATCCTCGATGGGATGTTTGCCTTGATGACACCGGTAATGATGTCAACGCTCGGTCGTTGCGTCGCGATGACCATATGAATTCCGGCTGCCCGTGCCATCTGGGCAAGACGCATGATGGCATCTTCGACTTCGTTTGAGGCAACCATCATCAAATCGGCTAACTCATCGACGATGACGACGATGTACGGCAGACGTTGATGGACTTTTTCTTCGGCGTTCATCTTATCAATCAGGGCATTGTATCCTTCGATATTCCGCGCCCCGTTCTGACTGAAGATTTCATAACGCCGTTCCATCTCCGATACGACCTGTTTTAACGCTTGAGCAGCTTTCTTCGGATCGGTCACGACCGGTGCCAGCAGATGGGGAATACCGTTGTAGACATTCAATTCAACCATCTTCGGATCGATCATCATCAACCGGACTTCATCCGGGCGGGCCCGCATCAAAATTGAGACAATCATCCCGTTGATGCAGACGGATTTTCCCGATCCGGTTGAGCCGGCGACTAAGACGTGCGGCATCTTATTCAGTTTCGCCGTGACCGTCTCACCGGAAATACTTCGACCAAGTGCCACGAGCAAGCGGTCCGGATCGGCCTGGACACTCTCTGCACCTAAGACCTCCCGTAGGGAAACCATGGCGACCTCCCGGTTCGGAACTTCGATTCCGACGGCAGCCTTACCGGGAATCGGTGCTTCGATCCGGATATCTTTTGCGGCGAGCGCAAGCGCCAAATCATCGGCTAGTCCGGTAATTCGACTCAGTTTGATGCCTTGATCCGGTTCAATCTCATATTTCGTCACACTGGGACCGAGATGAATTTTCAAGACTTTTGCTCCGATTCCGAAAGATTTTAACGTCGCAATCAATTTTGTCGCATTGTCTTTTAATCGTTTATTTTCTCCTGATAAATCTTTTGTGACAGGTTCTGCCAGTAAATCAAGCGACGGCAACTGATAGCCGTCCGGCGTCTCCGTCATCGTCAATGGTCCTTGTGTCTCTTTTGCCTGTGGTTCGACATGATCTGCAAAGCCGATAATCGGGACGTCCTGAAGATTGACAGGAGCTTCTTCCGCCACAATTTCTTCAATGGCCTGTCTTTTCAGTGTCTTCTTATCATTGACCGGTTGCACCACCGCTTCTGACCGGTCTGGTTTCTTTTTCTCAGGACGTTCTTTGACGACAGTCTGCCGTTCACGTTGCTGGAATTCTTGAATCCGTTCTCTGATTCCTAAAGCCAGTTCACTGAAAAACGTCGGTTGCAGCAAATGAATCCCTGCCACAATCAGAAATAAACCGATCATGAATGCGCCAAAACTCGAAATATAATAGGACGAACCTTGATACAACCACGCATTCATGGCTCCGCGCGGTTGACCAAGCAGCAAGTCAATCCAGATTAATCCGCCGAGAATCAAAAACGACCAGGCCCATTTGTTTAACCGTGGTTGATTCGACAAAATCAGCAACAGCAGTCCGCCAATCAATCCGTACAGGAGTGAACCAAACTGTCCGACCTGATCTTTCGCAAACTCGGCCAGTACTTCTCCGACACGTCCAAACTGTCCAAGTGCCAATACATACGAAAGCAGCGATAAGACCGCAATGATGGCTGCATATGTACGGTATTGAATCGGCTGACGTTGCTTTTTCGCTGGTGGCCGTTTTTTAGCCGGTGTACGTTTTCGCGGCGGGGTTTTCCGGACCGGTCCTTTTTTTGTCGTTGCCATCTTTTTCTGACCTCCTGATAAAAAAACGACTCAGCTGACCATCCATCGGCCTCCCTGAGTCGCTCCTTTTTGTTAGATTTCCATGATGATCGGTAAAATCATCGGACGACGTTTCGTTTGTTCATAAAGATACGAACTTAACTTGTCACGAATCAATGACTTCATTTCCGTCCAGTCAAGCTCACCTGTTAATTTACCTTGCAGTTGCTTGGCAACAATCCGGTTCGCTTCGTTGATCATATCTTCTGATTCACGCATGTAGACGAATCCACGTGAAATGATTTCTGGTCCGGAGACGATCGTTTTGTTTTTACGGCTGATCGTGATGACACAAAGGACGACACCGTCTTGCGACAGAAGACGACGATCGCGTAACACGATGTTTCCGACATCACCGACACCGATTCCGTCAATCAAGACGTTTCCGGCATTCACTTTACGTGACATCCGGGCTTTACGTTTCTCGAACTCGACGACATCCCCATTTTCAATGATGAAGATGTTATTTGCATTGACACCAACTGTTTGTGCTAAACGGCTGTGTGCCTTCTGCATCCGGAATTCCCCGTGGATCGGGACGAAGAATTTTGGTTTGATCAAGTTCAGCATCAACTTCAAATCTTCGGCATGTCCGTGACCGGATACATGAACTTTCCGCTGGTTATAGATGACGTTTGCACCGGCACGGAACAACAAATCAATCGTTTTCGAAACGGATTTTTCGTTCCCGGGAATCGGAGACGCCGCAACGACGACTGTATCATTCAAACGGATGTTGACCTGCTTGTGTGCATTCCGTGCCATACGTGTGAGTGCTGCCATCGGTTCGCCTTGCGAGCCCGTTGTTAAAATCACGACTTGATTGTCATCGAGTCGATTGATCTCCGACAGTTCGACCAACGTCTTTTGTTTGAAACGCAAGTAGTTCAGGCGTTGTGCCACTTCGACGATATTGACCATACTGCGACCGACAACGGCCACTTTACGGTTGTTCGCTTCTGCCGCTACAAAGACTTGTTGCAGACGATGGACGTTTGATGCGAATGACGCAACGATCACGCGACCCGGTGCCTCGTAGATGACGTCGTTGAGTTCCGACCCGACCGTTGATTCCGATCCGGACATTCCGGGACGTTCAGCGTTAGTTGAGTCTGATAAGAGACAAAGGACTCCCCGCTGACCAATTGCGGCAATTTTTCCGAAATCAGCTTGTTTTCCATCAACCGGTGTGTAATCAAATTTAAAATCTCCCGTGTGTACGATTGCCCCTTGCGATGTTTGGATACATACCCCGACTGCATCCGGAATCGAGTGATTGACACGGAAAAATGTAATGAAATGACCTGCTACGGTTAATTTCGTCTTGGCATCAATTGGACGAAGATCTGCCTTTTTCAATAAACCGGCTTCTTTTAATTTAATTTCAATTAAACCCAGTGTTAAGCGTGTTCCATACACCGGCACTTTTAAGTCCCGTAAGACATAACTGAGGGCACCAATATGGTCCTCGTGTCCATGCGTGATGAAAATCCCTTGGATCCGCTCTTTGTTTTCTTTTAAATAACTAATGTCTGGAATGACTTTATCAATTCCAAGCATCTCATCTCCTGGGAACATTAATCCGGCATCGATTACGAAGATGTCCTCGTCGAGTTCGACGACGTACATGTTCTTACCGATTTCACCGGCGCCACCAAGAGCAAAGACGCTTACCTTTTCCGTCTTTTTCTTTGACACGATATGACCTCCTATTTGTATTCACTTTTCGTGAGCCGTCCACTTATCACTATCACTATTCTAGCCGAACTTTGCCATTCTGCCAACAACAGGGATGGTGAAAACGAAAAAAAACATCGCGCGGACCTTCTTTCGGTCCACACGATGTTCGTTTTACGGATTCAACAGCTTCTCGATTTCTTCTGTTCGGTTCGCTTTTTCCTGCCTGTCCGGTTTTTCACCTGCTTGAAGTTCATTCAAGGAATAGCCGAATGTCATCTCGAAGTGCGGATAGTCAACAAAACGTTTCCAATCCCCTCCCCATTCAAAGCCAAGCGCCTTTCCGACAGCAGCGACCTCACGCCAGTCACTTTTACCGGATTGATTTCCGTCATACTCTAAATCGTAAGAAATGTCCCCGTCTATCATTTGAACGAAGTCAATCGCTAAACCATAGTTATGCATCGATTCCCCGCCCCGGGCGTTCGTCACGACTTCTCCGGCTTGCGAGCGTCCTTGTTCATACAATGCGTCCTGCTGTTTTTTCGTCCGGTATCCTTGGGTGATCCGGATGTCGATGTTGTAGCAGGAATGACTGAGACGAATCAAATCCTTGGCACCTGCACGGACTGCCGGATGAAGTTGCTTTAACTGATCCGAACTGTCGTTGATGAGACGGTTCTCACCAGCGCGGTCGCGGGGACAACTCTCCAGTCCCAGCTCCGGCTGATCGATTAAAATGCTTGGCATGCGATTAGTCGACGCTGCCAGAAAGGAGCCGATGGCAAACATGACCAGCAGGAACAAAATCCAAATGAAGATTGTTCCCCGCTTCATTAGCGGCGTAACTTCTTCCGGATTTTTTGAAGAATCGGTAATCCTGTTTCAAGCAACAGATACAACGGCTTGTTCAGGACATAGTCAAACTCTCCGATTTTTTCAATCATTTCACTGCCCCAACCGGACTTAAAGGCATACAATCCGGCATAGTGGTCATCCGGATCCGTTGACCCGCTGACACCACCAAAGTCGTATGAGAGGGCGCCGTGCGCTTTTGCATGACGCATCATGGTCCACTGCATTAAATGGTTCGGCATGAACTCACGGTATTCGTTTGACGACGCACCATACAGGTAATACGACCGTCGACCGGCTAACGTCAACAAACCGCCCGACAGAATCACTCCGTTCGGGTGTTTTGCCGCAATCGCCATCAATTCAGTTTTCGACTTCTCTGCTTTTTCAATCTGAGTAGTCGTTTGTTCCAGTCGATTATTCAAACTGTTGATTTTTTTCTCGACCGTTTCTTTTTCAAGTTGACGATGAATCTTCACCAATTCCTTCTCTGCTTGTAATAAGGCCGCTTCCGTATTTTCAAGCGCCCGGACGACATCCAATTTCGTCAAAAACAATGCCGCGTCTCCGGTTGGACGAAGATGGTCGTATAGATTTTCAAAGTAATCAAGACCGCGGATGGAGAACCCGTCGCGTTCACCCGTTTCGACCATCAGGTTGGCGAATATTTTCAACTCTTCCCGTGATGCTTCGTAACACACGATTCCTTTTCGTTCGGCCAAACGGACATTGTAACGGAACTTCGAATGGAAGCGGTCAAAGATTTCTTTTTCCGACCCTTCAAGACTTGTCTCCATCGTAAAACGCGGTTGCGCATAATCAAATCCGCCTCCGAATCCGTTGTGCTTAAACCCTAACGCCTTCATTTCTTGAAGTAAATTCGGATATTCCGTCCGATCAACGTTTGGATCGAGTTTAATTGTGATTGCTTTTCGCTTTTTCGCGACTTGGATCGCTGCATCCCGTAATGCGGCAACAGCTGCCTGATCTGTATAATCGACGACAAATCCGCGCGGAGCATAACATAACGTAAACGGTAATTTCGGAACTTTTTTAAACAATAACAGTGCGACCCCGACCAGTTGACCACTCGCTGTCCCGACCGCAATCCGTTCATGTGTCCAGCCGGTCGCTGCCTTGACGGATCCCCAAGCCGGTAACTGCAAGAGGTCTCCTTTAGGATGGGTTTTTACAAACTGTTCAAACTGAGCCTGTTCAATTTCAAGTTGTTGATAAGTCACTTCTTTTCCTCCAATTGGCGTATCATCTCTTTGACGAGTGCTTCTTCGTCGAGGGGTGTTTTCTCATCCCCAATGATTTGATATTTTTCATGCCCTTTTCCTGCCAGGATGACGATGTTATCCGGACGGGCGAGGCTCGCTGCATAGCGGACCGCTTCTTCCCGGTCTCCGATTTCAACGAATTGATCGTGAAGCATTCCGGAGGCGATACCGGATGTAATCGACTCATACGATTCAAAACGGGGATCGTCCGTCGTGATGACGACAGTTCCCGCATACGTCGATGCAAGTTGACCCATCATCGGCCGTTTCGTCACATCGCGATTACCGCCTGTTCCAATCAAGAAGATAATGTTTTCTTTCGGAACATCGACCAGTGCTTTCAGACATTGTTCAATGCCGTCCGGCGTATGGGCATAATCCACATAAATGTTGTACCCGTCAATCGGCAATCGTTGCATCCGGCCTTTTGCCGGCTGTATCTGAGTGATCGCATTCGAAATCTCAGTTAAACTGTAGCCGATTGACAGCAGGATACCCGTTGCAAGCAGTAAATTATAGACATTGAATCGACCGATGAACTGAACGGTCAATTCGACTGCCTGCTCTTGATAGACCATCGTAAAGGTCGTTTCCTGAAGGGTTTGTGTAATATTTTTAGCCTGTAAGTCGGCCGGCTGCTCAATGCCATATGTCAGTACGCGGGCACCCGTCATCATCTCAAATAAATGGCTGATCTCATCATCTGCATTCAAGACTGCTACTTTCTTATCCGACAACCGTTGTCCGAGTTGCGCAAAGAGCAGACCTTTTGCTCGTGCATAGTTCTCGAACGTCTTATGGAAATCCAGGTGGTCGTGCGTCAAATTCGTAAACCCAGCAACATCAAAATCCGTTCCGGTCACACGACCGAGCTCTAATCCATGCGAAGAAACTTCCATGATGACGTCTTCGACGCCCTCTTGATGCATCTGATGGAAAAAGGCCTGTAATTCCGAACTTTGAGGTGTCGTGTTGCGACTCGGGACGACCCGGTCCCCAATTTTGACTTCAACGGTACCAATGATTCCCGTTTTCCGCCCCAGCTGAGCCAAGACGTCACGTACGATGGTCGTCGTCGTTGTTTTTCCGTTCGTTCCAGTGATTCCGATCATCCGCATCTTTTCAGAAGGATAATCATAAAACTTCCCGGCAAGTTCTGCCATCGCTCGGGTTGTACTCCGGACAAGAATGACAGGAATCGTCACATCGAGCAACCGTTCTGACACGATGGCGACAGCCCCCTGTGCTTCGGCCTGTTTGGCATAATCGTGTCCATCCACTGTATAACCTTTAATGGCGACAAATAACGTTCCCGGCTTCACATCACGTGAATCGGTTGTTAAGGAGGTCACGACTGCCTCTACCATACGTTCCGTTTTTTGAGTCTGAATGACTTCGATTAGTTCAGCTAAATTCAAGGGTATTCCTTCTTTCTCAACAACTTGTTTTTCAATTACATGCTATTTCAGTGTAGGGTAAGCCTCACTCGGTTTCAAGGTCTGCCTCATCGATTTCCGGCAAGATGTATGCTTTCGCCGGCGGTTCACTAAAGATATACGCAATCATTTCTTGAACGTCAGCAGGCGTAATCTGCTCCACTTCCGTAAGAACATCTTCTAATGTCGGATGCATGCCAAGATGGAGTTCATTCCGGGCATTACGGTTCATGTGACTCGATATACTCTCATTTCCTAAAATCAATGATCCTTTTAACTGCTCGATGCCGTCTTCCAGCTCTTTCGTTGTCAGACCATGTTCGAGCAACTGTTTGATTTCCGCCGAAAGAACCGTCTCGACTTCTTCCAACGTTTCTTTTGATGTCCCGACATAAATCGTAAACGTTCCATGATCATCAAACGTCGTATAGTACGAAAAAACGGAATAGGCCAATCCGCGGTCTTCACGAATCGATTGGAACAGACGGCTCGACATCGTCGCCCCAAATGCATTATTGAGTAAGGCAAGCGTCGGTAAACGGTCGTCAGCAGACGGAATCGCCCGGAAATTATAACAGACATGCACTTGTTCCGTGTCTTTTTCTTTTCGTAACGCGTCACTTTTTAAGACAGGTTCAGTAATTTGTCGGATCTTGCCACTTGACTGCAACGAACCGAATCGATTTTTAATTTGTGTAATCAGTTCATCTGTCACATGTCCTGCAACGGAAATAACGATTTGTTCCGGTGCATAGGCTTCTTGCAGGTATTCGACAATCATTTGCCGGCTGAGTTGTTTGACGCTCTCCTCTGTACCGAGAATCGGGCGTGCCATCACGTCTTCTCCGTAAGCCGCAACGGCTAACAGTTCATGTACAAGGTCGTCCGGTGTATCTTCATACATTTTAATTTCTTCAATCACGACACGTTTTTCTTTTTCGAGTTCCTCTTCATTAAAGGTTGACTCCAAAAACATGTCTGCCAAAACATCAAACGCCGTAATGGCATGTTCGTCCAATGTCTTCACATAATAGCAGGTCTGATCTTTACTCGTGAATGCATTAATATTACCACCCAAGCGGTCAAAATAAACGGCAATTTCTTTTGCCGATTGTTTTTTTGTTCCTTTAAACATCATATGTTCAATCAAATGGCTGATTCCATGCTCTTCTTTTGTTTCCGTCCGTGAACCAGCTTTAATGAAAATTCCGGTTGCCACACTTCGGGCGTTCTCAATCCGTTCACTGACAATTCGAACGCCGTTCTCTAATACGAGTCTTTCGACCATCGTTCATTCCTCCTTGAAATATGAAACAAGGTGGCCCGCGGTGCACGTATTCGCACCGTTGAGCCACCTTTGTTTTCATTAGTTACGACGTGGTGGACGTTGTCCGTCACGTGGTGGGCGAGATCCAGTATCCCGACGCGGCGGGCGGCTGTCACGCTCTGTTTTTTTCTTTTCATCATATGCGGCACGATCTTCTGGACTCATACCTTCCACGAGAAGGACTTTATGCGACGCATTGACACGTCCTTTATCATCGACTTCCGTGACACGTACTTTCAATTTATCGCCTAATTTGACGACATCTTCGGTTTGACCAACACGTTCAAGCGCCAGTTCCGAGATATGCACGAGGGCATCTTTCCCTTTGAACAATTCGACGAAAGCTCCGAATTTTTCGACGCGGCGAACCGTACCGTCAAATTCTTCTCCGATGACGACTTCACGAACGATATCTTCAATCAACTGACGCGCACGGTTGATACCGTCTTGATCCGTTGACGCGATAAAGACTGTACCGTCTTGATCGATATCGATTTTGACACCTGTCTCATCGATGATACCGTTGATGACTTTACCGCCGGGCCCAATCACATCACGGATTTTATCAGGATTGATTTTCAATGTGACGATTTTTGGTGCATATTTAGACAACTCGACACGTGGTTCAGCAATGACTGAATTCATGTGTTCCAGGATGTGTAAACGACCAAGACGTGCTTGTTCAAGCGCCTCTTCTAAAATCTGACGCGTGATTCCGCCAATCTTCATATCCATTTGCAAAGCCGTCACACCATCTTTTGTTCCAGCAACTTTAAAGTCCATATCGCCGAGGTGATCTTCCATTCCTTGGATATCTGTCAAGATTGAGTAATTTTCGCCTTCTTTGATCAAGCCCATTGCAATTCCGGCAACCGGTGCTTTCAACGGCACACCCGCATCCATCATCGCAAGAATTGATCCACAAATTGACGCCTGTGAAGACGAACCGTTTGATTCGAGGACTTCCGAAACGAGACGAATCGTGTACGGGAAATCTGTTTCTGACGGAAGAACCGGTAACAAGGCACGTTCACCGAGTGCTCCGTGACCAATTTCACGACGACCTGGTGCGCGCATCGGACGAGCTTCCCCGACAGAGAACGGCGGGAAGTTATAATGGTGCATAAAACGTTTCTCTGCTTTAAGTCCAAGACCGTCAATGATTTGTGCATCTCCAGCAACACCAAGCGTTGCGACGGACAAGACTTGTGTTTGACCGCGTGTGAACAGACCTGAACCGTGTGCCCGTGGCAACAGTCCGATTTCCGAATCAAGCGGACGGATTTCAGCAAGACCACGACCATCTGGACGGACTTTATCTTCTGTGATCAAGCGGCGGACTTCTGTCTTAACGAATTTATTTAAGACACCGGATACTTCAGCTAATTGAGCTTCCGTAATTGAGTCATCCGCTGCGTACTGATCGATGTATTTCGAAATGACTTCATTGATAGCAAGATCACGTGCTTGTTTTTCTTCGACTTGAACGGCTGTCGTGACTTCTGCAAGCGCCTCTGCTTTCAAGCGGTTGACGAGTGTTTCGTCAAACGAAGCAACCGTGTAAGCGAACTTTTCTTGTCCGACTGCTGCGACGATTTCTTCTTGGAACGCAATCAATTCCTTAATGACGTCATGTCCGAGGAGAATCGCTTCAAGCATTGCTTGTTCCGAAACTTCTTTTGCTCCGGCTTCTACCATGTTGACCGCATGTTTCGTTCCGGCAACTTGAAGGTCGATATCACTTTCAGATGCTTGACTCATCGTCGGATTGATGATGAACTCACCGTTCACACGACCAATCGTCACGCCGGCAATCGGACCGTCAAATGGAATGTCTGAAATCGACAAAGCAATCGATGCCCCAATCATTGCTGCCACTTCCGGTGAATTATCTTCGTCAGAAGACAAAACTGTCGTTGCGACTTGGATATCATGACGGAAACCGTCTGGGAACAACGGACGGATCGGACGGTCAATCAAACGTGATGTCAAAATCGCATTTTCACCCGGACGTCCTTCACGTTTTAGGAAACCACCTGGAATCTTACCTGCTGCATATAGTTTTTCTTCATAGTTCACAGTTAATGGGAAGAAATCTAAGTCTTTTGGTTGTTTGGATGCGACGACCGTCGCAAGGACTGCTGTCTCACCGTAACGGATCAATGCTGCTCCGTTTGCTTGTTTGGCCAGTTGACCGATTTCAATTGTTAATGGACGTCCACCGAGTTCGGTCGAAAACGTCTGCTTTGTTTGTGACATGCACAAATCCCCTCTCACTTCTATCCGTTTTTTCATTCAAATCTAATTATGGATGTTCTTGCGCCAAATGTCCATGAATCGGCAAAAAAAAGAAGCAGGAGACGATGCTCCTGCTTCCTTGTTGGTCTGTTCGGATTAGCGACGAAGACCAAGACGCTCGATCAATGAACGGTAACGTGAAACATCCTTGTTACGAAGGTATGTGAGCAAGTTACGGCGACGACCAACCATTTTCAAGAGACCACGACGTGAGTGGTGATCCTTTTTGTGTGTACGTAAGTGATCGTTTAAAGTTGTGATCTGTTCAGTTAAAACAGCAACTTGTACTTCCGGCGAACCAGTATCGCCTTGTTTCGTAGCATAAGCTTCGATAATTTCGTTTTTACGTTCTTTAGTGAGTGCCATTGTCACTCCACCTCCATCTTTTGAATGACCGTATTGCCGAGCATCGGATGGTGAGACCTGATGCCAAGCCAACCGGCTGTACGTATTCGTACTGACTCATCATAACGAACCCGTCATCGTCTGTCAAACCGTTAATGCTTGCATCGCATGAATTTTATCTTGGGCAAGCTGTGTTTTTAAGCTTTCAATCCCGTCAAACGCACGTTCATCGCGTAAGTATGCCATCCACTCGAGTTTCAGTTCTTGTCCATATAAATCCTCGTCAAAGGCAAGCAAGTGGGTTTCGATGCTGACTTCTCCCGTCTCATAAAACGTCGGTCTCCGTCCGATATTCGTCATCGCCGGAAACTTGCGCCCGTCTTCAAGATGGACGAACGTCGCATAGACCCCAAGTTTCGGAATGACATAGGCAAATTCCGGACGGATGTTGGCCGTCGGAAAACCAATCTGCCGACCTCGGGCGTCACCGTGAATGACAATCCCTTTCGTTTGATACGGTTCCCCTAATAACAGAGCTGCTTCCGCGACCGCTCCATCCGCAAGCAAACGACGAATCCGTGTCGAACTGACCTTTTCATCGTCTGCCTGATGTTCGGAAACCGTCGTATGATCAAATCGTCCACGGCTGTGGAAATCAAGCGTCGCCATCTTGCCTGCCCCGAACCGTCCATACGAATAATCAAATCCGGCCACAATGTGGCGTGCTCCGGCAGCAATTAAATAATGATCGACGAAATCTTGCGGAGACAGTTCGGAAAAAGCGACTGTAAATTCGATGACATATACCCGGTCAATGCCGAGTTGTGCCATTTTTTCGAGTTTCCGGTCAAGTGGCGTAATGTAGAGAATCTGTTCCGTCCCGTTGCCAAGAACTTGTTTCGGATGAGGATCAAACGTCATCACTGCTACTGGCAGATTGAGCTCACGGCTTTTTTCAATTGCGGTTTGTAAAACACGTTGGTGTCCAAGATGAACACCGTCAAAAAATCCGAGTGCGATGACCGCCGGATCTTCTGTTGGTTGTTCTGGGTATGTTAAGTGAATGATGTCCATTCCTGATCGCTCCGATCCTAATCGATTTGTAACATGACTTCAACGCGTCCCATATTGATCTCGGAATCAAGCCGGTAGATCGCTAAAGGAATGCCCTCTTCATTATAGACAGTAAATCGTTCAAATTCGACCGGAATGCCTGGTAATTTTGCCCCATTCAATACACGAGCCGCCGTCTCGGCATTTACAGTCAACCGCGGCCACTTTTGAATGACTTGTTCAATCGGTAAGACGTACTGCATCCGCTCTTCGACAGTCTCACAGGCTTCAAGCGTAGCTAGCGTCACTGCTTCTGTTTCAGACATCATTCCTGAACTCGTCCGGCGCAACTCACTCATATGAGCCGCATAACCCAACCGTTCACCGATTTCAACGGCAAGCGTCCGAATATAGGTTCCTTTTCCGCAAGTAATCTCGATTTGAAACCGGCAGAGTCCGTCTGCAAAGGTCAGCCCGGATGTCCGTTCCAACGTATCAATTTGAACTGTTCGGGTCGGACGTTCCACTTCGATGCCTTTACGGGCATATTCATACAATTTTTTCCCGTTCACTTTGACCGCCGAATAATATGGTGGAGTCTGTTCAATCTGTCCGGTCAATTGCTGTAGAATTTCATCTACTTGTTGCTCCGTAATTGACGCGGGCGTGACCGGTGTTTCGCGGACGATTTCACCGTGGGCGTCTTCGGTCGTCGTCGCATATCCGATCGTCACTTCTGCCACATATCTCTTTCCTTCGTCTGTAATGAAACGTGCAAGTTTTGTAGCACGTCCGAGACAAATCGGTAAGACACCTGTCACTTCCGGGTCAAGTGTTCCGGTATGCCCGACTTTTTTTGTCTGAAAGAGCCGGCGCAGTCGAAAGACACAGTCGTGACTCGTCATGCCTGCCGGTTTGTCCAGCGGTAATACTCCTATGGGTTCCATCTTTTTCCCTCCTAAAAAAGGGCAACCACACCTGTGGTTGCCCTCGTCTTGTTAATCCTTGTTCAAGTTCCGGAGCAACTCATCAATCCGTGATCCATACTCGACAGATGTATCGATCTCAAACAGCAATTCAGGTGTCTTGCGTAAACGGATGCGTGATCCGATTTCTTTGCGCATGAACCCTTTTGACTTTTCAAGACCAACGCGCGCTTCTTCGCGCACTGTTTCATCACCGAGCACCGAATAAAAGATCGTTGCTTGTTGTAAGTCGCCTGTGACTTCAACACCAGTTACCGTAACCGCCTTGACACGCGGATCGTTCACATCTTTGATCAACATTTGCGTAATTTCTTTACGCACCTGTTCTGCTACACGATTGGAACGTACGCTCATTCTATATCCCTCCAGTTCGGATTCTGATCCGTTCTGTTACTTACGTTTTACTTCTTCCATGATGAACGCTTCGATGACATCGTCGACTTTGATGTCGTCGTACCGTTCAATCTTAATTCCACACTCGTAACCGGCTGCGACTTCTTTAACGTCGTCTTTGAAGCGGCGCAACGTATCGAGTTTTCCTTCGTAAATAACGATGCTGTCACGGACGACACGAACACCTGCAGCACGTGTTAACTTACCTTCTGTGACATAACCACCTGCGATCGTTCCGACTTTCGAGACTTTGATGACGTCACGAACTTCAGCTTGACCGATAATTTTCTCAACGAATTCAGGATCAAGAAGACCTTTCATCGCTTGTTCGATTTCTTCGATGGCATTGTAGATGATTTTGTGAAGGCGAATCTCAACCTTCTCTTGGTCTGCCATCGATTTAGCGTTACCATCCGGACGGACGTTAAAGCCGATGATGATCGCGTTGGCTGCTGAAGCCAAGATGACGTCACCTTCTGTAATCGCACCAACACCTGAGTGGACGATGTTGATTTTCGCGCCTTCGACATCGATTTTCTTGAGTGAACCGGCAAGTGCTTCGACAGAACCTTGAACGTCACCTTTGATGATGATGTTAAGATCTTTGACTTCGCCTTCTTTGATCCGGTCGAAGAGATCTTCTAAGCTGACTTTCGCTGAATCGCGGCGTTGTGCCTCGATTTCGCGTTGGTAACGTGCTTCCCCGATTTGACGGGCTTTTTTCTCATCTTCAAACGCAAAGAATTGATCGCCGGCTTTTGGCACGTCGTTTAATCCTGTGATTTCGATTGGTGTCGATGGACCGACTTCTTTGACACGACGACCGATATCGTTGACCATGGCCCGGATACGACCGAACGTATGACCGACAACGATTGGATCGCCGACACGAAGTGTTCCGTGTTGGACAAGCAATGTCGCGACTGGTCCGCGTCCTTTGTCGAGTTTCGCTTCGATGACTGTTCCGCGTCCGTGCATATCCGGTGTTGATTTGTATTCTTGGACTTCCGAAACAAGCAGAATCATTTCGAGTAACTCGTCGATTCCGTCTCCCTTAAGTGCTGAAACCGGTACGAAGATCGTGTCGCCGCCCCAGTCCTCGGCAACGAGTTCGAATTCCGTCAATTCTTGTTTGACACGGTCCGGGTTAGCGCCTTCTTTATCCATCTTGTTGACTGCAACGATGATTGGAACACCGGCTGCCTTCGCATGGCTGATGGCTTCTTCCGTTTGCGGCATGACACCGTCATCCGCTGCGACGACGATGATTGCGATGTCTGTGACATCTGCTCCACGTGCCCGCATCGTTGTAAACGCGGCGTGACCTGGTGTATCGAGGAATGTGATTTTTTTCCCTTCGATTTCAACTTGGTAAGCCCCGATGTGCTGTGTGATTCCGCCGGCTTCGCCTGCTGTGACTTTCGTGTTTCGGATCGAGTCCAGCAATGTCGTTTTACCGTGGTCGACGTGTCCCATGATCGTAACGACCGGTGGACGTTCTGACAATTCGTAGTTATCGAGATTCAATTCGTATGCATCGAAGTCTGTTTCATCGACTTGAACCGTTTTCTCGACTTCAAATCCGAAGTCAGAAGCAAGCAATTCAACTGTCTCATCATCGAGATCTTGGTTAATGGTCGCCATAACGCCCATTCCCATCAATTTCATGATGAGTTCGTTTGGTTTTTTATCCATTTTTTCAGCCAATTCGCCGACTGTTAAGTTGTCTGCATATTGAACGACGTTCGCCATTGCTTCTTCTTGCGCCCGACGTGCTGCTTTTCGTTGGCTTGATTTTGAATTTGGATCTGCTACTTCCAATTTACGTGGTTCTACTTTCTTCTGGGGACGACGTTTTCCACCGCGGTTATTACGGTTTCCGAATTCTGGACGTCCGCCTTTTGAATTGCGTGATTGGTTCCCTGCTGGTTTGTTAGTTGTTCCTGGTCTGTTCGGTTTATTGTCTGATTTCACTTGTTTTGGAGCCTCCGTTTTTTGGACCCGATGTTTCTCGGGATTAAATACTTTGTCGAGTTGCTGTACTGTCTGTTCATCTAAAACCGCCATGTGATTCTTGACCGGTTTTTCCAGTTTTTCGAGCTGGGCGATGACCTGCTTACTCGTTACATTCTGTTCTTTCGCGAATTCGTATACACGTTTACCCAAAAGATCCACCTCCAGTTAATCGTTCGAGAGGAGTTCCGTTAGCTTTTTCGCAAATCCGGCTTCGTTGACTGATACGACTACACGCGCATCTTTCCCAAGTGCATGTCCAAGAATGTTTCGATCTCCGACTTCGATGTACGGAACACGATAACTTGTACATTTATCCGTCACTTTCTTACGCGTGGCAGCCCCCGCATCTGCTGCTAAGAGGACGAGTTTGGCTTGTCCTCCCCGTACTTCTTTCAGTACGAGTTCTTCTCCAGTCGTCACTTTCCGCGCTCGGTTCGCGAGACCAAGGAGCGATTCCCATTTACTCATGTGTACCTCCCGCGATCGCAAGCAATTGATCATATAACTCATCTGTTGTCTTGACTTTCAGATGATGATCGAGTGTGCGCTTCTTTTTGGCTGTCGCAATGACAGTTGCATCTTTCGTCAAATAGGCGCCTCGCCCATTCATTTTACCATTAAGATCGACGACAACCTCACTGTCAGGTGTCCGGACGACCCGAATTAACTCTTTTTTAGGACGCATTTCTTGTGTGATGACACATTTGCGTAATGGTACCTTTTTTTGCACGAATTATTCCTCGCCTTCGACTTGGACCGTTTCCACGTCAACTGCTTCTGCTGTCGCAGGTTCGACTTTCATGAAGACATCCTTCAATTCCATCGATTCTGCTTCTGATTCGCTCTTGATGTCGATTTTCCATCCTGTCAACTTGGCAGCCAGACGGGCATTTTGACCGCGTTTTCCGATTGCGAGTGACAATTGGAAGTCAGGGACGACGACGATTGTTGCTTTAGCCGGTTCGTTGACGTATACAGCAACAACTTGTGCCGGGCTTAAAGCATTGGCAACGTATTCTTTCGGATCATCTGAATAACGGACGATATCAATCTTTTCACCGTTCAATTCGTTGACGATGCGTTGAACACGTGCGCCTTTTTGACCTACACATGCGCCGACAGGATCGATTTCGTCAGAAGCAACGGCAATTTTCGAACGGTCGCCGGCTTCACGTGCCACCGACTTCACTTCGACTTCGCCGCTCGCGATTTCCGGTACTTCGATTTCAAACAGTCGTTTTAATAAGCCCGGGTGCGTCCGCGATACGAGAATCGATGCGCCTGATCCTTTGACCATCGGATCGACTTTCGTCACGTATACTTTGATGTATTCCCGAATTCCAAAACGTTCATTCGGCATCTGTTCGTGTGTCGTCAAGACCGCTTCAATACCTTCGAGGTTAACGTATAGATTACGCGCATCTTGACGTTCGACCATCCCCGTCATGATTTCATCTTCCCGGTCGGCGAAATGATTGTAAATGCGTTCCCGTTCTGCTTCGCGCATCTTTTGTGTGACGATTTGTTTGGCCGTTTGTGCTGCAACACGTCCAAAATCACCTGGTGTCACTTCAACTTTGTGGAAATCACCGAGTTCATACGTCGGATCGATTTCGTGTGCTTCCTCGAGTGAAAGCTGTTCTTCCGGCTGCGTCAAGCGTTCAACGACCTCTTTCAAGGCGAAGACACGGATATCTCCTGTCTGTTGATCAAACTCGACTTTTACTGCCTCCGACTCTTTTCCAAAGTTGCGACGGTAAGCGGAAATCAATGCCTGTTCGAGCGCATCGATGATGATATTCTTATCAATCTCTTTTTCTTTAGCGATTTGTTCGATTGCTTCAAGTAACTGTGGTCCCATCGTTCTCTTCCTTTCCTTAGAACACTACCGCAAGCCGCGCCATCGCGATCTTGTTCACCGGTATTTCAATTTTCAATTTACGTGTCTTCACACGGACTTCGAGTTCCAGCATTTCTTCAGAATAAGTCAGTAATGTGCCTTCGAATTCTGTTGCGTCTTTAACCGGGTCATGGGTTTTGATATAGACATGTTTCCCGATTGCCTTCTCGAAATCCTCAGTTTTTTTGAGTGGTCGTTCGGCACCTGGACTCGCAACATCTAAATAGTAGGGTTCGTCGATCGGATCATCCTGGTTCAATGCTTCCGACAACTTTTCATTGATGTTGACACAGTCTTCCAGGTCAACGCCACCGTCTTTATCGATGGAGACACGTAGGAACCAATCCGCCCCCTCTTTGACGAATTCGACGTCGACAAGCTCCATCCCCTCACGTTCTACGATCGGTTTTGCGAGTTGTTCGACCTTCTCAGTTACGTTCGTCATCTTCATCCTCCTTCAAAAAACCAACAAGAAAGGAGCAGGTCCCCCTACTCCTTCCAAGTCGTAGTATAAAAAACATTTCCTTACTCAATATAGCATAATGCACCGTCTTAAGCAAGCATTCACAAGGCTTTAGAGGTCAAATAACGAGAGCTGGTTCTCATCCGGAAGACCTTCGAGGCACCCGAGATTATCGAGTGTTTCGATGATCGATTTGGATAACTTCGCCCGTTTTTGAAGATCCTCTTTCGATAAGAACTCGCCACCTTTTCGGGCTTCGACAATCTGTTTCGCTGCATTCGTCCCGAGTCCGGTGACGGCATCAAATGGCGGTAGCAACGCGTCTCCGTCAATCAGAAATTCGGATGCGCTCGATTTATACAAATCAACTTTGCTGAAGGTGAAACCACGTTCGATCATTTCAAGCGCAATTTCAAGGACGGTGTAGAGTCCTTTGTCTTTCGCTGTCGCTTCAAATCCTTTGTCCTTGATGTCCTGCAACACTTTCCGGACCGCGGCCGACCCTTTATTCATCGCACCGATATCAAAATCACCGGCCCGGACCGTGAAGTAAGAAGCATAGTAGTACATCGGATGATGGACTTTATAATAGGCAATCCGGACAGCCATCAATACATAGGCTGCAGCGTGGGCTTTCGGGAACATATACTTGATTTTTTTACACGAATCGATGTACCAGAGCGGGACATGGTTCTCAATCATCGCTTCTTCCATCTCAATCGACAGACCCTTCCCTTTACGGACCGACTCCATGATTTTAAAGGCCAGCGACGGTTCAAGACCGGCGTAAATCAAGTAGACCATGATATCATCCCGGCACCCGATGACGTCTTTTAGTTCACATGTTCCGTTATAAATCAGTTCACTGGCATTACCGAGCCAGACATCCGTTCCGTGGGACAGACCGGAAATCTGGACGAGCTCTGAAAACGTCGTCGGTTTTGTTTCTTCGAGCATCTGCCGGACGAATTTAGTTCCGAACTCGGGAATTCCGAGTGTTCCGGTTTTCGAATCGATCTGTTCCGGCGTCACGCCGATTGATTCTGTCGAACTGAAGATCTTCATGACTTCGGCATCGTCGACTGGAATCGTTTTCGGATCACGTCCCGATAAATCCTGTAGCATCCGGATCATCGTCGGATCATCATGTCCGAGAATATCGAGTTTCAACAGGTTATCGTGAATCGAATGGAAGTCAAAGTGAGTTGTCTTCCACTCGGATCCCATATCATCCGCCGGGAACTGGATCGGACTGATATCATAAATGTCCATATAGTCCGGAACAACGATGATTCCCCCTGGGTGCTGTCCGGTCGTCCGTTTGACACCGGTCACTCCGCTGACGAGCCGGTCGACTTCGGCATTCCGGTAATTGAGGTCATTTTCCGACTGATAACCTTTGACATACCCATATGCCGTTTTCTCAGCAATTGTACCAATCGTTCCTGCACGGTAAACATAATCATCCCCGAACAAAACTTTTGTATAGGCGTGGGCTTTCGGCTGGTATTCTCCGCTGAAGTTCAAATCGATATCCGGGACTTTATCCCCTTTGAATCCGAGGAAGGTCTCAAACGGAATGTCATGCCCGTCTTTAATTAACGGCACATCACACGTCTTACACGTTTTATCCGGTAAGTCGAATCCGGAACCAACCGATCCGTCATCAAAGAATTCCGATTCCTTACAATTCGGACAGACATAATGCGGCGGCAACGGGTTGACTTCCGTAATCTCCGTCATCGTCGCGACAAGACTTGACCCGACTGACCCCCGCGAACCGACAAGGTATCCGTCATCAAGTGATTTCTTGACAAGTTTGTGCGAAATCAGATAGATGACGGCAAATCCATGTCCGATAATCGACTTGAGTTCTTTTTCCAATCGGGCCTCGACGATTTCCGGCAACACATCACCGTAAATCTGATGCGCCATATCATACGACAGTGAGCGGACTTCTTCATCGGCCCCTTCGATTTTCGGAGTGAACAGATCTTTTGGGATGATATCGATATTTTCAAACCAGTCGGCGACTTGCTGACTGTTTGTAATGACGAGTCGTTCCGATACATCCGGTCCTAAAAACTTAAAGTCGCTCATCATTTCCTGCGTCGTTCGGAAATGAGCCGGCGGCAGTTGTTTTCGCATATTAAGCATATTGGCGCCACCTTGGGTCCGAATCAAGACTTCCCGGTATGTTGCGTCATGTCTGTCGAGATAATGGACGTTTCCTGTCGCAACCGGCAAGATATCATTTTCTTCCGCCACGCGGATAACTTTTTTAATCAGTTCCCGTAGCTCCAGTTCATTTTGAACGATTTCCCGTTCAATCAAATGACCGTACATCGCCGGCGGCTGAATTTCGATAAAATCATAAAAACGCATGACCTTCGCTAAATCTTCGTCCGACTTGTTAAGGGCAGCATCAAACACTTCCCCGTTATCACAAGCGGAACCGATAATTAATCCGTCCCGGTGTGCAACCAGTTGCGAACGCGGCGTCCGGACGACCCGGTGAACGTGCTTCGTATGCGCAAGCGAAATCAATTGATACAGATTTTTGAGCCCGGTCCGGTTTTTCGCATAGACCGTCGCATGATACGGACGAGCCCGCGAGATGTCTTTCCCCATTTCCCGGTTCAGCGAAAGGTGCGTTTTCATATTAAACATCTCATCTGCCATCTGTAGCAGTTTGAGCATCAAGTAGCCGGTTGCTTCCGCATCGTAAATCGCCCGGTGATGCTGGGTCAATTCGATGTCAAAGCGTTTCGCGAGCGTATTCAGCCGGTGATTCTTGAGACTCGGCATCAAGACACGTGCCAGTTCCAGCGTATCGATGACCGGTAACGTGGATTCTTCATGGTTACCGGACCGCAGTGTCGCATTCAAGAAGCCGATATCAAAGGACGCATTATGGGCAACGAGAATCGAGTCGCCGGCCCAGTCCATGAATTCCTTGACGACTTGTTCCGGATCCGGTTTTCCGCGGACCATTTCATCGGTAATTCCCGTTAAGTCAATCGTCGTCGCCGACAATAAATGTTTCGGATCAGCAAAAGCTTCAAACTTGTCAATGACGTCACCATCATAAATCTTGACGGCAGCGAGCTCGATGATTTTGTTATACATGGCAGACAATCCGGTCGTCTCAACGTCAAAGACGACGAATGTTGCTTTTTCTAATTCTTGATCCACCGGATGATAAGCGACTTGTACCCCGTCGTTGACGACGTTCGCTTCAATTCCGTATAAAATCTTGATATCATTTTTCTTTCCGGCATAATACGCGTCCGGAAAACTCTGAGCACCGGCATGATCCGTGATGGCAACTGCCGGATGTCCCCAGGCAGCCGCCCGTTCGACGTACTTCGTCACGTTCATGACGGCATCCATCTGACTCATTTGGGAATGAGCATGCAACTCGACCCGTTTTTCACCGGCCCAAGGATCAGCCGGCAATTCCATTTTGACTTCGGACAATTGGGCAATCATCATACATAAGTCACGTAAGAACGTATCAAACTCGACACGACCCGCCACTTGAATCCACATGCCTTTTTTGATCGCCGACAAGATTTTGACATCCGTCTCGTCCCGGGCAAACATTTTGACGACAAGTGAATCCGTATAGTCGGTCAGTTTAAAGGTAAAAATTGTTTTCCCGCTGCGGAGTTCACGGCTTTCCGCCGCAAAAACAAGTCCGCGGATGGCAATCCGGCGCTCTTCATCTTGAATCGTCTTGATCGGTACGACTTCGTCCTGAATCGGTTTTCCAATCCGGATATCAATCGGACCTTCATCATCGTCACGGGATTGTTCCCGTTTGAATTGCAGTTCAAGCATCCGTTTTGCTTCATCAATATCTTCCTGCTTCACCTGGTTCCGCAACTCTTCCTGCTCGGTCTGGTCCATCTGGACGACCGGTTCACACACGAATTTCGGGAAACCATATGCCCCGTATAACAATTGCATTTCACTGCACAGATCGTTTTTCAAAAATCCGGCTTCCGGTTCACTGCGGACTGGAATAAACAATTTATTGTCCCGGTATTCTGGTAGAACCCGACTCAGGTGACTCCGCATCGCTGACGAAGCATCGGCCAGGTCTTCGACGATATACGGCCAATAATCAATAAACAGTTTGGCATCGGGACGTTGCTCGGATTCAAGCAGCAGTTTGACCTCTGCAAACTGTTGATAACGGCTCTTCAACCGACTGTTAAACATTTGATAGACGTTCTGAGGTAAAATTTGTGTCAACCGAATATGGAAAGTCCACGTTGCAGTTGCTTTTTGGACCCGTAATTTTTCAAGGGAAGCATCTGTAAAAAACTCTTCGACGATGCCGGTCGGTAATTCTAAATCGCTCATCAAGAGCGCCATGCGTTGTTGTGTATCCACTCGCATTTGTGCTGTCGTTGTTGCTTCACACCATGACAGCCACTCCTCCTCCTCTTGCAGATTGCCCAAGGGGCGAATGGGTGTGAGACAAGAAAACAGTCACTTTACGAAAAGTGACCGTTCCCATTACTTATTGTAAACCTTCATAAAGCGAACGAACAGCTTCAAGAAGATCTGCTTGTTGAATTTCCTCTGCTTCACCACCGCGTCGTGCTTTCAGTTCCACGATACCGTCCGGTGCTTTTTTACCAACATTGATTCGGACAGGCAGTCCGATCAAGTCTGCGTCGGCAAATTTGACACCGGCGCGTTCTTTACGATCATCAAAGAGGACCGAGAATCCGGCAGCCGTCAGTTCACGGTAAACCGTTTCTGCCACTTCCAACTGTTCTGCATTTTTACCGTTAACGGCAATCAAATGAACATCAAATGGTGCGATCGCTTTCGGCCAGATGATTCCCCGCTCGTCGTAATGTTGTTCGACGACGGCAGACATCGTTCGCGAAACGCCGATTCCGTAGCAACCCATGATCAACGGTTGGGCTTTTCCGCCTTCATCGAGGAAGGTCGCATTCATGCCTTCTGAATAACGAGTTCCGAGTTTAAAGACTTGTCCGACTTCGATTCCGCGGGCGAACTTCACGTGCCCTTGTCCGTCTGGCGACACGTCCCCTTCTTCGACGAATCGTAAATCCGTATACTCCGCTTCAAAATCACGGCTTGGATCGACATGCACGTAATGTGTTTCCGACTTGTTTGCGCCGCAAACCGAATTCGTCAATGCCCGAACTGCATAATCCGCTACAATCTTCATGTCGGCTCCAATCGGTCCGAGCGTGCCCGGCGTCGAATGGAGGGCCTGTTCGATTTCTTCATCCGTCGCCATCATGATATCGAGTGCTCCGAGATAGTTTTTCAGCTTAATGTCGTTGACTTCATGATCACCGCGAACAAGTGCCATCACGAGACCCTGTTCTGTCTTGAAGACAACGGTCTTAATGGACTCCTGTTCCGGTAATTCAAGCACTGCACTGACTGCTTCAATTGTTTTGGCGTCTCCTGTGTGGACTTCTGCGAGCGCTTCCGGTGTTTTATCCTGTTTCGTATACTGATCGACTGATTCTGCCATTTCCAAGTTCGCGGCATAATCCGACTGATCGGAGTAGACAATCGTATCTTCTCCGATTGCAGCTAACGCATGGAACTCATGTGTGCCACTTCCACCGATTGCACCGGAATCTGCAACGACCGGACGGAATTCAAGTCCGACACGCGTGAAGATTTTTGTATAGGCGTCAAACATGTTTTGATACTCTTCTTCCAAACTCTCTTGCGTTGAATGGAATGAATACGCATCTTTCATGATGAACTCACGGCCACGGAGTAATCCGAACCGTGGACGGCGCTCATCCCGGTACTTCATTTGAATCTGGAACAAGTTGACCGGTAATTTTTTATAGGAGTTCAGCTCATCACGGACGATGGACGTAATCAACTCTTCATGTGTCGCACCCAGCGCAAACCGTCGATCGTGACGGTCAGTCAAACGCATCAGTTCAGGACCGTAAATATCCCAGCGTCCGGTTTCTTCCCATAGTTCTGCCGGTTGAATGGCTGGCATCAACAATTCTTGCGCACCAGCGCCCTCCATTTCTTGACGAATGATCGTCTCGATTTTTGACAGAACACGTTTTGCCAGTGGAAGGTAAGAATAGATTCCAGCTGCATTTTGGCGCATGAACCCTGCCCGTAACAAAAGCTGATGACTGATGGCTTCTGCATCGGATGGTACTTCACGTAAAGTTGGCATAAATAATTTGGATTGTTTCATGTGAGTCGTGAACCCCTTTGACTAATAATTTAAAAGAACTTCTGGATATCGTTCCATGTGACGACTAACATCAAAAGCATCAACAGTGCAAATCCGACAAAATGGACGAGTCCTTCTTTTTGTGGATCGACAGGTTTCCCGCGCAACGCTTCTAAAAATAGGAATAATAATCGACCGCCGTCTAAAGCAGGTAGTGGTAACAAGTTGAATACTGCTAAGTTGACTGAAAGTAATGCAGTCCACGTCAGCAACATAGAAAATCCGCTGTCTGCGACTTGATCCGTCATTTTGACAATCCCGACCGGACCGGATAATTGATCGACGCCGACGACACCTGTTACGAGATCTCCGACCGCTCCGACGATTAAGGTCGACATCCGCCATGTTTCAGAAACCCCTGTCTGTAAAGCAGTTCCGAATGATTTTTCTGTTTCATTCGTCACACCGATGATTCCGACTTTTTGATCACCTTGCTGTTGGACTTTCGGTGTGATGGACGTCGTTTGTTCCTGACCGTCTCGTTCATAGACGACCGTCGTCTTTTTTCCGGCCTGATCTTGGAAACCTGCCCGTAAATCCGTCCATTTATCCGTTTCTGTCCCATTGACGGAAACGATCCGGTCTCCTTCGACAAGACCTGCCTTGTCGGCCGGAGAACCTTTTTGAACCGTTCCGATGACACTGTCCCCAGTCGGTGAACCGTTATACAATGCCAAGCCGAACAGAATGACAAACGCGAGGACGAAGTTCATTGCCGGACCCGCAGCAATGGCTAAGACACGCTTGAACACGGATTTTGATCCAAACGTCCGATCGTAAGGCGCAATCTGTGTTTTCGTTTGTCCCTCGACAAGAAAAGCAGTCTTCGAGACAGGATAACGTGTCGACACTTCATCTTGTAACGCAATGACTTCTAACTTGTGCAGCAAGTCAATTTTTTCAACGGTGACGACTTGATCTGCTTCCGGACGCGAAGCATCCAGATACATCGTTTCGACGACACCGTCACGAAGTCCCAATCCGATTGTCTGACCGGGCTTGACTTCGACGAATTCCGGTTCTTCACCAGCCATTTTGACATATCCGCCGATTGGTAACAGGCGGACCGTATACAGTGTCTCATTTTTGAAAAAAGAAAAAATTTTCGGACCAAATCCGATGGCAAATTCACGGCAGAGAATTCCTGCCCGTTTGGCCATAACGAGATGACCCCATTCATGTACGGCAACAAGTACACCGAACATCAATACGATTGATATAAAGGTCGTCATTGTTATCCCATCCTTAGTTAGCGAGTGAGAGAGAAGCAACAAACGCACGGGCCCAACGATCCGACTCCAAAATCTGGTCCAAAGACGGATCTTCGATGTTTTCATGTGCTTGAAGAGCCGCCTCAACGCTCGCTTCAATTTCTAAAAAGCTGATTTCCCCTTTTAAAAAACGGTCGACAGCTTGTTCGTTCGCAGCATTGAGCACGGAAGGCATCGATCCGCCGGCACGTCCTGCCTCAAACGCAAGACGAAGCAGTGGATACCGTTCAAATGAAGCTTCCGCAAAATTCAGGCGTCCGATTTGTTTTAAGTTTAACCGTTCTCCCCCTTTGATTTCAAGGCGGGACGGATATGTAAGGGCATATTGAATCGGTTCACGCATGTCCGGCATTCCGAGTTGAGCCATCACTGCACCGTCATTGAATTCGACCATCGAGTGGATGATGGATTCTCGGTGGAGGACCACATCAATTTCGTCATACGTCACATCAAATAACCAGTGCGCTTCGATGACTTCAAACCCTTTGTTCATCATCGTCGCCGAGTCAATCGTGATTTTTGCACCCATCGACCAGTTCGGATGATTCAGCGCTTGTTCCACCGTCACGTTTGCCAACTGTTCCCGTGTTTGGTCACGGAAACTGCCGCCCGATGCAGTTAAAATGATTTGTCGAACATCCTGACGCCGTTCACCATTCAAGCACTGGAAGATGGCAGCATGTTCACTGTCGACCGGAAGAATCGCGACACCTTTTTCGCGTGCTTTTTTCATGACGAGGTGTCCGGCAGTCACCAATGTCTCTTTGTTTGCCAATCCAATTGATTTTCCCGCTTCGATTGCGGCCAATGTCGGTCGAAGACCTACTGCACCGACGACGGCTGTAATGACGATATCCGCTTGTTCAGCTGTCGCAACAGCAATCAATCCGTCCTCCCCGACAAGTACTGTCGGCGAATAGTCAAGTACTGCTTCCAATTGCTCTTTTACAGTCTCGTCTAAGACCGCTACCAGCTCCGGACGTAAACGATTCAGCCAGGGTAAAGCAACCTCGATGTTTTTCCCGAACGCAAAGCTGACCAGTTGGAAACGGTCCGGATTTGCTGCGATGACATCTAACGTCTGGGTGCCGATCGATCCGGTTCCCCCAATGATACTAACCTGTTTCATCATTTTTCCTCCTTATCCGAATATACCGAGTACGATCAGAACGGTAAACACAATGATCATACTGTCGAACCGGTCAAGAATCCCACCGTGTCCGGGTAATAATGCTCCGGAATCTTTTACGCCGTAATGACGTTTGTACGCGGACTGAACTAAATCCCCAAGTTGGCCGACTACGGCAACGATCAGTGCCAATAATACAACTGTTCCCATGCCAACTGTTGGATGAATCAGCTCAAAGACTACTCCGAGCAGAATGGCAAGAACAACACCGCCAAGTGCCCCTTCAACCGTCTTATTGGGGCTGATTGCCGGCCACAGTTTTGTTTTCCCGAGACTTTTTCCGACGAAGTAAGCACCCGAATCCGTAAACCAGATCAGCAGAATAATCAGTAAAGAAAAGATTAATCCGTTCTCAAGCAGACGAATGTACGTAAACGATGCAAATCCTACACCGACATACACAGCAGTCAGCAACAGGAAGGCGACATCGTCAAAAGTGAACACGTTCTTTGAGAATACTGTCCAAAATAACCCGATCAAGACAATCAACATTCCCCAAGCAATCGGTGTCAGTCCCAGTGACAGCAACTGGTCGCTTGCCTGTTCGTACAAACTGATGAACGGAAGTAATGTACCTGCTCCAAACAACAGGACCGGAATCGACTTGAACGACAATTGCCGCATTTTAACCAGTTCGGTATACCCGATGAGTGTCAAGATTGCCATAAAAGCAAGGAATGGGAGTCCTCCTAGATAAAGCAAACCTAAAAAGATGGCACCTGCCCAGATTCCTGTAATAATTCGTGTTTTCATAAGAAATGTCCTCGTTTAGTCAGACTCCGCCAAAACGACGGGTCCGTTGATTATAGTCTTCAATTGCCGCTAAGAACTGGTCACGCCGGAACTCGGGCCATAAGACATCGGTAAAGTAAAATTCGGCATAGGCAGCTTGCCATAATAAAAAGTTTGAAAGTCGTTGTTCCCCACTCGTCCGGATGACGAGATCAACATCCGTCATCGAACCTGTCATCAATTCCTGTTCAATGATTTCATTTGTAATCATGTCGGGTTGCAACAAACCGGCCTGGACTTTTTCAGCAATTTTCTGCATGACTTGGACGATTTCATCCCGTCCTCCGTAATTGAGGGCGAAAATCAGCCGAAGTCCTGTATTGTTTGCTGTATCTGTTTTCGCTTGTTGAACGGCTTCCCGCGTATAAATCGGCAGACGTGATACTTCTCCCGCCACTTCGACTTTGACATTACGTTCATTTAAGTCCTTTAAATCGGATTCTAAAAACTGGGCCGGCAGTTTCATCAGGAAACTGACTTCTTCTTCAGGACGCGTCCAATTTTCGGTCGAAAAAGCATATAACGTCAAACTTTTCACACCTAATTCATTTGCCGTCCGAACAACTTCCCGGACAGATTTCATCCCTTCACGATGCCCCATGATCCGGGGAAGGCCTCGTTTTTTTGCCCAACGTCCGTTTCCATCCATAATAATCGCAATGTGTTCAGGAACTTGTTGTTCAATTACTTCTTTAGTCTGATTTAACCATTGAAACATTTACTTCTTCCTCCCCTCGTTTAGTTTAAGAAGAAAGGGACTCTTCGTGTGACAAAGAGTCCCCAACCTGACGATATAGCGTGTCATACTTCCATAATTTCTTGTTCTTTATCCGCGGCAGTTTGATCAAGTACTTTAACGAATTTATCCGTCAAAGTTTGAACATCTTCCGTGTAACCGCGCAGATCGTCTTCCGTCAATACGCCATCTTTTTCTTGCTTTTTCAATTGTTCGTTCGTATCACGACGGATGTTCCGAAGTGCAACTTTTCCTTCTTCCGTGTACTTCTTGACAAGTTTCACGAGTTCTTTCCGACGATCTTCTGTCAGTGGCGGAATCGCCAAACGAATGACTGTTCCGTCTGAAGAAGGAGCCAGTCCGAGGTCTGCACGTTGAATCGCTTTTTCGATTTCTGTCACCATCGATTTATCCCATGGTGTAATCAAAATCAAACGCGCTTCCGGCGTATTGACGTTTGCGACTTGATTGAGCGGTGTCGGTGAACCGTAGTAGTCCACTTGAACCGGATCAAGGATTGAGACGTTTGCACGTCCTGCACGTAATGTTGCAAGTTCTTTTTTTAATGACAGATGTGCTTTCTCCATCCGCTCTTCTGCTTGTTTCATGATTGCTTGTGACATGTTATTTCCCCCTTACAAGTGTCCCGATTTCATCACCGGTGACGACCCGTTTAATGTTTCCTTCTTCCATCAACGAGAAGACGATGAGCGGGATATCATTATCCATACAAAGTGATGTTGCCGTTGAATCCATAACTTGAAGGCCGTCTTTAAGAACATCGAGGTAAGACAATGTCTCAAATTTCTTCGCGTCCGGATCGACGTTTGGATCAGCTGAATAGACACCGTCGACGTTGTTTTTCGCCATCAGGATGACTTCCGCCTCGATTTCAGCTGCCCGAAGCGCTGCTGTCGTATCTGTTGAGAAATAAGGATTTCCTGTTCCGGCTGCAAAGATAACAACCCGTCCTTTTTCAAGATGACGCATTGCCCGGCGGCGGATGTATGGTTCAGCGACTTGTCGCATCTCAATCGACGTCTGAACACGTGTTTCGACACCAACGGACTCCAGGCTATCTTGTAAAGCGAGCGAGTTCATGACGGTCGCAAGCATTCCCATATAATCGGCATTTGCCCGGTCCATCCCAAGCTCCGCTCCCGTCTTACCGCGCCAAATGTTTCCTGCACCTACGACGACTGCGACTTCTACGTTCAATTCGACTAATTCCTTAATCTGATTCGAAATCGAATTGACAATACCAGGATGAATTCCGAACCCTTGATCTCCTGCGAGCGCTTCTCCGCTCAATTTTAACACAATCCGGTTATATTTCGGTTGCATGACTATGTCCCCCTTGCTAAATTCCGTAAAAAAGGAACACGACCCACTTCCACACGAAAGTGGATTGAAGCATACGTGTTCCTTCTCTTGTCATCAGGAAATCCTGATTCTTATTTTTTAAGTTGGTTCATTACTTCTTCAGCGAAGTTTTCTTCACGTTTCTCCATACCTTCTCCAACTTCGAAGCGTACGAATGAAACGATTTTTCCGCCTTTAGATTCTACGTATTTACCAACTTTGAAGTCTGGATCTTTGACAAATGTTTGGTCAACGAGGCAGATTTCTTCGTAGAATTTGTTCATACGACCAGCAATCATTTTTTCAACGATGTTAGCAGGTTTACCTTCGTTGAGTGCTTGCTCTGTCAAAACTTTTTCTTCACGTGCTTTTTCTTCTTCTGTTACAGAAGAACGGTCGACGTAAAGCGGACGTGCTGCAGCGATGTGCATTGCGATATCTTTTGCAACCGTTTCGTCTGTTGTACCTTCGACGACGACGACAGAACCGATACGACCGCCCATGTGGAGGTAAGAACCGAATGCTGCATTGTCTTCTTTAGTGAAGAGAGCTACACGGCGGAGTGAAATTTTCTCTCCGATTGTTGATGCTTCTTCTGAGATGTATGTGTCGATTGTTTTTCCTGCTTCGTATTCAGAAGCAAGTGCTGCTTCAGCCGTTTCAGAACCATTGCGGAGTACTGCATCTGCAATGTTTTGAACGAGTGATTGGAAACGTTCGTTTTTCGCAACGAAATCTGTTTCTGAGTTGATTTCAACAAGTGCTGCTTTGTTTCCGTTAACTGCAACAGCTGTCAAGCCTTCTGCTGCAATGCGGTCGCCTTTAGCTGCCGCTTTCGCGATTCCTTTTTCACGCAAGAAGTCGATTGCTGCGTTCATATCCCCATCAGCTTCGACGAGTGCTTTTTTGCAGTCAAGCATCCCTGCACCAGTTTTTTCACGAAGTTCTTTTACCATAGCTGCTGTAATAGCCATTCGATATTCCTCCTTATAAGGTCCTTATTTTCAAAAAAAAGGTGATAAAAGGTCAATTCCCTTTATCACCTGGCATCACGAATTACTCAGCGTCTGCTACTACTTCTTCAGTAGTTTCAGGTGCTACGTTATCTTCGCCTTGTTTAACTTCGAGGATTGCGTCAGCCATTTTACCAGTAAGCAATTTGACTGCACGGATCGCATCGTCGTTTGCTGGGATGACGTAGTCGATTTCGTCTGGATCACAGTTTGTGTCAACGATCGCAACGATTGGGATGTTGAGTTTGTGTGCTTCTGCAATCGCGATACGCTCTTTGCGTGGGTCAACGATGAAGAGTGCATCTGGAACGCCTGGCATATCTTTGATACCGCCGAGGAATTTCTCAAGACGAGTCATTTCTTTTTTAAGAATGATGACTTCTTTTTTAGGAAGAACTTCGAATGTACCGTTCTCTTCCATTTTTTCGAGTTGTTTTAAACGGTTGATACGTTTTTTGATTGTAGAGAAGTTCGTGAGTGTTCCACCTAACCAACGTTCGTTGATGAAGTATTGACCTGCACGGATCGCTTCTTCTTTCACAGTGTCTTGAGCTTGTTTTTTCGTACCAACGAAAAGAACGTTTCCGCCTTCAGACGCTACTTCACGGATGAAGTTGTAAGCTTCGTCTACTTTTTTAACCGTTTTTTGTAGGTCAATGATGTAGATTCCGTTACGTTCTGTGAAGATGTATTTTGCCATTTTTGGGTTCCAACGGCGTGTTTGGTGACCGAAGTGTACACCAGCTTCTAACAATTGTTTCATCGAGATTACTGCCATGATGAATTCCTCCTTTTGGGTTTTGGATGTCCTCCGCGATGATCGTTGTTCCAGCTAACCTATTAAAGGCACCGCAGCCGGCGATACATGCGTGCGTAATTAACACCGTAGACTAATATAGCATAAAGTTTAACGCCGGGCAACCTTCGTTTTCCGAGAAAGTTTAGCAATCAGTGCGACTTCTCCTGCTCCCCGATTCAATGAACGTGCCAACTGATCTAAATCAGCACCTTTTTCGAGTTGATCTTTAACATCCAATAGAGGCGGTTCTTCTACCCGGTCGTCCGGTTTGTCCTCATTTCCAGGTACGTTTACCGGTGCAGACGGATAATCGGATCGCTCTGATTCTTCAGCTACAATGATCTCGCCTTTCCATTCTTGTCCGACCGGAGTCGACGGGCGGGATATTACCTCCCCTTCCGTCAGCTCATTCACCTGTTGCATGAATTGTAACAGAATTTCTTCCGTTTCCTGCTTCTGTCGTTCAAGGTGTGTGACGCGGTCCTTCAAAAGGGCTTGTTGCTTAAACAATAACAAAAGACCGTAACAAATGAGTGCTGCTAGCAAAATATAAAAAAGTGTCATGGTATGTCCTTTCACATCGCGACGCGGTCAGAAAGATAAGCACTCCCTAACGCTTGTTTCAGTTTTCGGAGCGCTTTCGAGTGAATCTGCGAAATTCGTGAAGTAGATAAACCAAGGACTTCCCCGATTTCCGTCAATGTCAGTTCTTCAAAGTAAAAGAGGGATACGACGTATTGTTCCTTCTCGGATAATTGCTCCACTTCTTCCGCCAATTTCGAAATCAGTTCCCGCATCAAAAGCGTATCCTCAGGTGTTGCTGCATCCGGATCCAGATAGGAAACGGCCATCGCTTTTCCTTCGTCTTGAAGTGTCACGGCTTCATCGATCGATAGAATATTCGCAAAATAGCTCTCAGCCAGTGCCGTCTTGACTTCTTCCGGATTCATATCAACAATCGATGAAACCTCATCAATCGTCGGGGTCCGTTGAAGACTTTGTTCTAAAATCTCGACAGCGGCTTCGACCCGCTTTGATTTTTCGCGTAACGACCGGGGTAACCAGTCAATTTTCCGTAAGCCATCCAAAATGGCGCCGCGAATACGGAATGCTGCATACGTATCAAATTTATTGTTGTGATTTTGATCGAATTTTTGAAGGGCATCATACAATCCCATCATCCCAAGACTTTTTAATTCATCACGATCGACACTCTTCGGAAGTGTCGCGCTGAGACGCTGAACGTGGTAGTGCACAAGAGGTTCATAATTTAGCAGTAACTGGTCAGCTACCGCTACATCACGCGTCGATAGCCATTGATTCCAAAGTTGTTGTAATTCCTCACGCATGACCATTCCTCCTCTAAATTTCCAGCGTTCCGACGTTGACTGTCCGGATGACTAACCGACCAGTCTGAGAATGGAACTCGATCGTTCGACCATTTGTTCCACCAACGTCTTCCGCAACGAGTGGGACGTTCGCTTTTCGTAAAGCCAATTTTACCGCCGCAATATTTCGTTCACCGATTCGCATCGATTCGTGTTCATATTTAAATTGAAACATTTGTGCACCACCGGCAATTTTTGCCCGGAGACGAATTGCTCCACTATGACGAAGACGACGTGCCAACTCGACGACTGCCGTATCGGCGAACTTTCCGATTTCCAGTGCGATATTCCGACTGATTGACGAGTCCGGTAACATCACGTGTGCCATACTCGACAGCCCACGCTCTTGGTCGTAGATGATGACACCGACACAAGAACCTAAACCAGCCGTCCGAAGAATGATCGGTTTTTGGCTGACTGCATATTCTGCAATTCCAATCCGAACGACTTCATCCATCAATATCCACACCCAATCGTTGAAAGACCGAATCAAAGGCACCTTCTTCAGGTAGTAACAATAAATGACCATTCAAATCATTACCTGAACTGGATAAACGTGTATCGATGTATACTGCCATGTTACCAAATTTTGTTGACTCAAGTAAGGCAACTTCCAAAATTGCTCCCACCATATCAAAAGCAGAGGCCGGGACCGTGACATGGACGGATAAATCCAGCCAATCGGAAATCGAGCGGGCATAAGCGCCGATCAAAATATTCCCGATCTCTTCCCATGCTGAAACACCAAGTGCATGGTGTTCCGAAAAAAATTGAAATGGCTGTTGCAATAACTGAGAAACGAGTTTCTCAGCATCCTTGAGTGGCATTAAAAATAATAAGGATGCTTTAATATCCCCAGAAAATCGAAGGAGTGCTCCTGCTGTGTAAGCTTCAGCACCTCCGACCCGCTCAATGATGGTCGAGAACCCTTCCAAGTCCGCTGAAGGGACTTCGATTTCAACCGGTTGCCCCAGCAACGTGGATAAAGCGGTTGCCGCATGTGCCGCCCCGATATTACCAATTTCTCGAAAGACATCCTGTTCCATTCGATTAAGCATGGATAATCTCTTCAAATAAACGGTTTGGCTCGAGTAAAGAGAACAGTTGATCTTCCCCTTTAGCGATGGCCGTTAAATAGTTGGTCTCGTCTTGTTTTGAATCTGCCAGCGGTTCAATCCGGACATCTGCTGCTTCAACGACTTCATTTGCACAATCCACGATGAATCCTGCATCTCCATGTTCCAGTGTTGCGATGATGATCCGTGTTTCTTCTGTTTCCTCGACGGACTCAAATCCTAAACGTGTCCGCAAATCAATCACGGGTGTAACGACTCCGCGTAAGTTGATGACACCTTTGACATAAGATGCGGCATTTGGGATACGTGTGATCGGAATGACACGTTCGATTGAACGAACCGATTGCACATCAATTCCATATGCATTTTCTTCTAATTGAAAGACGACCCATTTTTGTTCCATTCTTCATTCCCTCACTTTCGTAACAGTGCATTGCTGTCAATGATTAACGCAACTTGTCCGTCACCCAGAATCGTCGCACCTGAAATCGCACGAATCCCCTCAAGATAACTGCCTAGCGGTTTCATGACGATTTCCTGTTGTCCTATCAGTTCTGAGACTATCAACCCTGCTAATTTCTCGCCGCTTCGGACGACGACGACAGAATAGGCGTCTGCTTCCGCATGCGGTAATCCGTATACTTGATTTAATGAAATCAATGGAACAAGCTGGCCACGGAAATCGAATACCTTTTCCCGGTGGGCTTGTAAAATGGCGTCCTGCTTCAGCGATGTCGTTTCAAGGATGGCTGTCAACGGGATCGCATATGTTTCTTCTCCCAATTTGACGAGCATCGCAGAAATAATCGATAACGTCAGCGGTAAACTGATTCTGAAAATCGTTCCTTCTCCGCGTTTCGTCTCGACGAAGACTTCTCCACCGAGCGATTCAATTTTCGATTTAACGACGTCCAGCCCGACACCACGGCCTGATAAGTCGGTGACGGTTTCTGCCGTCGAGAATCCAGGCGCAAACAATAACATCGATGCTTCTTCCGGTGTCAACAACGCTGCCTCTTCTTCCGTCAACAATCCTTTTTCAAGGGCAATTTTCGTCACCCGTTCCTGATTAATGCCTGCGCCGTCATCTTCAATCTCGATGAACACACGGTTTCCGGAATGGTAAGCCCGGAGTGACAGATTTCCTTCGACTGCTTTTCCTGCTAAAATCCGGTCAGCTTTGCTTTCAATTCCATGATCGACTGCATTTCGGATCAAGTGGACGAGCGGATCCCCAATTTCATCAATGACCGTCCGGTCGAGTTCTGTTTCCGCTCCTGTAATGTGGAGCTTGATGTTTTTACCGACATCTTTCGATACCGAACGTACCATCCGCGGGAAACGATTGAAGACTTGTTCAATCGGCATCATCCGTAACGTTAGGACAAGTGACTGCAGTTCATTTGTTCCGCGTTTAATCCGTTCAACCGTCTCCGTCAAATCAGAAGAACCGGCTTCTGCCGCAATCCGCTCGAGGCGTCCACGGTCAATGATGAATTCTTCAAACAGATTCATCAATCGATCAATCCGCTCGAGGTTGACACGAATCGTTTTTGCCGCAACCGGTGTTTGTGTCTCGTTCGAAGTATCCGTCGCCGGATTGACGACCGGCGTTTCAACCGGCTCGAGCAACGTCGCCGCTGCTGCTGGTTCGACCGGCACTTCGAATGGCTGTATCAACACTTGAGCGACTTCCGAAACGGCTTTGACTTCACTTTGAATGTCTTCAGCAGATTTCATCGTCACGAACAAGACATCAAAACGGGTCTCGAATTGTTCTTGTTCCAGTTCATCCGAAGTCGGATTCGACAAGATGACATCCCCAAGGTTTTGCAACCGGTCAAATACCATATACACCCGGGCCGCCTTTAAAATGACATCCGCCGATAACTCCACCGTAATGACATAGGCTTGATAACCGGAAGCCATCGATTGACGGACAACCGACTCAGAATAGACATCACACTCAAAGTTTTTCATGACTGTTGCTGCGGGTTTGTCCGTATCCTGACTTGGTTCCGAATCTGTATTGATAAACTGTTTCAAACGAACGACGGTTGTTGCCACATCCAGCTTTCCGGTACCACCCTGACTGATGTCCTCGACCATCGTTTCCAGCTGTTCAGCTGCGACAAATAATACATCAATCAATTCGGGTGTGGCAGGTTGTGTCTTCGAACGGACTAAATCAAGTGCACTTTCCATTTCATGTGTTAAATCGGCAATGGCATCATACCCCATCGTTCCGGCCATCCCTTTTAACGTATGAGCGGATCGGAAAATTTGATCGATGACGGCTTCATCGTCGAGTCGTTGTTCAAAAATCAGCAAACTCGAATTAATGGCTTGTAAATGTTCAATCGATTCATCAAGAAACAATCCTAAATATTCATTTAAATCCATGGAACGTATCCTCCTTTATGGTTAGCGGACACGGTTATGCCGTTTTTTCAAACGATTCAGTAACCGGTCTAAAAATTTCTGTTCCTGGACCTGAAGCCCCGTCAGCGATGTCGTAATATGATCAAGTCGCCAACTGACATCACTCGTCCGATCAAATACATAAAATGGTCGTTGGGCTTTGACTGCCTTCATGACAGTCGGATCATCCGGCAAAAAACCGACGAAGCGCAACGATTTTTCCAAAAAATTCTGACTGACCTGTTGTAGACGGTCAAATGTTTCAAGCGCTTCTTGGCCGTTCGTTGCCCGATTGACGATGACTGCGACAGGAAGTTCATGTGCGTGGTGATGCGCAAGTTTGACGAAAGCGTATCCGTCCATGATTGACGTCGGTTCAGGCGTCACGACCAGCCATGCTTCATCCGCACTGCTGATGAAATCAAAAGTCTGATGTGTTGCTCCGGCACCCAGATCGAGTAAGACGAAATCATATTCATAGAAAAACCGAAACTCGCTCATCATGAATTCAACATCGTGATCCGTCAGATCCATTAATTCTGTGAATCCGCTCCCGCCATGAATGAAATGCAGTTCCGGCGTCGCTTCGACGACGGCTTGGGTCAAGGGTGACCGTTCCTTGACACAATCCATCAATGAAACTCTAGACGATTTTCCGAGCAGCACACCGACATTCGCCATGCCGATGTCCAAATCAATGATTAATACTTTTTTGGCTTGCAACGATAGCGCGACACCCAGATTCACCGCGACATTCGTTTTTCCGACCCCGCCTTTACCACTGACGATTGCAATGGTTTTGGTCTGCCGTACGGAAACTTTTGATCTTAACGCTCGTGCCTGATCTTCTGGCATCATCTTAACCCTCTTTCTACAATCATTCGGGAAACTTCTGCACTTGTCGGCCAGATGATGTCTTCAGGTACTTCTTGTCCTGTCGTCAGACAAAACACAGGCAACTGTGTCTTTTTCGTCAGTCCGTAAATCGACCACAAATCTGTTGTCTCATCGGCTTTGGTAAAAATGAATCCGGACAACGGGACTTGATCGAACCGTTGTTGAATCTGTTCTAAATCGCGGTACTTCGACGTTAAGCTGAGTACAAGAAATACATCCGTCTCTGAAAAATCATGCCGCTTTTTTAACTGTTCGACATAACCCGCGTCAAGAAAATTTCTTCCCGCCGTGTCGACCAGGATGACGTCACAGTCGGATAAGTCGACTTTTGCTTGTTCGAATTCTTGTAAATCATAGGCGACGCGTAACGGAATATCGATGATGTCGGCATAAGTCCGCAATTGTTCGATGGCTGAAATCCGATATGTATCCGTCGTAATCAATCCAACGGTTTGTTGTTTCGTAAGACGGTAATAAGCAGCCAGTTTGGCAAGGGTCGTCGTTTTTCCGACTCCCGTCGGTCCGGTCACCATAATGAAACGGGAAGTTGCCGTCGTGACTTGAATAGGAGCAGTCACAGTCGCGATGAAGGCTTGTTCGACCTGTCTCACATCATTGGTCTTGTAGTAAGTGGACACCAATAAATCATAGAGTGCCTCCGCTTCACGCTGCAGGGCAGGTTCAGCGAGCAAAACTTCGTATGAGCTCAGCGCTTCCGGCAACCGCCGTGAAGCGAACGAGACAATCTTCGGACTAAGCGGCTCGATCATTGACGGATGACTTTGAACGACTGATTTAGCTGGTTGCAGCTCAGCCGTAACCTGTTTTACAGGCTGTATTATTTTTTCGACCGGATGTTCTTCGACCGAGGCGACGAGCTCCACTTTTTTTTGTGCAAATAAGCCGAACAAACCGCCCACTTTGATCTGTCGTGTGTTCAAAATGATGGCATCATTTCCTAAGTCTTGTTTAACCAGTTCCATCGCTTCGCTGACAGAATTTGCGATAATTCGTTTTACCATCATGTGTTAAATCACCCCAATACTCTTGACTTCAATTGTCGGAATCAATTCGTTATAAGACAGAACAGGTACATCCGGGAAATAACGTTCTGTTAATTGACGAACAAACATCCGAATACTTGGTGATGCCAAAACGATTGGCTGAGCTCCGTACCGTTCGAATTCTGCCGTCAATTCATTTAATGACTCAATGAAATGTGTTGCCTTATCAGGATCAAGCGCCAAATAATTGCCGAACTCCGTTTTTTGAATCGCTGACTGAATCTCCATCTCCAGTTCACTCGATACCGTCACAACGTGTAATACGTCTCCTTGTAAGACTTGTTCCGTAATTTGTCGGGCTAATGCTTGACGGACATATTCAGCTAACAAATCACTATCTTTCGTCACAGCCGCATAATCAGCGAGTGTCTCAAAAATAAGCGGTAAGTTTCGAATCGAGATTTTTTCTTTTAACAACTGCACGAACACTTTTTGCAGCTCGCCGATCGACAACAATTGCGGTGTCACTTCGTCGACTAAAATCGGATGTGATTCCTTTAAATGATCGACCAGTTGTTTTGTCTCTTCTCGGCCGAGTAAATCGGCCGCATGTTTTTTCAGAAGTTCCGTCAAATGTGTGGCGACAACAGATGGCGGGTCGACGACTGTATATCCGGACATCTCAGCCCGGCTTCTCGTCCGTTCATCAATCCATAAGGCCGGCATCCCGAACGCGGGTTCAACCGTCTCGATCCCTTGGATTTCCGGATCATCGACACCCGGACTCATTGCCAGATAATGATCGAGCAGCAGTTCGCCGGTTGCCATCTCACTTCCGCGGATTTTAATCCGGTAGTGATTCGGCGGGAGTTGCAGATGGTCACGAATCCGGACTGTCGGTAAGACGAATCCAAGTTCAAGTGCCAACTGTCTCCGGATCATGACGACCCGGTCAAGTAAATCCCCACCTTGCGCTTCATCGGCGAGCGGGATCAAACCATAGCCAAATTCAAACTCGATCGTATCGACGTTCAAGAGGGAAATGACGGATTCGCTCGATCGCAGGTTTTCAGTTGGTGCCTCTTCGACAGCGACTTCTTCTTGAGCTGCTTTTGACGTTCGTGTCAATCGCCAAGCGAAGAAGGCCGCTGCTGCCGCGACAGGAATCGTCACGTAATCGGGAATCGCTGTAAAAAGACCTAACAGGAAGATGGCACCAGCTCCAATCATGACGAGGAGCGGTGTCCGTGAGAGCTGACCGATGATGTCTTCCCCTAAGTTACCGTCAGAAGTCGAGCGGGTAACGATGATTCCGGTTGCGACAGAAATCAATAAGGCCGGAATTTGACTGACAAGACCGTCACCGACCGTCAACAAGGTGTATAAGCTGATTGATTCGGTCATCGGTAACCCTTGTTGGACGACACCGATGATCATTCCGAAAATCAAGTTGATGACGACGATGATGATTCCGGCAATCGCGTCTCCCTTGACGAATTTCGAAGCTCCATCCATCGCGCCGTAAAAATCGGCTTCCGACTGGATTTTTTGGCGGCGTGTCCGGGCTTGTAATTCGTCGATCATACCGGAGTTCAAATCGGCATCAATCGCCATCTGTTTTCCGGGCATCGCATCGAGCGTAAACCGGGCCGATACTTCCGATACCCGCTCCGATCCTTTCGTGATGACCAAAAACTGAATCAATACAAGAATCAGGAAGACGACGAATCCAACCAGAGCGTTTCCGCCGACAACGAAACTACCAAATGCTTCAATGACTTCTCCACCGTTCCCGTTCGAGAGAATCGATCGGGTCGTCGAGACGTTTAGTGCCAATCGGAACAGAGTCACGATCAGCAAGAGGGTCGGGAACACAGAAAATTCCAATGCTTCCTTCGCGTTCATCGCGACAAGTAAGACCATTAAGGCAATCAAAATGTTGATGATGATAAGAAAATCGAGTAAAAATCCTGGCAGTGGAATGACGAGCATGAAGACAATCATAATGACGCCTAGCAGGACAGATAAATCTCGTGTTGAAATGGTCATGATGCTTCATCCTTTCATTTCGCTTGTTTCATTTGATAGACAAAGGCGAGTGTTTCAGCGAGTGCCTGATAAAATGATTCATCCACTGCCATTCCTATTTCTGATTTTGCGAATAATGCTCGTGCGAGCGGTCTATTTTCAATAATCGGGATCTCAGCTGCTGTCGCCTTCTCCCGAATTCGGAATGCGACAGCATCCACTCCCTTGGCGACGACAATAGGTGCGGCATGTTTGCCGTCATCATACTGAATCGCTACGGCGTAATGGGTCGGGTTCGTAATGACTACATCGGCGTTCGGTATTTCCTGCATCATCCGCCGCATCGCCATTTCCCGTTGTTGCTGTTTGATTTTCCCTTTGATTTGCGGATCCCCTTCTGTATTCTTATGCTCATCCTTTAAGTCTTGTTTACTCATCCGAATCGACTTTTCAAAATCGAATTTTTGATAAGCAAAGTCAAGGACAGCAAGGACGATCAACGCGATACTGACTGAAATCCCCAACAGGAACGTCAGATGACCGATAATCGCCAAGGCGTCACCAATCGGTTCTGACGTCAAACGTGAAATTTCTACTTTGTTATTCCATAAGACTGTTCCACTCGTCACACCGATGACAAGTAATTTAAATACCGATTTTAAGAATTCAATTAATGCTTTCATGCTGACGATTCGTTTGACGCCTTGCAGCGGATTGATCCGGTCGAGTTTCGGTTGAATCGATTCTGTACTGAGCAATGCTCCAATCTGCACAAAATTCCCTAAAATGCCGATGACGACTGCTGTCAAAAAGAAGGGTGCAACCAAAATACTCATTTGGACCAGCATTTCAATCATGACTTCCTGGACGCGTCCTTCTTCGACAGCGACTAAGACCGTTTGAGCACTCAGTCCATCTTCTAATACCATGACGAACCGTTTCCCTAGAAACGGACCAAAGAAAAATAAAATCAGGAACATTCCGAACAACATCAAACTGCTTGTTAAATCAGCCGACTTTGCGACCTGACCTTTTTTTCGAGAATCATCACGTTTTCGAGGGGATGCCTTTTCCGTCTTTTCGCCCGCAAAATACTGGAGGTCAAGCGTTAATGTATATTTTCCCATCTCAACCTCCTAGTAATTGAATCGCATCGGACAATACGTCTTGTAATAAGGGAACAAATCGAGAAATCCCGGTAATGGTTGCTCCGGCGAGTAAAAACAAAATCGCATAACCCATCAATAACTTGACAGAAAATCCAATCGCAAAAATATTGAACTGGGGTGCGGTTTTCGCTAAAAACCCAAGCGCCAAATCAACTAAAAACAGGGCGACCACAAGTGGCATCGCCATTTGAAGAGCCGTGAGCATCGCGAGCCCGACGACACGAACGACTAAGCTCATGCCAGCTTCTCCGGAAACGTTAATCGCACTACCGGGCGGAAAGATTTTAAAACTCGTATAGATGCCATCTAGTAAAATCAAATGCATATCTGATGCCAGCAACACGAGCAGTGTCAACATGTAAAAAAATCGGCCGACGATCGGCGATTGACCACCAAACATCGGATCATATGCCGATGCCATCGCCAGCCCCATCTGTAAATCAATGATTGATCCGGCCATTTGTGGCGCATACAGTAAAAAACTGGCGAGCAAACCGAGGGAGAGCCCAATGACGACTTCTGTTCCCATTCGAAAAAAGAAATCGATGTCATCGACTTGAACCGTCGTCTTGACCGCATAACTGGCAAAATAGGCAAGTCCGGCAGCGATTGCCAACTTATGCTGAGCGGGTAACTGCTTCGATGAAAACAAAGGAGCAGCCACTAAAAATCCAACCAGTCGACCAAATACAAGTAAAAAAACACTGACAAAGGACAGTAACGTCATTTCCGCGAAACCTCGGCAATCTGTTTGAAGATTTCAATCGTAAACGTTTTGAGTTCTTCCATGATCCATGGACCGAAAAAGACGAGTGCTAAAAAAACGGCAACAATCTTCGGAACAAACGATAAGGTCTGCTCTTGAATTTGAGTCGTCGCCTGCAAGATGCTAACGAGAAGTCCAACGACGAGTGAGACGAGCAAGAGCGGAGCTGACACCTTTAACAAGGTCCATACGGCCGAACTGGCTAATTGAATAATCATTTCCTGCGTCATGTCGTCCCTCCCTATCGCATGCTGACGAGTAGTGATTCGACAATTAAATGCCAACCATCTACTAAAATGAACAATAATAATTTAAACGGTAAGGCAATCATGACCGGTGGTAACATCATCATCCCCATCGACATCAAGACACTCGAAACGACCATATCGATGACGAGGAACGGAATGAAAATCATAAATCCGATTTGAAACGCCGTCTTTAACTCACTGATGGCATAGGCCGGCACTAACGCGACGAGCGGAATATCTTCCACCTTCTCCGGCTTCTCGTAATTGCCATATTTCAAAAAGAGTTCTAAGTCATTGCTCCGTGTGTACTGAGACATAAAACGTTTCATCGTTCCTCCGGCTTGATCAAAGGCTTCCTCTTGACTGATTTTGTCGTCCATGTACGGTTGTAAGGCCGTCGTGTTCAATTCCGTTAAAATAGGCGCCATAACGAACAATGTGATGAATAACGCCAGTCCGACAAGCAGTTGGTTCGGCGGTGTTTGTTGTGTTCCTAAAGCAGAACGCACAAAGGATAAGACGACGATGACGCGTGTGAAACATGTCATCAAAATCAGTAACGACGGTGCTAATGATAAAAGCGTAAGTAAGACCAGTAATTTGATGGAAGTTGCCGTCCCGGACGGCGTATCCAAGGAGATCAAGTTTTCAATCGTCGTCATGACCGTCCTCGTTTCTTCTGGAACTGATCGAGCTGTTGCTTAAATGATTCCAGAAACGGAGATGCGGCTGACGTATGTGGTGGGCTCTCGGATGTATCCGTTGCTAACCATTCGTCATCTTCTTCAATCGTATCAAGCAATTCAACGTTTTGACCGACACCGACAACATAAATCTTACCGTGAACCCTCACGAGCTGAACGGATCGATCTTTGCCAAGCGGGACACCACCGAGATGCGACAGTCGGCTCGATTGACGGACTCCCTTTGTCCGTTCATTGATGAAACGGACAGCAAGCAGGAATCCACCAATCAAAACTGCGAGTGTCACGACGATTTTTACGACCGTGACGACTGTCGATGACCCGTCGACCTGTTGTGTTGTAGGTTCATTTTTCTTAGATGGGTTGAGCTTCTCTTCCACTGTTTCGGCACCGACCTGATGCGTCAGCAGGAACAGGAGAAGACAGGTCAAACAGGTCAGTCTTCTCATGATGAAATGGTTTTCGAAACGGCTTCGAGTACACGGTCTGCCTGGAACGGTTTGACGATGAAGTCTTTTGCTCCGGCTTGAATCGCATCGATGACCATCGATTGTTGTCCCATCGCCGAACACATGATGACTTTGGCAGCCGGGTTGAAGGCTTTGATTTCTTTTAATGCTGAAATCCCGTCCATTTCCGGCATCGTGATATCAAGTGTGACGAGATCCGGCGTTAACTCTTTATATTTCGAAACGGCTTCACGTCCGTTTTCAGCCTCACCGACGACGTCATAGCCGTTTTTCGATAAAATTTCCTTAATCATCATTCGCATGAAAGCTGCATCATCTACAATCAAAACTTTTGCACTCATCCTATTTCCTCCTTAGAACATCCGCAGACGTTCTTTTGTATTGACGATCTCTGTAATCCGGACACCGAAGTTTTCTTCGATGACGACGACTTCTCCCGTTGCAATCAATGTATTATTGACGAACACGTCAACGGGTTCTCCTGCTAATTTATCCAGTTCAATGATGGAACCTTGTGTTAATTCCAAAATGTCCCGGACTGACCGGCGCGTCCGTCCCAGTTCGACTGTGACATTCAACGGTACATCGTAGAGCATGCCGATGTTGCCGGGCGGACCTTCTTGTTGCACTTCAGAAAACTGACCGAACTGAACAGGACTGACGCCAACCGGCTCCTTTTTGTGTTCGGGTGGTGCTTCATACCGGGGTTCCGGCTGCGGCTGAGACGCAGCCGGCTGTTCCCGGACCGGTTCTGGTGCAGGGACTTGAACTGCGGGTGCCGGTTCACTCGTTGTCGTACTGGCATTGAATAATTTCTGAATCAATTGTTTGGAAAATTCAAGTGGTGCCAATTGGACGATTTTTGAGTCGATCAGCGTTCCGATTTTCAAATCAAATTCGATGATGACCATGCTTTCCCATAACGAGAAGCTGTCCACAATTGTTTTTTCTTGCGAGAAATCAAAAATTTCGACCGCTGGAGGCGAGATATCGATGCGCATTGAGAACACGGTCGACATCGAGGTCGCAGCCGCTCCCATCATCTGGTTCATCGCTTCCTGAACGGCAGACAGCGCAATCGGTTCCATCTCAAGGCTCTCATCAACGACACCATCGCCGCCCATCATTAAATTCGCAATGACGGAAGCATCCCGTTGTGTCAAAATCAAAACGTTTTCTCCTTTGAATCCTTCTGTATATCCAACGCGAAGAGCGACGTGGGGAATCGGATAACGACTCCGCAATTCTTCCATCGTAATCATCCGCACGTGTGGTGTCGTGATTTCGACTTTTTGATTCAACAATGCAGAAAGGGCTGTCGCGGAATTTCCTAACGAGATGTTCCCGACTTCTCCAAGCGCATCAATTTCCATCTCATCCAATTGATGTAAATCATCCGTTGAACTGGTATCGGTTGGTTCTTCAGCCGATGGGGTTCCACGTAATAATGCATCGATTTCATCTTGCGAAAGCATATCGCTCATGTTATTCCTCCTCAATTCGTTGTAAGACTTGTAAAGCGAGATGCTTCCCGTTCAGACCAGGCCGCGCTTTGAACATTTTCCGATCATCGACGAACAATTCAACCGGATCGGATGTACGTGTCTGGAGGGACAGGCAATCGCCTACCTCGAGGTGTAACAATTCTCCAAACGAAAGTTCCGTCTGGCCGAGCACTGCTTTCAAATCGACGATTGATCCCATCAACTGTGTTTGCATATGTTCTGACTCTTGGTTATCGGCTGACTTTCGTTTCTCTTGTTGCATCCAAAAGTGACTCGATAGTTTCGGAATGATTGGTTCGAGTGTCACGAACGGCAGACAGACATTAAGCGTTCCGCTTACTTCTCCGACCGTCACGTAAATCGAGACGAGAATGACCGTTTCATTCGGTGAGACGAGTTGAAGAAATTGTGGATTGATTTCCAAATCATCATACTCGGCTTCGATTTCGGCAATCGATTCCCACGCTGCCCCGTATTGAACAAAAGCGCGTTTGAATAACTGCGTCAAGATCCGGGTTTCGATTTCCGTCAAGTTCTCAATCTTATTCATACCTTCACCCGGTCCGCCGAGCAATCGATCGAGCATCGCATAAGCGATGTTCGGATTTACTTCGAAGATGACCCGTCCGTCTAACGGGTGAAGATTCACTAAATTAATTAAGGTCATGTTCGGAATGGAATGAATGAATTCATCATATGGCAGTTGCTCGACCGTATTGACCGTAAACTGGACATATGTTCTGAGCTGTGCTGAGAAATGGGTCGTCAAGACTCGGGCGAACTGTTCATGAATTCGCGTTAAGTTTCGCATCTGGTCTTTTGAGAATCGTAACGCCCGTTTAAAGTCATACACTTTCACACGACGTTCTTCTTCTTGACTGCGTATTTCCTCAACTTCCATATCTCCGCTTGAAATGGCTGATAGCAGGGCGTCAATTTCATGTTGTGATAATACTTCGCTCATGCGGCCACCTCACTGGATGATTTTTTTCGTCGTGTAGACACGTTGAACATCGCCTTCTTGCAGGAGTTTTTTAAATTGCCCCCGTAATTTTTCTTCGAGTTTCGCCATGTCTTGTTTAGAATCTAAATCTTGTTTTTTCATCGAAGCTAAATCCCCTAAGATGATATTGTTGATTTGAAACTTGCGTAACTCAAGTTCTTCCCGCGTCGCTGCATCATCCGTGACGATTGTAAACTGAACATTTAAGAATCGTTCGTCTGCAATGTTCGTCGTCAAATCATCTGTTTGAAAGCTTCGCTCTTCGAGTTCCGCACCTGTCGGCTGTTCGACTTTCGCTTCAGTCGGATCACTCGTCAACAAATATTTTGAAAGCATATAGCCGGCACCTACCATCATAATCGCAACGACAACCATGATGAGTGGTAATTTCAACTTACTCTTCTTCTTTTCTTCTGCCATCTTCGAGCCTCCTAGCACTGTTCAAGCCCGTTAAACCGACTTGTCGGTAAAAATCGATTGTGGCTGCTTTTACCTCTTCTAACGTTTCCTTGACGACATAAGTCTGTCCCCCGACCAACTGGATCGTCGTATCGGGTGTCGACCGGACCGCTTCGATTAAGATTGCATTTAAGACAAGCGGTGTTTCACGTAATGTCGTTAAAGTAATCATCGTTTCAAGTTAACGAGTTCTTCTAAAATCTGATCTGATGTTGTAATGATCCGGGTGTTCGCCTGGAATCCGCGTTGGGCGATGATCATTTCCGTAAACTCTTCCGATAAGTCGACGTTCGACATCTCGAGTGTACCGGATGTTAATTGACCAAGACCGTTTGTGCTTGGTGTTCCAGTCGCTGCGATACCGGAGTTTTGAGAAGCGGCAAATAAATTCACTCCTGATTTTTCAAGACCACCCGGGTTAGCGAAATTTGCCATTGATACGTAACCAACTCGTTGCAAGTTACCCGTTCCGTCAACGAATGTGACTAGTCCATCTTTTCCGATTGCAAGGTTCTGTGCTCCAGTCGGAATTTGTAACTTCATGTAGCCATTATTTACTTTGTTTGTGATTTGACCTTGAGCATCGTATTGGTTGGCAGGTAGGTTTGCTTGATCGGCAGGTGGCTGTCCAGGGTTGGCAGGCGGTGGATCAGACAATCCTACGAGATAATTTCCATCTCCCGTTACGATATTTCCTTGAAGATCTGTATAAAAGTTACCGGAACGAGAATAACGCACACCGTCTGCCGTCAAGACTTGATAGAATCCTTCACCGGAAATCCCGACATCAAGCGTTCGACCTGTATTTTGTAACGCTCCTTGATTGTAAACGTTATCGACCGTCGACATCGAGGCCCCGAGTCCAACCTGTTTCGGGTTTGTCCCACCGACACCTCCACCATTACCTGATGCGGAACCAACTGATTGGTTGACAAGATCCTTAAACGTGACACGACCTTTTTTATAACCAAATGTATTGACGTTGGCGATGTTATTCCCGACGACGTCTAACTTTGTTTGGAAGTTCTTTAACCCACTGATTCCTGAATACATTGAACGTAACATTATTTTTCCTCCTTTGTTTTAATTTCAGTCAATTCGTAGACACTGACACTTTTTCCGTTTGATAACTCGGCAATGACATCGACCCCGTCACGCTTTACACTGAGGACGTTTGCCGTCACTTTACCGGTCGATGTCACATCTGCTCCCGTTGCATCTTTCGTGACAGTCTCACCTTCATAGCTGACACTTTTTCCAATTAAATTACTGTAGTTCATCAGAGCCGCCGCATGCTGATTGAGCATCATCGTATCCATCCCTTTGCCAATCGCTTGCATCTGTTCAAGAGAAGAAAACTGAGCCATCTGCGAAATGAACTCCTTGTCTTCCATCGGTGCCGTTGGATCTTGATTGGACAATTGGGCAATCAGGATTTTCATGAACATGTCTTTGTCCATCGAGTTACTGGATGGTACTTTCGTTTTCTCCGGTAACTGATAGGACGACGCATCATTTTTGATGGAATCAGTCATCTTCATCCTCCTCTAGTTCTTCTTCGTACGGTGCAGGTTCTTCTTGCTGGCGTTCCCGTCGTTCTTGCGGCAAACCTTGTTCAAAGTCTTTGACACTCGATGCCAACATCCCGGTTTCGACTTTGACGAGTGGTGCTTGCGGCTGCAACGATGTATGTAGCTTTCCGAGTTGCTGATCCAGCATTTGTTTTGCTTGTTCTGTCGCCGCGAAAAGCTTTACTGTCAATAAACCGTCTTTTTTATCCAACTGGATGACGACTTCACCCAACTGTTCTGGATATAAGCGGATCGACATGCGTGTCGAACCGTCCGCACCTTTTAAAAATGGTGCTTGTTTCATCGCCGCTTCAATCCGGGACGTGAGTTGTTCATCGACATTTGGTTGCATGACGGATGGCCGAACCCCTACCCCTAATGCACCGTTCATACGTTCAAATTTCAATCCGGTCAACGGTGATGGTTGTTCTTTCCCTTCCGGATCGGCAGCTACCTGAATGGATTCAATCACCTTTTTAGTCATGACATTGGTTTTCAGTGTTGGTGTCGTTTGTTCAGATGAGACAAGGCGATTTGAAAGCAAAGGCATCACTGCCTCTTTTTTAGTACCCGGAGCATTCATTAACGTCGGATTAGTTTGCGGTACAGCTGAAACCGCCGTTACAACTGGCATTACCGGAAACGGTCCAACAGTCCCTGAAACATCAGTCGCCTGAATGACCGGAGCATTTAGTCCTGCCGGTAAGTCATTTCCTTTCACATGTTCCTTAGCGACGACGGTCAACATCACCGTTGCAAGTACTTGTTGGAGGGAAGCTGGGAATTGTTCGAATAACTCCATCGCTTTTCCCGGCTGTCCGTCTTGTATCGTCTTAATGAACTGAATCAGCTCCGTCGCTTTTTTAGGATCATGTATTATATCTTCTACTTCAGGTTGCTCCAGAAGTTGTAACACTTTTTCCGGCTGTGCGGTCAATTGTTCCAACAGCGGTTTGACTTCGAGATTCGTCTCCCCTTCAGTCGGTATTGCCTGTTGATCCAGTGAAGGGTTCTGTACGCCCTCAGCTAGAGGTTGCACTAAGTATTGAAGTAACGAAGCAAAATTTCCAACGCCATTCGCCGGGAGCTCTTTCCCGTTCCACTTCGTAACCGGTTTAGCTATTTGTGCTTGCTGTACATCCGTCAAGTTCATCTTATTTTCTCACCCCTTATTGGACTGCCAACAATTGTGTCAACGCTGCAGCTTTTTTAGGATCCATCTTTGCCATGATGGCTGCCTGTTGTTCAGCATCAATTTCTTTAATGATTGAAACGACTTCCGTCGGACTCAATTCGTTGAAAATATTGGCTGCATCCTTCGGCGTCATCTCCGCATAGACATCTGTCACATCAGCAGTCTTTTTCGAAGCAGACTTATCTGTCCCTGTCGTTGCAGGTGTAGCCGGCGTGTTTTTCAACCGATCCCGTTCCGCAATCAACCGGACGACTTCCTGTTCTTTTGCTTGGATGAGTTCTGCTTGATCAGTTGTCTTCGCCCGTAGTTTTTTGATTTCAGCATTGGCTAATTTCAAGCGTTGTTCGATCTCTGAATTTTTCGAAGACGTTACTTTTGAATCCGTCACTTCTTCCGATGCGAAAGGTAATGAAAAAATCGGACGCCCATTAGCGTAATTTAATACGAGATAGGCTGTAAATAATAACAATAACAACGGGATGATTAATAAGGGCAAAATCCATTGTTTTGATGACTTGTTCTCACTCATGTCGTTCGCCTTCTTCCAAACTGCAATAATGCTAATTCATCCATTTGGTTCTGTTCCACCAAAGCGAGTGTCCGCCGATTTTCTTCTAATTGATTTGATTGCAGTCGTGTAAATTTCTTTTCTTCAATCAAAGCCTCTTTTAAATCGATTTGAGCCCGCTCATACTGATTTTTCGCCTGGGTAACATATAATTGCTGGCGTTCAATCTGTTGTTTGACGACATCGCGTGCACGTTCACGGTATTGAGAAGCAAGCAGCTCAACCGTTCCTGTTTCATTTTGTGCTTTTAAAAAAGCTTCATAACGAACGAGAAGATGGTACAATTTCTCGACCTCAATTTCATATTGTTTCTTTTTTTCAGCAGTATATTTTGAAACACGATCCTTTTCCGCTTCCGCTAAAGGAATGATGCGTTCATATATGGTTTTCATTCGTGCACCTCCTTTAACGGATTGTCGAAATCAGACGGCTCATTCCATCTTCAAAATGGCTTTTTTCTTCCACACGTTGTTTTAAAAATCCGATTAATTCAGGATATTTTTCAACAGCCCGATCAATGTCGGGGTTTGTACCGCTTTTATACGCGCCGATATTGATCAAATCTTCGGCATCGAGGTATGTCGACAGTAACTGTCTGAACGTAATCGCACTATCTTTATGTTCGGTCGAAGTAATTTGATTCATGACCCGGCTGATGGAGCGTAAGATATGGATTGCCGGATATTGCCCTTTGTTTGCGAGATTTCGGTCGAGGACAAAATGACCATCTAGAATCCCGCGGACCGCATCCGCAATCGGTTCGTTCATGTCATCACCGTCAACCAGGACGGTATAAAATGCCGTAATGGAACCTTCTGTCGTTTTACCGCTTCGTTCCAACAGTTGTGGAAGCAAGGCGAACACACTCGGTGTATATCCCTTTGAAGCAGGTGGTTCGCCGGTCGCCAGACCAATTTCACGCTGAGCCATGGCAAAACGTGTGACGGAGTCCATCATCAATACGACATTTTTTCCTTGATCCCGAAAATATTCAGCGATCGCCGTTGCCGTATACGCTCCTTTGAGTCGAACGAGTGGCGGCTGGTCACTCGTCGCTACGACGATGATCGAACGGCTCATGCCTTCCTCACCTAACTCCGCCTCAATGAATTCCTTCACTTCACGGCCCCGTTCACCGATTAAGGCGATGACATTGATATCAGCCGTTGATCGTTTGGCAATCATACCGAGTAATGTCGATTTACCGACACCCGACCCTGCGAATAGTCCGACTCGTTGCCCTTGTCCGACGGTCAATAAGCCGTCGATGGCACGAATCCCTGTTGATAACACTTGATCGATCCGCGGACGATCGAGTGGACTTGGTGGTTTACGGACAATTGAAGTCGTCCGTAAATGCGCCAGTGATTTCCCGTCTAATGATCGTCCGAGACCATCCAGGACTTTCCCGATCAAATCATCTCCGACAGGAACATGAAGCGGTTTTCCTGTTGCGATGACGATCGATCCCGGTGCAATGGCCGTCGTTTCACCATATGGCATCAATAGTACATGTCCTTCTCGAAATCCAACGACTTCTGCCTCAATCTCGTCTCCACGATGAATCCGGATCAAGCACCGCTCGCCGATGGCAACAGCTGTCGGACCACGTGATTCAATCATCAAACCAATGACTTGAACGACTTTACCAGAATGCTCGACAAGTTCTTCCCGACGAATATCTCGAATCGCTGCTTGTAACTGTTTGAGTTTATACATCGTGTAACACCTCGGTGAGTTGCTCCATTAATCGTTGATAACCGATTGACAATCCACCCGTGATGGCACCATTCTCTGAATCAATCCGGAAATCTCGTGCATCAAGCTCGGGATCAATCCGTAAACGGATCGTTGCCGTCCCTCCTAAAATGGTCTGTAACCGTTCATCCAGTAAGACAACCCGTTCAAAGTCTTCAGCTGATGTATAGACAATTAATTTTTCACGATCTCTAAATTGAAGAATCAACTGTTGAATCGTCTGATAAAGTGCTTCTTCATCCTTATCGTGAAGCTGCTCCATAAACTGATGCGTCAATTGAAGGGCCAGTGCACACAATTCATCTTCCATCAGGAGGACTCGTTCTGAAAACATCTGTTCGAGCCTGTTCGCAAGCTGGTTCGTTTCCTCAATCCGTTGTTCGTATTGTGTTCGTCCAGCTTGTTGACCCGACTGAAAACCTTCTTCGTAACCCTGTTGTCTCGCTTCTTCCAGCACGCGGAGCCGCTCTTGCTCCAAAGCTGCCCGCCGTATTTGTTCTTGTTGTTCGATCAACAGTTGCTGTTGCTTTAGTTGGACTTGTCCTTCCCGCATCATCTCGTCATAAGAAACAAGCGGTTCGGTTTCAGTCACCTGCTCGGATTCCGTCTGATGGAAAATCGTTCGTTGCGTCCGGTCGAAAACAACTTGACGCTTAATGACGTTAGACAACGATATCATCTCCTCCACCACGGGCTACCACGATCTCACCCATATCTTCTAGGCGACGGATGATGCCGACAATCCGGCTTTGTGCTTCTTCGACATCCCGTAATCGGACAGGTCCCATGAATTCCATATCCTCTTTGAACGATTCGACCATTCGTTGGGACATGTTGCGGTATACCATTTCCTTCACGTCGTCTGAAGACACCTTGAGCGAAAGCAACAAGTCTTCATTCGAAACTTCCCGGATAATCCGTTGAATAGCTCGGGCATCGAGTGTAACGATGTCTTCAAAGACAAACATCCGTTTCTTGATTTCTTCCGCCAATTCCGGATCCTGAATTTCAAGCGTATCGAGAATCGTTCGTTCCGTCGTCCGGTCAACACCGTTCAAGACTTGAACAACCGCCTCGATTCCACCAGACTGGGCATAATCCTGCATGCCCGCTTGCGATAGATTCCGTTCAAGAATTTGTTCGACTTCACTGATGATTTCCGGATTCATCCGGTCCATCGTTGCAATCCGTCGGGCGACATCTGACTGGGCTTCTGCCGGAAGTTCTGATAAAATTTGTCCCGATTTGACCGGATCCAGATGTGCCAAGACCAAGGCAATCGTTTGCGGATGTTCATTTTGAATGAAGTTCAGCAATTGTTTCGGATCCGCTTTGCGGGCAAACTCAAACGGTCTCACTTGAAGCGTCGACGTCAAACGATAAATGAGTTCCATCGCCTTCTCTTCACCTAATGCTTTTTCCAACACGGATTTGGCGAATCCGATACCACCTTGCGTGATATAATTTTGTGCTGTCGCTAATTCATGGAATTCTACTAACACTTCGAGCTTCTCATCCGGATCAATCCGTTTCATGCTCGAAATCTGTAATGTCAGCCACTCCATTTCTTCTTCCGACAAATGTTTATATACGCTGGCCGCGACTTCCGGACCAAGCGAAATCATTAAAATTGCGGCTTTTTCCCGACTACTCATCTCTAATTTCTTCATCTCATCAATCCTCCGCTAACCAGGTGCGTAACAACTTCGCAAATTCATCCGGATTGGATGCGGCAAGCTTCTCAAGCTGTTTCCGTTTGACCGCTCCTTCACTTGTGTCCTCTGTCGACAGTTCAGGAATCTCTGTCTCGATTGGTGTCCACTCTTCCAGTTCTTCAATCTCAGCTGTTTTTCTTCTACGCAACATTAGGAAGATGGCTCCTACTACAACCAGTGCTGCGGCACCTAATGCAAACCAGACCCACATTGGTGTTGTTTCCGTTGTTACTGTCTGTTTCGGCGTCTCGGCAAACGGTCTTGACATGACGACGACTTTATTCGCAAGCTCTGCATCGGTTAAGGTCGTCTTCGCATCTGTCTTCGTCAGTGAAGTACGAATGATCGAATACATCATCGTCTGTAAATCTGTTTGAAGTTGCGGATCAATTTGATTTTGTCCTTTAGGTGGCTCAACGATGACTTGAATTCCCAAATCCCGAATTTCATACGGTGCACCGGTAATCTGTTTTGTAATTCGATTGACTTCGTAATTGATGATGTCATGTGTCTTCTCACTTGTGTCCCCTGCCGTACCCGTACCTTGCGGGAAGTTAATGGTCTCATTCTCACCCGTTCCTGCAGTTCCTTCATTGGCCGCTCCCGTATACGCTTCAGCGACTTTCTCTGCCGATGTCACGATTCCCTCGATTTTATCAGGATCAACCGGTTCGACTAATTTTTGTTCCTCTTGCCGTTGCGTAACGTCGACATCTGCCGTAACAGAAACCAATGCTTTTTGCGGACCGAGAACGACTGACAGCATCTGCTGAATTTGTTGGCGTAAATCTTTTTCCGTCGTTTTCTTCAATTGCATCGGATCCGTTCCGCCTGCAGTCTGTGCTCCTTTACCCGGCTCATAATACGTAAAGTACTGATCCATGATGGTAATGTTTTCTTCTTTTAAATTCGGGATACTTTTCGCAATCAGATGATACAGACCTTGAACCGTCTGCTGGTTCAAGTCGCTGCCGGCGCTTGATGTCAAGACGACCGAGACAGTTGATGTCTCTTCTTTATCTGATAAGAAAACACTTTTTTCAGGTAAGGTAATCATGACCTTCGCAGCATCAATCCCGTTGACTTGCGTAATCAGATTTTCTAATTCCGTCTGCATCGTGTCCCGCTCGAGAATGTTCATTTCCTTATCTGTTGTTCCAAATCCGGCGTTTTCGCTGAAGAAGGAATAATCGATTTGACCTGATTTAGGTATTCCGGCTGTCGCCAACTCCACTTTTAAGTTTTCGGCACTTTCTTCCGGTACAAGAATCGTTACACCGTCTGTCCCACTGACGACTTCGGACTGTACACCATCTTCATTTAATTTCTCAGTCACTTGCCCAGCCTCTTGCGGTGACAACTTTGAGTACAGTGGTGTCATCGTTGGTTTACTTAACCAAATGGCTGCAACAATGATAGCTGCAATTAGAAATAAGATCATTCCGATGATCGTTGCTTTTTTGACGAGCGACCATTCCTGCCATGTCGTTTTTAATGCGCCAAAGCGCGTTTTTAGTCCTTCATTCATCAAACATCTCCCACGCTTTCCTCAACAATCACAGTTGCATACGCATCATTTCTTGGTATGCTTCGATGCCTTTATTCCGGACTTCGATAGCGAGTTGCATAGAAAGCGATGCTTCTTCTGTTTTGATCATGATGTTATGTAAGTCTGTCGTTTTTCCAGTCGCAAGATCGACTCGTGCTTGCGAAGAGGCTTGTTGCGCCTCGTTCAGACCGTTCATGGCCTGACTCAATACTTCACTGAAATCACTTGGTGTCGTTTTGGCAACAGATTGAGACGGTAAGACCATCTGCATGCTTTGAATCGGTTGAATCGCCATCGTGTCATCTCCTTCATTACTTGCCGATTTCCATCGCTTTGACTAACATTGCTTTTGTCGCATTCAATGCCGTGACGTTGGCTTCGTAAGAACGCGTCGCCCCCATCATATCGACCATTTCCTTCAATAAATCCACGTTCGGCATTTTAACGTATCCGAGTTCATCCGCATCGGGATGATTCGGATTGTACTCCAGCTTAAATGGTTCCTGATCTTTTCGAATCTCGCTGACTGTCACACCGGCACCTGTCTCTTTTAAGACGGCCAGTTTACGCGCATACGGTTGCCACTCTCCGTTAACCAGCTCACCGCGTGTCGTCTGGGCATTGGCGATGTTGGCAGAGACGGTATCGAGTCGCAGCCGCTGTGCCGTCAGTCCTGTTGCCGATGTATGAAAACCTGAAAACATACTCATGATTTAACGTCCTCCCCGGATGACAGATTGAATTCCGGAAAATTTTCGGTTCAATTGTTCGACCAGTGCTTCGTACTCAATTTGATTGCGTGATAATTCAGACATTTCGAGGTCAATATCCACCCCGTTGCCATCGTTACGCATAGCAGACGATTGTTCGACGATGCTTCCTGAAGTGCCGATTGTTGCGTGCCGTTTTAGACTCATTCTCATTTCGGAGTCCAATACATCGCTGAACACGACACGTTTTGCTTTATACCCGGGCGTATCGACGTTCGCAATATTTGCTGAAATTACTTTCTGCGCTGCCACCGTCCGATCGACAGCCTGTGTCATTGTTGCATAATCTGAACCAAGCCAGTTCATCATTCAACCTCCACCTCTATTTATCTCGTAAAACTTTGTATTATACCGTAAGCGGTTAGTAACATATCTGAAATAATTGAAACAAATAGGTCAATGTTTGAAAAGAAGTTTTTTGAAAAATAGGGTAATGAGATGTTAATATTTCGCTTTTTAAACCCTTTTCTTATAAAAATGATAAATAATACCTATAAAAAAAAGAAGACCTAGTACTTTACTAGGTCTTCTTTTAAATTCTATTTTTTCCTTTTTTTAGTTCGATTTAATGCGTTCTAACTCATAGAGGAAATTGTCATTTAAAATCTTGATATATGTCCCTTTCATACCAAGTGAACGGGACTCGATGACGCCGGCGCTTTCAAGTTTCCGCAGAGCATTCACGATAACTGAACGCGTGATGCCGACACGATCGGCAATTTTAGAGGCTACGAGCAACCCTTCGTTTCCGTCCAACTCTTCAAAGATATGTTCGATCGCTTCAAGTTCCGAATAGGATAAAGAATTGATTGCCATTTGAACGACGGCTTTCTTCCGCGCTTTATCTTCCGCTTCATGGGCTTTCTCACGTAAGATTTCCATTCCGACAACTGTCGCTCCGTATTCCGCAAGCACTAAGTCCTCTTCATTAAAATCTTCGAGCATCCGGCCAAGGACAAGTGTTCCAAGTCGCTCACCGCCACCGATGATCGGAACGATCGTCGTTTTGGATGTCTCGAACATATCGCGGTTATCGATCGGGAAAGCTGTATGCTCACTGTCGATTGCGATGTTTGCTGTCGTTTCCGTCACATTAAACAATTTTTTTGTATAATCTTCCGGAAACTGACGCTCTTCAAGGAATCCACGAATCCGTGCATTCTCGATTTGTTGTTTAATCGCAATTCCTAATAACTTTCCACGACGGCTGACGATAAAGGTATTTGATTCCATGACTTCACTTAAACGATCTGCCATGACCTTAAAGTCGACATGTGTGCTTGCTTCTTGTTGTAACATCGTGTTAAGCTTTCGTGTTTTTGCCAATAAATTCATGATTTTCTTCCTCCACTTATAAGATGAACTGACTTAAATCACGATCATCTGCTACTTTTCCGACGCGGTCCATGACATATTGTGGTGTGATGGTGACGTCTGTCTCTGGCATCTCTGCCGCTTCAAACGATAATTCTTCTAATACACGCTCCATAATGGTATATAAACGGCGAGCACCGATATTATCTGTTTCATCATTCACTTGTGCCGCAATCCGTGCAATTTGACGAATCGCGTCTTCGGTAAACGTGACATGGACTTGCTCCGCTCCAAGCAAAGCTTTATATTGTTTCAACAATGCTTGATTGGGTTCAGTCAAAATTTTAACGAAGTCATCTTCGGTCAGACTGTCGAGTTCCACCCGGATCGGAAAACGTCCTTGCAACTCCGGAATCAAATCAGATGGTTTTGCCATATGGAAAGCACCGGCTGCAATGAATAACATATGATCCGTCTTCACAGGACCATACTTCGTCACGACAGTCGATCCCTCGACGATTGGTAAGATATCACGCTGTACGCCTTCACGTGATACACCGGCACTATCTTGCCCCTTCGTTGCAATCTTGTCGATTTCGTCGACGAAGATGATTCCCATCTGTTCAGCACGACGAACAGCTTCATCGTGGACTTCATTTAAATCGAGTAATCGTTCCGCTTCTTCTGCCGTCAAAATCGGACGTGCCTCTTTGACACTCAGCTGGCGTTTCTTTGTTTTTTTCGGCATGACTTGCCCGAGCATATCCTGCAGATTCGCAAGACCTTCCATGCCTTGTTGACCGGAGAACAAATCCATTTGACGTTCTTCAATGTCCACATCAATCATGCGGTCTTCTAGTTGACCTTGGAACAGCTGTTGTCGAATGACAGAGCGATCGGCGGTGTCATTCGCAGTTTCTTGTTCAGGCGGTTTTTGGGTGCCACCGAATAACATCTCGAACGGATTTCCTCCACCGAGACCTGTCGACGCTTTTTTACCGACAAGTGCATCCACAATCCGTTCATTCGCGACCGCTTCAGCCCGTTCTTTTAAAGCTTCCTTTTTCTCATCCTTGACGAGGCGGAGTGAAGCTTCGACTAGATCACGGACCATTGATTCAACGTCCCGACCGACATAACCGACTTCTGTAAACTTCGTCGCTTCAATTTTAACGAATGGTGCGCGGACCAGTTTAGCAAGCCGACGGGCAATTTCTGTTTTCCCGACACCCGTCGGTCCGATCATCAGGATATTCTTTGGTGTCACTTCATCACGCAGGCTCGGATCGAGCAGTTGCCGGCGGTAACGATTTCGAAGTGCAATCGCGACGGCTCGTTTTGCATCCGCCTGACCAATGACATGTTCATTTAGTTTTTCCACGATTTGTCTCGGTGTAAATTCATGCATCTGCACTTCCCCCAATCGTCTCTAAAATGATTTGATCATTTGTGAATACACATAACTCACCTGCTGTTTCAAGAGCTGCACGGGCGATTTGCTCAGCCGTCATATGTCCGGCATGCCGAGCAAGTGCACGACCCGCCGCGAGAGCATAGTTGCCGCCTGAACCGATGGCTAAAATGCCGTCATCCGGTTCGATTACTTCTCCGTTACCGGAAACAAGCAGTAAATGTGTTCCGTCCATGACAAGCAACAAGGCTTCGAGTTGGCGTAACATTTTATCGCCGCGCCATTCCTTTGCTAATTCCACGGCTGCCCGTTGCAGGTTCCCGTTGTACATCTCAAGTTTTGCTTCAAACTTTTCGAATAGCGTAAACGCATCAGCTACACTTCCGGCAAATCCTGCAATCACTTTTCCACCATAAAGACGCCGGACTTTTTTTGCACTTTTCTTCATGATGACCTGATTACCGAAAGTCACTTGTCCATCTCCGCTCATGGCAGATTGACCGTTATGTTGAATCGCAAAAATCGTCGTTGCATGAAACATCCTATTTCCTCCCTTAGGCACGCGGATGCGCTTGCTGATAAACATGTCGTAGCCGCTCCGTCGTGACGTGTGTATATTGCCCTGTCGTCGATAATGAAGCATGCCCAAGCAATTCTTGCACCGCTCGTAAATCTGCTCCACGTTCCAGTAAGTCGGTCGCGAAACTATGTCGTAGAGCATGTGGTGTCACATGTTTCGATAAAAAGGGGTCTGCCTTTTTTAAGATTTTCCGAATTCCGTCCGTTGTCAGACGACGGCCTGAACGAGAAAGAAAAACGGCTTGTTCTTCGTCCTCGGTCGGTTGTCGTTCTGCCAAATAGTCGGTCAAGGCTTTTCTCGCAAATGACCCAATCGGTGTGATCCGTTCTTTTCGTCCTTTTCCGTATACATGAACATATTCCAAGTCCGAATCTAAATCTTTTACGTTCAATCCGGCTAATTCACTGACACGCATCCCTGTTGCATATAGCAACTCAATCAATGCCACATTCCGTACACCTAATGCATCCGACGTTCGGAAGACTTCTAAAAATCGTTCGTATTCTGATGGGACTAAAAACGTCGGCAGCGTTTGGACACGCTTTGGTGCCTTCAATCCTTCAAATGGATTCACATCATTTGTATCCCGTGTCACAAAACGGCCGAACTGTTTCAAACAAGATACTTTTTGAGCGATCGTTGATTTAGATGCTTTTTGGTCATAAAGAGCAAACAAATAACGCCGTGCAGTTGCCAATTCAATCGATCCCAGCTGATGATCGAGGCAAAAAGCGGCGTATTGTCGAAGTGTTTGATCATAAGAACGGCCCGTATTTGGAGATAATTGACGTTCGATGTGTACATACCGTAAAAACGATTTTCGCAGTACGTCAAACTCTGAGTCTACTCCCATGGATGAGCCCCCTTCTAACCATTTCATACTCGAATCGCCCTTAGCATAGCACACCGTAAGTAGTCTGACAATAGACCAAAAATCGGAAAAATGACAAAATTATCACGCTTTTATGACAAATCAAGAAATGGGAGAAAAGAACGCTGAATTGCGCCTTCTCCCCCATCCCACTTACATATCGGTAAAGTCTTTAATCGCTTCTAATGCCCGCTCGGCAAGGAGCGCGTATTTTTCAGGTTTCTTCATACGACCTGTCTGTCCGACAAGTCCCGGTACCAATCCGAAGTTTGCGTTCATCGGCTGGAAGTTCTTTCCTTCCGTCGTCGTGATGTAATGTGCCATTGCACCCATCATCGTCTCTTTCGGGAAAGCGACCGGTTCAGCCTCATTGACGAGACGTGCCGCATTGATTCCTGCCGTCAAACCCGATGCCGCCGATTCAACGTATCCTTCGACACCCGTCATCTGACCGGCAAAGAACAGGTCATGACGTGTCCGCGTTTGATACGTCGGTTGCAACAGGTTCGGTGAATTGACGAACGTGTTCCGGTGCATGACACCGTAACGGACGATTTCGGCATTTTCAAGACCCGGAATCAAACGGATGATCCGTTTTTGCTCGCCCCACTTCAAATGCGTTTGGAAACCGACCAGGTTAAACAGTGTCCCGGCTGAGTTATCCTGACGCAATTGAACAACGGCATACGGACGTTTACCGGTTTTCGGATCTTCGAGACCAACCGGTTTCATCGGTCCGAATAACAGTGTCTTCGGTCCGCGTGACGCCAGTACTTCAAACGGCATACACCCTTCGAAGTAGATTTCCTTCTCGAATTCCTTTAAAGGAACGACTTCCGCTTTGATCAACTCGTTATGGAAATGCGTAAACTCCTCTTCTGTCATCGGACAGTTCAAGTAAGCCGCTTCTCCTTTATCGTAACGTGACTTTAAATAGACCTTATCGCGGTCAATCGTATCGCCGTCAAGAATCGGTGCGGCAGCATCAAAGAAGTACAGATAATCTTCTCCGGTAAACTGCTTTAGTGATTCCGACAAAGCGGCACTTGTGAGAGGACCTGTTGCGACAATGGTCGGACCCTCCGGAATCGCTTCAAGTTCTTCATGATGAACCGTGACGTTCGGATGATTTTTTAATGTTTCCGTCACATATCCGGCAAAGTCATGCCGGTCGACAGCGAGTGCTCCGCCTGCCGGCACACTTGCCAAGTCAGCTGCTTTCATGATGAGTGAGTCGAGTTGTCGCATTTCTTCTTTTAATACGCCGACTGCATTCGTCAGTTGATTCGCCCGCAGTGAGTTCGAGCAGACGAGCTCGGCAAACTGATCCGTATGGTGAGCAGGTGTCTGCTTCACCGGTCGCATTTCATATAAATCTACTTGTACACCGCGTTTCGCAAGTTGCCATGCTGCTTCAGAACCTGCGAGTCCGGCGCCGATTACGGTTACCCGTTTCATCGGTCATTCCTCCTCTTGCTCCTGATCGATGCGTGTTTCATGATGTCCGCAAGACGTACATTCTACTTTCACACCGTTCTTGATTTTCTTTTGTACCATCATACTGCTACACACCGGACATGGTTCCTCGACCGGTTTATCCCATGAGACGAATTCACATTCCGGATAATTGGAACAACCGTAGAACAAACGGCCTTTTTTACTCCGGCGTTCGACGATCTCACCTGTTCCGCAAGTCGGACATTTGACACCGATTTCAACTTGAATCGGTTTGGTGTTCCGACATTCCGGGAAGTTCGAGCACGCCATGAATTTGCCGTAACGGCCCATCTTGATGACCATCGCGTGACCGCAGACTTCACAATCTTCTCCGGCCGGTTCATCTTTGATTTCGATTTTTTCGATTTCGGCTTCGGCACGCGTCAGTCGTTTTTCGAACGATTTATAAATCGGATCAACGACTTCGGTCCACTGCATGTCACCTTTTTCAATCGCGTCAAGTAAGGCTTCCATATCCGCCGTAAATTGAACGGTGATAAATTCTTGGAAATAATCACTGATCATGTCGATGACCAGCTCTCCGAGTTCAGTCGGCAGGAATTTTTTCTCTTCCAGCGTCACATAGCCGCGTTTTTGAATCGTATCCAGTGTCGGGGCATAGGTCGACGGACGACCGATTCCGAGTTCTTCCATCGACCGGACGAGGCGTGCCTCTGTATACCGCGGTGGTGGTTGCGTAAAATGCTGTTTCGGTTCAATCATTTCCTGTTCCAAGACTTCTCCGTCTTCAAGCGGCGGTAATAATCCGTCCTTGACGTCCGTTACCGTCTCATCATCTGTGTCTTCAATATAGACTTTCATGAATCCAGCAAATTTAACCGTTGAACCGTTTGCGCGGAACATGACATCGTTTGAAACCAAATCCACTTTTACAGTATCGAGAACAGCCGGAGCCATCTGACTGGCAACAAACCGTTCCCAAATCAATTTGTATAACCGGAACTGATCCCGGGACAAATACGATTTGACAAGCTGCGGATCACGCATCGTCGACGTCGGACGAACGGCTTCGTGGGCATCTTGCGAATTTGCCGCTTTTTTCTCTTTCCGTTTCTCAACAGCGATATATTCTTTTCCGTACGCATTTTCAATGAAGCCGTGCGCTTCGAGATTCGCCGTTTCAGAAGTTCGTGTCGAGTCTGTTCGCATGTAGGTGATCAAACCGACTGTCCCTTCTTTTCCGAGCTCGATTCCTTCATATAACTGCTGGGCAATCATCATCGTCTTTTTGGCACGGAAGTTCAGCTTACGGGCTGCTTCCTGTTGGAGCGAACTCGTCGTAAACGGCAAGGCCGGATTACGCCGGCGTTCTTTTTTCGTCACGGAATCGACCGTAAAGGACTTGGATAGTTTAGCCAATACTTCATTGACTTCTTCTTCCGAGTGCAGTTCACGTTTCTTTCCGTCAATTCCGTAAAAATTCGCTTCCAGCTTTTCGCCGTTTGCATCAAGCTCCAGTTTGATCGTCCAATATTCTTCCGGTAAAAAGGCGTTGATTTCCTGTTCGCGGTCGATGATCATCTTCACGGCAACCGATTGAACACGTCCTGCTGACAAACCTTTTTTAATTTTCTTCCAAAGTAACGGACTCATGCTGTAACCGACAAGACGGTCCAAGATACGCCGTGCCTGTTGTGCATCGACAAGATCGTAGTTGATCTTGCGGGGTCTCTTGAACGAATCTTTGATGGCGTCTTTTGTGATTTCATTAAAGACAACCCGGCATTCTGTCGATTCATCGACACCGAGGGCTTTCGCTAAGTGCCAAGCGATCGCTTCCCCTTCACGGTCCGGGTCGGCTGCGAGATAAATTTTTTGTGCTTTTTTAGCGGCCGTTTTCAATTCCTTTAAAACCGGCCCTTTACCACGAATCGTAATATACTTTGGTTCATAGTCATGTTCTACGTCAACACCCATTTGACTTTTCGGTAAGTCGATGACATGTCCCATCGAAGCTTTCACGGTATAGTTTGAACCGAGATAACGTTTGATGGTTTTTGCCTTTGCAGGTGATTCGACAATTACTAAATATTTTGCCATTACAATCGCTCCCTATTAGAGGCGTACTCGTATTTTAATCTCACTTATCATAGTAGTCTCGATTCCCATTTGTCAACGTTCATCAAGATACTTTTTGAAACTTCTTCCGGATTTAAGAGTGGAATCGCGCCTTCTGCAATCAATTGATTTGTTCCTTGAAAGTGTTTTTCCGTCGGACATCCCGGAATGCAGTACACGTCTTTTCCTTGTTCAAGCGCATGTCCGGCTGTATTCATCGTCCCACTTTTCCGTGTCGCTTCGACGATGATCAATCCTGATGCCAAACCTGAGATGATCCGGTTTCTTTCTAAAAATTGATGTTTTTTGACGGGGGTAGGAGCAGGATATTCCGATAAAAGCAGTCCGTCTTGTTGAATCCGTTGAAACAACGGCGCATGCCTTGCAGGATACAAAAAGTCAAACCCGCTCGCTAGTACGGCAATCGTCGCCTGATGATGTTTGAGGGAAAGACGGTGTACGAGAGAATCAATACCAAGTGCGCCACCCGACACGGTAACGAACGGCGATTCAAAAAATGGACGTAAGAAAGATAGACGTTTTGAGTGAGAAGGAGAAGGTTGACGGCTTCCGATGATACTGATCATCGGCTGTCTCAATAAGGAAGGATCACCACTGAAGAAAAGTCCATAGACGGGTTGAGGAATCTGAAGTAACGGCATTGGGAAATACGGATCTCCCGGAACAAGAAGGTTCGTTGGGACTTGATCCAATTGTAGGGCTTGCTGATAGCGGTTTTTGATGGATCTCGACACAGGCAAATCCTCTACCGGTAAAAGACCGTACTGCTCGATCAAGACAACGATTGAATACGGAACCCGGCAAGTCGCAAAACGTGCATACAGTTCTCTCTCCATTCATTACGCTCCTTTTATATAGAAGAAAGCCGTCCTGATTAGATCAGGACAGCTGACATCTTGTTTAGTTCACAGTTGAACCTGTGACACATTCATCGTAAATACCGGCTTCTTTAATGACACGAATTAACGTCTCACCAATGATTGCTGGTGTTTCTGCCACTTCGATTCCGTTGGCACGAAGTGTTTTGATTTTTTCTGCAGCAGTTCCTTTACCACCTGAAATGATGGCACCGGCATGACCCATCCGTTTGCCTTCAGGCGCTGTTTGTCCACCGATGAATCCGATGACCGGCTTCGTCATGTTGGCTTTGACCCACTCTGCCGCTTCTTCTTCCGCCGTTCCACCGATTTCACCAAGCATGATGACGGCTTTTGTTTCCGGATCTTCATTAAACGCTTTGAGCGTATCGATGAAGTCTGTTCCGTTGACCGGATCGCCACCGATTCCGACTGCAGTTGATTGACCAATTCCTGCTGTCGTCAATTGATGGACCGCTTCGTACGTCAACGTTCCAGAACGAGAAACGATACCGACGTGACCTGGTGTATGAATGTATCCAGGCATGATTCCGAGTTTCGCAACGCCCGGTGTAATCACACCCGGACAGTTTGGTCCAATCAGGCGAACGGGTTTTCCGTCCAGGTAACGTTTTACTTTGACCATATCAAGAACCGGAATTCCTTCCGTGATACAGATGATCAAGGCGATGTTCGCATCCGCTGCTTCCATGATGGCATCCGCTGCAAATGCAGGCGGTACATAGATGATGGAAGCATTGGCACCTGTTTTTTCGACTGCTTGAGCGACTGTATCGAAGACCGGTACGCCCAATACTTCTGTGCCGCCCTTACCTGGTGTCACACCACCGACGAGGTTCGTTCCGTAAGCAATCATCTGTTCACCATGGAACATTCCTTGATTCCCTGTAATTCCTTGAATGATGACTTTTGTTGATTCATTTACCCAAATACTCATCCTTAGCTCCCCCTTACTTCACGAGCGCAGCAATTTTTTCTGCGCCGTCTGCCATTGATGTAGCTGCTGTAATCGCTAGACCTGAATCTTTGAGAATTTGTTTTCCGGCATCGACGTTTGTTCCTTCGAGACGGACGACGAGTGGCAATTCTAAGCCCACTTCTTTTGTTGCTGCAACGATACCTTCTGCAATGACGTCACATTTCATGATTCCACCAAAAATGTTAACGAAAATTCCTTTGACGTTCTCATCCGACAAAATCAATTTAAAGGCTTCTGTTACTTTCTCTTTCGTCGCACCGCCGCCGACATCAAGGAAGTTTGCCGGATCGCCGCTGAAGTGCTTGATGATATCCATCGTCGCCATGGCAAGTCCTGCACCGTTGACGAGACATCCGATGTTTCCGTCAAGTGCAATATAGTTTAAGTCATTTTTAGAAGCTTCCACTTCGCGTGGATCTTCTTCCGTTTCGTCACGAAGTGCAACGACATCGGCATGACGGTATAACGCGTTTGAATCAAAGTTCAGTTTTGCATCAAGTGCCAAAACATCACCGTCTTTTGTTGTGACGAGTGGATTGATCTCAGCGATTGAACAGTCTTTATCGACGAAGAATGTATACAATTTCGTCACCATGCCGACGAACTTGTTGACAAGCTTAACCGGAACACCCATTGCAAACGCCAGTTTACGCGCTTGGAAAGCTTGTAAGCCGACTGCCGGATCCACTACTTCTTTGATAATTTTTTCCGGAGTTGCTTCTGCGACTTCCTCGATATCCATTCCGCCTTCACTTGAACCCATGATGACGACACGTCCCGTTACACGGTCAAGGACAATCCCGAGATAGTATTCTTTGTCAATCGCACAACCTTCTTCAACAAGAAGACGTTGAATGACTTTACCTTCTGGACCTGTTTGATGCGTGACGAGTGTTTTGCCGAGTAACTCTGTCGCGAATTCTTTCACCTCTTCTTGCGATTTAGCCAATTTAACACCACCGGCTTTACCGCGACCCCCTGCGTGAATCTGTGCTTTTACGACTTTGATCGGACCTGACAATTGTTCTGCTGCATCGACTGCCTCTTCGACTGTAAATGCTGCAATTCCGTTCGGAACAGGTACACCGTACGAACGAAGTAACTCTTTTGCCTGATATTCATGTACATTCATGAAAAAATCCCCCTTAACCCCTTTAGTTTCGGCTCTTTCATTGTAGTTAAAATTGGAAGCGCTGTCTATCGTTATCGACCGAAAGCATTTATTTCTTCAAAATTTCCGTTTGATCGAGCTGATATAAAAAGGCAAACAACTCGGCAATGACTCCGTATAATTCGTTTGGAATTTGTTCCGAGACTTGAACGGCATCGAGCAATGTAATCAGTGTCGCGTCTTCACGGATTGGAATGTTGTGCTGTAACGCCTCTTCAAGAATTCGTTCCGCGACCCGTTCCGATCCTTTCGCGACGACCTTAGGCGCCTGCATCTGTTCCTCATACGATAAGGCGATGGCTTTTTTCATATCTGATAGTCCACCCTTCCGTTTCGATCCGTCGGTTGAAATGAAATCCGTTCTTTTTCCGATTCGATCTGTTCAAAACGAATCAAATCATACCCTTGCTCGTGCAGACGCTGCTCGATAGTCGGCTGATAATGGGACATGAACGTTGCTATCCGCTCATCCGGATGAAAAACGGAAATCGCAATCTTTCGATCCGTAATTAATAAATCCAATGCGATTTCACCGGTTTTCGGCAGTTTTAAGTAAAAAGCGATGCGGGCGTGATCGGGATTAAATTCTTTTTGATCAAACGGCGCTTCCATTGTGATATCGACTTCCTCAAAAGGACCGAATTGCGGTAATTGAAACAAAAAAATACCGCGCCCGGTTTCATTCGTTGCTTGAATGACTTGTTGGGCGAGCACTTGATCACTGGTCTTCCGGTCCAATTGTCCTTCCGTCATGCCGTCCGCATGCCGAGCGAGTTGGACCAATTCGATGATTGCTTGTTTAAATGCCGTTCCGGATCCTTCCATCACTTTTTGCCCCAGCTGTTGCAACACATCCCGCGTCGTTTGCGGGATCGAGTCATTCGAAAAGTGGGTTAACCGGTTAAAGGCCGGTAAGACTGTCGCCTTATTTGGTGCGGACTCTTCTGCTACGATTTTTAGAACCGGTTGTCCATCTGTGCTCGTGACGGTAAAACGGTAGGTCGCACCTTCTTTCAGCTCGGCTGTCGTTCCTGCCGTCAAGACACGTTGACCAACCTGCAGTTCCATCAGACCGTCCGGAAGCAGCTTCAATACTTTGCCGATGACGTTGGCCCCTTCACGCAACGGTTGGTTGGTCGCATCAATGATTTTAAAAGGCAGTAAGGCCCGATGTTCAATCTGCACGATGGTTTACCTCCTAAAGTCGGTCGAGGACCGGTTTAAATGTCTTCCGGTGAATCGGTGTCACCCCGACACGATCGAGTGCCTGTAAGTGTTGTGCTGTCCCGTACCCGGCATGTTGATCAAAACCGTACTCCGGATAGAGAACGGCGTATTGTTCCATCATCGTATCCCGTGTTTCTTTAGCGATGACACTCGCCGCTGCAATCGAGACGCTCCGCGCATCTCCTTTGATCAGGGACTCTTGCGGAAGATCGACATCGAGTGTCATTGCATCCACTAACAAGGCATCCGGTGTCAACTGAGCAACAGCCTGTTGCATCGCTTGCTTCGAGGCCTGATAGATGTTGATCCGGTCGATCTCTTCCGGCTCGATGATACCGATTGCGACTTCTGCGACCTCCTGAATATGTTGATAAGCGGCGCTTCGTTGCTTTTTGGACATCTGTTTTGAATCCGTCAATCCGGGATGATAAAAGCCGGCCGGCAGGATGACGGCTGCTGCGACAACGGGACCGGCGAGCGGTCCACGGCCGACTTCATCCACTCCGGCAATTCGCTGATGCCCTTGTGCACGGTACCGGTCTTCGAACAGGGACCGTTCCTGGAACTGGACACGTTGCTGCTCTTCCTGTAACAATCGGCGTTCTGCTTGTTTCAAGGCCGTGACAACACCTTTTCGGCCATCTTCGGCGAATTCCTTTTTAATTTGTTCCAATTCTTCCTGCGAAACGTGTGCCAATCGGGTTTTGATTTCCGTTATGTTCATGACGTAGCTCCTTTTTGAAAAAAGCTTGGATTTCTCATCATGAGAAACCCAAGCCTGTCTTATTCTGTGACGGTTGCGCACTCTTCGACGGTCTCGAGCGTGACACGACCAATTTTCTCCGTCCGTAGCTCATGAAGCAACATTTCACTTGTCCGTTCAAAGTCGACATAACCGCCTGTTACGAAACCGCGGTTTTTACCGATCGCTTCGAGCACTTCGACGGCTTCACCTGACACATCCTGTAACCGATAACGGGCTTTCAGTTGCTCCGGATAACGGGACTTGAGCTCTCGGATTGCAAACAAGGCGATATCATCGATATTCAGGATATCATCTTTAATGGCACCCGTCGCCGCTAAACGGTAACCGACAAGCTGGTCATCGAACTTCGGCCAAAGAATTCCCGGTGTATCGAGTAGTTCCATTTCACCTGTTTTCATTTTGATCCATTGTTGACGTTTCGTTACACCTGGACGGTCGCCTGTGATTGCGATGTTCCGTCCGGCCAACCGATTGATCAAGGTTGATTTTCCGACGTTCGGAATCCCGATGATCAACGCGCGAATCGCACTCGGGTTCCGTCCCTTATCCCGCATCCGGTCATGTTTGTCTTTCATCAAGCGTAAGGCACCTTCATGAATCTGACCCAACCCTTTACTGTGCTTCGCATCCACGGCGATGACGTCGACACCGTCTTTACGGAGTGCATGCATCCATTTTTCCGTCAGCCGGGCATCCGCCATATCTGATTTATTCAGGACGATCAGTCGTGGTTTGCCTGCTGTGATTTGTTCGACCATCGGATTACGGCTCGACATCGGTAAACGTGCGTCGACTAATTCGATGACGACATCAATCAATTTTAATTTTTCCGTCACTTCACGGCGTGCTTTCGCCATGTGTCCCGGGAACCATTGTATTGTCATTTCTTCCACCTCAAGTTTTCATAGTGCTTGGACTGCTAATAATGAACGATATATACGTCGTGTCCCGTGTTACCGATCCACTGTCTGTTCGAGAGAAACGATCCATTCTCTAGTATACGCAACTTTTCGACAGAAAAGAACCCTGTCCCCGTCCGAACAAAAAAACGAAGTCCACATTTTGTGAACTTCGTTTCTTGAAAGAGGATCTCCTTCATCAATCAACGGACCGGACATCATTAAACGGATAGAAGACGAAATTCGTCGTACCGACGATTTGATCCTCATCCACAAAACCGATATCCCGGCTGTCTTTCGAGTTTTGACGGTTATCCCCCATCACAAATACTTTTCCTTTTGGAACCGTTTTTTGTGCTGTTTTTTCTTCCAATGTAAAGTCTTCTGTTAAAGGAACACCGTTCATCTGTGCCTTAAATTCATTCAGATAAGGTTCCTCGACTTTTTTATCGTTGACGTATAACGTATCATCTTTGTAGTACATCGTATCACCTGGAACAGCAATCACACGTTTGATGTAGTCCCGTGTTTCTGTCGCATGGAAGACCACGATGTCCCCCCGTTCCGGTTCATTGAAATAATAAGGAACCTTATTGACAATCATTCGGTCCGAATTGTGTAAGGTCGGCATCATCGATTCGCCGTCCACAATAACCGGGACGAATAAAAACGTTCGGATGATGAACGCAATTACGAGCGCCACGACCAGCGCCTTAATCCAACTAAATAACTCCTTCACGCGTTCCACTCCTTCAACTCAATCTCTTGCCTAAACCTAGTATACGCATAAACGATAAAAAAAAGAAGCTTGTCCGGAGACAAGCCACTTTTTCACATGATTAACGACGAATTTCTTTAATACGAGCCGCTTTACCACGAAGGTTACGGAGGTAGTAAAGTTTCGCACGACGGACTTTACCGTAACGAACGACTTCGATTTGCGCAACACGTGGTGAGTGAAGCGGGAATGCACGCTCAACGCCAACTCCGTAAGAAATCTTACGAACTGTAAACGTTTCGCTGATGCCGCCACCGTGACGTTTGATGACTACGCCTTCGAAAAGCTGGATCCGCTCACGCGTTCCCTCGACGACTTTAACGTGGACGCGGACTGTATCACCAGGACGGAATGCAGGGACGTCTGACTTGATTTGTTCTTGTGTAATTTCACGGAACAATTGTTGTGTGTTCATGAATGATTTCTCCTTTTTTCACCAATGTTCGTATCTTCATTTGCCTCTGGCATCCAACAGCGGAACATCGTTAATAGGTGGCTTTTGCCACATGTTTTAACTTATCACAGTTTCAGTCGTTTGACAATCCTGAAATTGATTGCAGGTAACGGCGGTCGGTCTCGGACAGGTCGGCCGTTTCGAGTAAATCCGGTCGCCGCTCAAGCGTCCGTCTCAATGCCTGTTCACGGCGCCAAGTTTCAATCCGGGCATGATTACCCGACAATAAAACTTCCGGGACCGTCAAACCGCGAAAATCAGCCGGCCGTGTGTAATGCGGGTATTCGAGCAGACCGGTCGAAAACGAGTCGTCTTCATGGCTCGCGGCCTTTCCGAGAACATCCGGCAACAGGCGAACCGTCGCATCAATCATCGTCATGGCTGCAAGTTCGCCGCCGGTCAGAACAAAATCGCCAAGTGAGACTTCATCTGTCACCAGTTCATCATGAACCCGTTGGTCGAACCCTTCATAATGACCGCATAAAAAGACAAGATCCGTTTCTTTGGACCATTCTTCCGCAAGACGTTGATCAAACCGACGCCCTGTTGGTGTCAACGCAATGATACGCCGTTTTGCTTCAGGCAAGTCGGCGATTGCGTCAAAAATCGGTTGGGGCATCAATAACATGCCTGCCCCACCGCCGTAGGGGGAATCATCGACACGACCATGACGATTCGTCGAGTAGTCCCGGAAATTGACATAGTTGAGTTCAATCCGTTTCTCCTCTTGCGCACGGGCGACAATCGAGTGATTCAGTGCCGTGAACATTTCCGGAAATAGCGTCAGGACCGTGATGTTCATCCTTCTATCAAACCCGGTAACGGTGTGATTTGAATCCGTTTGGCTTCGACGTCAATTGAAGCGACGACTTGTTCGATATAGGGAATCAGCACATCTTTTTTGCCGGGACGTTTGATCGTCCAGACGTCGTTTGCGCCCGTCTCGAGAATCTCGGATACGACACCAATTTCATCCTCACCGTCAAAGACGGTACAGCCGATGATTTCATGGTAATAAAATTCATGTTCTCCGAGCTCTTGTAAGGCTTCCGGATGCACATACAGTTTCAAGCCTTTATATTTCTCGACATCATTGATGTGTTGCATGCCTTTGAACGTCACCATGATGAATTGTTTATGTTTGCGGTAACTGCTGATCGTAAACGGCGTGTAGATTCCGTTCGACTCAAGAAATACCTCATTACCGACTTTAAAACGCTGTTCCGGAAAATCCGTGCTTGCGAGGAGTTTCAATTCGCCTTTCAAACCGTGCGTGTTGGCGATTTTTGCGACTTCCAACCATTCCATCTGTTTCACTTCCTTATCCACAAGTCTTATTTCTTGTTATTATTTTGCCATACAAAAAGGAGGTAAGCTTTCGCTCACCTCCAATAGTCTTACTTCGCGAGTTTCGCGTTGTGGAATTTCTCCATGATACCAGCTTTTGAGAAGAGGTTACGAACTGTGTCCGAAGGTTTAGCACCTTCAGCGAGCCATTTAAGAGCAAGCTCTTCGTTAAGTTTTACTTCTGCTTCTGGTTTAGCAACCGGGTTGTAGTATCCGATTTGCTCGATGAAACGACCATCACGTGGTGCACGTGAGTCTGCTACTACCACACGGTAGAAAGGTGATTTGTTTGCGCCCATGCGCTTAAGACGAATTTTAACTGCCATTCGTAAGTCCCTCCAAATAATAAATAATTTTTTTTCGTTTAGTCAAATTGACAACTTCACTAGTATACAACGTTCCAGCAAAAGTGAAAAGACTTTTAGAAGAATGGGAGGCCAAAGCCGCCTTTCTTTTTCCCTTTGCCCATTTGGCCGGAGAATTGTTTCATCATCTTCCGCATGTCTTCAAATTGCTTAATCAATCGGTTTACTTCTTGAATGCTGCGACCACTGCCGCGCGCAATCCGTTTCCGACGACTGGCATTGAGAATTTCCGGTTCAGTCCGCTCTCGTTTTGTCATCGATTGAATAATCGCTTCGACATAGACGAGTTGCTTCTCATCGATTTGGGCATTTTTCAGACCCTTCATCTTTCCTTTACCGGCACCCGGAATCATTCCTAACAACTCATCCAAAGGACCCATCTGTTTCACTTGCTGTAACTGCTCGATGAAATCGTCAAACGTGAACGATGCATCGCGCATTTTGCCTTCGAGCTCTTTGGCGCGTGTTGCGTCCATTTGAGACTCCGCTTTTTCAATCAGCGTCAGCATATCTCCCATGCCGAGAATCCGTGACGCCATCCGCTCCGGATAGAATGGCTCGATTGCGTCCAGCTTCTCTCCAAGACCGACGAATTTAATCGGTGCTCCGGTGACTGCCTTGATGGAGAGTGCTGCTCCGCCTCGAGTATCCCCGTCGAGCTTCGTCAAGACGACACCTGTCACACCCAGCTTTTCATTAAAGCTTTGCGCGACATTGACAGCGTCCTGACCCGTCATTGAATCGACGACAAGGAAAATTTCATTTGGTTTGGCGATTTCTTTCACATCAACCAGTTCCTGCATCAGGTCCTCGTCGATATGTAAGCGTCCCGCCGTATCGATCAACACGATATCGTGGTGATGCTCTTTTGCATAGTCGAGAGCGTTCGTAACAATCTCTTGTGGACTGACCTGATCTCCCATTGAGAAAACCGGCAGTTCGAGTTGTTTCCCTAACGTCTCGAGCTGTTTGATCGCAGCCGGTCGGTAAATATCCGCTGCGACGAGCAGTGGACTGCGATTTTGTTTCTTCCGTAAATGATTCGCGAGTTTTCCGACCGTCGTCGTCTTACCTGCCCCTTGTAAACCGGTCATCATGATGACGGTTGGCGGACGGTTCGATAACGTCAACGGAGAAACTTCTGACCCCATCAGTTTCGTCAATTCGTCATGGACGATTTTGACGACTTGCTGACCTGGTGTGAGAGACGTCATGACATCTTGCCCGACTGCACGTTCTTTCACATCATTTACGAATTGTTTGACGACTTTGAAGTTGACGTCAGCTTCTAATAACGCAAGGCGGACCTCACGCATCATTTCTTTTACGTCCGCTTCAGAAATCTTACCTTTACCCCGCATTTTAGCGAGGCTGGCTTGAAGCCGTTCCGATAATCCTTCGAATGCCATGAAATTGCCCCCTACTCTAATTGCTCAAGTGCCGCAATGGTCACGTGAGCTTCGCTCGGAAGGTCAAGTTGCTTTAACTGATCAAGGAGTAACTTTCTCTGTTCATACTTTGCAAACAGACCCAGTCGTTCTTCATATTGTTCAAGCATCGCTTCCGTACGTTTTATGTTGTCGTAGACTGCTTGTCGGCTGACTTCAAACTCATCGGCGATCTCACCTAACGAAAAGTCATCCAGATAATAGAGTGACATATAATTCCGTTGTTTCGGCGTCAAAAGCTCCTGATAAAAGTCAATCAGATAATTCATCCGGTTCGTCTTATCAAGTGTCATTCGAGCACCTCCACGGTTGTTAAGTGAAATTCCTTTACAGATAGTATAGTACAGCCCTCACAGTGTGTTGTCAAGTTTTTTTCTTTACAAGGAAATCGAGGTCAGTCCTCTTCTCGGACTTCTTCGACTGTTTCTTTTTCTTCAAAGACATCCCCGAATAATCCATAGACGAATTGTTCGGCATCGAACGGTTGTAAGTCATCGATTTTTTCACCGAGACCGACGAATTTCACCGGCAGATCCAGCTCATTCTTAATCGCAAGAACGATTCCGCCTTTCGCCGTTCCGTCAAGCTTCGTCAGAACGATTCCGCTGACATCGGTCGCCTGTTTAAAGGCTTTGGCTTGAACCATTGCATTTTGACCCGTCGTCGCGTCAAGCGCAAGCAATACTTCATGCGGTGCTCCCGGAATTTCCCGTTCGATGACACGTTTTACTTTTTCAAGTTCATTCATTAAATTGACTTTGTTTTGCAGACGGCCGGCCGTATCGCAAATCAGGACATCGACACGGCGTGCTTTTGCGGCCTGGACAGCATCATAGATGACTGCCGCCGGATCCGATCCTTCTCCCTGACGGATGACCGGAACACCGGAACGTTCACCCCAGACTTGAAGTTGGTCGATTGCACCGGCCCGGAATGTATCGCCGGCTGCGAGCATTACCGTTTTGCCTTCGTTTTTCAGACGATTCGCCAGTTTACCGATTGTCGTCGTTTTCCCGACGCCGTTGACACCGACAAATAAGATCACATTGAGTTCATGACTGAGATCAAGTTCGGACTCTTCTTCTTCCACCAGCATGTTGGCGACAACTTCGACAAGTACGTCACGCACTTCTTTTGTATCCTTGACGTTTTTACGTTTGACTTCAATTTTTAACTTTTCGACAAGATCCATCGTCGTCGTGACACCGACATCGGCCTGAATCAATACTTCTTCCAACTCTTCGAAAAAATCTTCGTCGACTTCCCGGAAGCGGTAGACGAGATCATTGACGGCATTCGCCAGTCCGTCCCGTGTTTTCGTCAAACCTTCCGTAAACTTCGATGTCACTTCTTGTGTCGAAGTCGTCAACCGGTCTTTTAACTTTTTAAAGAAACTCATTTTTTTATCCCCTTTGGTTCTACTTCTTCGCTTAATGTCCGTCTCGCTTCTTCCAGTTTAACGGATAATACTTCGGAAATACCGTTTTGTTGCATCGTCACACCATACAGGACATCAGCTGACTCCATCGTTCCCTTACGGTGGGTGATGATGATGAACTGGGTCTCACGTGCCAGTTGATGAACGAACTCTCCGAATCGGGCGACGTTCGCCTCATCGAGGGCTGCTTCGACCTCATCAAGAACACAGAACGGAACCGGTCGTGTTTTTAAGATAGCAAACAATAAAGCAATCGCTGTCAGTGCTCGTTCTCCGCCCGACAACAAGGACAGGTTCTGTAACTTTTTACCGGGCGGTTTAGCCACGATATCAATACCGCTTGTCAACAGATCTGTAGGGTCGACGAGAATCAAGTCGGCTTCTCCGCCGCCAAACAGTTCGCGGAACGTTTCCCGGAAATGTTCCCGGACCGCTGTGTACGTCTGTTTGAACAGCCGGATGACTTCCCGGTCCATTTCTTCGATGACCGCATATAAATCGGTCTTCGCACTGACCAGATCGTCGCGTTGCGTGGACAGGAACGTAAAACGTTGATCGACTTCGGCAAACTCTTCAATCGCACCAAGATTGACAATCCCGATTTCCTCGAGTTGTCGTTTCAGAAGATGCAATTCTTCCTTTGCCTCCTCGAAAGAGATCGTCAGCGGTTGAATCAACTCGGCAACCAGCCCCATTTCTTCAAGTGTCTCATGACGGGTCTCAAGGCGTGTACTGAGCCGTCCCTGAGTAAGCCGGGCTTGATCGAGACGCTGTGTCGTTGCTTGCCGGGCTTCTGCCAGTTTCGCTTCCTGAATCCGTAACAGACGTAAGTTTTCTGCCGCCTGCTGAATTTCTGCCGTCACATGCGTCAATTCGCGTTCGACTGAAGTTTGTTCCTGTTGCATCTGCGTTTTCTCAGTGTGCAGGGCATCAATCTTCGCTTCGTCGAATCCTTCCAGGACATGCTTCAGATCACGGCGTTTATGACTTCGTTCTAATTTTGCATGACTCAATGTCTCACGGAGGCGTGTTACCTCACGGTCGATTTGGTCATGTGTCATGCTGACAGTCCGTTCCTCAAGCAAGGCTTCCGCTTGCTGTTGCTTTAATTCTTCGACCGCAACTGCTCCGCGTGACTGTGCTTCCTTCAGTTGATCGATTGCTTGCCGCAATTCCGCTTGCCGGTTCGTTAACCGTTCCATGTCCCGCTCTGATGCCACGATGATGGACTTCGCCTCTGCCGCTTGTTCAGCGAGACGGGTCAATTGACCGTCGTGGACCGATAATTCAGAAGATGTGACAGCTAGACTGCGCTTCGCATCCGTATAGGCTTCGCGAACACTTTCCAACTGTGCTTGAACTAATTGAATATCACGGGTATTTGTTTCCAGCGAGCCGACGAGTTGTTGCATGGCTGTTTTCATTTCATCACGCCGACGCTCTTGTTCACGAATGACAGCTTGACCTTGTTTCAATCCCGCCTGCAACTCTTCCAGTTCACGGGATTGGCTGAAGAGCGGTGTTCCTTTTTTACGACTGCCTCCCGTCATCGATCCGCCGACGTTAACGACGTCACCCTCGAGCGTCACGATCCGGTAACGGTGTCCGGTGGAACGGGCGATGGCATTGGCTTGTTCAAGTGATTCGACAACGAGTGTCGTCCCAAGCAGATTATCTTTTAATTTCGTAAAGTCTTCCCGCGTCGTGACCAGTTGACTTGCGACACCGAGATATCCTGGCATCCCTGACACGCTTTGTTGAACGGAAGCACTCAGTTCCCGGCGCTGAATCGACGAGAGCGGCATAAATGTCGCACGCCCCGCATTCAGCCGGCGCAACTCTTGGATCAGTTTCCGTCCCGTCACATCGGTATCGACGACGACGTTTTGCATCGCGCCGCCCAGTGCGGTCTCAATCGCCGCCTCGAAGCGGGCGGGAACGGTGATCAGTTCCGCGACGGCACCGTGGATACCGGCAATCCGGTCCCGCTGTTTTAAGACGGTTTTGACGGCTCCAAAATAACCACTGTAGTCGGCTTTGACGGATTCCAGAAATTCAATCCGGTCTTCGGTCTTATCGCGGCGTCGGTGAAGGTCGATGATCGATTGTTCCATTTGGCGCAACGTCTCCTGTTGCTGGCGATACTGGTCTTGCTGTGTCTTTTCTTCCTGACGCAATGTTTCCAAGCGATTCCGTAATTCTTCTACCTGTTCTGCAAGACGAATGGTTTCGGCTTCATACGTCGAACGATCCGTTTGTTTTGAGCCGACGTTTTCCGAAAAACTCCGTTGCTGCTCTTCGGCATGTAACAGATCTTGTTGCGCCCGATGGTATGCATTGGTCGTCGCTGCCAACCGGCTCGCTACTTCAAACGCTTCCGAACGCAATTGTTCGGCTTCTTTTTCAAAGTCCCGGTCGGAGTAAGATAAGGCGGCATCGGCTTGTTCTCGTTTTGCGACGGTTTGAAGGTACAATTGTTGTGTCTCTTGCTGTTGCTTCAGCACCGTCTGTTCTTCTTGTTCGATTTGTGCTACCCGTTGTTCTGCAACCGTTACTTCCTGTTCGAGACGCGCCTTCATTTCCGCTCCGTGCTTTTCCCGTTCTTTCGCGAGGTTTAAAGCCCCTTCGATTTCAACGAGTTTCGTCGATACGAGCCGCAGGCGGTCCTGCATTTCTGTTTCTAAGCGCCGCTTCTCTTCTAACGATGTTTCTTGTGTTTCCCTTGTCGCTACTGTTTCTTGTAGCCGCTCCTGCTCCGCAAGCAGTTGGGCTTGGCAGGATTCGATTTCCGTCGACACGTCAGTGAGTTGCGTCATATACTGCTCGATTTCGGTCGCGATGATTCCCCGTTCCAAGAAGTCATATCGTTCACGGGCTACTAAAAATTCTTTTGCCAGTGACGCTTGTTCCCGTAACGGCTCAATTCGTCCACCTAATTCGTACAGAATATCATCGACACGGGAAAGATTCGTTTCTGTATCCGTTAGCTTTCTTTCGGCTTGTTTTTTACGGTTCCGGTATTTCAAAACACCGGCTGCCTCTTCGATGACAGAGCGCCGTTCTTCCGGTTTCCCGGAAATGACTTGTTCGACCCGTCCTTGACCGATGATGGCAAACGCATCGCGGGACAACCCGGTATCCATGAATAAATCAAGCACGTCTTTTAAACGACACGGTTTTTTATTTAAGAAGTAATCACTGTCTCCGTTTCGCGTGACACGCCGCGTTACATTGATTTCTTGATACGGCAAAGCGACCGTCCCCGATTCATTGTCGAGCACAAGTGTGACTTCCGCAAATTGTTTCCGATGTTCCGAGATACTTCCGGCAAAGATGACATCTTCCATCTTCGCACCACGTAATGATTTAGCCGACTGCTCACCGAGCACCCAACGCACTGCATCCGATATATTGGACTTCCCGCTGCCATTTGGTCCGACGACAGCCGTGACTCCCGGAAGGAAGTCGAGCTCCGTCCGACTAGCAAATGACTTGAAGCCATTGATTTCAATTCGTTTTAAGTACATCTTGACCACCCATATGTTTAAATTTCTTTTTGATTTTCTTTTAGTTTACCATAGCCGAAAGGTCTACAAAATGGTAGCTTTTATGGTAATGTTAGGCTTAAAGAGATGAAGAGGAGATTTTAAGACATGACAATTGAACAAATGATCGTAGAGATCCTGGATAAATTGAACATCATTAACAAAGGCGTCATCAAGGCGGAACAATTCGACGGAACAAAAAATGACGATTTAAAAGAGATTTATGATTTCGTCATGATGCGTGAGTCGTTGACATTGGCAGAAGTCGATGCCATCGTCGATGAACTGAAATCACTGAAAACTGTTTAAGATTCCTCACAAAAAGGCACTCCATTTTGAAATGGGTGCCTTTTTTCATGTCAAAAGCTGTTTTTCAGTTCAAGCAAGGCTTGTTTGGCAGCCTGCTGTTCTGCTTCTTTTTTCGAGCGGCCGGTCCCGATGCCTTCCAGCTTATCCGCGATGTGCACGCGTGAAATAAACTCCCGACTGTGTGCTGGTCCGCGTTCTTCGATGATTTCATACTCGATTTGTCCCAGTCCGACCCGCTGGATCGCTTCTTGGAGCTGACTTTTAAAATCAGTTTGTTCTTCAAAAAATCCAGACGCCACTTTCGGAAAAACCGCTTCGGCGAGGAATCGTTCTGCAGCTTCAATCCCTTGATCGAGGTATAAGGCACCGATGAAGGCTTCAAATACATCCGCGAGTAGTGCCGGACGATTTCTTCCCCCTGTCAGTTCCTCTCCTTTACCAAGTAGAATCATTTCAGAAAACTCGTAATGATTCGCGAACTGGACCAGTGACGGCTCACAGACAATGGCAGCACGCAGCTTTGTTAATTCCCCCTCGGAACGTTCCGGGTAGTGTTGAAAGAGATAACGGGAGACTGTCAATTCAAGTACCGCGTCACCCAGAAATTCAAGACGTTCATTATCCCCGTCTGATTCACGCTGCTCATTCACAAACGAAGAATGTGTAAATGCTTGCTTCAATAGTTCTACATTCGCAAAATGAATATCCAGCCGTTCCTGGAGCTGTCCGAACTTCTGTTCAATTTGCGCCAAAGCCCGTGAGTCTTTGCGTCGCTTTACATAAGGTCCTTTTCGGACACGACGTCCTTTTTGATTTGTCATAATGCCTCCTAAACAGCTAAATCCCACCGCAAATACGCGGTGGGTTCAGCTTCATATATTAGACTTGTGTTTCGATGTAGCTAACGACATCGCCGACTGTTTTTAAGTTTTCTGCTTGGTCATCTTCGATTGTGATTTCGAATTTATCTTCGAGATCCATGACGAGTTCCATAACTTCAAGTGAATCTGCTCCGAGATCGTCTTTAAACGATTTGTCGAGTGTGATTTCACTCTGTTCTTTACCTAATTTCTCTGCAATTGCTTCTTGCACGTCTACTAAAATTTGTTCTTTTGTCATTTTAAAATCCCTCCATGAGTTGAGTATATAAGATGATTGCCAATTTGGCAAAGTACTACCACAGTTCACTTACATTGTCATGCCGCCATCGACTGCCAAAGTTTGACCAGTGATGTAACGGGCATTGTCTGATGCGATGAAACTGACGAGCGATGCAATATCGTCCGTCTGACCAAATCGTTTTAACGGAATTTGATCGAGCGTCTGATTACGTTGCGCTTCTGTCAATTCATCCGTCATATCGGTTTCAATGAAACCGGGACAAATCGCATTTGCCGTAACGCCTTTACTTGCCAGTTCACGTGCGACCGACTTCGTAAATCCGATCAGTCCCGCTTTCGCCGCTACATAGTTGGCTTGACCGGGATTACCGGTAATGCCGACGACGGAAGCGATATTGATGATACGACCGCTCGTTTTTAACAACGGCCGCGTCGCCGCTTGTGTCACAAGAAAGGCACCTTTTAAATTGGTGTTTAGAACCGCATCGAAATCTGCTTCTTTCATTCGCATTAACAGACCGTCACGCGTGATTCCGGCATTGTTGACGACACAATCCAACTGACCGTAAGTATCCAGTGCCGTTTTCAGCAATGCCTTGACTTGCTCGGCATCAGCCACGTCTGCCTGGACGGCGATGGCCTCACCGCCCGCATCGACGATAGCCGAAACAACTTCTTCTGCTTTTGCTGTATTCCCGGCGTAGTTCACGACGATCCGGAATCCGTCTGCCGCCAACCGTTTGGCGATAGCGGCTCCGATTCCACGTGAGGCGCCGGTGACGAGTGCTACCTTATTCAACGAATCGCCTCCGCTTCCAATTGTTCAAGTGTCGTGATGCTGACAATCTTGACGTCTTTTTTAATCCGCTTGACGAGACCGCTGAGCGGTGACGAAGGACCGAATTCAATGAATGTATCCGCACCTTCTGCAATCAATTTTTCCACACAGGCTTCAAAACGAACCGGTGAATACAATTGTTGGACAAGTAAACGGATCAACTCATCCGGCTGATCGTGGAAATCACTGTCGACATTCGAGATGAATTTCGTTTTTGCCGCCTGGAATGGTGAAGAAACTAAGATATCTTCGAACCGTGAGGCAAACGGTGTCATTAACGACGAGTGGAATGCTCCTGATACATCAAGCGGCAGGACACGTTTCGCGCCCAACTCTTTTAATTTCGCAGTCGCCGTCTCGACAGCTGCAACTTGTCCTGAAATCACGAATTGTCCGGGACAGTTGTAATTGGCGATTTGAACGATTTCTCCCGTTGCCGCAATGGACTCGACAGCATGATGGGCTGCTTCGACGTCGTTTAAACCGATGACAGCTGCCATCGTCCCGCCCGTCACTTGATTCATCAGATTTCCTCGTTCGCGTACGAGATAAACTGCTTCACTTGCCGTTAAGACAGATGCGGCAACGAGTGCACTGTACTCTCCGACGCTATGTCCGAGTACGAAGTCCGGCCGATGACCAAGCGCCGCATAACGATTCGCAAGCAACGTACTGTGTGCAACGATGGCAGGTTGTGCGATTTCCGTCGGTTTCAAATCTTCTTTTGTCCCTGTCGTCAACAGATCCGTTAAATCAAGACCAATCCGTGTCCCGAGGTCCATCAATGCTTGACGTGACTCTTCATGATGGAGAAGTGTTTGTCCCATTCCTGGCATTTGTGATCCTTGACCTGGGAACATCCAAACCGTTTTACCCATCCGTCTCACCCCTTTAGATTTCTTTCGTTTTTTTTGCCTCGATGATTTTTGTAACTACCTGCTGTTCGACCATCTGCTCTGCTTGTACCAACGCCCTGCTGAACGCGTAGGCATTACTCGAACCGTGGGCTTTGATGACCGGAGCGGCAATCCCGAATAATCCGGCTCCGCCGTATTCTTCATAAGCAAGCAGTTGTTTCATTTTTTTCAGCTTCGGTTTTAAAATCAAAGCCGCGATTTTTGAACTGAATGAACTCATGAATTGTTCTTTCATGACGCCCATGATCATACTGGCGGCGCCTTCTGTGCTCTTTAACAGCGTGTTTCCGGCGAAGCCTTCCGTCACGATGACATCCACTTCCCCGCTCATCGCTTCTCGCGCTTCGACATTCCCGACAAAATGGATGGGCGCGGTCTCAAGCAGAGGATAGGTCTCTTTCGTCAGGGCATTCCCTTTACCGGCTTCTGATCCGATATTCAGCAAGGCCACTTTCGGTTGTTTGATTCCTCTGACTTGTTCTGCGTAGACCGACCCCATGATCGCATAATCCAAAAGATGTTCGGCTTTTGCGTCTGGATTGGCACCGACATCCAAGATGACGACCCCTTTTCCATTTCGTGTCGGGAACGTCGGCGCTAATGCCGGACGGTCAATCCCTTCAATCCGACCAATCACGAACAATCCGGCTGTCATGAGTGCACCCGTGTTGCCTGCTGAAATCAAAGCATCTGCTTCATTTGATTTCACCAGGTTTGCAGCCACCACGAGTGAGCTGTCTTTCTTGCGACGGATTGCTCGGACCGGTTCGTCTTCTCCGGTAATGACGGATGCGGCGTGAACGATTTTCACACGCGGATCCTTGATGTCATACGAACGTAATTTCAATTCGTCGCCGACCAGACGGATTTCAATTTGTTCCGTCGGACGCTCTGCTAAAAATTGAACGACTCCTTCTACGATGGCGCGTGGAGCATGATCTCCTCCCATTGCATCTACTGCTAAAATCATTTTGACTCCTCCTTACTACTTCGATACACCGTAAATTCACCGATGAACACACACTCATCGCCGACAAAACTCTCGACGTTGATGTCCGATCGGCCATCCTGCCGGTGCGAACTGACGAATGCTTTTGCCACGACACGTTCACCGGCGTGAACGGACCGTGTAAACTGGACGTTGGCTTTTGTCGTCAAAGCCAGTTCATCATCAATCAAGGCGATGGCTAATGAATTGGCTTGGGCAAACAAAATATGTCCGCGGGCAATGGCATTTCGGCTGAACGCGTGTTCCGGTAGGATTTCTAAAATCGAAATTGCCGATGTATCTAGTTTCAGGTCAATCATATCACCAATGACTTCATTTTCAGTCAATGTACGCACATCATCTAGCCGTTCCGTCGCGACGTGTTTAATCCGTTCACGTAATTCCGGAATCTTCATTTCCATCCGGTCCAGTCGAATGGTCTGGATACTGACATTGAAATGAGTGGCTAATGCTTCATCCGTAATGAACGGATTTTGTTCAATTGTATGCTGTAGTTCAGTTTGTCGCTCTTTTTTAGGTACCCGCATGTACGTTCCTCCCACAAGAAGGATAACTACCATTATTACCTGGTACTAATAGTAGTATATATCCCTTGTTGTTCACTTTCAAGTATTATTCGATTCTTTCTCCGTCCAGTAGTCCCTGCTGTTCGATATATCGGCGTAAAACCGCGTACTCCGGATGTTGCCAAAAGGCATCGGAACGGAGCAGACGAACCGCGTCGTTTCGCGCCGTCTCCATCACCTGGATGTCGAGTGCCGGATCGGTCAACACAAACCGGGGCAAGCCGCTTTGCTCGGTCCCAAAAAAGTTTCCGGCTCCGCGTAACTCAAGGTCCTTTTCTGCCAACTTAAATCCGTCGTTCGTTTCCGTCATCGTTTTAATCCGTTCTTTTCCGGTATCGGAAGACGGATCGGCGATCAAGATACAAAAAGACTGGGTTGCGCCCCGACCGACCCGACCGCGCAACTGGTGTAATTGTGCCAGTCCAAAGCGTTCCGCGTCGTAAATGACGATGATCGATGCGTTTGGAACGTTGACGCCGACCTCGACGACGGTCGTCGAGACGAGAACTTGGACTTGATTTTCCTTAAAGGCCTGCATGACGTCGTCTTTTTCGGACGAACTGAGCCGACCGTGCATCAATCCGACACGTTGTGCGGAAAACCGTTCCGTCAAAAGCACGTGCAGTTCAATGGCATTTTGAACATCAAGCGATTCAGATTCCTCAATCAGTGGCGTGATGACATACGCTTGATGACCGAGCAGTAACTCTTTTTCGACAAATCCGAAAACCCGTTCCATTTGTTCCGGTTTTGCCCAATAAGTTTCAATTTCTTTTCTTCCTGCCGGCATCTCGTCAATGATTGAGACATCCATATCGCCAAACACAGAAATCGCTAGCGTCCGTGGAATCGGTGTCGCTGTCATGTAAAGAACATCTGCCTGTTCTGCTTTCGCCCGCAGGCGTTTTCGTTGTTCGACTCCAAACCGGTGTTGTTCATCCGTGATGACGAGATGAAGGTCCTTGAAGACGACCGTATCTTGAATCAAGGCATGGGTCCCGACCAATACATCGACTTTCCCTTGCCGTAACGCTTCCAGCAGAAGGAGCCGGCTTTTTCCTTTGACGGAACTCGTCAATAATCCGACTTTAATGCCGAGCGGCTCGAGGAGCGGTGCAAGCGAAGAGGCATGCTGTTCCGCTAAAATTTCCGTCGGCACCATCAAGGCCCCTTGTTTATTCGCACGGACCGCTGCAAAGAGGGCAATCGCCGCCACGACCGTTTTTCCGCTTCCAACGTCTCCTTGGAGAAGCCGGTTCATCCGTTCCGGTCGATGCATATCAGCCAAAATTTCGTCCGTCACCCGCTTTTGTGCTCCGGTGAGCGGAAACGGTAACGTGGCAATGAATTGATCGATTTCTTGCTGGAACAACGGTAAAGCAAGACCTTGTCCCTTTCGTTTCCCGAGACGTAACGTCTGTAACTTCAGTTGGAAGTACAAACATTCTTCATACACATAACTTCTTCGGGCAGTCGTCAAATCTTGCCGGGTTGTCGGGAAGTGCAACCGACGCAACATCGTCATCCGGTCCAGTATTCGATATGTCTTACGAATGTTTTCTGGAATACGTTCCTCGAGCGCTTCGCATTCGGCAAAAGCCAGTTCGACGACCCGCCGGAACGTCTTCATCCGCATGTCCCCTTTGAGCGAATAGACCGGTGTCAATTCTCCTTCAATCGCTCCGAATTGTAATTCTGTCGCTGATATCGTCATCCGGTGTAAATCCCATTTGCCGCTGACCGTCACTTCTTCCCCGAGTTTCAACTGATCTTTATAAAAGGCACGGTTGAACATCGTCACGGTGACGCTGTAACGGTCTTCGACAAGCAAGCGGAACGTGAGTCGGTTTTTTCCTTTTCCGTAATACCGGACAAGCGCTTCCGATTGAACCTGTCCTGTGAATTTCACCTTGTCTTCATGGATTGCCTCTGTCAGACTGCCGGTCACAAAATCGTCATAACGAAACGGGACGTGCTCAAGCACGTCCGCAATCGTCAGCATATCCATTTCTTCGAGTTTACGGGCTAAATCGCGCCCGACTCCTTTTAAGGCGGTTACTTTATTTGATGGATTCATTCGAGAGTTCCCCAAAGATTTTTGATTCGAGCCAACGCCCCGTCGGTGTGTTGGCGAGTCCGCCTTTCGCGGTTTCCCGTAAGGCGGACGGCATCATTTGACCGATTTCATACATCGCTCCGATGACTTCGTCACACGGAATCCGTGACGTGATACCGGCTAACGCCATATCGGCTGCAACAAGCGCGTTCGCTCCGCCCATGGCATTTCGTTTCACACATGGTACTTCGACAAGTCCGGCAACCGGATCGCAGACGAGTCCGAGCATATTCTTAAGGGCAATCGCAAACGCGTGGGCCGATTGATCAGGTGTTCCACCTGCCATTTCAACGATTGCCGCCGCTGCCATGGCCGTTGCCGAACCGACTTCCGCCTGACATCCGCCTGCCGCGCCGGAAATGGACGCATTGTTCGCTACAACAAAACCGAACGCACCGGATGTAAACAAGAAACGCAGCATCTGTTCGCGACTCGGATTCAAACGTTCCCGAACTGCGAATAACGTTCCCGGAACGACGCCTGCACTACCCGCTGTCGGTGTGGCACAGATTTTTCCCATGGCCGCATTGACTTCATTTGTGCCAATCGCCTTGCTGACGGCGTCTAACAACAGATCGCCGGATAATCCTCGCCCGCTTGCCCGGTATCGCTGTAACAACACAGCATCGCCACCGGTCAGACCAGTAACCGATTCGACACCATCTCCTGTCAGTGACCGTTCGACTGCTGCTTCCATGACTTCAAGATTCCGTTCCATCATCCCGAGGACTTCATCACGTTCGAGGTGCCGGACCGTCATTTCCTGTTCAATCATGATTTCTGAAATCGGTACATTTTTTTCAGTCGCCAGTGCGACGAGTTCTTTTACGGATTTAAACATCTCTTCACTCTCCCATCATGACAGAACGCTCGACTTGTGGTAAACGGTTGATTTCTTCGAGTACAGCAGTCGGCATGCGGTCGTCGATTTCGATCGCCATTAATGCCTGCTTGCCTTTTTCGTGCCGCGATACTTCCATGTGACCGATGTTGATTTCATAATCGGCCAAAATACTTGTGACGGCTGCGATCGCCCCAAAGCGGTCATGGTGCAGGACGATCAGGGCCGGTCCACCGCCTGACAGCTTCAATGGCACTCCGTTCAACTCAGTAATCTCAATCGTTCCCCCGCCGATTGAAATGCCTACGAGTTCAAACTCCGCCTGTCCATCCGTCAAATGAACACGTGCCGTATTCGGATGATCCGTCAATGCCTCACTCGTTTCAAAATGAATCCGGATTCCTTTTTGTTCCGCAATTTTAATTGATTCCGGAATCCGGTCGTCAAACGTATCATAGCCGAGGACACCGCCGATAATGGCGACGTCCGTTCCGTGTCCCCGGTACGTGTCTGCAAATGACCCATAAAACGTAATCGTAATATCCGTCGGCTGTTCGCCAAACAATTTCCCCGCCATCAATCCAATCCGTGCTGCCCCCGCCGTATGCGAACTGGATGGTCCGACCATGATTGGACCGATGATATCAAATACACTCCGATACTTCATCTTCTTTTCCCCTCTCTTTCAACTAAACAAAAATCCCACCTCTATTATCGCAGATGGTGGGATATGTGAAAAGGTACGTTCACGTTTTATATTATTCGACGCTTAAAATGTAAGAATAGAGCGGTTGTTTTCCGTCATGAACTTCCACTTCTGCGTCTGGATTAACCGATTCGATATAAGCGACGAGTTCGTCGACTTCATCTTGCGAAACCCCTTCACCGAACAAGACAGTGATGATTTCATCGTCTTCCGTGACCAGTGTATCAACTAGCTTTTTGACGGCGCCAAGGCTTGAATGATCCGTTGCAACGATTTGTTTCTCGGCAATCGCCATATGATCATCTTTCTTGATTTCAACTCCGTCGATGCTCGTATCACGGACGGCATACGTCACTTGACCGGATTTGACGGCTGCGATTGCATCCATCATGTGCCGCTCGTTCTCTTCGACCGTCGCTTCCGGATTGTAGACGATCGTTGCCGCCAATCCTTGAGGAACGGTCTTCGATTTCACGACCGTCACACCACAAGAAGCAACTGATGCCGCTTGTTCTGCTGCCATGATGATATTCGAGTTGTTCGGATACACGTAGACGTGTTCCGCATGGGCATCTTCAATTGCTTTGACGATGTCTTCCGTTGACGGGTTCATCGTTTGTCCGCCTTCGATGACGATACTGACGCCAAGTGATTTAAAGAGTTCGCTGATTCCTTCACCCATTGCTACCGTTACAAGCGCTGACTGGGCTTTTGCTTTTGTCGCAACCGGAGCCGCCACTTGATTGACGCCTTCTTCTTCGAGGATCGTCGAGTGCTGTTGACGCATGTTTTCAATCTTGACGGCAACAAGTTCACCAAAACGTTGACCTTTCGTGATGACTTCACCCGGTGTTTCCACGTGAACATGAACCTTTAGTAACTCTTCGTCTGCAACGACGAGTAATGAATCACCGAATTCCGCGAGTTCGTTCCGGAATGCTTCTTCACTGAACGGCGTATCTGCTAATTTATCGTCCTGGAAACGAACCATGATTTCCGTGCAGTAACCGTAATGAATTTCTTCCGTTGACATGAAGCTTTGAGCCGATTTGTGATGCTCTGCTTCGACGAGTGCTTCCATGACAGGCGCATGCGGTTTCTCAAGCTCTTTCCCTTCGAGGGTCGCAAGGAATCCTTCATAGATACAAACCAGTCCTTGACCACCGGAATCGACGACGCCGACTTCTTTAAGTACAGGTAACAAGTCCGGTGTCCCTTCGAGTGACACTTTTGAAGCTTCAACGACACCGCGCATCAGTTCGAGTAAATCCGTTGTTGTCTCGGACTGGGCGATCGCTGCGACAGCTGTCTCGCGTGCTACCGTCAAAATCGTTCCTTCAACCGGTTTCATGACTGCTTTATAAGCTGTATCGACCCCTTTTTGTAAGGCATCTGCGAATTCCTTTGTATCAATCGCATCTTTTCCTTCGATTGATTTTGAGAAACCACGGAACAATTGGCTTAAGATAACGCCTGAGTTTCCGCGCGCTCCCATTAAAAGACCTCGTGCAAAGACCGTGGCAACTTCTGAGACCGAGTCTGTTGTTGTTTTGGCTGCTTCTTTTGAACCCGACGTCATCGTCAAATTCATGTTTGTTCCCGTGTCACCATCTGGGACCGGGAAAACGTTCAGCGAATCGACAAAATCCGCATTTTGATAGAGATTCGCTGCGCCATTCTGAATCATCTTGACCAGTTGCGCTCCTGTTAAACGATCTACACTCACTAAAGTTTCCTCCTCTATTCCCGCCTTAGACATTCGTCAAGCGGACTCCTTGGACAAAAATATTTACAGATGTCACTTCTAAACCAAGTGCCTGGCTGAGTGAATATTTCACACGGCTCTGGACGTTGTTTGCGACTTCTGAGATTTTCGTACCGTAACTAACAATGATATGCATATCGATGTGAACTTGTTCCGATACCTGACGTACGATGACACCGCGTGCAAAGTTTTCGCGTTTCAGCAGTTCAGCCAGCCCGTCTTTGATTTGTGACTGGGACGCCATACCAACGACACCAAAACATTCCATCGCCGCTCCGCCTGCAAGTTGCGCAACGACATCGTTGTCTACATCAATTTTTCCATAGGTCGTTTTCATCTCGATCGCCACCTGAGTAGCCCCCTTTGTTAATTGTGTTCTTCCCATAATTCTACTATAAGGACCTACTATTGAAAAGTCGCCGTACTGACTATACAATGAATATGTGAAAAATAGTAGCGGTCAAATGAACTTTTACCATCATCCTCATTCATTATTTTAAATTTTGAGGTTGTCTGTCAAGTTTTTTTCTTGTCAGCTACTTTTTTTATGTTGCAACCGTCTTAACAGCATGCTAAGATAGCAAAGTGTCTATTAGGACGAACGCAAAACAACATAAAAGGAGGCGGAACACATGGCACGTAAATGCTACGTTACTGGGAAATCGCCGAAGTCGGGAAACAACCGTTCACACGCATTGAACAAAACGAAACGCACTTGGGGAATCAACGTACAAAAAGTACGTATTCTCGTTGACGGTAAACCTAAAAAGGTTTGGGTTTCAGCTCGAGCGCTCAAATCAGGTAAAGTCGAACGCGTATAAGGCGCAGTAACCGGATGGGAATCTTCCCTTCCGGTTCTTTTTTTGTTCTTTTTTTATTTTTCTTATAAACTAATTGTCTGAATAATTGAAAACGCTTACAATAAGTGAGCAGTTATTTTTTTCAAGGGGGAAGGGTCAGACATGCAGTTAAAAAGAGAAATGACAAGCCGGCATCTCTTCATGATTTCACTCGGAGGGATTATCGGTACGGGACTGTTCCTCGGTTCCGGATTAACGATTTCGCAAGCAGGACCACTCGGGGCGGTCCTCAGTTACATCGTGGGTGGGACCATTATGTATCTGACAATGTTATGTTTAGGAGAGATGGCTGTCCATATGCCGGTTTCCGGATCATTTCAAACGTATACGACACGTTTCATCGGACCGGGTATCGGATTTGCCGTCGGCTGGATTTACTGGCTCGGATGGGCCGTGACGGTGGCACTTGAAATCACGGCAGCCGGAAGTCTGATGGATCGGTGGTTTCCGAACACCCCTATCGTCATCTGGTGTGCCATCTTCACCGTCATTTTATTCGGACTTAACGCCGTATCTGCCAAAGCCTTTGGGGAGGCTGAATTCTGGTTCTCGAGCCTGAAAGTCCTGGCCATTCTATTTTTCATCGCGCTCGGAGGAGCGGCTTGGTTTGGCTGGATTGAGATGACGGCAGCACGACCGGAAAGTTTATTCGCCAACTTTACTTCAAACGGATTGTTCCCGAACGGTGCGCTCGGAGTCTTGACGACGATGATCGCCGTCAACTTCGCGTTCCAGGGGACGGAATTGATCGGGGTTGCGGCCGGAGAGTCGAACGATCCCGAAAAATCGATTCCGAAAGCGATCCGCAATACGGTTTGGCGGACGTTCATCTTTTTTGTTCTTTCGATTACAATCGTCGGCGCCTTAATTCCTTATGAAACAGCTGGCGGTATCAGCAGTCCGTTCATCATGGTCTTTGATGCGATTGGGATTCCGTACGCGGCCGATTTGATGAACATCGTCGTTCTGACTGCCTTACTGTCGGTCGGGAACTCAGGATTATACGCTGCTACCCGGATGTTATGGTCGATGTCTCAAGAAGGTATGATCTCGAAAAAACTTGCCATCGTCAACTCGCGTGGTGTACCGATGCGGGCGTTATGCTTTACGATGCTGTTTGCGATGTTATCGCTTCTGACCGCCTTTTTCGCGGAAGATACCGTCTTCATCTGGCTGTTATCACTCGCCGGACTCGGGGCACAAGTCGGATGGATTTCGATTTCCGCCTCGCAGATTGCCTTCCGTCGTCAATTCATCAAAGAGGGACATGTTGTCAGCGAATTAAAATTCAAGACCCCGTTCTTCCCGGTCTTGCCGATTATCTCGTTTTCTTTGAACATGCTTGTACTGATCAGCCTGGCTTTCCAAGCGGATCAACGGATTGCGCTGTATATCGGCGTTCCGTTCTTCGTCTTGACGTGGGCCTCTTACCATCTGTTTGTCAAAGGAAAACATATTGCGGCTCAAACCGAACGTCAGGCAGCCAGCTCGACATTGGAATCTTAAAAACAAAACTACAAAAAAACGTGATCGACTTTTAGGATATCCTAAAGCCGATCACGTTTTTTAGTGGTCTAACAAACTTCGTAAAGCAATCACTTCACCGGTATGCACCGTCACGTTCGCCACTCCGTGCTGTGTCCATTCATTGCTGACGGTCAATGATCCGCCGACCGGCACGTCATGATTCGTCAACAGATACTTGACCCCGCGGAGGGTCAGACGTGTCGGAACGAGCGGGATGAAAGAGAGATAGTGAAATCCATCTGCCTCGATCTCATACGTCCCCGGCTGTAAGAAACGAACCTCTTCCCGCTTCGTCATCAAGCGAACTGCCGGAAATTGTTTTAGCAAATAGACGTTTTGAAGCGTCATATCAAGTCGTCCTCCGGTCGCACCGAATATGAACACTTCTGTTGCTTCATACTGTTGACTGACATGGCGTAAAGCCAGTTCCAAGTCGGTCTCATCCTTTTCAGCCGGGTGGATGATCGCTCCTTCCGGTTTGTATCCGAGCGAATCAAAGTCACCAATCGCCAAGTCAAAAGCGAGACCTTGCTGTGCCAATTCGGTGACACCTCCGTCAACGGCGATGACAACCGTCTTCTCATCCAGAAACGGTTTCAGGGACGGGATGTCTTCTGTCGGACCGGCCGCTACAATCACGACCCGCATCAGACACCTCGTGCCGAGTAACGAAGAAGTCGGGGCGCTGTCGTAAACAGAAGTCCTGCGACAATACCACATAATAGGTACGATGGAACCATATACGTCGCGTTATAGATCAACGAGTACGAAACGACCGGACCTTCCGCATATTCAGCGAAGAAGACGATTCCGCTGATGACGTGACAGACATAACGTAAACCTGCACCAAGCAATGTCGCGCCTAGTACAATTGCCATCAAACGGCCATTCTTCCCGGCTGCTGCTGCTTTTTTGACTTGCCGTGCGAATAGTCCGCTCAGTCCGACGACTCCAAACGCAATCGTATAATCGAGTAACGGCTGAACGACTGTCAGAATTTGCGGAGCGAACATCAGTTGAATCGTTCCGACGAGCGCTCCCGTCACGACCCCACCGATGACACCATGACGAAAGGCCATGACGAAGATTGGCAGCATCGCCAAACTGACCGAACCCCCTTGCGGCATTTTAAACGGGATTAATAAATCGAACACCACACCAAGACTTGCAAAGATTGCAATTTCCATTAACATTTGTAGCCGTTTCATCCTTTTTTCCTCCTAAAAATAAAATCGCAGGACGGCAAAAAGGCAGTACGACGAACGCCGTACTGCCTGCGTGCGCCACATCCCTACGTCCGTCTGAACGGAACAGGTTCGAAGGGTTAAAGTCCAATCACTTCTCTCAGCCGCTTGACGCGACACCCCTTGCGGTCTTCATTCAATTTTGATTCTGCTCTTATTATACGTGAGCGGCATTCCGAATACTAGTGATTGCTTCTGAATAATCCGGTGCATTGTAGATGGCGGAACCTGCAACAAGTACGTTTGCCCCATTCTCAATACATAATTTCGCTGTTTCCGCATTGACTCCGCCATCGATTTCAATCTCAAACGATAGATCGTGTTCCGCTTTCATTGCAGCCAGTTGATTTAATTTCTTCATGACACCCGGAATGAACGCTTGTCCGCCGAATCCCGGATTGACTGTCATCAATAAGACCATGTCCACATCCTCGAGCACGTGTTCGATCGTCGACAGCGGCGTATGCGGATTGAGCACGACACCCGCTTTCGCACCGGCTGCTTTGATCTGTTGCAGGACACGGTGGACGTGATTCGTCGCCTCGACGTGGAACGTCACGATATCAGCCCCTGCTGCAACGAAGGCTTCGACAAAGTTTTCCGGACGATCAATCATGAGATGGACGTCGAGAACCATATCTGTTTTTTGACGTAAACTGCTTAAGACAGGAAGTCCGAATGAGATGTTCGGAACAAATTGACCGTCCATGACATCGAAATGGATATAATCGGCACCTGCTGCTTCTACGGCTTTGACATCCCGCTCTAAATTTGCAAAATCTGCTGATAAGATTGATGGTGCGATTTTAATCATCTTAATACCTCCGCGTCCGATTCTTGATTTCCTCTACAAACATACCATAATTCGTATACCGGGAAGCCATGATTTCCTGGGCCTCGACGGCTTGTTTAACGGCACAACCAGGCTCATTCAAATGCAGACAGCCACGGTACTTGCATTCGTCCTGTAAAGCAACAAATTCAGGGAAACACCACCGTAACTCCTCGAGTTCCATTTCGTGCGGAAAATCAAGATTCGAGAATCCCGGGGTATCTGCAATCAATCCTTCGCCAAGCGGGATCAATGTCACATGACGGGTCGTATGGCGTCCACGACCAAGCGCCTTCGAAATATGACTCGTTTCGAGTGCCAACGAAGGTTCCAAGGCATTCAACAACGAACTTTTCCCTACACCGGATTGTCCGGCCAGCACACTCGTTTTATCTTTTAACAACGGACGGACGGATTCGACTCCGGCCAATGTCTCACTTGACGTTTCGATGACGTGATATCCAATGGTCCGGTAAGCGGAAATTGCTTCCAATACCCCTTGTTCGGCTTCACCTTGTAACAAGTCCATCTTCGTCAAGATGATGATCGGTTGAATTTCCTTTGCTTCAATCAACACTAAAAACCGGTCCAACAGATGGGCAGAAAAATCAGGTTCTGCTGCCGATACGACCAACAACGCTTGATCGATATTGGCAACTGGCGGGCGGACCAGGAAATTTTGACGGTCCTTTACTTCCAGGATATATCCGGTCTCACTTTCGATGTGTAACACGACCTCATCGCCGACGACAGGGCTGATGCCCCGTTTTCTGAAATTACCGCGTGCCCGTGAACGGATTTCACCTTGAGGCGTCATGACATCATAAAATCCACCCTGTAAACGGATAATCGTTCCATCCCGATTGTCTTCAATTCGATTTTCTGCCATCCTATGCCCTCCTTTGTCAGGATTAACGTCCTGCTCGTTATTCTTGTGATTTTGCCTGATTGTACGTAATCGTCTTCGCCCGGTACACTTCGTCATCTTTATAAATCGTAATCTTGCCTTCTTCTCCCGGATCAATCGTCAAGGGAACATCAAATGTTTCATCCTGATCAATCGATTCTTCGATGACGGTTCGTTTTCCTTTGGCATCTTCCGTCTCAATCCGGACGAGTTGACGTGGAGCAGGCTCCCCGTCTTCACTAACGCCATCATAGGCTACTTTCTCGGGGAACGTCGCCGTGATGGTCTTTTCTTCCTCTCCGCGAGAAATAAAGACCGTGACCGAATCGTTTGGTTCGACCTGCGCACCGGCTTGCGGATATTGACGAATGACCTGATCGAGCGCGACCTCACTTGAGAACTCCTGTTCAAACGTTCCGTCCAGTCCCATCTCATCCAAATAAGCTTTTGCTTCAGCACTCGATAAGTCGGTCAAATCTTTCAGAACGAATACGGGGGATCCGTTTGAGACCGTGATGGTAATCATCTGTTCTTTCGCGATGACTTCCGTTCCAGCTGAAATCGACTGCCGGATGACATTTCCACGTTTGATGTCTTCCGATTCTTCCCGTTCGACATCCACTTTTTCAAAACCGCTGTCCTTTAAGATGGCGATCGCTTTTTTCTCTGTCTCATCTGAGACGTCCGGCACCTCGACCGGATCGCTTCCTGTCGAAACGATCAAATCCACCGTCGATCCTTTTTTAACCGTCGCCTGTTCACGCGGTGACTGACTGATGACGAACCCTTCTTCCACCGTATCACTTGAGCGTTCGGTCGATTCCACGACGAATCCCATTTTTTCAAGCTTCGTTTCCGCCTCGTCGGCATCCTTGCCTGTTACATCCGGTACGACGACCTTCGGGTCAGGCCACATGGCAAAAGTCGTTGCGGCTCCGCCCATTATGAATAACAACAATAAGATGATCCACCACGCACGTTTCTTTTTCTTTTCTGGTTTCGGCATGACGGTAGCGACCTTCGGAACCGGTGCTGTGTGTTCAATGTCGGCTGTTGGCAGGGACACAGGGCTGAGCACCATCGTCTTTTCCATCAAATCGTCCCCGCGAATGCCTTCATTGGCCCGTTCAGCTGACATCGCGGTCACCATGTCTTCTTTGAAGGCAGCAACCGTTTGTTGCCGATCATGCGGCGCTTTTGAGAGAGCTTGCATGATGCAATTTTCTAAAGCTTGCGGCACAGCCGGATTTAACGAGGTCGGACGACGGGCGGTATCTTGCAGATGTTTCAGGGCGACAGCAACCGGTGAATCGCCTTCAAACGGCACTTGCCCCGTCACGAGTTCGTACAAAACGGCTCCCAGCGAATAAATATCTGATTTTTCATCCGCAAATTTTCCTTTTGCCTGTTCCGGCGAAAAGTAATGCACGGATCCGAGGACTGACATCGTGTGGGTCAGGGTCGCATTCGACATGGCGACCGCAATGCCGAAATCGGTCACCTTGACAGTCCCATCCTCACGTACCAGCATATTTTGCGGTTTGATATCGCGATGAATAATCCTGTGTGCATGGGCATGATCAATTGCATCACAAATTTGGCTGATGATGTCAATCGCTTTTGCGACCGGCAGTGCCCGCCCTTCACAATACGTTTTCAGCGTCATGCCATCAATATATTCCATTACGATATAATAAATCGCTTCTTCTTCTCCTACGTCATAAACCGCGACGATGTTGGGATGATTTAAACTCGTCGCAGCATGTGCCTCTCGTTCAAATCGACGGATGAATTGTTCATCATGCGAAAACTCTGTACGTAAAATTTTGATTGCGACAGTTCGATTCAAGATTTCATCATATGCCTGATAAACGTTTGCCATCCCGCCATTTCCAACTAACCGTTCTATGCGGTAGCGGTCGTTCAATCGATCTCCGTAACGCATATTCAGATCCTCTCTCTTTCTTTAAAACGGATTGCAGCAATCGTAATGTTGTCTGCGCCTCCCCGGTCATTCGCCTCGGATACGAGACGTTCGACAATCGTATCGAGCGGTGCATCTTCTTGAAGCAACTGCTCGATGACTTCATGAGGCACCTCATCCGACAAGCCGTCGCTGCACACTAACACGATATCATAGTCCGGTGCATCCCGGACTTGAATGTCGACATCCACGGACTCGTTCGAACCGACGGATCGTGTAATGACATTACGACGGGGATGATTTTCAAGCTCTGCTTCCGATAATTCCCCTAATTGTTTGAGCATGTTGACATAGGAATGGTCATCCGTCAGCTGTTTTAATTGTCCTGCTTCCAGGGCATAGACGCGGCTGTCCCCTACGTGTCCAATGACAAGTAAATCATCCGACCAGCAGACACAGGCCATCGTCGTGCCGACAATCGACAAATTTTCGACTTGAGAAAAACGTTGAATCTGCGCATTGGCTTCTTTCACTAATCGTTCAATCCAGGAAGATAACTCCATCGGGCGGTTTGGCATATCTGCATATGCTTCGGCAAAAATCTGCTTGACGATGGCACTCGCCGTTTCACCGGCTGCATGTCCCCCCATGCCGTCAGCGACGACAGCTAATCCTTGTGTCGCATCGCCTACCAATAAGACCGTGTCCTCATTTTTTGAACGGACCTTTCCAGTCGTCGTCAAATAAGCTAACTCCATACCCGTCCTCCTCATCGTTTTTTATTATCCTGTTGGTTCATTCACTTTTTTGAATGCAGCGATATAAAAACCATCTGTACCAAGTGATGTCGGGAGTAATTTCAATTCAGCCCGTTGACCAATCAGCGATTGAACGGCTTCCGGCATCCGTGTTTTGAATGTCTCGTCAAAAACAAATCCTTGGCTGAGAATATAGTCCGTTTGCTGCTCATTTTCGAGCGGATCCATCGTACAGGTCGAATAGACGAATGTTCCATCCGGTTTGACCAGCGGAAGAACCGCTTCCAGAATTTGTCGCTGAATAACCGGCAACTGCGTTAAGTCTTCCGGACGTTTCGTCCACTTGATATCGGGTTTCCGGCGAATGACACCGAGTCCGGAACATGGTGCATCGACCAATATTCGGTCAAATGATGCCGCTTCAAAACGTGTACCTGCCTGACGGGCATCCAGTGCCTCCGCCTGCACATTGTGGAGTCCAAGACGAGTTGCCTGCTTTTCTAATAATTTTACTTTATGCGGATGAAGATCCAGTGCGACTAATGATCCCGTCGCCAAACCTTCCGCGATATGCATCGCTTTTCCGCCCGGTGCCGCGCAGCTGTCCAAGACATAATCCGCCGGTCGTGCACCTAGAGCGGCAGCGACCAACATCGAACTTTCATCTTGGAGCGACAAGTAACCGCGTTCCAACAGATCCGTCTGTTGCACACTGCCACTGATGATTTCCAGTCCGTCTGGTGCCGCATGGGCCGGTTTTGCAATGACCCCTTGTTCTTCCAGCAATACGATTGCTTCTTTTCGGTCTGTCCGGGTCCGGTTGACACGGACGGTGACGGGTGCCGGTTCATTATTCAGTCGGCACATCTGCCATGTTTCTTCTTCTCCGAATAATTCAATCCACCGTTCGACGAGCCATGCCGGATGGCTTGTTTCGATACTGATTCGGTCGACCACTGAAGGAATCGCTGAGAAATCAGGTTTTCCTTGTCGAAGGACGTTCCGCAGCACACCGTTGACGACTTTCGCAATATGCGGTTTACCGCGTGTCTTGGCAATCTCGACTGCCTCGTTGATGACGGCATGATCCGGAATCCGGTCGAGATAAAACAGTTGATAGACGCTCATTCGTAATAACGGACGCATGAATGGATCGAGCTTCTTTTGTTTCGTTAAGAACGGTTCTAAAATATAGTCGAGTGTCAATTCACGGCTGAGCGTTCCGTACACCAGTTCCGTATATAAGCCGACATCTGCTTTTGAAATGGCACGTTTTTCAAGCATCTGGTGGACGGAAATCGTCGAAAAAGCGCCACCCTGGCCAATTTTTAATAAAGTTGTGACTGCTGCATCTCTGACATTCATGCTTGTTCGCCTACTTTCTGTCCAATCGTCAGTGTCTGTCCGACACCTCGCATGAACGTCGCACCGTCCATCCGTTTTTTACCGGCCGGCTGTACGTCGACTAACTTCAAGGCTGTGTCTGAACCGGTTGCAACGACAGGTCCATCCGCTTCCAAGGCAATGATTTCGCCTGCGCTTCCGCGACCCGGCACTTTTTCAGCAAAGTATACTTTCAGGCGATCTGAACCGAGCAGCGTATAGGCGCTCGGGAATGGATTCATGCCGCGGATTTGATTATATAATTCTTCTCCGGAACGTGAAAAATCGAGTCGTTCCCGTTCCCGGCTGATATTCGGAGAAAACGTAACATCTTCTTCCCGTTGTGCTTCAGGTGTCAACGTGCCTGCAATCAACTGCGGTAATGTTTCGATTAATACTTTGGCACCGGCAGCGCTGAGCTTGTCAAACATCGTTCCGACCGTGTCACGCTCTTCAATCGGTACGATGATTTTTGATAACATATCTCCAGCATCCAGCTTGTCGACCATATACATGATCGTGACCCCTGTTTCTGTTTCCCCGTCGATAATCGCCTGGTGAATCGGGGCTCCGCCGCGATACTTCGGCAATAAGGACGCGTGGACATTAATCGCGCCGTATTGTGGGGCTTCGAGCACTGCCATCGGAACGATTTGTCCGTAAGCAGCCGTAATGATCAGGTCCGGTTTCAAGTCGAGCAAGCCTTGATAGTCTTCCTGGATTTTAGCGGGTTGTAAGACAGGAATATCGTGAGCTAATGCCACTTCTTTCACTGGTGTCGGTTTGATTTCACGTTTGCGTCCGACAGGTTTGTCCGGCTGGGAAACGACACCGACGACGTTATATCCGGCGTCAATCACTTCCCGGAGTGTATTTGCAGCAAACTCTGGTGTTCCCATGAAAACGACACGAGGCGTTGCTTCCGTCTCCACTAATTTGTCCGTGAACAACACACCGTCCAAATGATCCATTTCGTGCTGGATGGCCCGTGCAAAAAAGCCGTTCGCCTTAATTTTGACACTTCGTCCAAGACGGTCCTGTGATTTGACGACAATCTGTTCAAAGCGTTCCACGGGTCCGAAAATCCCCGGCATGCTCAAACAGCCTTCGTCGTCGATTTCCGATCCGGTTGCTTCGATGATTTCCGGATTAATCAGCTCGATTGGTCCCGTCTCATCATCCGTATGGACGACAGCGACACGAATCGGTTGGTTGATTTGTGGCGCTGCTAATCCGACGCCGTCATATTCATACATCGTATCGAACATCCGATCAATCATTTTTCCTAATTTCTTATCAAACTTCGTTACACGTTGGCATTTTTGACGCAACACTTCATTTGGTACTTCCACAACTTTGTACATAGTTTGCCACCTCACATGAATACAAATGGATTCAAATCCACTGTTACTTGGACTTTTTGTTTGATGCGTAATGCAAGCATCGCACGGAGTGCCTCCCGCACTTCTTCTTGACCTTTATGTTTTAGAATCACCTGGTATCGGTACATGTTTTTTAGTCGTGCCAGCGGTGCTTCGAGCGGACCGTTGACAATTAAATCGTCTGATTCCAGATGCCGGAGTTGTCCGGCAATCGCTTCCGCTTCCGCTTGTGCTTCGAGCGGATGAGCCGCAGAAATCGTGATTAATCCCAAAAACCAGAAGGGGGGGTGACCACCCAACTTACGCAATTGCATTTCCCGTTTATAAAATGCTTCATAATCGTGCCGTTTCGCCGTCTGGATGACGTAATGATCCGGATTATAAGTCTGAATAATCGATTGTCCGGCAAGCGCTCCCCGGCCGGCACGACCTGAAACTTGCGTAATCAGTTGAAACGTTCGTTCACTCGCCCGGAAATCAGGAATCCCGAGTGTTGCATCCGCCGCAATGACACCGACCAGTGTCACGTTCGGAAAATCAAGCCCTTTGGCAATCATTTGGGTTCCGAGCAGGATGTTTCCTTCACCGCGCTCAAACGCATTTAGCAATTTTTCATGCGCGCCTTTGCGTGACGTCGTATCTTGATCCATGCGGATGATTTTGGCTTCCGGAATCAAATGGGTCAGTTCTTCTTCGATTTTTTGCGTCCCGGTACCGAACTGCCGAATTTTTTTCGATTCACAGGACGGACAGGTTTTCGGCATGGCTGCTTCAAATCCACAATAATGACATTTCAGACAATCCTGGTGTTGATGATAGGTCAGATTGACGGCGCAATGTGGGCATTGAAGCGTTTCACCACAATCCCGACACAGGACAAACGTCGTGTATCCCCGTCGATTGAGGAGCAGGACCGTCTGTTCGCCCCGTTCGATGCGTTGTTTGATTCCTTCGACAAGAGGCAGGCTGAACGGTGTTCGATTGCCGCGTTCCAGTTCTTTTCGCATATCGATGATCTCGACCGGTGGAAGTTCGCCTCCGAATCGTTCTGTTAGAGGGAGGTAACGATAGACCCCTTTCTGAGAACGTGCATACGTTTCTAGAATCGGCGTCGCACTTCCAAGGACGACGGGACATTTGTGATATGCCGCTCGCCATGTTGCCACGTCCCGGGTATGATACCGCGGATTTTCTTCTTGTTTATAGGTCGTCTCATGTTCTTCGTCTAAAATGATCACACCGATGTTCGTCAATGGTGCAAAAATCGCAGATCGTGCTCCGACGACGACGTCCACTTCTCCATGCGAAATTTTGCGCCATTCATCGTATTTTTCACCTAACGACAACCCGCTGTGCAACACGGCGACACGGTCTCCGAACCGTCGTTTAAAACGTTTGACCATCATCGGTGTCAAACTGATCTCCGGTACGAGCAGAATGGCTTGGCGTCCCCGTTCAAGCATGGTATGAATCGATTCCAGATAGACTTCCGTTTTCCCGCTGCCGGTCACCCCGTGGAGTAAAAACGTACTCGTCTCTTCCGGTGCCGTGATCGCATCGACCGCATCCTGCTGATGGGTTGTCAGGGTGGACGGAACAAAGATATCTTGGACGAGATGTTCGTACGGATTGCGATTTACATCAATTGTCTCGACCGTAATGACACCTTTTTTCTCTAAACTGTTCAGAATGCTGACAGTCAAATCCAGTTCATGCATCACTTCACTCCATAACACTTCCGGACGTGCCATCAGATACTCACGGAGCAGAATCTGTTTTGTCGCTTGTTTCGATAATTCAATCGTCGAATCGAGCAGACGAATCCGCTTGTCGGTTTTGGACGTCTTCTTTTCTTTGACGATCGGTTGCAGTCGGATATCCCCATTTTGGGCAGCCACTAATATCTGTTGTTGGACCTCACTCGGAAACTGGCTGATTTTCTTCTGGTTCCAGTGAATCAGCCGCGGATTTTCCGCCAAAATCAGTTTATCATAACTGACTTTCAAAGCAGCGGGCAACATCGCAAGTAGTGCCGTTGCCTGATAGCAAAGGGTCGTCTCGGACAGGTAACTCGATAGTTGGAGCAATTCTTCCGTGTACGTCGGTGTCTCATCGAGAACGCGTACAATCGGTTTGATGCGCGCGAGATCCGTCTCGTCCTTCACGGCTACGACGATTCCGAGCAACGCCCGCGGACCAAACGGCACTTCGACACGCATACCGGGAACGACGAGATCACGCCATAAACCCGGTACTTCATAGTCAAAGGGCCGGTCGACCGTCGCCGCCGCGACATCGACGATGACTTCAGCAATCATCGTAAGGCCTCCGCGAACTGTTCGATTAATGCGGTTGCTAATCGGGTCTTCGCTTGTTGATCGTAATGGACGGCTTCATTACTTTTACCGTAGACCGTGACTTGATTTTCATCACTCGAAAAACCGATGTCCGCACGGGAGACATCATTTGCGACGATGAAATCCGCCTGTTTTCGAATCAGTTTTTGTTGCGCATGTGTTTCCAGGTTTTCCGTCTCTGCTGCAAAACCAACTAAAATCTGATTTGTCTTCCGCTCACCCAATGTTCGTAAGATATCAGTCGTCTCTTCCAGTTCAATCCGTAACGGTCCGTCGATTTTCTTTTGTTTGCGATCATATTGGACAGTCGGGCGATAATCTGCGACCGCCGCTGCCATGATGACCAGGTCTTGTTTGTCATAGACGGCTAACATCGCTTCGAGCATTTCCTGACCGGATTCGACAGCAATCGTCGTCATACCGGTCGGCACTGTCCCACGGACCGGACCGTGAACAAGTGTGACGGTTGCTCCAGCATCCCGGGCCGCTTCCGCAAGCGCGATACCCATCTTTCCAGATGAATCGTTCGTCAAATAACGAACCGGATCAATCCGTTCCACCGTCGGACCGGCACTGACCAGGACATGGCGGTTTTCCAGTTTCTTGGTTTCGAAAAGACCGGATAATGTCTCGACCAACTCTTCCGGTTCAGGCAACCGCCCTTTTCCGACCCAACCGCATGCCAAATTCCCGACGCCGGGTGCAATCAAATGGACTCCGTCTGCCATCAGCCGGTCCATATTTCGTACCGTCGCCGGATGTTCGAGCATATTGACGTTCATCGCCGGAGCAACAACGACCGGACACGTCGCCGCTAAAATCGTCGTCGTAATGAAATCATCGGCGATTCCGTGCGCCAGTTTCGCAATCAGATTGGCCGTCGCAGGAGCCACGACGATCAAATCAGCTTCATCTGCTAAATCGATGTGGGCAATCTTGGATGCATCATGCTCGATGAAGACATCATCATAGACCGGTTTTCGCGTCAAGGCGGCAAACGTCGTTTTCCCGACGAATTGTTGGGCATTCTTCGTCATCGCGACTTGAACGTTCGCTCCGGCCTGAACGAGTTTCGATGCCAAGGCCGCTGCTTTATATGAAGCGATTCCGCCTCCGACACATAATAGGATGTTACGATTCGTTAGCATGATGAATTCCTCCTTATTGAAAAAAACAGCCACAATGAGGAGTGGCTGCTTCAAAATTAGTCTTGCGGTTGGTTCGTAACCACGACTTCACCAGAAAAGAGTTCTTCGAGCGCTTTTCCGACTGGTTTGTATGATTTCGGGTTCGCTACTTTCACGCGTTTCCCGTCTTGGATTTGACGCGCACGTTTTGCTGCGACCGTCACGATTGTGTATTTCGAAGGGACCGTCTTTTGAAGCTTGTCTACTGATGGATATAACATGTTATTTGACCTCCATGGCTTTTTTATACAAGGACGCAACGCGTTCCCGGCTACAATGTTCTGCAGTGACGATTGCTTGAATTCTGTCACATGCTTTGTGGATCTCGTCATTCGTGACGACGTAATCATAAGCATCCATCATTTCAATCTCTTCTTTCGCGACAAGAAGACGTTGTTTGATGACCTCTTCTGATTCTGTTCCACGCCCGACAAGACGGTTGCGAAGTTCCTGTAAACTTGGCGGAGCCAAAAACAGAAAAACAGCTTCCGGAAAATGTTCCTTCACCTGCATCGCACCCTGTACTTCAATTTCCAAGATGACATCTTTTCCTTCATCCAAGATTTTGTTGACCCAATCGACGGGTGTACCATAGTAATTGCCGACGAATTCCGCATGCTCGAGCAATTGATTATTGGCAATCATACTTTCGAATTCTTCACGTGTCTTGAAGAAATAATGGACACCATCCACTTCTCCCTCACGCGGTTTGCGTGTCGTACATGACACAGAATAGTGCAAATTATTGTCTTCATCTTCGCGCAAGGCACGGCAAACCGTTCCTTTACCAACACCACTCGGACCAGACAATACGAGTAATAAGCCACGCTCTTTAAAAATCACTTCAGAACCCCTCCATCTAACAAACTTCACATTGTTTCATATTAGCAGTAGAGACAGGAAGTTCGCAAGTGGTCTTTTTCAGCTCGACTGCTTAATCATACCATAACCGGGCACTTTCTGTTACCTTTAGAAAGTGGAAACGAAATCAGGAAAGAAGGTAATATCATGGCTTTTGACGGACTAATGACAACACGTGTCGTCCGGGAACTCCAACCGCTCGTTGGGGCACGGATTAATAAAATACACCAACCGTATGCACTCGATTTAATTTTCAGTGTCCGGGCAGAACGAAAAAACGTGATGTTGCTCGCATCGGCCAATGCGATGTACGCGCGGCTTCATCTGACATCGGAGTCGACGAGCAATCCAAGCGAACCGCCGATGTTTTGTATGATGCTCCGAAAGCATCTCGAAGGCGGCTTCATCGAATCAATCGAGCAGCTCGGACGTGACCGGGTCATTTTAATGCGTGTCCGCTCACGAAATGAACTCGGGGATGAAGAAGCGAAAAAACTGTACATCGAACTGATGGGCCGCCATTCCAACATCCTCCTGACAGATGGACAGGATAAAATCTTGGATGCGATCAAACATCTTCCGCTCAGCCAAAATACATTCCGGACCATCATGCCGGGTCTGCAGTATCACTTGCCGCCGGAACAAGATAAAGTCGATCCTCTGACCGGCGACATCGAACAGACGTTACACCGGATTGATTGGAACGCCGGAAAGATTGACCGTCAGTTATTAGGTTTGTTCAGTGGTTTTTCACCGCAAATCACTGCTGAAATCGTGTCGCGGGCCGGTCTTTCGAACCGGACATCGCTTGCAGAGGCCATTCACTCCGTTCTGGATGAACTGACGGGTCCTTATTATTTCCAGCGTCTCGCAAACGGGAAGGAACGTTTCTCCCCTGTCGCGTTGCACTACGGGGAAATCGTTGAAGAAAAGACCTTTGCGACAAGCGGAGACGTCCTCGATGCGTTTTTCCACCAGAAATCAAATCGGGATCGCGTCAAACAACAGGCGGCTGACTTGGAGCGTTTCATCAAAAGCGAATATGATAAAAATATTCTGAAACGTACGAAACTCGAACGTGACCTGGCTGCTACCGAAAAGATGGACGAATTGAAACACAAAGGCGAATTATTAACGACCTACCTGTATCAGCTCGAACGCGGTATGAAAGAGGCGACGGTCGTCGATTATTATGACGAAGACGGGAAGGAAATTACGATTGCCCTTGATCCCCGCTTTTCACCGAACGAAAATGCCCAGCGGTACTACAAACGTTACAACAAACTGAAGACTGCTAAAATCGAAGTCGCGAAGCAGCTCGAGAAAAACCAGCTCGAAATCAATTATTTTGAGTCGCTACTGGCACAACTCGATGTCGCTTCTCCGGAGGATATTCGAGAGATGCGGGAAGAGCTCGTCGAAGAAGGATACGTCCGGGAACGCAGCAAAAAGAAAAAGAAACCTCTTATCCCTAAACTTGAGGCCTACCAATCTTCGACCGGGATTCCATTTTTTGTCGGCAAAAACAACAAACAAAATGATTATGCGACGTTTAAATTCGGACGCCGGTCCGAGACATGGTTGCATACAAAAGATATCCCCGGTTCACATGTCATCATCCGCAGTGACCAGCCGGATGAGACCACATTAAAAGAAGCCGCGGTGGTCGCCGCCTATTATTCCAAGGCCCGGGAATCGAGCCAGGTGCCGGTCGATTTCACAGAACTCCGTTACGTCAAAAAACCGAGTGGTGCCAAACCGGGATTCGTCATCTATACGGATCAAACGACACTTTACGTCACTCCAGATGCCGATCTTGTCCAGTCATTGCGGACACCTTAAAAAAAACGTCGTCTTCGCTCTTTTTCAATTGAAAAAGATTCACGAGGACGACGTTTTTTTATTTCATTTTTTCCAGCTGTTCTCGGTAATCGAGCAAATGACCGTTGATGATATCGTCCACTTCACTGACTTCCTGGTCAAAGCTGAACATCGGCTGATCCCGGTCGTGTGAAAAAATCACATCATAATGATGGCTGAGCAGAAAATCGATTTCTTGTCCGAGTATCTTCTCCTGTTCGTCCGACATCGGCAAGTCGCGATGACTGGCGATACTTTCAAGCAGTAACAGAAGTTTGTCCTCCAGATCAACCAGCTGCTTCAATTGAATGAATGCTTTACTCTGACCGCTGGCGACAAGCGGATATTTCTGATCCTCCTGCAGCATGATAATCATTTCCTCATGTTTTAAGACCTGTTTACGGACCGTCAGTAATTTCGCATCGTCTTTGACCAGACTGCGCCAGTCCTCCATCAATTGTTTGGTCGTCTTTTTGACGAACAACAACAAGCGGTCTTCGTAGTGCGGCGGGAAGACGATATAGTTGACGGCGACAGCGGATAAGACACCGACGACCGTCAATAATGACCGCGTCAACGCGTAATGGACATAGTCAGCTGTCGGACTTTCAAACATCAGCACGATCGCAAAAGCGGCAAACGTCGACATGTCGGTCCGCCCAATCATCGAGTTGAAGACAAGCGACACGATGACGGCCAACCCGATCGTCAATGGATTCGCTCCGAGGGTCGCGACGACCGCGAGTCCACAGACTAAACCGAGAATCGTTCCTAAAATCCGGTTGAAGACGATTTTAAACGACCGGTGAATCGTCGGTTGCATGGCGACGATTGCGGCAACCGCTCCCATACCGGAATAAATTCCGAAGACATACCAAGAAAAACTGAGGGCAATCGCTACAGCGATTCCGGTCTTGATTGTCCGGAGACCAATCCGAAATTGGAATTTCACTCGAGCGTCACCTGCCCGACTTCACTCTCGACAGTCACTTCCGGTTTTTCTTGTTTCGACAACTCAAATAAAGCGGTATCGTCGTCTTTTCGTTTCGTATACCGGTCTGAAGCTTTGATGTCACCTTCCGTCGTTACGGCAATCGTTCCGGCCGCTTTTGTTGGTTTCAATCGAACTGGGCCGTCAATCGTCGAGACGGATAAATCCAGTTTGGCACCGTATTCGGATAAGTTAACCGATTCTGCAGTTACTTCCGCATGGACGGCATTCATATTCGTTGCTTTGACGTTACCTTGAGCTGTCAGGACGATATCGTCGGCATCCATTTTGTTTATATCCATCATCTCAGCCGACATCCGGATTGATTTCGCATACACACCCATTCCTTTAATGGACCGAGCGTCAACATCGATTCGATTCATGTAGTTCGGTAATCCGACTTGAATCGAAAAATCACCCGGCTTCTCACTCGGACGGTTCCCGAGTCGTGCGGCAAATCCGTCTCGCCCTGTCACTGTCAATGTATTTCCTGACGTCCCGATCTTTAATCGTTTTTGACTTGACGCACTATCAACCAATTTCAATTGAACGTTTCCGTCCGTACTCCGGACAAAGTTGATTGTACCGTTCGGTGCGTCGATCTGAAGCGTTTTATACCGGTTTGTTGTTTTAAACGCTTCTCCCCTTGATAAGGAATCCGTCGTCAAAAATAAGGTCACCGTATATAAAATCATCAGACTTAAGATAACCGAACCGTAGACGATGAGCGGGCGGCGAATCGGTTTACGGGCACCGATCCGGTCGAATGAAGCCGTCATTTTCCGCCGTTTGTCTTTTAGTCGCGTAAACGATGATTGTTTCCGCTTTCGTTCTGTTCTGCTTGTGTTCTCCTCCATTGGTCTACCTCCATCCAATTCTCTCCCATTATTCCGAATTTATGATTCGTCTGTCAACATTCCTTCTTTATCATACGAAATTGTTCACATAATACCATCGGGCGGAAGATGGAGCATGACAAAAAACGAATCATTCTTTCCAAGCTTCCGGAAGAATGATTCGTTTTTAACAGTGCAAACCGGTCTGACTGGTTTGCACTGTTAATTACAGTTCGATTGACTCATCGATTTTCAAGGCTTGACCGGTTTGGCCCTGCGCTTCCAAATTCGCACAGAAAGCCGCGGCATCCTGCTTGATGAGATCAAACGTGTCGTAATGGACCGGCACAACCGTTTTCGCCTGCAACATGTCTGCTGCCACCAAGGCATCATCCGGACCCATCGTATAGTTATCACCGATCGGCAGGAACGCAAGATCGATGTCGTAATGTGCACCGTAGAGCGCCATATCACCAAACAGTGCCGTATCTCCCGCATGATAGATGACTTTATCTTCAATCGTCAATAAGAAGCCGGCCGGCATTCCCATGTACGTGATCGTCTGTTTTTCTTCATCGATGATGCTTGAAGAATGGAACGCCTGCGTCATTTTGACTTTTCCGAACGGAAACTCAAACTGTCCGCCGAGATTCATCGGATGAACATTCAATCCTTTAAAGCTCAGGTACGTCGCCAGTTCATGTGTCGCGACAATCGTCGCGCCTGTCGCTTTGGCGATGTCTTCGGCATCCAGCATATGATCGGCATGCGCATGCGTTAACAGGATAAAGTCTGCTTTGACGTCTTCCTGTTTTGTCATCGCCTGATCGTTGCCGCTGAAAAACGGATCAATGACGATGTGGTGCCCGTTCGTTTCGATCGTGACAGTAGACTGCCCGTGATAAGTCAGTTTCATCTAAAAGGACCTCCTGAGATTAGTGGTATCAACAAAGAATTTAGTTCCCTTCTCCCCAGGCGCATAAACCTTTTATCGCAGGTTGCAGCGTACAAGCGGCATCTGTCAACCGGTACTCGACATGTAAGACAGCTTCGTCGAATTCAATCCGTTCGACCATTCCGAGCCGTTCAAGTTCTTTCAATTGATCGGTCAACACTTTCCGTGAAATACCGGGAATTGCGCGTTGCAGCTCTAAAAAACGTTTCGGACCATCTTCTAACGTGCAATATAACTGTGGACGCCATTTTCCGCCGATGATGGCGAGCGCCCGATTGACTGGGAACTGTTCTGTCGTCATTGCTTTTGTCTCTCCTTCAGGTAGTTACTTCAAAGTGCGTACTATGCAGTCGAGTGTATCGTAAGTTATCGTAATCGTAAACCAAAAAGCAAAGGAGTTGGATGTTATGACGTACCCACGTAATTTCTCACACATCGGACTGTCTGTTCCGAATCTAGAACAAGCTATCTCATTTTACTCGGAGGTGATGGGCTGGTATATCATCATGGAACCGTCGGACGTCGTCGAGGATGACTCACCGATCGGGGTCATGTGTACGGATGTCTTTGGAGCCGGCTGGGGAAAATTCCGGATTGCTCATATGGCGACCGGCGACCGGGTCGGAATCGAGTTATTTGAATTCCCGAACAATGAACAACCAGACAACAATTTCGAATTCTGGAAGACCGGCATTTTTCATTACGCCATTCAGGATCCGGATATCGAGGGCATGGTCGAAAAAATTGTTGCCCATGGTGGTAAACAACGGATGCCGATCCGCGAATATTATCCGGGTGAAAAACCTTACCGGATGGTCTATTGCGAAGACCCGTTCGGTAACCTGGTCGAACTGTATTCCCACTCATATGAACTGACGTATTCGGAAGGAGCGTATTAATGATGAAAGCATGGTTAAACCACACAGGTGAAGCAATTAATCAATGGACGTTCGAGGAGATCGAAACGCCGACGCCCGGTGCAGGTCAGGCGTTGATCCGCGTCAAGTCAGTTGCCTTGAACCCCGTCGATTACAAAGCAATCAAAAATCCGGCCTGGACGTATCCGCATGTGCCGGGTGTCGATTTAACCGGTATCGTCGAACAAACAGGACCGAATGTCACGGGTATCAAAGTCGGAGAACGTATCGCCGTTCATACGAATCTTCAAAAAAACGGGGCATTTGCGGAATATGCCGTCGTCGATGCCCGTGCGTTGGCGAAAATTCCGGATGCTGTCAGCTTTTCGGAGGCAGCTGCCATTCTCTGCGCCGGTATGACAGCCTATGAAGCCATCATTCAAAAGATGAACACGACAGGTAAAGAGACCATCCTGATTCATGCCGGAGCCGGTGGTGTCGGCGGAATCGGGATTCAGCTCGCGAAACGACTCGGACTTGCCGTCGCGACGACGGCCTCGACAGAGAATCATGACTGGGTCAAGAAGCTTGGTGCTGATCTTGCCATCGACTATAAAACAGAAAATGTGACGGAAGTCATCCGCGACTGGACGGACGGTCGTGGTGCGGATCTGATTTTCAATACAGTAGGTCGAGATGAAGCGACCGCTGATCTCGGACGACTCGCTTTTTCCGGACAACTGGCTTTCATCGCCGGCGGTCCCGATCAATCGGTCGTTAAACCGTTTACGCTCTCACCATCCATCCATGAAGTCGCACTCGCTGCTGCTTATGCAAGCGAAGACGACCGGGCCATCCGGAATCTCGGTCATATGGCAGATGAGCTTTTGAAACTGGTTGCTGCAAAAGAACTGGACCCGCTCGTTACGGAAGAGATTCCGGCGGCAGATCTCGTCAAAGGCTTACAGCGGCTGTCTGAACGACATGTCCGCGGAAAGCTCATCGCAACATTCTAAAATCTGTATACAAAAAGCAGAGATATTTTCCTTCATTCAAGGAGAGTATCTCTGCTTTTTGTTTGTATGTCGTCAGCCGGTCATTGGTATTTCGGACGTTTCGTGATTTGCATGGAACGTCCGGCGAGTTCAAATCCGACTGCCTGATAGATTTTGTTTGATGTTTTATTGGACCAGTCCGTGTAGAGCGATACCATCGGATACTGTTGTAACAGATGTTCGGACAGACAGGCCACGAGATAAGACGCAATCCCTTGTTTTCGCCATTTTGGTGGGGTGAAGACATAGGAAATCGTCACACCGGAAGCAGTTGGCCGACTCGATGAAGCCATTGCCAATAACTGTTCCCCGTCAAACAAACCAAATAATGTTTCGGCTTCAATGTGTTTACGTATCGTTTGCTCATTCTTCAAACGACTGCGTTCCGTCGCCGGCAGGGCACCGGTCTCCTGTATGAACGACCAACCGAACGCAACAGCCTGTGGTGCAAACCGTTCCTCGATCAATCGGAATTCGTAGTCAAGCGTCACAGGAGGAATGACCGTCGTCAATGTATAAATCCCTTGATCCATCTTAACTTGAAACGGACTGTGCGAAGCAAGCAACGGCTCGATGATCGCCCGCTCTCCGACATATCCGGGACAGTTTAAAATCCGCGATAATTTTCGGATTCCTTCGTATGTAAAGACATCACCTGATAAGATGGCCTGTTCTTCAATCGTTTGCAGCACAACGATCGTCCGGTCCCCTTCTTCCGCAATCGCCATTAAAATCGGCACATCTCCCCGTTCGAGTATCCCGAGCGGTAACTGATGGACATCGGGTCGTCGCTCAAGCAACGGAATCGCCACCTGTTTGAAACTCTCATAATCACGATAATGGGTCAACATCTGAAAACAGCTCCTTTTCTTTGTTTTCAGTGTATCAAAAAAAAGAACACATGACGGACGAATCGAATCTTTTCCGCCATGCTCGGGTGAGTTTCCTGATTATGAATTCTGTTTCGTTCCGATCAGGAAAGATTCACTCCACTTCACCGGATCAATCGACCAGGTTTGTAATCCTTCCTGCTCTTCTTTTGAAATATAGGCGGTCTCGACAGCCGTCTCCAGTAATTCCGTGAACGTCAGTAAAGCATCGGCTTCCACTCCAGCGGCCGTCAAGTTTTCCTTCAGTCGGGTCATGCCGTAAGAGAAGATCGCCTGAATCCGGATGACCGAAGCACCGGCGGCTTCGACGGCTTGCGTCGCTTCAATCGAAGACATCCCTGTCGACAACAAGTCTTCGACGACGACGACACGTTGTCCGGCCTGCAAACGCCCTTCAATCTGATTTCCTTTCCCGTGTCCCTTGGCACTTCCCCGGATGTACACCATCGGGAGACCAAGTCGTTCCGCGACGAGCGCCGCATGCGGAATACCGGCTGTCGCCGTCCCGGCGATGACGTCGGCGTTTAACGGGCGGATTCGTTCCGCCAATTTGTCGGCAATCAAAGTCCGAACCGCCGGACTCGACAATGTCAGCCGGTTATCGCAATAAATCGGAGACCGTAATCCGCTTGCCCATGTATAAGGAGCCATCGGTGCCAACGTGACCGCTTCGATTTCAAGTAATGCCTGTGCGAGTTGATTCATTGTTTAATCCCCTTCCATTCTGAGAGCAGTGCTTCATAAACGACTTTCGGATCTTTTGCCTGTGTGATGGCACGTCCGATGACGAGATCCGTTGCCCCGTTAAGGCGTGCATCCGTTACTGTCGCAATCCGTTTTTGGTCATTCGCATCCGTTCCGTTCGGCCGGATTCCCGGCGTGACGAGTTGAAAGCCGGAGCGGCAGGTTGCTATGATGTGTGTCGTATCCAGAGCCGAGCACACGACTCCGTCAAGACCGGCCTGGTCAGCTTCGCGGGCATAACGGGCAACGACTTCGTCCATGGCATGCGGAATCATCAGATCGGTTAACATGTCTTGATCCGTTGAGGTCAGTTGGGTGACGGCAATCAGCCGTGTCTTGGGCGACGCCTCGCGTAATCCGGCAAGAGCTGCCTCCATCATCGCTTTCCCGCCTGCTGCGTGGACATTTGTCAGTTCAACACCTAGCTGACCGATGACACGCATCGTCCGCCGGGCAGTCTCCGGAATGTCATGGACTTTTAAATCGAGAAAGACATCATGTCCTTGTTGGACCAAATGACGGACAAAGGCTGGACCTTCCGCATAATACAGCTCCATCCCGACTTTAAGTGCCGGCCGGTGTGGTGCCAATTTTTCTAAAAACCGTTCGACTTGATCGGCTGACTGAAAATCAAGCGCGATGTAAAGTTGCTCCATATGCTTTCCCCCTGATATCCATGATGTGGTCGATGCCCAACTCGTCCATCCGTTTTGGTAAATCCGTAATCAATTCCTGACAAATGAACGGATTGACGAAATTGGCCGTACCGACTGCTACTGCCGATGCTCCTGCATAAATCATCTCCAGCACATCATCCACTTCCATGACGCCGCCCATCCCGATGATGGGAATCGTGACGACTTGGGCGACGTCGTGAATCATCCGGACGGCGACCGGTTTAATGGCCGGTCCGGATAAACCACCGATTCGGTTGGCCAAAATCGGCTGACCCGTCCGAACATCAATCCGCATCCCGACCAGTGTATTGATCATCGTCAGTCCATCCGCTCCCGCCTGTTCAACCGCTTGGGCCATCTCGACGATCGATGTGACGTTCGGCGATAATTTGACATAAACCGGTTTTTCGGAAACCGCCTTGACACGTCTCGTCAGCTCGGCTGCCATCTGTGGATCTGTTCCGAATTGTAATCCGCCGGACTTGACGTTCGGGCAGGAGATATTCAGTTCAATCGCTTTGACGACCGGATCCCGGCTGATCCGTCTTGTGACGTCTTCGTATTCTTCCGGCGTTGAACCGGCTACATTTGCGATGATTTCGGTATCAAACTGACGGAGGAATGGTAACTTCTGTGCAATGATTCCTTCCACTCCGGGATTTTGTAAGCCGATCGCATTCAGCATACCCATTCCGCTTTCCGCGACACGCGGTGTCGGATTCCCGTACCGTTCTTCTCCGGTCGCTGCTTTGATCATGATGCCGCCAAGCACCGATAAGTCATACAGCTTGGCAAACTCTTCGCCGAATCCGAAACATCCGGATGCCGGAATGATCGGGTTTTTCAAATTCAAACCAGGTAACGCCACTTGCAAACGATTCATAGGATCACCTCTTCCGCCCGGAAGACCGGACCATCAGAACAGGTTTTGACATAATGCCCGTCCGGTGTCGGACAGACACAAGCGAAGCAGGCTCCGATACCGCATCCCATCCGGTTCTCAATCGATAAAAACTTGTGTTCGACCGGCACCTGCTGGATCGAACGTAACATCGGTTCCGGTCCACAGGCGAATAACGTATCAAACCGGCTGCTGTCGAGCGCAGCGGTTACGAATCCTGCGATACCTGCTGTCCCGTCGACAGTCGTCACGGTCGTCGGACCGAGCTTTTGAAACTCGGCTTCATAAAAGACGCTGTCTGCCGTATCAAATCCTAAAATCGCTTCGCAGGCAATCCCCCGTTCTACCAACCGACGCATTGTATAGTAGAGCGGCGGAACACCGATCCCTCCCCCGACCAACACGATCTTTGCCTCACGCGCAACGTGTTCGACCGGAAATCCGTTTCCGAGCGGACCGAGCGCATCGATTTGATCGCCGGCACGGAGACGGGCCAGTTCTTTTGTGCCTTGACCAATTTCTTTGAATAAAAACGTGATTAAATCTCCTTCCACGTTGGCAATCGAGATGGGACGCCGTAACAATGGGCCAACCCGTAAATGCATGAATCGACCTGGTTCGATAGCCGTCGCGTCAGGCCGGCGACAGATTAACTCTGTCGCGCCTTTTGCGATTTCCCGGCGTGAAACAACTGTCAGGAGTTGAATCATCGAGTCACCGCCTTTTTCATATAATCGAACGGCTGAATCGCGCTCGCTTCAAAGGACAGACTTTCAATGACCCGCAACAACGCTTCCGCTGTATCGAGAGAAGTCAGGCAGACGACATTGTTTTCTGCTGCCGCCCGGCGGATGATGAAACCGTCTTTCGTGACTTGTGAATCCCGGCTCATCGTATTGATGACATATTCGACTTCTGCTTTTTCAATCCATTCGAGCATCGATCCTTGTTCCGAACCGAGTTTGCCGACGACTTGAACACGCAATCCGTGTTCTTCCAGGACACTGGCTGTTCCGGTCGTGGCAAGCAGCGTAAACCCGAGTGCCGTAAAGCGTTTGGCGAGATCAAGCATCTCTTGTTTGTCCTGATCCGCGACTGTCAGCAGCACCCGGCCGTGTTCCGGAATCGCCATTCCGGAAGCAAGCAGTCCTTTGTAGAGGGCTTTTTCAAGTGTCCGGTCCGTTCCGATGACTTCGCCGGTCGACTTCATCTCCGGTCCAAGCGACGGATCCACTTCTTTCAGCTTCGCAAAGGAGAAGACCGGTACTTTAACAGAAACCAGTTTTTCTTCCGGTAAAACACCGCTCGTCAATCCGTAAGACGCAAGTGTATCGCCTAAGATGACGTTCGTCGCGAGACGTGCCACCGGCAACCCTGTCACTTTTGAGATGAACGGAACAGTCCGGCTTGCCCGCGGGTTGACTTCCAGCACATACAGTTCTCCGTCAGCAAAGACAAATTGGATATTGAGCAATCCTTTGATCCGGAAGGCCTTGGCAATGCGTGTCGTGTAATCGACAATCAACGCCTTGATCGCTTGCGGTACCCGTTGCGGCGGATAGACCCCGATCGAATCACCCGAGTGAACGCCGGCCCGTTCGATATGTTCCATGATGCCCGGTATGACGACATCTGTTCCGTCGCAAATCGCATCCACCTCAAGCTCCATTCCCGTCAAGTAACGGTCGACGAGCACCGGACGTTCCGGTGAGGCGATGACGGCATGTTTCATATAATGCTCCAGTTCTTGTTCTCCGTAGACGATTTCCATCGCGCGTCCACCAAGGACATACGACGGGCGGACGAGGACGGGATAGCCAAGCTCGCTTGCCGCTGCTGTTGCCTCTGCGACTGTAACGGCTGTTTTTCCGGGAGGCTGCGGAATATCGAGCTGTGTCAGGGCTGCTTCAAACTGTTTCCGGTCTTCTGCCCGGTCGAGATCTTCAAGTGACGTTCCGAGGATCTTCACGCCCTCGGCTTCCAGTGATTCCGCGAGATTAATCGCCGTCTGACCGCCGAATTGGACGATAACACCGATTGGCTGTTCGTTTCGGATGACTTCGAGTACGTCTTCCGTCGTCAATGGTTCAAAATAGAGCCGGTCGGAAATCGAAAAATCGGTTGAAACCGTCTCCGGATTATTGTTGACGATGATGGCTTCGTATCCGGCTTCGCGAATCGCTTGGATCGAATGGACGGTGGCGTAATCGAATTCCACCCCTTGTCCAATCCGGATCGGTCCGGAACCGAGAACAAGAATCGACGATCGTGTCGTCGGAACCGCTTCATTTTCGACTTCGTATGTCCCGTAGTAATACGGTGTGTCGGATGCAAATTCTGCAGCACACGTGTCGACCATTTTATAAACGGGATGGAGTCCGGATTCGTTGCGGATCTGCCGGATCGCTGACTCGGTCTGTTGCGTGATCCGGGCCAGCATCTGGTCACTGAAACCGTAACGTTTCGCATGGCGGAGACGTTCCGATGTCAATCCCTGCTTGACGATGTCTTGTTCGATCCGGTGGATATGCTGCAGTTTTTCCAGGAACAACCGGTCGATGCTCGTCCATTCGTGCAATTGTTCGACGGTATGACCACGTTCGATGCCGGCATACAGGGCAAACAGGCGTTCATCTGTCGCTTTGATGATATGACGGTGCAGGTCGGCTTCATTCATCTCGGCAAAACGGTTCATGTGTAAGTCCGCTTGTCCGATTTCAAGCGAACGAACCGCTTTCAGCAAAGCTTCCTCCATCGTCCGGCCCATTGCCATGACTTCACCTGTCGCTTTCATCTGGGTACCGAGCGTCCGGTCGGCCGATTCAAATTTATCAAACGGCCAGCGGGGAATTTTGGCGACGACATAGTCGAGTGCCGGTTCGAACGAGGCAAAACTCGTTTCCGTAATCGGATTTTTTAATTCGGATAAGGCATACCCGACGGCGATCTTGGCAGCCAGTTTGGCAATCGGATACCCCGTCGCTTTTGAAGCCAGTGCTGACGAACGTGAGACCCGCGGATTGACTTCAATGACATAATACGTGAAGCTGACCGGATCGAGTGCGAACTGGATGTTACATCCGCCTTCGATTCCGAGTGCACGGATGATATCAAGCGATACATTCCGCATCATCTGATAATCACGGTCGGATAACGTTTGTGTCGGGGCAAAGACGATTGAATCCCCCGTGTGGACACCAACCGGATCAAAGTTTTCCATCGCACAGACGATGATTGCCTGGTTCGTCGCGTCCCGCATGACTTCGAACTCGACTTCTTTCATGCCGGCAATCGATTTTTCCAGCAAGACTTGGGTCGCCGGACTGGCTTTCAGTCCACCTTCGACAATCCGGATGAACTCATCCATCGTTTCGGCGATACCGCCGCCGGTTCCACCGAGTGTATAGGCCGGTCGAATGATGATCGGCAGACCGATCTTCGCACAGAACTGCTCGGCTTCTTCGACTGTATGCACGATTTCACTTTCCGGTACACCGTGTCCGAGTTTAAACATCAATTTTCTGAACAAATCACGATCTTCCGCTTCCTCGATTGCCGTCAGTTTCGTCCCGAGCAGTTCGACGCCGTATTCGGCGAGCACACCGAGTCGATCCAGTTCAACGGCGAGATTCAGTCCCGTTTGTCCGCCGAGTGTCGCGAGTAACGCATCCGGACGTTCTTTCCGAATGATGCGGGCAACAAACTCTGCTTGCAACGGTTCGATGTAGACCCGATCCGCTACAGTCGGATCCGTCATGATGGTGGCCGGATTCGAGTTGACGAGAACGACTTCGTACCCTTCCTCTTTCAGGGCTTGGCAGGCTTGTGTTCCGGCATAATCAAATTCTGCTGCTTGTCCGATGACGATTGGACCGGATCCGATGACGAGAATCTTTTGAATATCTTGACGTTTAGGCATGAGAGACCTCCTGTTGGTTCGTGATTTCTGTTAAAAACTGATCGAATAAATCATTGGCATCCATCGGTCCGGGAGAGGCTTCCGGATGATACTGGACCGAAAAGACAGGGTGTGTCGTATGGCGGATTCCTTCGACGGTTCCATCATTGATCGCCCGGTGCGTCAACTTGAGATTCAAGCCGGCAAGCGACTGTTCCTCCACGGCATATCCATGATTTTGTGATGTGATGCTGACTTGTCCCGTCCGAAGATCTTCGACTGGATGATTCGCTCCCCGGTGACCGAACGGCAGCTTAAATGTGTCTGCGCCATGTGCTAAGGCAATCAGTTGATGACCGAGACAGATACCGAAAATGACGACTTGTCCCGTCAGTTCCTGAATCAAGGGAATGGCGGTCGGGACATCTTTCGGATTCCCGGGACCGTTTGATAACATCACACCGTCCGGGACGTAACGCAAGACGTCTGTTGCCGTCACGTCGTGCGGAACGACGACGACTTCACAGCCGCGTCGGACGAGCTCGCGGATAATGCCCAGTTTCGCGCCGAAATCGACCAGGACGATTCTCGGACCGGCACCTGGAATGACATAGGCCCGTTCCGTCGAAGCCCGTTTTACCTGATCGGTCGCAAGCGCCATTTGCTTGAGCCGCTCCAGTTGCTCGGTCAAATCGTACGTACCGTCAACGAGCAATCCCCGCATAACACCCTTTGACCGCAGATGTCGTGTCAGTTGCCGCGTATCGATGCCGGTTAATCCGGGAATGTTGAATTCTTCCAAAGCTGTCGCAAGAGACGTCTGCGAGCGGAAGTTCGATGGCGTGTGACAGACTTCCCGGACAATCAGTGCTTTCGCAAGCGGCCGGGTCGTTTCATAGTCGTCACGGTTCATTCCATAGTTGCCGATCAAAGGATTCGTTAACACAATCATTTGATCGCAGTAAGACGGATCGGATAACATCTCCTGGTATCCGGTCATCCCGGTCTGGAAGACAACCTCTCCCATCGTCACCTCGCTTGAACCAAACGCTTCTCCTTCAAATACCATTCCATCCTCTAAAATCAACGTCCGTTTAGACATGTGCTTTTTCCCCCTTGAATACGATTTCTCCACCGACGAATGTCAAGACCGGATAACCGGTTAGTGCTGCTCCAGCAAACGGAGTATTTTTTCCTTTTGAGAGGAACTGGTCCGGTTGTACCGTCCGGACCGTCTCGAGATCAAGCAGGACAAGATCGGCGGGCGCCCCGATTTCAATCCGTCCGAACGGTAAGTCAAACAAATCGGCCGGTTTACGTGACATCCAGTCGAACAACTGATTCAGCGTAAAGATGCCGGTTTCGACCAGTTTCGTATAGAGCAACGGAAAGGCCGTTTCAAATCCAGTAATCCCGAACGGTGCCCGTTCGATGCCGAGTGCTTTTTCCTCCGCGGCATGCGGCGCATGGTCTGTCGCGATGCAATCAATCGTTCCGTCTTGCAGTCCTGCAAGCAACGCTTGGCGATCCGCTTCACTCCGAAGCGGTGGATTCATCTTGAAGTTCGGATCGCGTCCGATGATATCGTCTTCCGTCAATACTAAATGGTGCGGCGTAACTTCTGCCGTCACCCGAATTCCCGCCCGTTTCGCATCCCGGATGACCCGGACGGATTCCTTTGTCGAGACGTGGCAGACATGATAATGACAGCCGGTCGCTTCCGCAATCAAGACATCCCGGGCGATATGAATGCTTTCTGCAAGTGACGGGATTCCCTGCAATCCTTCCCGTGCACTGTATGCCCCTTCATGGACACAGCCTGCTTTCAGCGAATCATCTTCACAATGGGCGATGATACTTTTTGGGACGGCGGCAGCACGTGTCATCGCTTCCCGCATGACGGCGGCACTTTGGACGCCGACTCCATCGTCCGTGAAGGCAAAGGCATCAGTCAGTTGTTCAAATGCGACGAGTTCCTGCCCTAGCTGATTTTTTGAAATCGCCGCATAAGGGAAAACACGGACAGATGCCGTTTCTTCAATCTTTTTAAAGAGCGCATCCAGCGTCTCGCGGTCGTCCGGAACCGGTCGCGTATTCGGCATCGGACAAATCGTTGTAAATCCGCCGGCTGCCGCTGCCGCTGTTCCGGTCGCAATCGTCTCTTTATGTTCGCCGCCCGGTTCGCGTAAATGAACATGAACATCCACAAATCCAGGTGCCACCGTGTATCCCATGGCATCAATCACCTGATCCGTTTCAAGTGGTGTCGCATCAAGATCCGTAAAGACCCCGTCCTCCATGCGAATACTCGACTTTTGCAGTTCCCCGTTTTTATACCATGTTGCATGATCAATTCGAATCGCCATTTTAGATCATCTCCTTTATCGTTGCTGTCTCAAATGCCCGTTCCAAAATCGCCATTCGGGCAAACACACCGTTCGTCATCTGATCAAAGATACGTGATTGTGGATGCTCCACCAATTCGTCGGCAATCTCAACACCACGGTTGACCGGTGCCGGATGTAACACAATTGCTTCCGGTCGAATGCGCTTCATCCGTTGTTCCGTCAATCCGTACCGTTCGTGGTACTCTTTCGCTGCAAACGGACGGCCATCCGTATGCCGCTCGTGCTGGACTCGGAGCAGCATGATGATGTCACTCGTCGCCACCGCCTCGTCCATCTCCCGGTAGGTGATACCCATCGTCTCGTCAAACCATTCCCTCGGTCCGGAACCGATGACGGTCGCTCCTAAGCGTTGCAAGACGTGTGCGTTTGAACGGGCAACCCGACTGTGCCGGAGATCACCGCAGATGACGATCGTTTTTCCGCTGACATGACCGTATTCCGCATACATCGTCATCAAATCGAGCAGTGATTGCGATGGATGTTGCCCGCTGCCGTCTCCGGCATTGATGATTGGAATCGACAACTGTTGTTGTAATGGTTCATAATAACCGGTCTCTCCGTGTCGGATGATGAGGGCATCCACGCCGATTGCTTGTAACGTTTTGCACGTATCCAGCAACGTTTCCCCTTTTTGGACGGATGAAGTTGCCGTTTCGAACGGCAGTACATGCAGTCCGAGATGATGTTCCGCCATGTCAAACGAACATTTAGTCCGTGTCGAATGTTCGAAAAATAAGTTGGCGACGGTTTTCGTCGGAAGCGGTCGGACAGGTGCGCCTTGTTTCAGCTGCAGTGCCCGCTCAATCAACTGTTCGATGTCTTCTGTCGCTAATGCGTCAAGACTCGTAAAATGGGCAATCCGTTGTCGTGTCTGCATGTTATTCTCTCCTTTGGGCCGCAAAAAAGCGCACCTTCTGATGTGAAGGTGCGCTGAAGAAGACAGATGTCGCCACCTGTTTCTGAAGGGCCTCCACTTTATCGTTCTCTCTGGAACGTCTTAAAAGTCGTTAGCTGCTCGTTTCGATTGTGGTATTTCTTGTTCGTGTTCTGCCGTTTCGACCTTTGTTTTCGGCAAGATCAAATTCAGAAGGACTCCTAAGATCGTGGCCAGTGCCATACCTTCAAGCGAGAAGTTGCCGATTTTGAGGGCAGCTCCACCAATCCCGATGACCAGAATGACCGCTGTGATCGTCAGGTTTCGTTTATCGGCAAGATCGACCTTACTTTCGACCAGTGTCCGCAGACCGTTCGAGGCGATGACCCCAAACAACAGGATACTGATGCCGCCCATGACAGGTGTCGGTATCGTCTTGATGAACCCTTCCACATAGCCGAGGAAACCAAAACTGATGGCAAGAACTGCTGCGCCTCCGAGGACAAAGACACTGTAGACGCGGGTGATGGCCATGACGCCGTTGTTTTCACCATACGTCGTGACCGGCGGACCGCCGAGGATCGAGGCAATCGTCTTCGCCAGGCCATCCCCGAGAACCGTCCGGTGCATCCCCGGATCAAGAAGCGTCTCGCGCCCGATAATCCGTGATGTCACTTTTTGTTCTCCGATATGCTCTGTCAATGTGACCAGTGTGACCGGAACGATGAGCGCAAGTGCCGCCCAGTTTAGTGTCGGCGAGTAGTCGAGGAATGGCACCGTAAAGTTCGGCACCTGGAAGAAGCTCGCTTGTTTCAGTGACGTGAAGTCGACAATCCCGGCAGCGACGGCGACCAGATATCCGGTCAGGATACCGAACAGAATCGGGACGGTACTCCATATTCCTTTAAAGTACGTCATCGCAAGCAAGGTGACAGCGAGTGTCGTCAAGGCGACGAGCAGGAAGGTACCGTTGTACTTCCCGTCCGCTCCGTTCATTGCCATGTTGACGGCTGTTGGAGCAAGCGATAATCCGATGACCATGATGACGGGGCCGATGACGACCGGCGGCAACAGTTTCATTAACCAGCCGACACCTGTATACGTGATGACGAGGGAAACGATTCCGTAGACAAGTCCGGCAACCATTCCGCCGACAAGTGCGTCTTCGACACCCCAGCGTTCACTGACGGCAATGATCGGGACGATATAAGCGAAACTTGAACCTAAGTACGTCGGAACTTTAAAGCGGGTGACGGCGAGGAAAATCAACGTGCCGACTCCGCTTGCGACGAGGGCGACGGATGTGTTTAATCCCGTTAATAACGGAACTAGGACCGTCGCGCCAAACATCGCGAAGACATGTTGGAGGCTGAGCATCAGCCACTGAAGAGGATGTTTTGGTCGTTCTTGTACATCGAGAACTGGTTTGTGTGTTTGCATGAGGATAACTCCCTTTCTGGTCTCTCTGGACCACGTTAAAGGTATTTGTGTTTAACGTTTGATGAATACTTGATCAGCGTCATCGACTTCGGATAAAGCGACGACAACTTGTTCTTCACGTGAGGTCGGGACATTTTTCCCGATGAAATCCGGGCGGATCGGCAGTTCCCGGTGTCCCCGGTCAACGAGGACTGCGAGCTGGATCATACTCGGGCGACCATGGTCAACGAGCGCATCCATTGCGGCGCGGACGGTTCGTCCGGTGTACAGGACGTCATCGACGAGGACGATGATTTTTCCGGTCACCGTCTCCGGCATATCCGTTCCTTTGATTTCCGGCTCGAGACTTTTTTTCGATAAGTCATCCCGGTACATCGAGATGTCGACGACACCCAGCAAGACCGGCTTTCCTTCGATTTCTTCAATCCGGCGGGCCAAACGACGGGCGAGTGTCTCCCCGCGTGTTTTGATGCCGACAATCATCAGTTGGTCGATTCCTTTGTTGCGTTCGATGATTTCATGGGCGATGCGTGTCAACGCACGACTGATTGCCGCTTCATCTAAAATGACGGATGGTTTCATGAGGTGCTCCTTTCTGCAAAAAAAACCTCCTGCGCTAAGTCGCAGGAGGTTGTTGAAGACAATAAGTGTTGGGCAGCCGAAACTGCACGTATCTACACAAATGAAGTGTCTCCCTTTCGTAGCCTCTCCGGACTCGTTTAAAGGTGTGCTATGGGTAGGATCGTCAACGCGGACGACCGATTGTTTGAGGCAGATGTCTCGCATCGCTCTCTAGGTGATACTCTACCGTTTTATTAGAAAAACGTCAAGACTCTAATTCAAGTTTTTTCAACTGGCTGATCTCAAACGTCATCTCTTCCGGCAACGGTGCTTCGAAATGCAACATCTCGCCGGTCCGCGGATGCTTGAATCCAAGAACCGCAGCGTGAAGCGCTTGACCGTTCATTTTCATCGTTTTACGTGGGCCGTATTTCGGATCTCCGGCAAGCGGGAAACCGATGTAACGCATGTGGACACGGATTTGGTGCGTCCGTCCTGTTTCGAGTTTACATTCGACGACCGTAAAGCCTTCATACCGTTCGAGAACACGGAAATGTGTCACAGCTGCTTTCGAGTTTTTATCTGTTACCGTCATCCGCTGACGGTCATTTTTGTCACGGCCGACCGGTGCTTCAATCGTCCCGAGTTCATGTGGAATCTCGCCGTGGACCAGTGCGATATAAAGACGCTCTGTCGTTTTGTCTTTCAATTGTTGCGCCAACGATTCATGAGCCAAATCATTTTTAGCGACCATCAAGAGACCTGATGTGTCTTTATCGATCCGGTGGACAATCCCCGGACGTTTGACGCCGTTGATGCCGGACAAATCCTGGCAATGATGGAGCAAGGCATTGACGAGTGTTCCCGATACGTGACCGGCTGCCGGATGCACGACCATCCCTTTTGGTTTATTAATGACGATGACGTCGCTGTCTTCATAGACGACATCCAGCGGGATATCTTCCGGTAGGACTTCAAGCTCGACCGCTTCTGGGATGCGAACAAGGATTTCTTCTGTTCCAGACATCTTGTAGTTCGGTTTCACGATCCGTCCGTCTACTTCGACGTGACCCGCTTTTAACCAGTCCTGGACTTGTGACCGGGACCAGTCTTGTTGTTCAGCTAACCATTTATCAATTCGACCGGTAGCACCATTGGCTTTAACAGCCCATTCATTTTGTTCATTCATTTAATCAATCGTTCCCTTCTTAGTCAAACGCTCTTCAAACATGACGCTGATCAGCATCAAAATAACACCAAACGTCAAACTGACGTCTGCGACATTAAAAATCGGGAAATTATACCCGAACGGATAAAAATGAAAAAAGTCGACGACTTCTCCACGGGCCATCCGGTCGATGAAATTTCCGACCGCACCGCCGAGTAACAAGGCGACACTCCAAGCAAATACTTTGTTTTTTGTGCCTTCTTTGTAAAGAAAATAAATCAGCCCGATGACGACGACCAGCGTAATGACGAAGAAAAAACCGAATTTCCCTTCAAGCATTCCCCAGGCGGCACCACGATTCCGGTATGAATTTAAATAAAAGAAATTGGGAATGATCTCAATCGCTTGACCAATCGTCATCTGTTGGACGACGATCCATTTCGTCAATTGATCCACTCCGACGAGTACAGCAGCAATCGCTAAGTAAAGCCACATTCTTTTTTCCTCCACATCCAAAAATAATGAGGGACCGCTACGAAGTCGCCGTAGCTGCCCCTCCCTGATTCATTATAAAGAATTGACGACTTCAGTACAACGTGGGCAAAGTGTCGGATGAGCCGGATCTTGTCCAAGTTCAGTCGAATATGTCCAGCAGCGTTCACATTTTTCGCCGTCTGCTTTCAGAACAGTGATGCCTGTCGTTCCGTACGATTTCTCGGCCGAAGCGACAAACTCGATTTGCGAAACTTGCAATAGTTGTTCGAGGTGATCGATTGTCGCAAGCAACGCTTTCGTTTCGTCATTCGGTGCAAGCAGGAGTTTCGCTTCGAGCGTTTTCCCGACAAGTTTCTCGGCACGTGCTTCTTCGAGTGCTTTTAGGACATCATCGCGGAAGACGAGGAAACTGTTCCATTTCGCGATCAATGCAAGACCTTCTTCCGTCATTTCCGGTGCTTCCGGAAGATCCGTCAAGAAAATACTCGCCGTCTCGACGCCGGGAACGAATTCCCACGCTTCGTCGGCTGTATGCGGTAAGACCGGTGCCATCAGTTGTAACAATGTGACGACGGTATCATACATGACTGTTTGAACGGCACGACGCGCCGGTGCATCTTCTTTTTCGATGTACAAGATATCTTTCGTGTAATCGAGATAGAACGAAGACAAGTCCAGGACACAGAAGTTATGCAACAGTTGATAGACCGCCATGAAGTCGTACGCATCGTACGCTGCCTTTACTTTACCGACAAGTTGATCGAGTTTCGTCCGCATGAAGCGATCCGATTCCGGCAAGTCTTTAAATGCCACACGGTGCGTCGTGTGATCGAACTGGTCGAGGTTTCCGAGCAGGAAGCGAACCGTATTCCGGATTTTCCGGTAAGATTCCGATACTTGTTTGAAGTTGTCCATTGAAGCACGGACATCTGATTGATAATCGACGGAAGCCACCCAAAGACGAAGAATTTCCGCTCCGAACTGTTGCATGATTTGGATTGGTGCAATCGTGTTTCCGATTGATTTCGACATCTTCCGCCCTTGACCGTCAAGGACGAATCCGTGACTGACGACCGCTTTATAAGGTGCTTTCCCTGTCGTTGCGACGGATGTCGAAAGAGACGAGTTGAACCATCCGCGATATTGGTCAGACCCTTCCAGGTACAAGTCAGCCGGACGCTCGAGTTCCGGACGTGTCGCGAGGACACCGGCATGGGATGAGCCGGAATCGAACCAGACGTCCATGATATCCGTCTCTTTTTTGAAGATGCCGTTCGGGCTTGCCGGATGCGTAAAGCCTTCCGGTAACAGATCAACGGCTTCGCGCTCATACCAGACATTTGATCCGTGAGCGGCAAACAGATTGGCGATGTGGTCGATTGTTTCCGGTGTGACGATTTCCGTACCGTCTTCAGCATAGAAGATCGGCAATGGGACACCCCACGCGCGTTGACGGGAAATGACCCAGTCTCCGCGGTCTTTGAACATGTTGTGAAGACGTGTTTCGCCCCACTCCGGTACCCACTGAACTTCTTTGATTTCATCGAGGATCTCCGCCCGGAAATCTTTGATCGAAGCAAACCACTGTGGTGTCGCCCGGAAGATAACCGGTTTTTTCGTCCGCCAGTCGTGCGGATACGAGTGTTTGATGAACGACAGTTTTAACAATGCACCGGCTTCTTCTAGTGCCACACCGATTTCTTTGTTGGCATCTTCATAGAATAATCCTTCAAAACCAGGTGCTTCTGCCGTCATGACCCCTTTGTCGTCGACCGGACAAAGGACATCAAGACCGTACGCTTGACCGATTCGGAAGTCATCTTCCCCGTGTCCAGGCGCAGTATGAACGACACCCGTCGCTTCTGCCGTGACATGATCGCCGAGCATGACAAGTGATTCGCGGTCATAGAGCGGATGTTTCGCTTTGATGTATTCAAAGTCGGCTCCGTCGAAGACACGACCAATCGTCGCACCTTCCCAGCCGAGGGCTTCGATGACTTCCGGTACGAGTGTTTCGGCGACGATATAGCCTTTTCCTTCGTGCTCAATCCGAGCATACGTCAACTCACCGCTGACAGAGATCCCGAGGTTCGCCGGAATCGTCCAAGGTGTTGTCGTCCAGATGACGAAATGATCTGTCGGCTCCAGGATGTTTTTTCCGTCCATGACTTGGAACGCCACATAGATTGCAGCCGAACGTTTATCCTGATATTCGATTTCTGCTTCTGCGAGAGCAGACTCCGAAGACGGCGACCAGTAGACCGGCTTTTTCCCTTTATAGATGTATCCTTTATTCGCCATATCACCGAACAGACGGATTTGTGCCGCTTCGAATTCCGGTTGTAACGTGATGTATGGATTGTCGTAGTCACCGAGAACACCAAGACGCTTGAATTGTTCCCGTTGGTGATCGACTTGCTCTAATGCATATTTGGCACACAGCTCACGGAATTCTGCGACCGACATCGACTTCCGGTCGACACCCGCTTTTTGAAGCGCTGTTTCGATCGGAAGTCCGTGCGTATCCCAACCCGGTACATACGGAGAACGGAACCCGTTCATCGACTTGTAACGGACGACGATGTCTTTTAAGACTTTGTTTAATCCGTGTCCCATGTGGATGTCTCCGTTAGCGTAAGGAGGACCATCATGAAGAATGAATGTCGGCTTGCCGGCATTTTTCTCCTGGACGGCTTCATACAGGTTCATCTCGTTCCAACGTGCCTGCATATCCGGCTCACGTTTCGGCAGGTTTCCCCGCATTAGAAATTCCGTTTTCATCATCAATAACGTATCTTTGTATTCCATCTGGCATTCCCTCACTTATCTGAATTTTGCGTACAAAAAAAGCCAAACACATCCCCTGATAGGGACGAGTTGGCTTGAACTCGCGGTACCACCCTACTAGCAACCCTGAAAAACGGATTACCACTTAAGAGCCTGATAACGGAGGCGAAACGGTGGAACTTACTGAACAGGTTCAGTTCCACACTCAAAGGGGATACCTTTTATCCTTGACTGATCGGGCTCACACCGGTCCCCGATTCGCTGACAGTATTTAGATAAAAGACGTGTCCTTCTCAATGATTTAACTTATACGACATCGTCGTCATTATACGCAACTGCCGGAATCTCGTCAAGCACACCCCGGGTCGAACTATCAAATGCATCCCAGTCGTGGCTCGTCAACAATTCCATCTGTGCGTCGATCAATACTTTGAATCGATTACGGTACAATTCGATTTTTTTACGCATCTGTTCGACTTCAAAATCAGTCCGCTGCGCTCGGCGCTGTGCCGCATCCTGCAGTTGTTCGGCTTCCCGTTCTGCTTGTTTGACGATGAGGCTCGCTTCTTTCGTCGCATTCGCTTTGACTTCTTCTGCCGCTTCTTGTGCCACGATGATGGATTTGTTTAGCGTTTCCTCCATCGAGCTGAAGTAATCGACACGAGACTGCATGTTTTGAATGACTTCTTGCTGTTGACGGTTTTCCCGGAGCAACAATTCAAAATCTTTGATGACTTGATCAAGAAATTCATTGACCTCATCTTCGTCATAGCCGCGAAACTTACGTGTAAATTCCTTATTGTGAATATCAAGTGGCGTCAATGGCATGATGAAATCCTCCCTCAGCTTGTTGGTTATCCTTTTAGCAGACCGTATTGCAGTTTGATCCGGTCCCGTTTCGTTGAACCGAGTACGGCAATCAACTTGACACGTCCCGTTCCGCGAAGTGACAGCAAATCGCCTTCCTCTAACAAAAAGCTCGGATCTTCAACGATTTTATAATTGACTTTACTTTCACCCTGCTTAATCAGGCTTTGCGCTTTTTGTCTTGAAAATCCAAGGATTTCACTGACGACCGTATCAAAACGGAGCGAACTGACAAATCCCAGTTCTTCCTGCCATTCTTGATCCTTGATTTTCAACTGTTCTTCTGAATCCACGAGTGACAACCGGATCTTGGTTTTCCCCGCACGATCGACGTTCGCTTCAATATAAGAAGCCACTTCTTTCGCGACGGCGAACTGGACGAGTTGATCTTGGATGACGACGTCACCGAATTTCCCTCGTTTTAATCCGACGTTTAGTAATGTCCCTGTCACCTGGCGATGCGAGAGCTCGACGAATTTTGTGGGATAATGGATACGATAAATGGCGATATCAAAATCGTTGGCATCAAGCTCGTAATAATCAGGGGCAATGAGGGCACGCTGTCGTTCCGCACCTTCAAAACCGCCCTCAAAAAAGAGGGCACATTTTGTTCCGACAAGTTCTCGGGTAATCTGTTGTTCACGCGGATCCAGAAAGTCTGTCACTTTAAATGTGTAGGTCGCTTCGACATGGTCGATCCAGTTTAGGACGAGATCGACGAACTCCCGCTCATGTCCGCGATAATGATCATAAACGCTCATTAGAAGAAGATCGCTCGAATGCCTGCCTGTGCCAAATTAAGCACTAAAAAGGCAACGATAGGTGAAATGTCAAGCATACCTCCGATGGGCGGGATAATCCGTCGGAACGGTGCGAGGAAAGGTTCGACTAACATGGCCAGGACTTGACCGAATCGTGATTCACGTGCATTTGGGAACCACGATAATAAAATATAGGCAATCATGACGTAGCTGTAATATTGAAGTAACGTGCTGAGTGTACGACCGATTGCGTACATGACTTGCGAATCCATGCTTACCACCCCTTATGGTTGATATCATCTTCACCGAGCAGATTTGAGATACTTCCGGCCAGCTCGACGTTGTTCGGTACACAGAGGAGTGTATTTTGACTGATAGTCGTAATCGTTCCATCAAGAGCAAACACGACACCTGACAGGAAATTAATCATTTGGCGTGATTGATCTTTAGACATCCGTTGCATGTTCACGATGACAGCACGATTTTGACGAAGATGTTCGCCGATTTCCTGTGCTTCGTTAAACACACGCGGCTCACTGAGAATGACTTGTGATTTCGCCTTTTTTGTATGAATGGGTACGATGTTCGATTGTCTCACAGGGTCCTCCTTTTGAGTAACAGTAGGGGTAGAATCCTCATAATACTCGTCATATTCTTGCTGTGATGCACCTCTACCTTTATTTATTGTAGCATCATTTTCATATTCGAGTTCATCTAAATCGTCTGTATTACCGAGAAATAGATTTTGCATTTTTGTTTTGAATCCCATATCAATTCTCCTTTCGTATATCTAGGCAATTTATGACTGGACTAACGTCGTACCGATTCGGACATATGTCGCGCCTTCTTCAATGGCAATCTGATAGTCCGATGACATCCCCATCGACAATTCCGTGCACGGTGCATGCGGGAGTTGACGGGTTGCCACTTCGTCTCGCAAGACACGAAGTGAACGAAAAACAGAACGGAGTACTTGTTCGTCTTCTGTCAACGGAGCCATCGTCATCAGTCCGATTACACGGACCATCGGATATTGTCCTACCTCATGCAAAAATGAGTGAACATCTTCCGGATCAATCCCCTGCTTGGATTCTTCACCAGAAACGTTGACTTGCACAAAACAATCGACTGGCTGCTTGGCACGTTTATTGATTTCTTCCGCAAGATGCAAGCGGTCCAAGGAATGTAACACGTCAATCCGATCAATGACTTGCCGGACTTTACGGGTCTGCAGTGTTCCGATAAAATGCCACTCACAGGCCTCACGTCCTAAGACCGTTTGTTTGTCGGTCAATCCTTCCGGACGATTCTCACCCAGTGCCGTTATACCTGCCGCCAGCAACTCCGCCGCCACTTCACTTGAAACTGATTTCGTCACGCCGATCAATTGTACCTGCTTTTTTTGATCGGTCTTTTCATACGCCTGTTTCATGTTTTGTCGGACTTGTTGTACATTTTCAGAAATTGACATCGAGAGACTCCTTTACAATCAAACTGGCAAACCGTCCACCATGATCCCCATGACGATAGGAGAAGTAGTCTTCCGCCTGGCAGTTCGTACAGATTCCTGTATCCAGCACATCACCGACACCACTGCGTTCGGCTAACATGGCATTGGTTTTTTGAAGTGATAACATAGCTTTTCCGTCTTCTTTTTTAGTATAAGGAGACTCTTCCAAGTTCAGTTGGTCAACCGCCTCAAGAACAGGACCATCTACTTCATAACAACATTCCCGGATCGAGGGTCCGATCACCATCTGAATCGAAGAACGTTCGGCACCGGCTTGTTCCATCTTTGTCAATGTGGCTTCGACGATGTTGGCAACCGTTCCGCGCCAGCCAGCGTGAACGTTTGCAATGATACCGGTCCGCGGATCACAGAAAAGGAGCGGCACACAGTCTGCAAACAGCATCATCAATAAGACGTTTGAATCCGTTGTCACCAGTCCATCTGTACCCTTGATTGCCGTTTCGTAATCTGCGGCTCCACGACCGGACTCGAGGGTCGTTACTTGCTCGACATGATTGCCGTGCACCTGTTCAGCCCATACTGAGTTTTCCAGGGCTAAATCCAGTTGCCGCACGATGACTTCACGATTTTTAATGACACCTTCCGGATCATCTTTTACATGCAGTCCTAAGTTGCCTTGACCGTGAGGTGCTGAAAACTTTGTCGTAAACGCTGCACGGACCGTTCCTGTCGGGGTATCCCATTTTATCCATTGACCAAACATCTCATCCCATCCTTTTTTAAAAAAAGAGGTGTCGCTTACGCGACACCTCTTGATCTAGCAGTCGTGTCCCGGGAATATCGAATTAACGATTATTCCGGCGAAGGAAAGAAGGAATATCCATCGTCTCTTCGACATCTGACCCTTTTGCTGATTCTTGGTTCGAGCTAATAGGTGTCTCTTCGACTTGCGGTTTAGGTTCTTCAGCTACTGGTGATGGTGTCGACGCCTGCTTTTTCTTGAGCAGGTTTTTCATCATTTCTTGTGCTGACGGGATTTCAAAATCGAGTGGCTCGTTTTCGAATTCCGTTGCGATGACCGTAACAATGATTTCGTCTTCCAAGTTGTCATTGATGACTGATCCGAAGATTAAGTTGACTTCTTCGTCCGCAGCGCTTTGAACGATTTGAGCAGCTTCCGTTACTTCGTAAAGGCTCAAGTTCGCACTACCGGTGATATTCATCAAGACGCCTTTTGCACCTTCGATCGATGTTTCAAGCAATGGACTCGAAATCGCTTTTTTCGCGGCTTCTGTCGCACGGTGTTCACCCGTTGCAACACCGACACCCATCAATGCTGAACCTTTTTCCGTCATGATCGTTTTAACATCCGCGAAGTCCAAGTTAATGAGACCCGGAACGGCGATTAAGTCCGTAATCCCTTGAACACCTTGACGAAGCACGTTATCGGCTTCTTTAAAGGCTTCAAGCATCGGCGTGTTACGATCGACGATTTCAAGCAATTTATCATTCGGAATGACGATGAGTGTATCGACTTTTTCTTTAAAGTTCTGCACGCCTGAAACAGCATGTTGCATCCGTTTGCGGCCTTCGAACATGAAAGGTTTTGTGACGACACCTACTGTCAACGCACCGATTTCTTTAGAAATTTCAGCGATGACCGGTGCTGCACCTGTTCCGGTACCGCCACCCATTCCTGCTGTTACGAAAACCATATCGGCACCAGATAGAATTTCTGTCAACTGTTCGCGGCTTTCTTCGGCAGCTTTCTTACCGATTTCCGGATTTGCTCCGGCACCAAGACCACGTGTCAGTTTTGCTCCCAGTTGAAGTTTTACATCCGCCTGTGACATGTTTAGAGCTTGTGCATCCGTATTGACAGCGATGAATTCTACGCCTTGGACACCATGTTCAATCATTCGGTTGACAGCGTTTGAACCACCGCCACCTACTCCGATGACTTTGATTTTAGCTACTTGGTCCATCATTTCATCAAAATGCAACATAAAAGGGGCCCCCTATTTTTTTACTGATAATTTTTTATTTAGCCGAAAAATTTCTCAAAGAAACTGCTGAATGACTTCCGCTCTTTTGGAGGCTGTTCCTTCTGTGGTCGCTCTTCGCGTACTGAAGGTTGGGAAGGGTGTGCAAGTAACTCTTCTTGCTCACGTCCTTGTGCGGCTATTCCCTTTTCGTCCGCCCGGTCAAACCCTGACTTCGAAACGGCACTGCGTGACAGCACGTAGCGTAACATTCCGGCAGCGACAGCATATTTCGGATGACGAATCCCTAAGCTGGCTGGTTGATACACGTTCACGCTTTGTTTAAAGATCCGCTTACCGAGTTGGTCAATTCCTGGTAAGGAAGAACTGCCGCCACAAAGAATGATGCCGCTGTTCATTTGTGCATATCCGGCTTGTGTCATTCGTTTCTGGATCATTTCAAAAATCTCTTCCAGACGGGCTTCCAGTACAAAACCGATCTCCGTCTGTGGTTCGAAACAGTGTTCTCCGTTAATCGTCACGTAGGAAACTTTCTCTTCCGGGTCTCCGAGTGCTTCCAGTGCGACACCATATTCTTCTTTGGCGAGTTTTGCATCTTGGTATTTACAATTCATTTTATACGTCAAATCGCGTGTCAGATGATCTCCGCCATACGAAAGTGTCGTTGAGTACACTAAATCATTTTTTTCGTAAATTGAAAGAGTGGTCGTTTCATGTCCGATATCAACGATTCCGACACCGAGTTCCAATTCATCAATCGAAGCTGCAATTCGTGAGACGGCCAAACTTTCCAGCACATACCCCGCAAGTTCCAACCCAGCTCGTTCGATGGAACGTTTGATGCTATGTAGAATCGTCTTCGCTCCGATAATCAGCTTCCCTGTCACTTCTAGACGATAACCGATCATGCCACGTGGATCTGTGATCTCCGTCTGCTGATCGACAGTAAACGTTTTAGGTAAAACATCGACAACGCTCAATTCGTTTGGAATCCGCATCACCATGGCAGAATGAAGGACATCCTTCACATCATCATCCGTGATTTCGTTATCTTCCCCTTTGATTGATGTCATCCCTTGGCAATCCTTGACTTGGATGTGCTCACCGGAAATTGCTACATATACTTCACCAATCGGTTCACCGAGTGTGCGCTCCACTTCTGCAACCGCTTGTTTAATGGCATTTACTGTTTGATCGATGTCGACGATGACACCTCGCTTGACGCCTGCAGATGGTGCAGACCCTTCCGCTAAGACATTCAGTGTTCCACCTAGAAGTTCACCGACGATGAGTTTCACTTCCGATGTCCCAATATCTAGTGCGGCAATCGTACCTTTCGTTTCCATGGGAGTGACACCTCCACTTTCATAATACTAATCCTGTCGTTCCTGTTTATATTTACAGGAATCGAGACAATCTTCTTCTCGTTTAAGTCTACACTATAAAAAACCTCACGAAAAGAAGTTATTGTCTAACTTACCCATCTAATAGATTACGATTTGATGACGATGTGTCCGCTTTCCTACTAATGAAAACAAACGTTTGTCAAACCCGTCTAATACAGGGTGTTATTTACTATTTTTTACCTTTATATGGTTTGAAATAGATACCACCATCAATGGTAATCGTTCCTGTTTTACCTTTTGGCAATGCAGAAATCACTTTGACATATTCATTCAACGAGTTAGAAAAAGCCGATGTACTCAATAAGACGGTATTTCCGTCCGTCATGAATAACTTTAATCCGCCTTTGTCGGTCTGGTCATTGGCTACGATTTCCGAAATCCGGCTCCGGACTTTCGGCTCGATTTTAACGAGTTCCTTTGTCAGACGTTCCAAGGACTGATCCGTAAATCCGGTTAGAATCGGTGCATCAAACAATTCTTCCTTCGACTTTCCGGGAATAATCGTTCCGTCCGCTAAGACGATCCGGGCGCCCGGTTTGTCTTTGGCATACGCGATTTCTTTTTCTTCGACGACATCCACTTCATAATGGTGTAAAAACGTTTTTTTCATCGTCGCTTCGCGAATACCCGGAACATCTTCAATCCGTTCCAACACGGCTTCTTCCGACACATTGAAAGCATGTGTCTCCTTCACCTTAATACGTGATGCTTGAATGATGTTTTCCTTCTTGACGTTCACGGTGCCAGTGACATCAAATGTCGCGACACGCGAGAAACTCGATTGAAGATAGAAGACGACACCAATCAATAGACCGATCAGGATGAGGACATAGATTAAACGCCGGTTCGCCTTTTTCCGACGCTGCTCACGGACATATGGAATTTTATCTTCTAAGCTGCGGACAGTCGCATCCATCTTCGGCTGTCTGGCCGGTTGTTGTTCCTTCACGTAAGCCTCTCCCTCCATTATGTTTAATTTCAGTACCTTATCGGTCTATTCCTGCAATGCTTTAGTTTTTTTGCTGAATCAACCGTAATAATTCATCGACCAGATCACTTGCCGCATTTGGCATACCAAGCGCAAGTGACGCTTTTGACATGTCCGCTTGATCGGCAATTGCTTTCGTACAAGCGTCGAACAATCGGTCTCCCGTCAACTCGGATTCCCGAATCAACAGACTGGCTCCTGTCTCGACGAGTGACGAAGCATTCACTTCTTGATGATTTTCCGTCACGTACGGGCTTGGAATCAAGATACTCGGCAAACCGAGCGTCGTCAATTCAGCTAACGTACTTGCACCGGAACGCGAGATGACAAGTTGACTCGCTTTTAAAATTAACGGCAGATCATAAATGAACGGACGCAATTGAATCCGGTCGGGTAATGTGCCGAGCTGAGCCTGAATGTCTTCGTAGTGCACCTGTCCCGTGACGAACAATAACGACCAGTCAGTTTCTGTCAGCTTGGGAATCATGTCGACGACTGCTTTATTGATGGCTGGTGCCCCCCGGCTGCCGCCGTAAACGACAATCAGAGGACGATCTTGTTCAAAACCGTATTTTTGTTTTTCTTCGACTGGATCAATCTGCAGCATCGCAACTTCCGAAGCACGGGGATTCCCGATTAAAATCGTCTTCCCTTCATTTTTGCCGAAATGATGACCAGATCCCTTAAAGGACAAGGCCACTCGGTCAACATAACGCGCCAGGAACTTATTCGTGATTCCCGGTAAACTGTTTTGTTCATGGACGAGTGTTTTATATCCCATCTTCGCTGCTGTGTATAAAACCGGACCGCAGACGAAACCACCCGTTCCGACCACGATATCCGGTTGGAAGTCGCGCAAAAGCTTCCGGACGCGGACAACACTTTTTAAAAAGCGGAAACCGGTCTTGACGTTTTCAAACGATAAGGAACGGCGGATTCCCGAAATTTCAATCGATTCGAAAGGAATACCCGCTCGACGGACGATATCTGCTTCGAGTCCATTCTCTGTTCCGATGTACAACACTTCGCATGGCGTCCGACGTTCAATTTCTCGAATCATCGCCAACGCCGGATAGATATGTCCACCGGTGCCTCCACCTGAAACTACGATTCTCATTTCATCATTCCTCCTACTTTTTGGACAGAACGGATGAAATGTTCGCCGCGTTCTTCGTACGTTTTGTATTGGTCCCAACTGGCCGATGCCGGAGACAGCAAAATGATATCCCCGGGTTTCGAGACATCAAATGCCGTGGCAACGGCTTCTTCCATCTCACGTGTCACCGTCGAAGCAATCTGTTGCTCGGTCGCTAAATCGGCGAAGCGTTGACCGGTCTCCCCGAGTCCGATGACATGTTTGACATGGGTCATCACACTTTTCAACGGTGTTAAATCTGCACCGCGTTCGAGTCCACCGCAAATCCAAATGATCGACGATTGAAAACCGGACAGTGCTGCTTCCGTCGCAACATTGTTCGTGGCTTTTGAATCATTGTAGACCTTTCGTCCGGCAAACTCACCGATGTATTCTGTCCGGTGTGCTACTCCGCCAAACGTCCGCAAGACGTCTTGAATCGCTGTCAGGGAAATCCCGAACGGTTCAATCAATGTCAAGGCAGCCAGGACGTTTTCGAGGTTATGACCACCGCCGAGCGCCAGCTCACGGACCGGGAGAATTTCTGTCTGACCGACAAAAATCATATCGTTTTCGATGTGTGCATACGCATCTTGGCGACGTGAGAACGTCAACCGTTCGGCTGCTGCTGTTTCGCTTAGGCGCATGACTTCCTCGTCATCCGCATTGACGACCAGTCGTCCGGCTTCATCCATGTTTGAAAAGATTCGTGCTTTGGCTGCCGCATAAGATGTAACATCCCCATGGTAATCAAGATGAGCCGGCGACAGGTTCAGGAACGCCGCACTGACTGGACAGAAGGATTCGATGCCCATCAATTGAAAACTGGACAACTCAATGACGATGACATCGCCTGCTTCTGCCTGCTGGGCAACCTCAACTGCCGGGAAACCGATATTCCCCGCCAGATGAACACGTTTTGATCCCCGTTTTAATAGTTCATGAACGAGCGTCGTCGTCGTTGTCTTGCCGTTTGATCCTGTAATCGCCACCCAGTCCGCTTTTGTTGAACGATAAGCCAATTCCACTTCCGTCCAAACCGGGATGCCAAGCTCCAGTGCTTTCTGTAACAATGGAATCTGATAAGGGATCCCCGGGTTTTTTACGATTAAGTCTGTTCCATCCAACAAGGATAACGGATGACTTCCGAAGAGGGTTTCGACCTTCAAGGATTCAAGCGTTTGGACGTCATTTTCCGAAGGCGTCCCACCATCGTTCACCGTCACGACAGCGCCTGCCTTCACAAGATAGGTCGCTGCCGCAATTCCGCTTTTCGCAGTCCCAAGGACCAATACTTTTTTCTTCTCCAGCTCAGAACTCTTCATCATTAAATCGCTCACTTTCTTGACCACGAATTTCAATTACACGAACAGATAGGCAATTAACGCCACGATTAAGCTAATCGAAGCAAATGTTCCGACGATACGCCACTCACTCCACCCGACCATTTCGAAATGGTGGTGAATCGGACTCATTTTAAAGATCCGTTTCCCTGTCGTCTTGAAGGAAATAACCTGCAGGATGACCGATAATGTCTCGACAACGAATACAATGCCGATCAGTACTAACAGTAATTCCAGTTTCAATAAGATCGATAAACCGGCAAGCGCCGCTCCTAAAGCCAGTGATCCCGTATCGCCCATGAAGATTTTAGCTGGATAGACATTAAACACAAGGAATCCGATCAACGCACCGACAGCTGAAAAGGCAAACAAGGCAACCCCCGGCTCATCCGCGATAAACCAACCGTAAAGACCAAAGAACAGGAATGTCGGAATCGCCGTAAAGGATACGAGTCCGTCCAGTCCGTCCGTCAGATTGACCGCATTCGAGAATCCGACGAGCCAGAATAACGCGACGAGCGGATACAGAATACCGAAGTCAATCGACCATGTCGTAAAAGGAATCGCCAGGTACGTAGCTTGACTCGAAAATCCGCCGCTCAACCAGACAAACAAAAGACCGACGACAATTTGTCCGATTAATTTTTGTTTTGAGTTTAAACCAAGATTACGTTTTTTAACGACTTTGATATAGTCATCGATAAAACCGATCGCTCCGTAAGCAAGCGTCAAGAACAATAACGACAGATGGCTCCGGTCCAGATCTCCCATCACTAAGAGCACAAGCAGGCTGCCGATCATCGCCAGCAATATGACGATTCCACCCATTGTCGGCGTCCCGGATTTCACTTGGTGCCAATCCGGACCTTCTTCGCGAATCTCTTGACCGAATTTAAGACTGTGTAAAAAAGGAATCGCTTTTGGCATCACGAGGACGACAACCAAAAACGCAATAATTAAACTGATGAATAATGTGATCATTGCAAACACCTACTTTTAAGGATTAAGTTTCATTTAGAAATGTAAAAATTTGTTCCAGTGCCAGTCCACGCGACGCTTTCAGCAAAATAACGGTTTGCTGGCCGAGCAAAGGTTGGAGCAGACGCGCTGCCTCTTCGACCGTGTCCGCAAATTGGACTTGGACGGTCGGATCTGCAATTCCATCCGCAATATAACGCCCTTTCCCCCCTACAAGGATAGCATGGGATACAGGAAGTGCAATCTTCTTCCCGACAGAGGCATGCAACAGACGTTCCTGTTGACCGAGTTCATACATATCACCGAGGACAACGACCTTATTCGTAAATCCGTCGAGCGTTGCAATCGTTTCAATTGCCGCATTCATCGATGTCGGACTGGCATTATAGGCATCGTTGATGATGGCCGTTTGCCCGTACATTAAACGTTCCATCCGCATCGGTGTCAATTGTACGTCATTCAATCCTGCCTGGATGACGTCATCGGTAAGTCCCAGTGCTTTTGCTGTCGCAATCGCGTATGCTGCATTCCGGACTTGATGTTTACCGAGGACCGGTATGCTGAACGTCGTCCCGTCAAATTTAAACGTCGTTCCGATGAACGTCGCTTCCGCCTGTTCGATGACGTACGTATTGGTCGCATGATATCCGATCCGTTCAGCCGGCACTTCTCCTAACAACGGCTCGTCGCCATCTACGAAGAGATGACCGTTCGGTTTTAAGCCTGAGCGAATCTCCAGTTTGGCCTGGGCGATTCCAGTTCGTCCGCCGACTTGCTCGGCATGGGACTCCCCAATGTTCGTCACGAGTGCAATATCCGGTTCGGCAAGATTCGATAACAGCTCGATATCTCCAAACCCGTTCATTCCCATTTCAAGAACGGCGACTTCCGTCTCGATCGGCATCATCAAGATTGTCAAAGGCATTCCGATATCCGAATTAAAGTTTCCTGCCGTTTTGTGCGTTCGAAATGACTGTTTCAAGACACTTTCAATCATGTCTTTCGTTGAGGTCTTGCCGTTTGATCCTGTAATCGCGATAACTTTCGGGGCCACTTGTTGTAAGTACCGTTTGGCGATGAGTTGTAACGCTTGTAACGGATCTTCGACTTCAAGCACCGTGATGTCCATCTCCGGAAGCGGAATACCTTTTTTCCACAACGTGGCGATGGCCCCTTGAGCAACTGCTCCCTCGATGAACGTATGTCCGTCGACGCGTGCTCCCTGGATCGGGATATACAATCCTTCTGTCAGCATACTTCTTGAATCTGTCGCAAAATTTCTTAAAGCCCGTGTATCGGTTTCTTCTAGGCCCAGCCACTGGGCAATCTGTGCAATTGTCACCATCACTATTTCCTCCACTCGATTACAGAAAACGAGGACGAACAGAAGTCAACGAATGACTCCGGTCCGTCCTCGTTTCACTGCAGAAATCAGGAGACCGCTGTTTCTTACTCTTTTGGTTCAGCGAGTTCCACCGTCAGCTTTCCATTTTCTTTCACTAGTGTACCAGTTCGCGCCGATTGTTTGGTTACAAAACCTTTACCAATCACGTCTAACTTTAAATTATAGAGACTGACAAGCTTTTTGACATCCCGTTGTGACCACCCGGTGATATCAGGCATCTTAAACGTCCGTCCTGTTTTGAAGAGGACACGTTCCCCGCTGACGAATTCCTGTCCGCGGGTCGGAATTTGGGAGACGACTTCGACCCCGTCACCTAACACGACCGGTACGGCACCTTGCTCTTTCGCCATCTCTTCCGCCTGATTCATACTTTTCCCGATGTAGCTCGGAATGATTTTCGCTTTGACATCCACCGACTCTTTTTGAGTCGCCGGTTTAATGCTTCGATACTGTAATGCTGTATTCATAACACTTTTGAAGACAGGACTCATGATGCTTGGACCGGAAACCGACGATTCATTTTTCGACGGCCGATCGACCGCGATATACATGATCAATTCCGGATCATCCTTTGGCGCCATTCCGATAAAGGAGTGGATGAACTGCCCTTGGATGTATTTCCCGTTCTCGGAAATCTGGGCCGTCCCTGTTTTCCCGATGACACGGTAATCTTTCAGCTTGTACATCTGTCCGGTTCCGATTTTACTGTTGACGACACCGTCCAGTGCTTCCCGGGTCGCTTTTGCCGCTTCCGCGGAAATCGGTTTTCCGACTACTTCTGTCTTGGCTTTATACGGCGCTTTGTCCGTATGGTCCGCTTTTTGGATAATATGCGGTTTGACCATTTCACCGTCTCCGGCAATCGCTGTCGCCCCTTGGAGAATTTGCATCGGCGTTACCGCCGTCGATTGTCCCCACGATGTAATCAGCGTATTCAGCGGTTTTGACAGATCAGATTGACTGTTTACTTCACCCGAGATATCTATACCCGTTTTTTGATCGAAATGAAACTTCTTGAAATAGTCTTTATAGCGCTCGATTCCAAGCTTTTCAGCCGTCAGAATCGAGAACATGACATTTGAGGAGTGATAAACCCCTTCAATCATCGGAATCGTTCCCCAGCCGACATCATTGTAGTCTTTAATGACGGTCCCCTTGTAATTGTAACTTCCTGATTTATAAGGTTCGTTCGGACGGAAGACCCCTGCATCGATGGCAGCAGCCAACGTGAAAATCTTCATCGTCGATCCGGGTTCAAATCGAGACGAGACGGCAAAGTTCGTAAAATCCGTCATATCACGTAAATTCGGGTTAAATGACGGACGATCCGTCATTGCCAAAATTTCACCTGTTTTGGCGTCCATGACGATTCCGGTCGCATTTTTCGGTTTGTATTCGTTGTACATCTTCTGCATCTGCTTCTCAAGCGCCTGCTGAATCCGGTGATCAATCGTCAGATACAGATTGGATCCGTCTTTCGGCTCATTTGAGATTTTTGACGTACCTTGAACCAACTCTCCGCCACTGCGATCTTTTTCAAAGACACGGGAGCCAAACGATTCACGTAAGGCCTCATCGTATTGTTTTTCGATGCCCATCTGTCCTTTTAAGACAACCCGCCCGTTATCTTCTGTAATTTTTTGGACGAATCCTAGCGTATCCGACAGGAAAATTCCGTTCGGATAATAGCGTTTCGGTTCCTCGATTAATCGAATTCCGGGCAACTTCAACCGATCGATCTGTTCTTTCTGATCAACCGTCAAGTCATTCCCTTTTTTACCGAATTCGATTTGAGACCGATCTTTATTTTCAATCAGATACGTTTCCAGCTCTTTCACCGACATGCCTAAAATCGGCGCCAGTCCGGTCGCTGTTTTCTTGAAATCGACCACTGTCTCGTCCGGATCCTTCACTCCGCCCAACCGGTAGATTGCCACTAAGTGATAGGACGGGATGTTGATCGCAATCGGTGAACCGAGCCGGTCAAAAATTTCTCCACGTTCTGCCGATAATGTCGATTGCGACTCCCAACGTTTTTTTTCCGCGTAGACCAACATGTCTTCTCCGTGGAATTTTTTTGTCGTCGATAAGTATAAAAAGCGTGAAATGAACACCAAAAAGAGAGCAGCAAATATCAACATGACAAAGGCTACTCTCCGTCGGGATTTAGATAGTGGATTCATTTAGGAATCACCTTAATGTTCCCTTTTCGCATATCAAGACCTTGTTCTTTCGCAATCTTGTAAATGCGTTCTGGAGAGCTTAAGTTGGTCACTTCAAGTTGAAGACGTTCATTCTCTTTTTTCATCTCTTGCGTCACTTGGTTTTCTTTCGCGAGATCGCGACTGACATTGTAAGCTTCGTTATGAGCACCAATCGTCACACTGCCAAAGAGGACAATTCCGCCAATCATCGCACTGTACAAAAACTTTTCAAATGGATACAAACGATATTTTGGACGAACCGCAACACGACGTGCGATATCTTCCGTCTTACGTGGTTCTTGGATAGGTTGCTGCCGAACAGGTTCCATGGATTGCATCGGTTTACGAAGTGGTTCTGCCATTTGAATGCTCCTCTCAACTTTCCTTCATTTTTTCAACAATTCGTAATTTGGCGGAGCGTGACCGGCGATTATCATCGAGTTCATCGTCTCCTGCTGTAATCGGTTTTCTTGTCACCAGACGCAGTTCTGGTTCAAATTCTTTTGGGATCATCGGCAATCCTTGCGGAAGCTCAGGTAAAGATGACTTTTCTTTGAATGCTTGCTTACACATCCGGTCTTCGAGCGAATGGAAAGTGATGACGCATAAGCGCCCACCGACAGCGAGTAAATCAATCGCCTGATACACGGCTCGATCAAAAACATTCAGTTCGTCATTGACGGCAATCTGGATCGCTTGGAACGTCCGCTTGGCCGGATGCCCTCCTTTACGGCGGGCTGGTGCCGGAATCGCATCTTTGATTAACTCGACCAGTTCAAATGTCGTTTCAATCGGTGCAATCTCACGTGCCTTCTCAATCTTGCGGGCAATCTGTTTGGAGAACTTTTCTTCCCCATATGTAAACAAAATCCGAACAAGATCGTTATACGGCCACTCATTGACGACTTCATACGCAGACAGCGGTGACGTTTGGTCCATTCGCATATCCAGTCGGGCGTCAAAGTTGTAGCTGAATCCACGTTCGCCTTCGTCTAGTTGTGGAGAAGATACGCCGAGATCAAATAAAATCCCGTCCACTTTTGTTACGGATCGTGCTTCTAATTCCTCTTTTAAATGTACGAAATTACTTTTTATTAAAGTAAAGCGACCTTCATACGCCGCGAGACGTTCTGCTGCATGTGCCAGTGCGACATCGTCCTGATCAAACGCGTACAGATGTCCTGTCGTCAACTGCTTGACGATTTCTTCACTGTGTCCTGCTCCACCCAACGTACAATCGACATAAATCCCGTCAGGTTTGATATTCAGCCCTTTAATGGACTCCCATTTTAATACTGTTTCATGCTCAAACATGTGCTGCCTCACCTTTCACTGTCCAAACTGGACGTTACTCTTTTTCAATGTATCATATTCTTTCTTGAAAACGTTACGAAAATGAGACAGTTTCCTTGATTTTTTGAACTTTTGTGTATCTTTCGTTAAAAAAACAAAAAAACCTGCTTATTTCGCAGGTTTAGAGCATAATTTTCAATTGTTCCGCCTCGGTTTGTTCATAGTGCATCCGTAAGGTCTGAACTAAATTCAAACCGTATCGGTTCAGCCAAGGCAATATCGAATGAATCCGTTCCTGCGGTGCATGATCGGGTGCCAACTGATACTGCAAGGCGCGGTCCGAACGATTCGCCTGTTCATGGAGACGCCGCTTTTGATCGACGATCGTCTCTACGGCAAGTTGAAGCTGTTTGTTCAGTTTCGTTGCGACAGCCGTCGTACGTAACTCCTGTTGTTCGATCCGCGTGACTTCCTCGACCAGGACTGTTCCTAAGAGGGTTGCGTCATGCAAATGCCGTTTTATTGCCGCCGCGTCAAATGGTGCGAGCGGCACGCCTGTATGAAGCACTTGTTCGAGACTCAGACCATGACGCCGAAGTCCTTTCTCGTCCCGTGCCTGTAACATGACGGCTCCCATCCGTGGGATCAGCACCGGCATCGTCCAATCGAAATGATGGAACAACGGGCGTAATCTTGTCCAGTATGCAATTTCTCCCGGTCCTCCGATGTAAGCAAGTGTCGGGAATAAGTAATCCTGCATCAACGGACGTGTGACGACACTGTTTGAAAAACGTTCCGGACTTGCATACAGTAATGCCAACAGCTCAAGCTCCGTATAGGTCTTCCCTTGTTTCGTCACAAAATCTTGTCCCGGATACAATAAATCACGTCCGATGTCCTCCACAAACAGATGGGCTGCTTCTTCGTTTAAAAAGGTATCCGGCAATTCGGTTGTTTCTTGGATGCCTTTCGATAACGCTTGCCGGATTTCAGCATTGTCCTGAATCAGTCGTTCGAAAAACGGAATTTCAAGCTGGCGGACTGCTTCCGTATCTGCATCAAAAAAGATGATATCGTGATCGACAAGTTCTCCCAGGAACGAAGCAAAAAACTCTCCGTATGTCGTACTCGATTCGATTAACCGGTCCGACAGTGCCAGTAACTCTTTTGTATACGGTGTTTCCTGTTCGGTACATAGTGCCTGACGAACGATTTCATTGACGGCCGTCTGGTCAAATGCCAGCCGACTGACGGAACGCGAAATCGAATCCGGTGCTTGGATTGCCAGTTTCCGTGTCCGGAAATCATGTGTCGGTACAATCAGATGATTGATTTCATCAAAATCATGGTCTTCGGTTGCGAGCCAGAAAATTGGGAGAACCGGACGATTCAGCAGTTCTTCCGTTTGGCGCGCAACCTTTAGACAGGTCAGCAATTTATAAACGGCATACATCGGACCGCCGAAGATTCCCGTTTGCTGACCGGTGATCACGACTTGCGCCTCACCTGTCCGCAACAGTTCAAGACGTTCCTTCAGGCTGTCGTTCAGCCGGGGGTTTTGCCGCATCAATTCATCGACAAGCGCATTCAGATGCGGATACTGCCTTTCTTGCAACAGGCCGCTTCTTGCCTGCATTCCTTCTGTTCCAATATGATCAACGTATTTCGAAAATTCTTGACGGGAAGCTTTCTGCATCAATGAATCTTCATCATACAAGGCGTCAAATGATTGTACCTTCAAACAAAATCCCTTCTTTCTGACAAAATCAATGAATGAACAGTTGTTGAATTCCGATTCCAAACAGCGTCAACTGAACCGGAAGAGCAATCAAGATCGTAATCCGCCAACTGTGTCGAATCATCTGTATATAATCCACATCCACCTTTTTGATCCGTTGCCATAAGGCATTGACTGCAAAAATCAAGAGGACGGCGATTAACAGCCACCCTAAATAATTTTGACCGGTCAGGGCAATCAAGGCGACGTGAATTCCATACAATACGATGAATGTACCTAAATCAAGCGCCAACCGGACTGCTTTTCCGTGTTGGCGAAAGACCATCAAAAAAATAAGGTATAAGCTAACTAAGCTGAAGATTGGAAAAATAATAAACCACGTCACATCGAATCCCCTCTTTTTTCCTGAGATTTAATCTGATTAAAATAAAAAGTCAGTAAGGGTGTCGGATTCACCGCGTGTTCCAGGACAAAACCGACAATCGGCTCAATTTCTGTTTGTCTTCCCTGCTCTATATCTTGAAGCATCGACGAACGATTCAGCGCGGTTCGTCTGATGACCTGTTCGATTTCTTCATAGCTGATCGGATGCTCCGGAAAGACGTTCCGCAACTCTTCAAAAATACCGTGTGCCTTTTCAGCGTAAGGTGCTTCCAGTAATTGACCGTTCGTAATCCGGTAATAGGCAGTTAATGGATTGATGACGGCGTTCATGAATAATTTCGTTAACATGACCTGCGCGATGTCCGGAACATACTCAAACTGCAACGGTGTCGCCTCGAGCATCGCGACGGGTACCCGCCCGTAGCGGATCCGTCCCATTCCGGTATGTCGGACCGCGTATTGTCCCGTTCTCATGGCACCATGCTCGACGATCCCGAACAACGCCTGCGGTACTTGCTCCGCTTCTTTCACATGCCCCATCCCGTTCTGTAAGAACATGACCGGCATCTTTCCGTTCGTCAGATAAGGCATCACACTTTTTATATCATACGACTTTGTCGTCACGAACACCAAGTCTTGTGACTCGAATTGTTCAAGCGGCCGCACCTCTACAGGTCGGCTGACTTGATTATCCCGGAGGATCTTGATTTCATGACCTGTCGTTTGTCTCGTATAGAGTGTCACACTGTGCTGTTCTGCAAGGTAGGACGCGATTAATAATCCAATCGATCCGGCACCGATGATTCCTACTTGACTCATCTGTCCACGCTCCTTCTTTCATCAAAAAAAGCGACCTGTCAAACCGATTGCTCGATTCTAGGGTCGCTTTTATACCGATCATTCAGCTTACTTGCTGACGATTTCTTTACCTTTGTACGAGCCACATGCTTTACAAACGCGGTGTGAAAGTTTCATTTCACCACAGTTTGGGCACTCGACCATACCTGGTACACGGAGTTTGAAATGAGTACGGCGAAGACGTTTGCGTGTTTTCGACGTTCTGCGGAATGGTACTGCCATCGTTGTCCACCTCCTTGAAAAAATACACTCGTCTTTTCATGAAAAGATTAGGAATCCTGATCTTTTTTAAAGAACTGAGCGAGACCCGCAAGTCGCGGATCAATTTTTGGTTCAGCTTCTTCTGGCGCTTCTTCAGAGAGAACCGTCCAGCCTTCCCCTTGAACCAACTGATTTTCTTCATCATCCCCATGCACTTGCACTGGCACATGAAGTAAAATCAATTCTTGCACGAGTGGTTGAAGATCAACCGTATTCCCGTTCGGTAAGTTGATGTCGTCCGAATCACTCGGAACAGCATCAACCTCGAGCAGGAACGACTCGATGGATTCAATCTCGAACGGGTACGCGACGTCACTCAGCGTCCGGGCATCCGGAAGCGTCATTTCACCTGTAATCCGGAGATTGAATATTAATTGATTCGATGTAAACGATGCATTTGCACGAACGTGCACAGGTTGCACCGCCCGGATATCCGGATGGAGGGCGATAAGCTCAGGAAGCTCAATCGTCTCGTTAACCTGAAGTTGACCCAGATTGCGCAATTTATTCAATTGCATCAGGGACCATTTCATCCGAATCACCTCAATTGCAACAATATGAATTATAGAGAGGACATCTTGTTTTGTCAATGTTTTTTCTTTACACTGAAATCGCTAGAGAACGAACACTTTTGGACGTCTTCATCCATATTACCGCACTTAATTCGGTTTGCAAAGGAGAAAGTTTCATGAGAATGACTGCAATTATTTCTGAGTACAATCCGTTTCACAATGGACACCTTTATCAAGCAAAAATCGCACGTCAAGAAACAGGCGCTGATTTGATTGTCGCCATCATGAGCGGAACGTTCACACAGCGCGGTGAACCGGCTTTTACAGACAAATGGACCCGGGCGCAGGCGGCTGTCGCGAGCGGCGAAATCGATCTCGTCCTCGAACTTCCATTTTATTTCGCCGTCCAACGGGCCGACCGGTTCGCCCTCGGGGGAGTCACGATTGCCGAGACGATCGGTGCGGAAAGTTTATCGTTCGGGAGTGAATGCGGTCAATTGGAGCCGTTCATCGAGGCTGCTGCCGAAAACCAGGAAGCGACTCCGCGTTATCAAGAACTGATGCAGGAAGGGTTAGCCCGTGGATTATCGTCTGCAACAGCCGCCAGTCAAGCATTCCGGGAGATGACGACGACACTGGACTTGACGACACCAAATAATACACTCGGATATTATTACGCCCGGGCTGCCTCGACGATCACCTTGCACACGACAAAACGCATCGGGAGCGGCTACCATGATCTTTCCACTGGTGACATCATGAGTGCCACGGCAATCCGTGCTTATCACGCAACGCATCACTCATTGATCGGTTTACCGGAACTGACCGCTGAGACGTTGCGGAATGCGGTCTTTGCTTCATTCGAGCCCTACTATCCTTTTATCCGCCACCGCCTTCTGACAACCCCTCTCGATGATTTAATGCAATTTAACGGGATCGATTCCTCTTTGGCCCCGCGCTTGATTGAAGGAGCACGTAAAAACGAGACGTTCGATAACTTCATGACGGCTGTTAAAACACGTCGTTACACCCGGACCAGCCTGCAGCGTGTCCTGATCTACCTGTTGACGTCATCTAAATCAAGCGAGTTCGAAAATATCGCATTCGACCGGATCGACTACGTCCGTCCATTGGCCTTCAATGACAAAGGACGTCTCGCCTTACGCGAAATCAAACAGCGTATTCCGGTCATTTCGACATTCGAGAAACATCCCTGGCTCATCAAAGAAAGCCAAGTCACAGCAGCATACGCTGTGCCCTTGGCTCGTTATGACAGGCTTGAAGAACATCGCCGCTTCGCTCATTTTGCCGGCAGTGTTTCCAAATAATCCAGTGCATCTTCCACTGTCTTGATCGGGACGAGTTTCATACTCGTCTCGATTTTTTGGATTGACGGTTTTGCTTCTTTGTAATTTTCACCCGCCGGGACAAACATGATTTCTGCATCGGCTTCGTCTGCCGCGACAACTTTTTGCCACGCTCCGCCGATCGGACCGACTTTTCCGCCCTCTTCAATCGTACCGGTTCCGGCAATTTTATATCCTTTGGCTAAATCGCCTTTCGTCAGTTGATCATAAATTTCGAGCGTGAACATCATTCCGGCCGATGGACCGCCGACATCCTTGACGTTAAAATCGACTTCCGGATCTGTCTTTACGGAAGATATCGGAAGCGGCTCATAAATTCCCAGTCCGACCCGCTCCGATCCCTTTGTCAGCTGACTGACGGTAATGCTCGTCTGTCGTTGTTTTTTGTTTCGTAGGTATGTCAGCTTTACTTTCGTTCCTGCTTTTTTGCTGCTGATCGTTTTCATGAAACTGCCCAACGAAGTAATCGCTTTATCGCCAACCGTCGTAATCTGATCCCCGGCTTTTAACTTCCCATCTGCCGGACCATCCGGAATGATTCCCGAGACATAAATCCCCTTGAAATCGACCGTCGCTTTTTTCCCTGCAAGTTCATACCCTTCAATCGTCGCGTTATGTTGGGCTTCTTCCATGTAAAGCTTCTGACGTTTCTCATACTGCGCATCCGACTCGCCGTCATATAGATAGTCACTGACGCTCGAACGGTCCGCAAACGGCAGAAACAGGCTCTCTACGAGAAAATAGGGTGTCGCCCGCCGCTGGGCAATCGTCAGCATCATCAGGTCACCCGGTTCTTTTGTCGCCCCTTTGACGTCAATCAGCTGCTCTGTCGATGTCGCGTCCCCGGGATAGGAAATGAAATACGGAAGCGGAACAAAAAAAGCAATCATCGCTGCGAGAACAGCAGCCAGTGCCGGTTTCCAAGCCTTCATCTTAATTCTCCTTCGCTGTATTTATGACGTAATGCTTCTTCGACGGCAGGAGGCACGAGACCGGCAACCGATGCTCCGTATTTGGCTGCTTCCTTGACGATCGATGAACTTAAAAATGAATACTGGTTGTTCGTCATCATAAATAACGTCTCGATTTGATCATTCATTTTTTTATTGATGGACGCGACTTGCATCTCATACTCGAAATCCGACACGGCGCGCAAGCCACGGACGATGACATCCGCTCCGACCGTCGAAGCATAATCAACAAGTAGCCCGTTAAAAGCATCGACTTTGATATGGGGTAAATGTTCCGTCACTTCTGAAATCAGCTCCATCCGTTCCTGAACTGAAAACAACGGTTGCTTGGAGGAATTGTTTAATACGGCAACGATGATTTCGTCAAAAATCGGCGCTGCTCGTTCAATGATATCAAGATGCCCGTTCGTGATGGGATCAAAACTCCCGGGACAGATAGCGATTCGTTTCATGCTTGTTCCTCCAGTTCTGTAAATTCATACAATGTAATCGAGATGACCGTAGAATACTGCAGCCGTCTGATGACCTGCAAACGGCCGATGACATCCGGTAACTCCGTTTCTGATCCATGTTCACAAACAATAACGCCGTTGTCCGTCAGCATGTCATGTTGCTCTATGTAGGCCACTTGCTCGGCGAGTTGCTCCTTCGCATACGGGGGGTCGAGAAAAATCAATTTAAAGGGCGATTCGCCCGCCAGTTCCGCCAAGGCCACCGTCACGTCTTTTTTTAAGACACGGCTCCGCTCCGTCAAACGTGTTGTTTGTAAATTTTCTTTAATCGTTTGAACCGCTTTAAAATGTTGATCGACAAAAACAGCTTCATCGCATCCCCGGGATAAAGCTTCGATTCCGAGACCTCCGCTTCCTGCAAATAAATCAAGCGCCTTCCCTCCGTCAAAATACGGTCCGATGACATTGAATAAGGATTCCTTGACTTTATCTGTCGTCGGTCGTGTCTGATCTCCCGGAACCGCTTTGATTCGTGTACCTTTTCGTTCTCCTGATATGACCCGCATGCCTTCTCATCCTTTCAAAAAAGAGCGACGAGGATGACCTCATCGCTCTACCTGTTAGACTTCTTCTTGTATCTTACCTTTTTTATTCGCATACGTTTCGCTGATGAACGGCCGTTCTGATCGAATGACGATCTCGACAAACGGCAGTTCCGTAATCCGTTCAACTATCTGTTCATGCCGTTCCAAATCAACGTATAGGAAAACGTACCGTTCCCGTTTTGAAGTGAAATAGACATTTCCGAACCGACGCAATTGACGTGAGGCCTTCAACGCATTGACATAGACGATAAGTCCGATTCGATCCTTGATCACACACCGTTCCTCCCTTGTGTCGTTCTTAACCGCTACAGCTGCAGCTTCCGCCAGTCGAACACCCGCCTGCGCATCCCTGATCGAAAAATGGATTTCCGGTCGGTACTTTGATTTGAGGAGAGACTTGTCCGGCCAGGACGAGACTGACTTGTCCGAGGAGCGTTTCCAATTGCTTCTCCGCCTTCTTAAACTGTGCGACTTCTTCCTGTAAATCAAGCGCACGTTTAATTTCATGCACTTTTTTTGTGATGGTTTGATAGTCCGGATGATACCGGCCAAATCGTTGCACCAATTCGTATTCTTCCTTAATGCGGTTAAAATCACGAATGACGTCCTGTGCTTGTCTTGAGTTTGCACGTGCCTGTTTTGCTAATCTATATGCTTGACCTGTTTCGCTTTGCGAGAGAGAGTATGCAAGGTCTTCCGCTGCGTTGATGAGGTCGATTGTTTTATCTGAATAAATCACAACGAATCTCCTCCTTAACTTAACCATCATATCATAACATTTATCTCGCTCCTAGCACGCTGAATTGTGTATAATTTGTTCAGAAGGAAGGAATGAATTGTATGCAATTTTTATCATTTAACATGTTCCGGACGATTGGTATCAAAACCGAGCATGCGAAGTCGGATTATCATTTTGATTCATTAAATAAAATCGCCCAGGCAGATGTTATCTTGTTTCCGGAATATTGGCAGATCCATTCTATTATCTACGGAATGAAAAAACCGATTTTCCCGTCAGCGGCAACATTCCATTTAGGGCACGATAAAATCGAAATGACACGGATTTTCAAAACCGTTATTCCCGACAATATTCCCCGGACAGAAATTTACGGAAAAAACGAATTCACGATTTCCCGTGTGCTCGATCAGTTCAGTTTTCCGTTCGTCGCCAAGACCGTCCGCAGTTCCATGGGTCAAGGCGTCCATCTGATCAAAAATGACGCGGACTGGGATAAATACGTGGCGCAACATGATACGTTTTATGTACAGGAATATATTCCGAATGAAAAGGATTTACGTGTCGTCGTCGTCGGCGATCAGGTTCTCGCTGCTTATTGGCGGGTCGGCGGTACCGAGTTTTTGAATAACGTCGCTCAAGGGGGTGTCCTTGATTTCGAGAACATTCCACAGGAGGCACTTGATTTTGTGCTGACTCTCGCCAAGCAACTCGATATCGATCATGCCGGATTTGATCTCATTTTCCGAGACGGTCATATTTATGTGCTTGAATTTAACGTTTTCTTCGGCGGAGAAGGATTAAATCACCTCGGCATCCATGCACCGGATACGATTCTTGAATACGTTGAGCGAAAATACGGAAGTTCATGAATTCTTCAAATTGACTTCACAACTTTTTCTTTATCGGTAGTTTCATTATGGTATGATAGCTTGGAAAGACTAGTGTACACTAGCAAACTGGGGTATAGGGGGATTCACACATGAAGTTTGAACAGTTCGGAATCGAAAATAAGGAAATGAAGTTCGGGTTACTCGAAACGATTATGGCGCATCACCGTTTCGTCCGCGAAGGACAATGGGATTATGAGCGTGCCATGTATGACATGAAATACGAAAAACAATCGACGGGCGAGGTATTTTACCTCCGTATTCCGGTCTATGCCATCCAAGGTGAGATCGAAGACCGTCAAGCAGTCGTTCGGATGTTGACACCGTTACTCGGAAAACATTACTATCCGCACGGCGTCGAATACGATGAGGAGTTCCCTCCTGAGATCGTCAAAGACTGCGAGCGCCGCTTAACTGCATTGCTTGAAACACTCGAAAAATAAGCACTCAACGAATCAAAATTCACCTTTCGTGGATTTTGATTTTTTTATTGCGTAACAATTATCTAAAAAGGAGGCACCTCCTCACGAATCGAGAAAGTGCCTCCTTTACTTTTTACGGATATCCCACTGAAATCGAGGAGTCCCGGTTACTTGGCTACCAACTGAAGATAGTCCAACACATCTTCCCCTAATTGGATGTTTACTTGTTCACGCAAATAGTGATACAAGTCCGGAAGCCGTGTGGCGTCGACCTGGACTTTCAAGCTGAACGAAACCGAATCTCCGGATAACCGTTTGATCCGGGCTACCGTCGCACCGAAATCAAGGACTGTACAGAGTAAAAGTTCTTCAATCGCTTGAACCGAGACCGTTACTGCGCCCGTTACTTGATACTGCTGTTCCATCACGGAATTCACTCCTTCGCAAGTTGTTTGACCGATGTCATTACTTCCTCTAAGTCGACCGGTTCGTCTGTCGTTTTTGCCATTGAAGAGATTGCCCGGACTTTATTATCCCGGTCGAGTATGAACATCTGCGTACCGTGTGTGACTAAGCCGCTTTCTGCTTTTGAATAATAGAAATTCAATTGGCGTGTCAGACGATCAATGACGACATCATCTCCCGTCAACACTTTCCAGCCTTCTGCATTTGCTTCAAAGTTCGAAGCATACTTTTTCAATACTTTTTGTGTATCTACTTTCGGATCGACCGTGACCGCGACCAGTTCGACATCTGTTCCGTACAACTCTTCCGCACGTAACTGCTTTTCGAGTTTACGGTAATCGTTTAACGTCAACGGACAGATATCCGGACAGTTCGAGTAGAAAAACGTCAGTACTTTGACTTTTCCATCTTCCGAACTAAACTGTTTCCCATCGACTGCATTCGTCAATTCAAATGGTGTCGGCTCCGCGATGACGGGTAATTTTTCTTTCATGAAGAAGTAATAATACCCGCCTGCTGCAGCTACTAAAATCAACACGACTGCGGCGACAGTCAAATAACTGTTTTTCTTCAAATCAAGACCTCCTTAATGGTTCCAGACGGCCCGGAACACATTTGTTGTCTCTCCCGGCTCGTAGACCACGTATAACAGACAGTAGACGATCACACCTGTAATCGCCGTTAAAAACCAAATGACCGATGCTTTCGGACCGATTTTACGGTGTTTTGCAAAGTTTTTCTTATAGGCAAAGAACAGAGCCATCAGTCCAAGGACACCACCTGATGTCGCGAGCAAAATGTGGAAAATCAAAAATCCTGTGTAGTACGGTTTGACCGTATCCGGTCCTCCAAACGCCGTGTTACCGAGCAGAATCGTCCGTAACGCGTACATGATGAAGAATAGTAAGGCTAATGCAGCAGCAATCGTCATCACGAATTGGTGTGCTTTCATATTTCGGCGTGTCTGCGCAATCAAAAACCAACCGATTGCGACAAAAATCGCACTGATGACAATCAACGAGACACAAATCAACGGCAAATAACTCATGTTCCAACTTCCCCCAATTTAATCCGCTTTTGGCGAGAAGGACATACCTTCATCGACAGCAGTACTTTTAGAACGTCTGACCCAAGTAAAGAATGTCAGACCAAAGAACAGCCCATACACTAACTCTTGACCAAGTTTCATGAGAACCCCACCAAAACGCTGGTCTTCGAGCAAATCTTTTGTTGTTCCGAACAGCCGTTCCATGTTGAGTCCATTCAAATCATTATTCGGCATACAGTATGCTAATACTTTTGCGAATGTTGCCGGATCCTGATAGGCGTCGTACTGGAAACTTTGACTAAAGATCATGAACGCACACGCCGGCGTCAACAAAACACCATTGGCGACGATATAAACCATTTTCTTCAAATCCGACAAGCTGTCTTCTTCATTGACCGGTGCGATAATCGGATACCACATCGTCATACTGAGGAAAATCAATGTCCCGTGGAAAATCCGGTGCACCGTATAGTTCGTCAGGACGTAATCAAAGATGAAGGGCATGTGATAAAACGTAAACAGTGAATTAAACAAAATCAGTGCAATCAACGGCAAAATGAAAAATCGTAATGTCCGTCCAAGATACGGTACCTCAAACAACCGTTTGAACACCCACCCTGGAATCGCAATCATCAAGAGCGGCGGTGCCACCATGTACACGAAGACCATCTGCAACATATGAGCAGAGAACGTGATATGGGCCAAGACATCAAGCGGGCTGCCAAAACCGATGTAATAGACAAACAAAGCCGCAAGCATCGAAAACTTTTGTCCTAATGTCGTCTCCGCTTCATCAGGTCGACGGATTTTTTCCGTCAATACAGCGTATAAAACATATATACCAATTAAAAGTAATGCATAGTATGGACTCCATAAAACGGTCCAGTCGAATTGTGATAAGGATCCCCTTAAATTGCCTAACATGTTTTTCACCCCGTTCCTTTTTCCTACAGATTAAGATTACCGTTCCCCTATTTCATTGTAAAGGTTTCTCATAAAACGATTCCAAAATAAAAGACCATCCTGCTAAACGTTAGCAGAATGGTCACAATTGATTACCAGATCAAAAGACGGAGTGTCGCGACAATCGTCAAGGCGACGAAGACGCCGAGTGCCATCATGACTTTGATCCAAGTGTTGCCTTTATTGTTCATGTGCATGAACATATAAAGTTGCAAGTAAACTTGAACGATTGCCATGATGATTAAAAATCCACCAGCTGCCCAGTGTGGCATGAGTTCTGCCATGACCGCACCAAAAGCAATCAGTGTGAGAAAAATCATCAAAGCAAAACTTGTGAGTTGTAACTGCATCTCGCGGCTGCGATCTGCTTTCATCTCGAGTTCAACTTGATTACGTGTTAATTGCGGCTCGTGTTTTTCCATCTTATTTCACCATCCCCATGAGGTAGACGACTGAGAAGATAAAGACCCAGACGACGTCAATGAAGTGCCAGTAAAGACTTGAAACATAATATTTCGGTGCGTTGACAACCGTGATGCCGCGGTTCCAGTTCCGGATCAACAATGTCGAAATCCAGAGGAGACCGAACAAAACGTGTGCTCCGTGGAAACCAACGAGTGTGTAGAAGGCTGATCCAAAAGCACTTGAAGTAAACGTGTGACCAATGTGGTAATAATGATTGAATTCATAGATCTCACCGCTCAGGAACCCTAAACCGAGTGCAAGCGTGATGATCAACCACATTTTCATTTTCTTGACATCATTACGTTTCATCGCCATCATCGCAAGAACACTTGTCAGTGAGCTTGTGAGAAGGAGCATCGTCATGATGAAGACAAGACCCATTTCAAAAATATCGTAACTGCGTAATCCTTCTTTTGCACCAGAGTTGTGCAAACCGATGTACGTCCCGAAGAGAGAAGCGAACAATGTCGTCTCTCCTCCAAGGAAGAACCAGAAGGCTACATATTTATTCTTACCCTCAAGTGTTGCTTTTTCAACATGATCCGGAATACCCGTGATCGGGTTGTTTGGTACTGAATGATGTCCCATCTTACTTCGCCTCCTTTTCAGCTTCAAGGCGTAGATCTTTTTCGATTTCCGCTTTCGGGATGTAGTATCCTTCATCGTCAATCCAAGAACGGAGGAACATTGCGAAGAGTGTCATCGCAAGACCGATCAAGGCGATGATCAGACCTACTGTACCGTAGTCAAGGCGAAGAATGAATCCGAGACCGGCAAGGAATAAACCGACTGACATGACGAATGGCAGGATCGAGTTGTTCGGCATGTGGATATCGCCGACTTCTTCCGAAACCGAAACCGTTTTGTTTCCAGCCATTTTTTCGAGCCAGTATGTGTCAAGACCTTTAACAAGTGGAATCTGTGCAAAGTTGTACTCTGGAGTTGGAACAGGAAGCGTCCACTCGAGGGTACGACCGTCGCCCCAGACGTCACGTTTAACGTATTCTTTTGACATCAATGCTGCAACGATGGATACGACAAGAACGATTGTCGAGACACCCATGAAGGCTGCTCCGATTGATGACAGTAAGTTCATTGTTTCCCAGCCTTGGTTTGGCAAGTACGTGAAGACACGACGTGGCATACCAGTCAGACCGAGAATGTGTTGCGGGAAGAACGTCAAGTGGAAGCCGATGAAGAACAACCAGAATTGAATTTTACCCCAGAACTCGTTGAGCTGTTTCCCGAACATGAGTGGGAACCAGTAGTACAGACCTGCGAAGAGGCCGAAGACAACCCCACCAACGATAACGTAGTGGAAGTGGGCAACTACGAAGTAGCTGTCATGATACTGATAATCGGCAGGAGCAACAGAAAGCATAACCCCTGTCATACCACCAACAAGGAATGATGGGATGAAGGCAACCGAATAGAGCATCGCAACTGGGAACGTCAATTTACCGCCCCATAGCGTAAAGAGCCAGTTGAAGATTTTGACCCCGGTCGGAACGGCGATCGCCATTGTCGCAACCGCGAAGATTGCGTTCGCAACTGGACCAAGTCCGACTGTGAACATGTGGTGAACCCAAACCATGAATCCTAAGAAACCGATTAACATTGTCGCAAAGACCATCGTCGTGTAACCGAAGAGACGTTTACGGGCAAATGTAGGAATGATTTCAGAGAAGATCCCGAAGGCCGGTAAGATCAAGATGTATACTTCCGGGTGACCGAAAATCCAGAAAAGGTGTTCCCAGATGACGATGTTACCACCGGCTGCCGGATCGAAGAAATGTGCCCCGAACAGACGCTCAAACGTCAAGAGGAACAATCCGACCGTAAGTGGCGGGAATGCGAAAACGATCAATGCTGATGCAACGAATGCTGTCCATGTGAACAATGGCATCCGCATCAGTTTCATACCTGGTGCACGCATGTTCAAAATCGTAACGAGGAAGTTAATCCCCCCCATGAGTGTACCGAAACCAGAAATCTGTAATCCGAGTGAGTAGAAATCAACACCGAGAGATTCCGGAACAGTTGAAAGCGGAGCATATGCTGTCCACCCTGCGTTCGGAGCTGCGCCGAAGAACCATGACAGGTTCAACAAAACTCCCCCGAAGAAGAACAACCAAAAACCAAGTGCGTTTAAAAACGGAAACGCAACGTCACGTGCTCCGATTTGAAGCGGAACAGCAGCGTTCATATAGCCGATCAACATCGGCATGGCTGCCAGGAAGATCATGGTCGTACCGTGCATCGTGATCAACTGGTTAAATAATTCACCGCTGACGAAATCGTTCATCGGTTTAATCAATTGAAAACGAATCATTAAGGCTTCTACGCCACCAACCAGAAGGAAAAACAATCCAGAGATGATATAGAGAACCCCGATTTTTTTATGGTCGACTGTCGTTAGCCAGTCCATGATGCCGGTTTTTTTCTTCGGCATACCCATAGTATGTGTCCCCACTATGATTCCCCCTTAAATATTATTGGAGCTTTTTGTCCAATAGGTAGTCTGCAAGTTCGCTTAACTCTTCATCGCTAATCTTATCTTCAGAGAAACCAGGCATTTTTGTTCCTTGTTTTTCTTTTTGCGGATTGCGAATCCATTTTTCGAGATTTTCTTTGTCATGGTCGAGGTATCCAGCGATACGCTGACGATCACCAAAGTTTGTTAAGCTTGGCGCGACTTTCCCGCCACCGTGACAGCTGAGGCAGTTTTGTGCGTAAACTTGCTCGCCAGTCGTCCAGTTCTTTTTGTTTTTTGCATCCAATTGTTTTGTTTCTGCTTCTTTAGCTGATTTCATGTCTTTAAGCCATGCATCGTAATCATCTTGCTCAAGCGCGATGACCTTGAAGTCCATCAATGCATGTGAAGGTCCACATAACTCGGCACATTTACCGTAGTATGTTCCGGCTTCTTGTGCTTGTAACCACATCTCGTTATCGAGACCCGGGTTTGTATCTGTCTTACCAGAAAGAGCCGGTACCCAGAATGAGTGGATGACGTCTTTTGAAGTTAAGTTGACAGCGACACGTTTTCCGACTGGAATAACGAGTTCTTGTCCTGTTGAAACACCTTTGTCTGGATATTCGAACTCCCACCAGTACAAGTTGGCTGTAACGTTGATGACTTCATTTTTCTTCGCTTCTTTCGCATCTGCTAATTCAACCGTCGTTTTGATGGTTGGTACGGCAAGAACGACTAACAAGAGAATCGGAATGACTGTCCAAATGATTTCAAGTGTATGATTTCCTTCCACTTGTTTCGGAACAGTGTTGTCTCCAGCTTTACGACGGAATTTCATAAGTACGTAAATATAGATGACTGCTACAATCGCAAGGACAAACAACATGACCCATAAGCTGAGCTTAATGATTTCAAGTTGCATTTGTGCGCCTTCCCCGCGAGGCTGTAGTGCGGACAATTCCGGGATTCCACAACCTGATAACAATAATGCCATCAAACCGATCGGAAGAAGCCGGAAGAGCATTTTTCCTGATTTTTTCACAACCATCCCCACTTTCTTTTCCCCAATTTTTTTCTTTCTTCAATGGTGTCCGTGAAGTATGTCAAATCGTTTTAGAGAGAAACGAGTACGACCGTCACGATCCAAGCCGTGAAATAAAAGAGCGAGAAGAAAAACATCTTCGAAGCCCACTTAATCTCAGCTTGTTCTTCCTTGATTTTGAGACCTTTCAGTCCCATGTAGAGCCAGTATCCGCCGAGCACAGCCATGACCAGCATATAAATGATGCCGTAGTGCGCAAGGAGAAGTGATGATGGGAGTAAAACTGCAATCCACCATACAATTTGTCGTTTCGTGATCGCAAAACCATTGACGACAGGTAACATTGGAATACCGGCAGCGCGGTACTCTTCCGTCCGTCTCATGGCGAGCGCAAGGAAGTGAGGCGGTTGCCATACGAACATGATGAGAAACAAAATCCATGCATCGATATGAAGTGTCGGAGTGACTGCCGCAAATCCAATGATCGGTGGCACTGCTCCTGAAATACCACCTACGACTGTATTGATCGTATGTGTCCGCTTCAACCACATCGTATAGATGACGACGTAGACAAACGAACCGATCAATCCGAAAACTGCCGCGACATGGTTAACGATCAGCAACAGGACGGTACCGGTAGCCAGTATGCCAAGTCCTAATGCCAATATCCGTTGCCCGTCCATCTTACCGGTTACACTCGGTCTCCCCATCGTCCGCTCCATCTTATAATCGATGTCACGGTCGATGTAGTTATTGAGATAACAACTACCGGCAATGACCAGACCACTTCCGAGAAGCGTCCACAATAATGTCAACTTCGTCTGCCACAAGTAGAGTAGAACATCATCCGTTAAGTATGATGCTGCCACGACATAACCTGCGAAGACAGTGATGAGATTCGCACGAACGATTCCCATCTTTGCTAGGGAGACATAGTCCTTGAACGTCGGCTGATCCGACTGCTCGATCATGATGTCCAGGGTCTCCCCGTTTACTTTCGCCATGTTGTTTCCTCCTTCTAACCGCCTGTGCTCTTTCTGTACGTAGGATACACGTATTTTCTTCACAGAAATAACACAGACACGCCACGAAACGTCCTTTTCTCTATAAAAGATACCACATATTCAAGGTCATGACGTATGAAAATACTTTCGACATAATGAACAAAATGTGAAATGTATGTGATTTACCTCACAGTTCACCATATTTACCTAATATTAGAATAGCGTTCTTCTAAAAGATTGCAAGCGTTTCGATATTTTTTATGCGATACTATTGCTAGGTATTTCAAGTATCATGTATTTTTCCTAGAAAGGTGGTGGCTGCGTTTGAATCGAAAACTTTCGATTTTTTCAGCATTTGTCACATTCACAATGATGATTGTTCTTCTCATGGGAGGAACTGTCACGAAAACGGATTCCGGAAACGGATGCGGAACCGATTGGCCGCTTTGTCACGGTGAACTGATTCCGACTAACCCTAGTGTCGAAACGATGATTGAGTATAGTCACCGCGCTGTGACGGGAGTCGTTGGTTTATTGATCATTGCCTTATGCCTGTGGACACTCGTCGCTTTCAAAGATCGTCTCGATATAAAGATTTTTGCTTTCCTTGCCTTTATCTTTATGTTGATTCAATCAATCGTTGGTGCGGGCGCTGTCGTCTGGCAACAGTCCGATCTCGTCATGGCCTTACATTTCGGTATTTCCTTGATTTCTTTTGCTTCCTTACTCATCTTGACGATTTTAATCATGGAACGACCCGGTCAAGAATTCAGGGAATCGGTCCCAGCGTTCTTGCGTAAACTGCTGTACGGCTTGTTGGTTTATACATTAGTCGTCGTCTATACCGGCGCTTTTGTCCGCCACGTCGGCGCGACGTATGCGTGTGTCGGCTGGCCGGTCTGTTCGCAACCGACGATGACGTTTGAAGCCTGGGTTCAGATGATTCACCGGATTCTGGCCGGACTGCTGTTCTTCTATACGTTGTTTGTTCACTATACGGCGATTCGCCTCAAACACCGGACATCACGGACAGGTATGCTGTTCGCAACTTTCTTCATCTCGTGTCAGGTCGCAACCGGTGCCTGGATCGTGCTCGGCGGACATGCGACGTATGTGCCTTTATTACATGCGTTCCTGATCACCTGCTACTTCGGAGTCATTTCGTATCTCGCTTACCATGCGTTCCGGACCCGAAAAAAGGATTCTAGACTGCGCTGATTAAACCTTCAACTAAAAAGGGAAGCGGATTTTTCAACTATCCGCCTCCCTTTTTTATACGCTTTATTTAAAACGGGCAATCGCTCGTTTCCGGGCCATATCGTGCTCGACAATCGGCATCGGATAATCGTAGTCTTTTCGTTGTTGTTCCGTCGGTTCATGAATCGATGTTTTCGGCAAATCCTTCAGTTCCGGCAAATAGGTACGGATGAACGTTCCATCCTTATCGAATTTCTTCGACTGGGTCGTCGGATTGAAGACACGGAAATACGGCACAGCGTCCGTACCGACGGATGCCGCCCACTGCCACCCGCCGATATTCGACGCTGCTTCATAGTCCACCAGTTTCTGTTGGAAGTAGCGTTCTCCTTTTTGCCAGTCGACTAATAAATCCTTCGTCAAAAAAGATGCGACAATCATTCGCAGGCGGTTATGCATCCATCCAGTCGTATTGAGCTGACGCATCGCTGCATCGACGATCGGGTACCCGGTTTTCCCTTCTGCCCAGGCTTTGAATCCCTTCTCATCCGTTTCCCACTCAATCTTCGTATACTGTTCATTAACCGGCAGTCGTTTGGATTCCGGATAATGCATGAGAATCGTGTAGTAAAATTCCCGCCAGATCAATTCCGTCAGATAGGTCTGTTTTCCTTTTGAATCCTGTTCCTGCTGGACCGCATCAAAAATCGTCCGAATTCCGATTTCACCAGTCCGCAGATATCGGGACATCAGGCTTGTTCCGTCGACGGCCGGCAGATCCCGTTGCTCCTCATAAGCAGATAAATTATTTTTAAGGAATGATCGTAAACGTTTTCGAGCCGTTTCTTCCCCGACCGCGAAGTCGGTGTCTGATGCCGCCCGCTTAAAATAATCCAGCATAAAGGCATTGTTCTGCCGCCGTTTGTGATAACGTTCCTTTAAAAGATTCAGCTTGACCGGATACGGTTTATCGACATCTTTCTTCAAAAAAGCATTTTTATACGGTGTAAATACCTTGTAATAGGATCCGTCATTTTTTTTGACGGCATGCGGATGAAGCAGATGGCGGTCAAGCAACCGTTCCGTTTTTTTATCGCCCCGTTTTTTCATGATGCCGTCGTCACGGCTCTTGAATGGTTCGACGTACTCGGCGTTAAACAACAGAACATCAGCGATTTCCGTTGCTTCGAGAAAATCCTTTTCCTGTCCTTCAATGAAACGGATCGGCATATCATGGGTCTTGCAGTTTTTTGCGAAATGTTCGAGTGCCTGAAAAAAATACTGTTGCCTCGCATCATACTCTCCGATGTAGTCCGGGTTCACCCAGAAAACGAACTCGACATTTGCCTGTTCGTCCTTTTCAAGATAGTCGACCGCTCGTGCCAGCATATGATTGTCCTCGAGCCGAAAATCACTTCGAATCCAACAGATGATATTCATATTCATTCCTCCATCAACTAACGATGAACGAAAAACAGGCAATCCGCCATGCGTTTTGCCTGTTTTCGTCACCCTGTATTTATCCTGCGTTACATATTATGCATTACACGAATTCAATCAATAAATCTTGGCTCGCGATAGCTTCGCCTTCTTTGACATGAACCGATTTAACCTCACCGTCTTCTGGTGCTTGAATCGTCGTCTCCATTTTCATTGCTTCCGTCACAAGCAGCTGCTCTCCCTTACGAATCCGGGTACCGGGTTCGACCAGGACCTTCAAGACGCTGCCGGGCATCGAAGCACCGATCTGTTTCGGGTTCGAACGATCGGCCTTCGGACGGCTCGACGAACTTTCTTTGATGCTGATATCTTTTACTTCGACTTCACGCGGGACGCCGTTCATCTCATAGTAGATGACACGGACACCGTGATCGTCCGGTTGACCGATTTGAATCAACTTCAGGTACAGTGTTTTTCCACGCTCGATTTCGACTTCGATTGTTTCCCCGAGACGCATGCCGTGGAAGAACGTACTCGTATCGAGAACGGAGATATCCCCGTAACGTGTGACATACGAACTGTAATCAAGGAATACCTTCGGATACAAGGCATATGCCAGAGCATCGAATTCCGTTACCGGACGTTCCAGTTTCTCGAACAACTCATGTTTGATGGCATCAAAATTGAGTGGCTCCATCATTTTCCCTGGACGTTCCGTCAACGGCTCAACGCCCTTAAGGATTGCCGCTTGGACTTGTTTCGGGAAACCGTCCGGTGGCGTACCCAGCTCGCCTTTCATCAATTCGACGACAGAATCCGGGAAGTCAAGATTGCTGGCACGTTCCAGAACATCTTCTTCCGTCAGATGGTGTTGGACCATGAACAAGGCCATATCACCGACGACTTTCGAAGATGGTGTCACTTTGACGATGTCGCCGAACAACATGTTGACGCGGGCATACATCGTTTTGACTTCCGACCAGCGATCCGCGAGTCCAACGGCTTTCGCTTGTTGTTGAAGATTCGAATACTGACCGCCCGGCATTTCATGATCATAGACCGTCGGGTTCGGTGCTAACATATCAAGTTCAAATGCTTGATAGAGGTGGCGCACATCCTGCCAGTAATCCGACACTTCCTCAAATTTTTGTGCCGAAACGAGCGGTTGACGCTTGTGACCACTGAGGGCATGAATCAGACTTCCTCCGGCAGGCTGACTTGTCAGTCCCGCCATACTTGAAGCGGCGACGTCAACGATATCGACACCGGCATCAACAGCTCGGGCATACGTGTAAATGCCGTTCCCGCTTGCATCATGCGTATGCAGATGAATCGGCAAATCAACAGCATCTTTTAACGCCGAGACTAATGCGTAGGCAGCTTCCGGTTTCAGCAGACCTGCCATATCTTTGATGGCAATGATATGGGCACCGCTCGCTTCGAGTTGTTTCGCCAGTTTAACGTAATACGGAAGATGATATTTCGGACGGTTCGCATCAAACAAGTCGCCTGTATAACAAACTGCTGCTTCTGCGATTTTACCCGTCGGCAAGACGGCATCGATGGCCAGCTGAATGGATTCAGGATTGTTTAAGCTGTCGAAAATCCGGAACACATCAACACCCGCTTGCGCGGCTTCCTTGACGAATGCATGAATGACATTGTCCGGATAGTTTTTATAGCCGACTGCATTGGCTCCGCGTAACAACATCTGAATCAACACATTCGGCATCTTTTCACGCAACTGCATCAAACGAACCCACGGATCTTCTGACAGGAAACGGTATGCCACGTCAAACGTTGCACCGCCCCAGGCCTCTACTGAGAACAGTTCCGGCAACAGTTTGGCTTCCGCCTCGGCAATTGCCACTAAATCTTTTGTCCGCATCCGTGTCGCAAGCAACGACTGATGCGCATCACGGAAAGTCGTATCTGTCAATTGAACCCGTTCTTGTGCTTTCAGCCAGTTGATGACACCAAGCGGGCCTTCCGTATCAAGAATCGCTTTCGCACCTGCTTGATAGTCAGCCGGAAGATCTTTCGGAATCCGGACGTCGCGGGCAAGCGGTTTTTCAATCTTGCCGATTCCCGGGAAACCGTTGACGGATACTTCTCCGATATATGTCAGCAACTTCGTACCACGGTCTTGTCGTTTCGGGAAGATGAACAATTCTTTTGTGTCGTCGATAAACGATGTATTGTAATCTCCGCTGATGAACGCGTGGTGCTTCAGAACATTACTTAAGAATGGGATGTTGGTTTTAATTCCCCGGATCCGGAACTCGCTTAAGTTTCGGCTCATTTTAGCAACGGCTTGATCGTATGTTAAGCCGTGTGTCGAAATCTTAACGAGCAAGGAATCGTAATAAGGCGAGATTTCAGCACCGACATAGGCATTTCCGCCGTCAAGACGAACGCCAAAACCGCCTGGTGAACGGTATGCTTTGATTTTTCCCGTATCCGGCAGGAAGCCGTTCTCCGGGTCTTCGGACGTAATCCGGCTCTGAATGGCGAAACCTAACATTTGAATATTTTCTTGCGCAGGAATACCCACCAGGTCACTATGTAGTGATTCCCCTTCCGCGACTCGAATTTGTGTCTGGACGATATCAATGCCCGTAATCATTTCCGTAATCGTATGTTCGACTTGAACACGCGGATTGACTTCGATGAAATAGAAGGACTCGTCTTGTGTCACTAAAAATTCAACCGTACCGGCATTCTCATAGCCGACATGCTTCATCAACGTTACCGCTGCTTCACAGATCTTTTGGCGTCCTTCGTCCGATAACGTGACACACGGCGCGACTTCGACGACTTTTTGGTGACGGCGTTGCACGGAACAATCGCGTTCAAACAAATGAACGATATTGCCGTGGGCATCCCCGATGATTTGAACTTCGATATGTTTCGGACGTTCAATCAATTTTTCAACGTAAATTTCATCTGAACCAAATGCTTTTAAAGCTTCCGATTTTGCCCGCTCAATCATTTCCGGCAACTCTTCTTCTGTCCGGACGACACGCATCCCGCGTCCGCCGCCGCCTAGAGAAGCTTTGACCATTAATGGATAACCGGCTTTTTCAGCGAAAGCATACGCTTCATCAATCGATGTGATCGGACCGTCCGTTCCCGGAATAACGGGTAAACCGGCTTCGATGGCTGTCGTCCGCGCACGGACTTTATCACCGAAGCTGTAGAGATGTTCTTCTCGGGGACCGATAAAGATAATCCCCTCTTCCCGACAGCGAGTAGCGAGTTCAATATTTTCTGACAAAAATCCGTAACCTGGATGGATTGCATCACATTGTGCCTTCTTGGCAGTCTCGATGATTCCTTCGATATCAAGGTATGCTTCGATCGGTTTTTTTCCCTCACCGATTCGGTACGCTTCATCGGCTTTGTACCGGTGAAGCGACCCCATATCTTCTCGTGAATAAATAGCGACTGTCCGAATCCCGAGTTCGGTTGCCGCACGGAATACGCGAATCGCGATTTCTCCGCGGTTGGCGACAAGAATCTTTTTGATTTTAGTCAACTGATGCTCCCCCTTTAGGTAATGAACTCGTAGCACTCATCTTTCGTGCTTCCTGTACTTCTTTATGATACGCTATCCGGTGCTTGTTTTGCATCGAAATATTTGCCACGACCCCAAGCATCGTACTCATGACAAGCAGTGAAGACCCGCCGTAACTGATAAACGGTAACGTCACACCCGTCCCCGGAAACAGACCGGACATCGCCCCGATATTGATACCGGTTTGGATAAAGATGATCGACGAAATGCCGAACGCCACCATACTCGAATAAATCGAAGCAGATTGCCGGGCAATCAGCGCCCCTTGCCACATTAAAAAGAACAACAGTCCGAGAACAACGAGAACCCCGACGAATCCGAGTTCTTCCGAGATGATTGACATGATGTAATCGGTCTCCGGCTCCGGCAGATAACCGTACTTTTGAAAGCTGTTCCCCAAACCGACTCCGAAGAATCCTCCATGAGCGATCGAGATGACCGAATTAATCAGTTGATACCCTTTTCCTTCGGCATCTAAAAATGGATTGAAGATGGCTTGAATCCGTTCCATCTGATTGGCGGAAAAATTGTTCCAGGCATACAGACCTACTCCTGATGCAAATACGATGGCAACAGCGATATACCCGCGCGGCAAGCCGACTGCAAAAAGAATCATGGCCGAAATCAAAAGAAGGATAAACAATCCTCCGTCATCCGGCTGCATGCGGATAATAATGGCGTAAGGAGCCAACAACACGGTCATCGGAATCAAGATCCAGTCCGTAAAACTAAGCAAAATCCGTTTGCCGGATGAATCGGGTGCGATTTGCCGATGAATGAAATGATGGACAATCCCAATCACACCGTTCATCTGTCCTTTATGTTTTTGATCAAAGTAGTTGGCGAGACCGATGACAAGTACAAATTTACACAGCTCAATCGGCTGAATCAAAAAAATCCCAAAATTTAACCAGGCACGTGCTCCGTTCAACGGGGCAGCAAACAGAGTTGCCGTCAACATCCCGAATGTAATGAGATATAAACCCAACCGAGCGAGCGGTCCTCGGAACGTCTCATGATTTAAATGAGCGACAAACAAAAAGACAACAATCGCCATCACGTCAAACATCAATTGTTTTTCAAAAAATGAGGTATTCGCGTAATCGCCGCCGTTCCAGACACTGGCACTGTAGACCATCACCGTACTGATGGCCATCAGGATCAGCATCGTGAAGAAGAGGCGATAATCAAAAAACGCACGTTTTTCCTTAAACTTCGATTGCATTATGTACACGTCCTTTTTCTAATTCCTAGTTCTAAAAAAAAATACCCAAACGCCGCATTTCACGTTTGAGTAGAAAATCAGCACGTCTCCGCATCATGTAAATCAGATAATTGCTGTTCTAATGAGTCGAGTAATTGTTTCCCTTCACTCGCATCAATCAGTTCGAGACGAACGGCAAAATCAATTTGGCGTGACAATCCGAACATTTGTGTATCCAATACTTCCTCATAAAGAGGACATTGTGGCATCGTTAAATTCGCAAGCTGGACCTCGATCAACCGGCGGATTTTATGGGCATCCGCTTCTAGTAGCTCAAGAGCGCGCTGGCGATGAACTGTCCCGATTTCAGTTGACAATCCAATCCCTCCTCATCAAATGACGCGTTCCTGTTATAGCTAAACTTTACCTTACTTTCGCCAACAATTCAACGTTTCGGTATAATGGATTTGCACGACTCATACATTTAGGGGGAATAATGATGATTTTTCCGATTACAGGTAACGTCCGCTATCCACTCACAATCGACCCGACGGTTTGGATCTTCGATGAACGGAAGATTGAAGTCGACCATATTGGAAAAGAAGTCGGGGATAACGCACAAGAAGCCTATTATGCCAAGATGGGGGCTGCTTGGGATAAAGGGATCACAGAGGGCAGTCGAACGGACCACAACAAACCGATGACGCGCGAAGAAAAAGATGCTGCCTTACGGGGAACGTTTGCCATGCCGCTTGCACCGTTCATTCAAAATGCCGAGACACTTGAAGGTGCCTCCGCGCTAAGCTTTGAAGGAACAGAAACAGTCGAGCTCAATCTCAGTACGTTACCGGAACTGTACTTACAGTTTTCAAAAGACGGAAAAGTTTTAAGCGACGGTCCTGTCCATCTGCTTTATCGTGATCAAATCGTCCGCTCCGTTACTCGCATCACTGTCGTGTAATCCGGAAACGACAAAAAGCCGTTCTGTTTCTTCTGACTTGAAGGAAACAGAACGGCTTTTTTTGTAGTTGAGCTTACAGCAAGTCGGCTGCCAAACGAGCCAGACTTGACCGCTCGCCTTTCACCAGTTTGACATGTCCTGTCATCTTTTCACCTTTCAACCGCTCGACTGCATAAGACAATCCGTTTGAATATTCATCCAGGTACGGATGATCAATTTGCTGCGGGTCACCGACCAATACAATTTTCGAGTTTTCACCGACACGGGTCAAAATCGTCTTCACTTCGTGTTTCGTCAGGTTTTGCGCTTCATCGATAATGATGAATTGTCCCGGCATGCTCCGACCTCTGATGTAAGTCAGGGCTTCCAGTTGAATCGATTTCATTCCTGCCAAAATGTTCCCCAGCTCATCACCGGAACTCGTATTGAACAGATGTTCCAAGTTATCATAAATCGGTTGCATCCAGGGCCGGAGCTTTTCTTCCATTTCTCCCGGCAAATATCCGATATCATTCCCCATCGGTACGACCGGACGGGCAACAACTAATTTTTTATACCGGTGTTCATCTTCCACCTGTAACAGCCCTGCTGCGAGTGCCAGTAATGTTTTTCCGGTTCCCGCTTTCCCGACAAGTGTGACAAGCGGCACATCATCCCGAAGCAACAGTTCAAATGCCATCCGCTGTTGAACGTTCCGCGGAACGACACCCCAGACTTGATCGATATCGAGTGATAAAGCCCGGATGATCGGCAATTCCTGATCGACGACGGCAATTGCCGATGCTTTTGACATATTACTTTTTAAAATGACGAATTGATTCGGATGTACTTTTTCCGGAAGAACATCGACCGATAATCGTTTATCCTGATAAAACGCATCGATGTATTCTTGGTCGACGGTCAATTCCACAAAACCCGTATATAGTCCGGTCAGATCAGCGATGTGATCGGTCAAATAGTCTTCTGCGACTAATCCGTAAGCATCCGCTTTAACCCGGACGAGGATATCTTTTGAAACAAGGATGACATCCCGTCCGCTTTGCTGTTCTTTTTGTTCCCGGTGAATCGACCAGGCGAGTTCCAGAATCTTATTGTCGTTGGACTCATGCGTAAACGGTGACACTTCACTGATGGAATCTCCAATATCGACCCGAAGAATTCCGCCGTTCCCGAGTGGAACACCGGCATGGAGGTGTCCCGTTTCCCGCAATTGATCCAAAATCCGTGCCGTTTCCCGGGCATTTCGACCGACTTCATCCATATTTCGTTTTTTTCCGTCCAATTCTTCTAAGACTATGGCCGGAATCACGACATCGTGCTCTTGAAATTGAAACAGAGACAATGGATCATGTAGCATGACATTGGTATCGAGCACATATATTTTTTTCATTCCATCGTTCGCTCCTTTAGAGTCGAGTTTTGATGAATGTTATCCTTTTAAAATGTCTTGAATTTGTTGATCAAGTTGCATCGCGGCTGCTTCATCGTACGTTTTATGCACACGCGGCCGGTCCGACACAGCGGCTCCGTAGAATAAGATATCGCGGACCTCTTTTATCTGTCCTTCATAGAGCGCTACCTTTAACGGTAAGCGTGCTGTCGTTTCCCAGGCTGCGACATCCGTACATGTTAAACTGTACGTCGACTGATCAGCAAAGAAAATAAGTGTAAAAACAGGATGGTCAGCTAACGTTTTGACAAGTAATGAATCTGCTTCAATCGCAAAGCGAATCGTTGTTTCGTCTTTTGCATACACCCAACTGATGGCATGTGTAATCGGCCAGCTTTTGCTCTGATCATGTGTGATTAAAAACACAAGCGGTAAATCTGTTAATGCCTTCATCTGCTGTTCACTCAGACGATGTTCCACTTTATTTGCCATGGTACCACCCCCTCTGTTCCTTATTTTATTACTATTCGATACTATATATTCGCATCCCTTTTTCAAGTTGAACAATTCTTAAATATGATATACTAAGAAAAAAAGGGGGACCTCCCATGCGTGTCAAATGCACCATCTGCGATAAACGAGAAACCATCGATGATTGGTCCTTTACAGCAAAAAGACTGCGAAATAAACCGGTACGCGTCTACATATGCGATGAATGTCATGAACGTGTCACTGAGCGGACCATCGCGCGCCAAGAAACCGGACATTTTAATCTTTATCCGACATGGGCGACAACTAAAAAAAGATGGTAAACTACTTTGAATGATCAAAGTAGTTTTTTTATGGCTTAAGACGAACCAGCACATCGTCTTCATCCGACGGATTTCCTCGTCCATCTGTATTGTTCGTCACATAATAAAGTTCCTTCCCGTCCGTCATCACGTCCCGAATGCGCCCGCGATCCGTCACGATTTGTTCCACTTTCGACGACTCCGTCTCAATCGACCGGAGACTTTGACCGACCAGCGTCCCGAAATACAGTTTCCCGTTTTGTTCCGCTACTCCGCTCGGCGCAACTGATTTTTCGCCCACTTCATACCAAGGTGTGACGAGCTCTTGTTGCTTTTCCGTTCCTTCAATCAACGGCCACCCGTAATTTTTTTGTTCGATCCGGTTAATTTCATCGTGTCCGTTCTGTCCGTGTTCCGTTGCATACAGGGTTTGGTCGACAAACACCAAACCTTGTGGATTCCGGTGACCGTAACTGTAGATGTACTCTTTTACATTCCCGTCCGCCGGTTTTCCATCGAGTTTCATCCGGAGAATTTTTCCGGATAACGAAGAGAGTTTTTGAGCGTTTTCAGGGACTGCCGCGTCTCCGGCCGTGACATACAACAATCCGTCCGGTCCTATTTCGATGCGGCCACCGTTATGAATCGTGGCACCGGGGATCTTATCGAGCAGTACCCGTTGTTCTTTCCAGGATTCCTTTTCTTCCTTAATCGCTATGATGCGGTTCCAGAGCGCGCCATCCTTCTCATACGTATGATAGACATATGCTGTTCGATTCTTTGAGAAGTCCGGATCAAGCGCCATCCCAAGCAGTCCGCCTTCCCCTTGCGCAACAACCGGTTCGGTCAGTTCGAGATCCGTCCGGCTGTAGTTTCCTTCAGTGCCTTTGACAATTGTCCCTTCCCGTTCGGTAATATAAAACACTTCTTGGTTTTTCTCAATATTCCATGGTGTCCTTAAATTTTTAAAAATGATATCACTTTTGACCGTTTCCGATGTTTTGGGAACTGTTTTTGATGAATCTTTAGTAGTCGTTTCCGAACATCCGGCTAATACAATCACAAGACCACACGAAATGCCTAAGCTTCGGTTTATCATCTCAATCACCTCTTGCTGTTTTTTTCCCGAACCTGCCGCAAACTATTCCTGCAATCGAACACGGATTACGTTTCCCTTCATTTCACACAAAAAAGTCCCGCTTCCAAAAGGAAACGGGACTTTTTTATTGATTTATGATCAAGAAGCAGTTCGTTCTCGCTCACGTTTGACCATCCACATCCGGAATCGGTAAATTCCGAGAATGACGACCATCGCAAGTAAGACTTCAGGAATCGGCCATGTCCAAAAGACGAGTGTTAAAGCAGCAGAAAATACCGCGAGTAACAAATAGACAATCAGTGATTTCCACCAGGCTAACTCTTTCGCAAAACCTAATTTAAAAACGATTAACGTCAAGATGACGACCGTAATCATCAGTGCATTAAATCCGGCACTCAAGTTGTTCGGGTCACTTCCCACACCAAGCAATTTCGCAACGGCAGGAATATCAAATTTCGAGAAATCAGAAGCAACGGCAGGTTGTGCAGTCATTGCCAGTCCCCCTTACGTGTTAAGAGCTCAGTCTTTACCAAGACGACGGCGCTTGTCTTGTTTTTCACGTTCGTTTTTGTTTAATACTTGTTTACGAAGACGAACTGATTGCGGTGTGATTTCACAGTACTCATCTTCATTCAGGAATGTTAATGATTCTTCAAGTGAGAAGACACGTGGACGTTTAAGAACGTTTGTTGTATCTTTCGCAGATGCACGCATGTTCGTCAATTGTTTCGCTTTAACAACGTTAACAGCGAGGTCGACGTCACGGTTACATTCACCGATGATCATTCCTTCGTAAACTTCAAGACCTGGCTCGATGAAGATTGTTCCGCGGTCTTCAAGTGCAGAGATTGCATAAGCAGTCGCTTTACCCGTCTCGATTGAGACCATAACTCCACTGCGGCGTCCACCGATGTCTGCATTGATGAACGGACGGTATTCTTCGAACGTGTGGTTCATGATTCCGTATCCACGTGTTGCAGATAAGAATTCATTCCGGTATCCGATCAATCCACGTGAAGGAACGATGAATTCCATTTTTGTTTGTCCGTTATCCATTGTCTGCATGTTCGTCAGTTCACCTTTACGGAGACCGATCGATTCCATGACACCACCTGTGTACTCTTCAGGTGTATCAATGACAACGCGCTCAAACGGCTCAACTTTAACGCCGTCTTCAACTTTGATGATTACCTGCGGTTTAGATACTTGAATTTCGTATCCTTCACGACGCATGTTTTCAATCAAAATCCCGAGGTGAAGCTCACCACGGCCAGATACGATCCAGCGGTCCGGCGAATCTGTGTTTTCGATACGGAGCGAAACGTCTGTTTCAAGTTCTTTTTCAAGACGCTCTTCGATTTTACGCGAAGTGACGAGGTCACCTTCACGACCAGCGAATGGCGAGTTGTTAACGATGAACGTCATTTGAAGAGTCGGCTCATCAATACGAAGTAATGGGAGTGGATCGACGTGTGAAGTCGGGCAAACCGTTTCACCGACGTTGATATCTTCCATACCTGCGATTGCAATCAAATCTCCAGCTTTTGCAGCTTCAATTTCAACACGTTTCAGACCAAAGTATCCGAATAATTTTGTAACACGGAAGTTTTTGATTGATCCATCAAGTTTAGAAAGCGAAACGCTGTCTCCAACTTTGATTTCTCCACGGAAAACGCGTCCTACTCCAATACGACCAAGATAGTTATCGTAGTCGAGCATTGTAACTTGGAATTGTAACGGGTCCATGCTGTTGTCAACAGGAGCCGGTGTGTGTTCAAGAATCAAATCAAGAACGTTTGTAATTGTATCTTCTTGATTTTCAAGTTCAGGGTCAAATGAACTTGAGCCGTTGACTGCCGATGCATAAACGACTGGGAATTCGAGTTGATCTTCATCTGCTCCAAGATCGATCAAGAGGTCGACGACTTCGTCAACAACTTCGAGTGGACGGACCATCGGTTTGTCAATTTTATTGACGACGACGATTGGTTGAAGACCTTGTTCAAGTGCTTTTTTCAATACGAAACGTGTTTGTGGCATACAGCCTTCACGTGCATCGACAACGAGGATAACGCCGTCAACCATACGCATGATACGTTCTACTTCACCACCGAAATCGGCGTGACCTGGTGTATCAACGATGTTGATACGTGTATTTTTGTAATCAATTGCCGTATTTTTAGCAAGGATCGTGATTCCGCGCTCACGCTCGATATCATTTGAGTCCATTGCGCGTTCTTCGACTAGTTCATTCGCACGGAATGTTCCAGATTGTTTTAAAAGCTCATCGACGAGTGTCGTTTTACCATGGTCAACGTGGGCGATGATCGCGACGTTGCGTAAATCGTTTCTTACTAATGTTGTCATAGGTGTGTACCTCTTTCTGTTCATTTAAATAATCCATTAATACTTTCGGTCAACTTTAAGAGTATAGCACAGGTTGACTGGTAGTTGGCAATCACTTCGATTGAAGATGACAGCGAAAGCCTTTTCATTGTCCCTGATTCACGCTAAACTAAAGACGAGTTTATGTATCGTGAGGGGGAAATGACAAATGCGGATTCTTTTTTTATTGTTAGCCATTATCGCAGTCGGTTCAATGGCTGCCATCGGTATTTTTATCGCGGAGCAAAACGTTCTTATGATTGTCGTCTCACTTCTTTTAACTATCGGAACAATGGGAGTAGGCTTCGTCTTGAAAGCTCGTTTACGTAAACAAGCTTAAACGCCCTCTAGGGGCGTTTTATTTTTGCACGTACGTTAAGACATCCTCAACGAATTGCCGGCTTCCTGCCAATACACTCGTTTGTTCAAGATACGTCATGTCCGCTCCCTCGATTGTCCCGACACGTCCGCCGAGTTCTTCAATCAAGACTTGTCCCCCTGTATAATCCCACGGCATGTTCCGCATCGTAATATATCCGTCGACCCGACCTGCCGCAACCCAGGCGAGTTCGAGTGAAGCCGCACCGACTGCCCGAACACCGACCGCATCACGGACAAGAGGCGCGAGCAGGTTGGAATCGATTCGCCGGTTTGCCGTCACCCATGTCGCATTCATGCAGATAATCGCTTCATTGACCGGTCTTTCCTTGATTGGTGCAAGCCGGGTTCCGTTTTCGTAAGCCCCCTGCCCTTTAATGGCATGAAACAGTTCATCTGCCATCACGTCATAGACGAATCCGTAACGTAATTCTCCTTCTACCATAATGGCAATCGAGATGGCGAATAACCGTTTTTGACGAATGAAGTTCATCGTCCCGTCAATCGGATCCACGAACCAGACCGTGCCTTCTAACGTATCCGGACGAACGATTCGTCCTTCTTCTCCGTACACATGGTGATCCGGATACCGATCCAAAATTCCTCGAATCAGTAAATCCTCCACATGCTGATCAATTTCCGTGACAAGATCACTTTTATTTGTTTTTTCTTCTATATGATACGCTTGATCCATCTTTTGACGAATATACTTTCCCGCCCGCTTGATTAGATCGATCGCATGTAACTCAATCCCTTGCATCCGACTCACCCTTTCCGTCTCCTTTAGACCGTCCTACCTTTTCATGATAACAAAAAAAATCAACCAACAAAAATTTCGCTGGTTGATTTTGGGATTATTTTATTATCGTTTATTCTATTTTAAGAAGATCATCTTGATTACGCTTCAAGACGAACCATCTCTTGGCGGTATTTTTCAAGACGTTCCTTACTGGCGCCCATCGCTTCCGTATCACTTGCTACAATTGCATCATGTAAAGTCGCAAGTTCATAATCGATTTCAAGGCGCAATACAGGAATGCGTTTTTCTGCATCTTTTCTTTTGTATGCTTCAATCACTTGTTTCACAGTAACCACACTCCTTCGCGGGATAAAAAACTTAGTTATCAGACAATTGCGACTAATTAGTGGATTGAATCCATAATAGTACGATTTAACTTAGATGTAAAGTGTCTATTTTTAAATTTTACAGTTGTACGATATCGTCTTGTATGTAGTATATAACCAGTTTTTGTTTTTTCTAAACAAACAACCTCTCTTCTGGACAGTCAGAAAAGAGGTTGTTTGATGATACGGATTTCGTTACTTTTTCAAACGTAACAAAGCATCGGTTTGTTTTCTTGCCTGCTGAACTGCACGGTAGCTCGAACATCCAGTCTCTTCAAAATAAAACTGATCAAGCTGTTTTTCTTCCGACTTTGAATTGACGATGGTTTTAAAATCCTGGTAGGCATTTAAAAAGAACGTTCGATCGATTCCTTTTTCGTAAGCCTCTTCGACCGTATTAAAAAATTGGATGACTGTTACGATTTCGTCCGTCGACCAGTCCGGATTAATGGGATAATTGACCGCCATTGTGACACTTCCTTTCTTGACGCTTCCTATTTTACAACGAAATCGAACATAAAACAGTTGCAACCTTATGAAAACTTGTTATAGTTAGCTTGTTTGATTGTTTTTTTATTCGGTTTTAAGGGGGGAAATCTGGTGCAAACAAAAAGCTTAACACAGCTCGATACACCTTTATTCGATGCGCTGCTTGCGCATGCGAAACGTCAACCAATTCAATTTCATATTCCCGGTCATAAAAATGGCCAAGGGATGGATCCTGCTTTTCGATCATTCATCGGTCAAAACGCGCTTGATATCGATTTAATCAATATCGCGCCACTCGATGATTTACATCATCCGAAAGGAATCATCAAGGATGCTCATCAACTAGCAGCCCAAGCCTTTCATGCAGACGAAACATTTTTCTCCGTTCAAGGAACCTCGACCGCCATCATGGCCATGATCATGAGTGTCGTCGGTCCGGATGATAAAATTCTAGTTCCTCGGAACGTTCATAAATCGGTCATGTCGGCTATCGTTCTTTCTGGAGCGCACCCGATTTTCATTCACCCGGAGTTTGACGAAATGTTCGGTATTGCTCACGGTATCACACCAAGCGCCGTCGAGCGTGCCCTCAGTCTTCACCCGGATACTAAAGCGGTCCTCGTCATCAATCCGACGTACTTCGGTGTTGCAGGTGACTTAGAAAGCATCGTCACCCTTACTCATAGCAAAGGCATCCCCGTTCTCGTCGACGAAGCACACGGCGTTCACATCGCATTCCACGATGATATGCCGCTTTCTGCGATGCAGGCTGGTGCAGATCTTGCTGCGACAAGTGTTCATAAATTAGGAGGATCACTTACCGGCAGTTCCGTCTTGAATGTCCGCCGCGGTCTCGTCTCGCCGGATAAAGTACAAGCTGTCCTGTCGATGTTGACGACGACTTCTACGTCGTATCTTTTACTGGCATCACTCGACTGCGCCCGCCGGCATCTCGCGATCAACGGAGAAGCGATGAACCGTCGCGCGCTCGAACTGGCGACACGGATGCGGATGGGACTGGCAAAACTTCCTTATCTCGCAGTATTTGGTGAATCGGACCTTCATTCCAGTGCGACATTTGCCTTTGATCCGACAAAAGTTCTGATTTCCGTCAAAGGACTCGGCATCTCCGGTCATCTTGTCGAAGAATTTTTACGGGACGAACATCGCATCGAAGTGGAACTGTCCGACTTAAACAACATCTTGCTGATCATCACTTCCGGTGATTCGGAAGAGACGATTGATGCCTTGCTTGCAGGAATGGCTGATCTCGTAGAGCGTCATCGGGATACAGGGGCTAAAACATCTTCTCACTCGATCGTCTTACCCGACATTCCGGCACTCGCTCTCAGTCCGCGTGATGCTTTTTATGAAGAAACGGAAACCATTCCACTTGCAGACGCTGTCGGCCGGATTTCGGCAGAGTTCATGATGGTCTATCCACCCGGCATTCCGATTTTCATTCCGGGTGAAATGATTACGACAGACAATTTAGCGTACATCAAAGAAAATATCGAAGCCGGTCTTCCTGTCCAAGGACTCGAAGATCATACACTTGAGACCATTAAAGTCATTCAACAATCGAATGCAATTCGTTAAGTTTCGTTCATAATAAGCGGCTGACCCTAAAAGTCAGCTTCTCCAATAGATAAAGGGGGCAGATTCCGAATCTGCCCCCTTGTCTCGTTTAAACAGGAATTATTCTTTTAGAAGTCAACCTCGTTTAATCTGCCTGCTCATAACTCGGTACATCCGGCAACAGCGTCGCTAAAAATTCTCCGACCGCCTCGGCATCCACCGGTTCGATCCCGAGCAGACGCGTCATGGCATCCGCCTCGAGAACATCTGTATGATCGAGTAAAGCGGCCCGGCCGCTCGTGAGACTGACAACTAACACCTTCCCGAAAAACTGTTTGGTAAAGACGACACCAAAATCGTACCGCGCTTGTTCCGTTGTCATCCCGATAAACCTGACTTTATCCGTTTCTGAGACATGATACAGTTCTTCAAGTGGCGACAGTTGAGATTCCATCTTGTCTCACCCTTTCTTTTTTTATCCTTTTCCTGTTTTAAAGACAGATTAAACGACACAAAAAAACCTTAAGCGGTCGGCTCCCCGCTTAAGGTTTTTTGGCTTATTTCATGATGTGGATTGGGCTACCGATTGCAACTTCAGCAGTTTCCATTGCGATTTCACCGAGTGAAGGGTGCGCGTGGATTGTGAGTGCGATATCTTCAGCTGTCATACCAGACTCGATTGCGAGTCCCATCTCTGCGATCATGTCAGATGCGCCTGTACCGGCGATTTGAGCACCAATCAAGAGACCGTCTGCTTTACGTGTGATCATTTTCAAGAAGCCGTCTGGCTCGTTGAGTGCAAGAGCACGTCCGTTTGCAGCGTAAGGGAATTTAGACGCAACATAGTCGAGTCCTTCTTCTTTTGCTTGTGCTTCCGTATAACCGACTGTTGCGAGTTCTGGGTCTGTGAAGACAACCGCAGGAATCGCGCTGTAGTCGAGGTATGCCGGATGTCCAGCAGCTGCTTCAGCAGCAATTTTTGCTTCGAATGAAGCTTTGTGTGCAAGTGGCGGCCCAGGAACGATGTCCCCGATAGCGTAGATGTTTTCGTTCGACGTACGGCACTGATCGTCGATTTCGACGAGTCCACGTTCGCTGACTTTAACTTCTGCCATTTCAAGACCGAGATCAGATGTGTTCGGGCGACGACCGACTGTGACGAGGACGTAGTCCGCTTCGACAGTTTGTGTTTCACCTTTGACTTCAAACGTAACTTTCACGCCTTCTTCTGTCTCTTCGACACTTTGTGCAAGTGCTTCGTTGTGAATCGTGATGTTTCCTTTTTGTTTAAGCTTTTTCTTAACGACTTGCGTCATTGCAGGCTCGAATCCAGAAAGGATATCTTTTGTACCTTCTAAGATGACAACTTCAGTGTCAAAGTTAGCATACGCTGTTCCGAGTTCCATTCCGATGTACCCGCCGCCGATGACGATGAGTTTTTTCGGAAGTTCAGGAAGGTTCAAAGCGCCTGTTGAAGAAAGGACACGTTTTGACCATTTGAAAGCTGGAAGTTCGATTGGAGTCGAACCTGTTGCGATGATACATTTTTTGAATTTGTAAGGTGTAGAAGAATCTTCATTGATGATACGAACTGTATCTTCAGATTGGAAGTAAGCTTCCCCAACGACTGTTTCAACGTTGTTACCTTTAAGAAGGCCACCGACACCACCAGTCAATTTGTTGACGACTGATTGTTTCCAAGATTGAACTTTTGAGAAGTCGACAGCGACGTTCTCAGATGTGATTCCCATTGAATCTGAACCTTTTGCATGTTGGAAGTTGTGTCCAGCTGTGATCAAGGCTTTTGACGGGATACATCCGACGTTCAAACAAACACCACCGACGTTTTCACGTTCGACGATTGTTACTTTAAGTCCGAGTTGCGCACCGCGGATTGCAGCGACATAACCACCAGGGCCAGCCCCGATTACGAGTAAATCTGTTTCTTGTGCGAATTCACCTACTACCATTGCTTATCCCTCCATAATGAGAAGTTGTGGGTCGTTTAACAGACGTTTAACCAAGTTAAGCGCGTTTTGTGCTGTAGCACCATCGATGAGACGGTGGTCGAAGCTGAATGACAAAGCAAGTACTGGTGCTGCAACGATTTCACCGTTTTTGACGACCGCTTTTTCAGCGATACGGCCAATACCGAGGATTGCAACTTCTGGGTGGTTGATGACAGGTGTGAACCATTGTCCGCCAGCAGAACCGATGTTTGTGATTGTGATCGATCCGCCTTTCATTTCGTCCCCAGAAAGTTTACCGTCACGTGCTTTACCAGCAAGGTCGTTAATGTTATCTGCTAATCCGAAGATTGATTTACGGTCTGCATCTTTGACGACAGGAACAACAAGACCGTTGTCTGTGTCTGCTGCGATACCGATGTTGAAGTAGTTTTTGTAAACAACTTCTTCGTTCATATCGTCGATTGACGCGTTGATTGCAGGGTATTTTTTAGCTGCAGCAGTCAATGCTTTTACAACGAATGGAAGATACGTCAATTTCGTACCTTGTGCTGCCGCAACTTCTTTGAAGTTTTTACGGAGTGCAACAAGATTCGTAACATCGACTTCGTCCATCAATGTAACGTGTGGGGCTGTATGTTTCGAGTTGACCATTGCTTTCGAAATCGCTTTACGGATTCCTTTGATCTTCTCGCGTGTTTCGAGCTCAGGTTGAGCTGCAACATACGGTTTCACTTCAGATTTAGATGCTGAAGCTTGTGCTGCCGGTGCTTTTTCTTCTGCTGCTGGTGCAGTTGAAGATTGTCCACCGTTTGCAAATGCATCGATGTCTTCTTTGACAACGCGACCGTTGTCACCAGAACCTTGAACTTCACGGATGTCGACGCCTTTTTCGCGTGCATATTTACGCACTGAAGGCATTGCGATAACGCGTTCTGATTTATGGATTTGAACTTCATTTGGCTTGTCTTCGACTTTTTTATCTGTGTCTTGGACATCTTTTGCGTTGTCTGCTGCTTTAGGTTGTTCCGGTGCTTCTTCTTCAGAAGGAGCTGAACCTTCGCCTTCCACATCAAACGTGATCAATACGTCACCAACGACGGCTACGATGCCTTCGTCGACTTTTACTTCTTTGACTGTGCCATCAACTGGTGACGGGATTTCAACGACTGCTTTATCGTTTTGTACTTCAAGAAGAATGTCATCTTCTTTTACTGTGTCGCCTGCTTTAACGAACCACTTTACGATTTCACCTTCGTGAATACCCTCACCGATATCCGGTAATTTGAATTCAAATAAACCCATTTGAATTAGCCTCCTTTTATTTCACTCTTCTGGTCGATTGTTATCTTTAAAACGGAAGCAAGGAGAGAATTGCCTCTCTCCTTTTTTCCGGTTCACTCTTAGAAGTTGTAAACAGTTTTTACTTTTTCGACGATATCTTTGTGGTCCGGAAGCCATGAATCTTCACCTTGTGCGAACGGGAAGATTGTGTCAGGTGCCGTAACACGAAGGATCGGTGCTTCGAGGTCAAGAATTGCGCGCTCTTGAATTTCAGTTGCGACCATTGCAGCCACACCTGCTTGTTTTTGAGCTTCTTGAACAACGACAACACGGTTCGTTTTCTTGACTGACTCAACGATTGTATCGATGTCAATCGGGCTGATTGTCATCAAATCGATAATTTCAACGCTGATGTTTTCTTTTTCAAGCTCTTCAGCAGCTTTGAGTGACGCGTGAACCATTGCACCGTACGTTACGATTGTCACGTCAGTACCTTCACGTTTGATGTCTGCTTTTCCAAGTTCGATCGTGTAGTCGCCCTCTGGCACTTCACCGCGGAATGAACGGTACAGTTTCATGTGCTCGAGGAAAACGACTGGGTCGTTATCGCGGATTGATGCGATCAAAAGACCTTTTGCATCATACGGAGTTGAAGGGATGACGACTTTAAGTCCTGGTGACTGAGCCATTAATCCTTCCAAGTTATCTGCATGAAGCTCAGGTGTTTTAACACCGCCACCGAATGGTGAACGGATTGTAACAGGTGCACTGTACGTGCCGCCTGAACGGTAACGTAAACGTGCGAGTTGTGCCGCTACAGAATCAAATACTTCGAAAACAAAACCGAAGAATTGGATTTCCATGATTGGACGGAAACCAGTTAAGCTGAATCCGACTGCAAGGCCACCAATACCAGACTCGGCAAGTGGTGTATCGAAGACACGGTCTTCGCCTAATTCATCTTGAAGACCTTCTGTCGCACGGAATACCCCACCGTTCTTACCGACGTCTTCACCGAACAAGAGAACTTGCTCGTCGCGTTTCATCTCGACGCGCATTGCGTCAGTGATCGCTTGGATCATCGTCATTTGTGCCATGGGTTATTTCGACTCCTTTGCTGTATACTCATCAAGCTGCTCTTGCAGGTTTTGTGGTAACTTTTCAGCCATCACGTTGATGAAGTCTGTTACTTTTTGTTTTGGTTCTTTATCTGCTTGAGCGAGTGCTTCTTTTACATCCGCTTTCGCTTGTTCAATGACTTCGTTCTCTTTGTCTTCGTTCCAAAGACCTTTTGTTTCCATGAACGCACGGAAACGAACGAGTGGATCTTGTGCTTGGTACTCATCATCCATATCTTTTGTACGGTAACGTGTTGGATCATCTCCAGCGAGCGTATGCGGCCCGTAACGGTATGTGAGCGTTTCGATCAATGTCGGAACACCGTTCAGTGCTTCAACACGAGCTTGTTTTGTTGCTGCGTAGACGGCAAGAACGTCCATTCCGTCAACTTGGATTCCGTTGATTCCGGCTGCAACAGCTTTTTGAGCGATTGTTTTCGCCATCGATTGTTTTTCAACCGGTGTAGAAATCGCAAAACGGTTGTTTTGGACAACGAAGATCGCAGGTGCTTTGAATGCTCCGGCAAAGTTCATACCTTCGTAGAAGTCACCTTGTGACGATCCGCCATCACCTGTGTACGTGATTGCGACTTGTTCTTTTCCACTTTTCTTAAGGCCGAGTGCAACACCGGCAGCTTGCACGATTTGTGCACCGATGATGATTTGCGGCATTAAGACGTTAACACCCTCAGGAATCTTACCGCCTGTGATGTGTCCGCGTGAGAACAAGAATGCTTTGTAAAGCGGGAAACCATGGAAAACCATTTGCGGGATATCACGGTATCCTGGAAGAATCCAGTCATCTTTATCTAAAGCAAATTGTGAACCGATCATTGACGCTTCTTGTCCAGCGACTGGCGCGTAGAAACCAAGACGTCCTTGACGGTTGAGTGAGATTGCACGTTGGTCCCAGATACGTGTGTAAACGAGACGACGCATTAATTCCGTAAGTTCTTCATCTGAGAGGTCCGGCATAGCGTCTTTGTTGACGACTTCACCTTTCTCATCCAGAATGCGGAATGTTTCAAAGTTTTCTTCCACGTTTTTAAACATGTTTAAGTTCATCTTTTCACCTCATCCTTTCACTGTGTTCAGCGAAATATTCCTCTTACTGACTTGCTACATACCAATAGTGTTCAAAAAATGAAGTCCCGTATGACCTTTTCTTGAACATATATCTGTGTACCTATCCAGTTGAGTAAACTGTATTAACATGAAGAGACACGCAAGCATGTCTTGTTCATTACGTTACAAGTATAAAACTGTAACACCTATAAAATCAAAGGAAATGTTTTATTTTTTTTAGCGGATGTTCTTGTGAATGACATCACATATGAAGAACGCCTTTACTTCTGTACTATTCATCAATTCACAACTGTGTTAGTTATTAATATTCCTCCTTTGATATGCTATAATTTTTTTAGATGAAAGGGGTGCTGTTCATGATTACCATGAATGAGATCGTTCGGGAAGATGTCCCTTCGCTTCACGAACGTTCTGTCGACGTTACCTTCCCTCTCAGTGAGGAAGATAAGGAAACGATGCGTCTGATGATGGAATATCTCGCCAACAGTCAAGACGATGAATTAGCCGAAAAATATGATTTACGTAGCGGGATTGGACTGGCGGCTCCACAAATCGGAGTCAATAAACGAATGTTTGCCATTCGTCTGCAAGACGGGGACGACATTCTCGAGTTCGGGATTTATAATCCTAAAATCGTCAGTCATTCCGTTGAACAAACGTATCTTGCCGGCGGAGAAGGTTGCTTGTCCGTTGACCGGGAAGTCGAAGGTCATGTGCCGCGCTATATGCGTATTACCCTGTCTGGCATCGATCATAACGGAAATCCTGTAAAATTAAGATTAAAAGGATTAAAGGCCGTCGTTTGCCAACATGAATATGATCATTTGGATGGGATCATGTTTTACGATCGAATCGATCCGAAAGAACCCTTCAAGGAGTATGGTTCGTCTCTCTAAAATAAGAATGAAGTAACAAAAAAGACATTTCCATAATAAGGAAATGTCTTTTTTGTTTATACTTCCATGATGATCGGCATGATCATTGGATGACGTTGTGTTTTTTCAGTCAGGTACGGTGTCAATGTATCGTTGATGACTTGCTTGATATCCGTCCATTTTGTGTTTCGGTTCGCTAAAGATTGCTCAAGCGAACGCTTCAACAGACGTTCCGCATCCTTGATCAGGTTACCGGATTCACGCATGTACACGAATCCGCGAGAAATGATGTCCGGTCCTGAAACAAGACGATTCGTTTTAGAATCAAGTGTGACGACGACGACGACCAGTCCTTCTTCTGAAAGAATCCGTCTGTCACGCAGGACGATATTACCAATATCTCCAATTCCTTTTCCATCTACATAGACGGCATTCGCTTGGATTTTACCAGTAATGGCGGCTGCATTGGCATCGAGTGCCAGAACTTCACCGTTGTCCATGACGAAACAGTTTTCTTCCGGCACACCGGCATCCATCGCAAGTGACATGTGTTTTTTCAACATGCGGTACTCTCCGTGGATTGGCATGAAGTATTTAGGTTGCAAGAGACGGAGCATCAACAACTGTTCCTGTTGGCTGCCGTGACCTGATGTATGGATGTCATTCAATTTACCGTACATGACATCTGCACCGGCTTTATACAATTGGTTAATCGTTTTCCCGACGGAAACAACGTTTCCTGGAATCGGAGAAGACGAGAAGATGACCAAATCATCCGGAATGATGGAAATCTGACGGTGTGTTCCGTTGGCGATCCGGCTAAGGGCTGCCATCGGCTCCCCTTGCGAACCTGTACAAAGAATCGTCAGTTCATTTGACTTGTACCGTTTCATCTCGTTCGGTTCAATGATTGTGCCCTTTGGTGCTTTGATGAAATCAAGCTCCTGACCAATCATCATGACTTTATCCATGCTCCGACCGAAGACGACGATTTTGCGTCCGGCTTCGACTGATGCATTGACGACTTGTTGCAAGCGATAGATGTTCGAGGCAAAAGTCGCGAAGATGATCCGCCCCTCTGCTTTACGGAAGATGTTTGAAATCGTATCTCCGACGACACGTTCACTCATCGTAAAGCCTTCAATCTCGGCATTCGTCGAGTCAGACAATAGACAGAGAACACCTTCCTTGCCGAGTTCCGCCATTTTTGTTAAATCAGCCGGTTCTCCGACGGGTGTAAAATCGAACTTAAAGTCGCCGGTATGGACGATGTTACCTTGTGGTGTCTTGACGACAACTCCGAACGAGTTTGGAATCGAGTGAGTCGTCCGGAAAAATGAAATACTCGTCTTCCGGAATTTGATGATTGAATCTTCATCAATTTCATGCAACTCGGCCGTCCGCAATAAACCGTGTTCTTCGAGTTTTACTTTAATGAGACCAAGTGCAATCTTTCCGGCATAAATCGGTAAGTTGACTTGTTTGAGTAAAAACGGCAATCCCCCGATGTGGTCTTCGTGACCGTGAGTGATGAAGACACCTTTTACCTTGTCCTTGTTTTTGATCAAGTATGTGTAATCTGGAATGACATAGTCGATTCCAAGCAGTTCATCTTCAGGGAACATGACACCGGCATCGATGACGATAATCTCATCCTGAAATTGAACGACGTATGTGTTCTTCCCGATCTCTCCTAAGCCGCCGAGTGCGAAAACGGCTGCTTGATGGTTTTTAACGAACTTCATGCGAACGTTTCAACCTTATAGTCTGGGCTTAGTTTTTCATATTCAAGGAATTCGCCGCTTAACTCACGGATGAATTCGACGTTAATTTCTTTGATGAGGTGGTCAATCGCTGTTCGCACTTCACGAATGTTCTCTCCCTCAACATACATCACTTCTGTCCGTTCCCGTACCGGGGCTTCTGAACGAAGCGGTTGATAAAATACTTTAAAAATCATGTTTAGCAACTCCTTATCAGTCCATTGTTTTTTGTCCTTAGATTAGTATACACGATATCCTACTATTTTTTCATCCTATTCCTAATCCAAGGTCGGCGTAAACGTTAACGCTGTGCTATAATTCCACATGTATCCGGCTGAACAGTCAATTAAAAAGAGAAGGTGAAACCATGGCAAATCAGAAAGTCGTCTTTTTCGATATCGATGGAACCTTACTTCACGATGGTCATTTTGTTCCCGAGTCGACCAAACAGGCAATTAAACAATTACAAGCAAATGGTGTCTATGTAGCTATCGCAACCGGACGCGGTCCGGCGATGTTATCCGGTGTCCGCGAATTACTCAATATCGATACGATCATTGGGTACAATGGTCAAATCGTCGTGCATCAGAACGAGGTCATTTACAGACGTCCGCAACCGATTGCAAATCTTAAGCATTTGACAGAGCGGGCCCATAAAAATGGTCATACGCTTGTTTATCTAGGTGAAACACAGGGGTTTTCAACGAAACCGTCGGATCAGTTAGTCCAAGAGTCACTTGGCGAACTGGATATTCCTTTACCGGCTTTTAATGACCAGGCGTTTACGACACATGATGTCTTCCAGACGCTTGTCTATTGTACTGCTGAAGAAGAAGCCGAGTACACTCAGAACTATCAGGCCTTCGACTTCATCCGCTGGCATCCGAACGCAATGGACGTCATTAATGTCGGTTCATCCAAAGCGGACGGCATCAAACAATTTCTGAAGCTGACCAATATCCGGCGCGAAGATACGTTTGCTTTCGGAGATGCGTTAAATGATTTAGAAATGTTGCGTTATGTCGGAACCGGCATCGCGATGGGCAATGGTCTTGCAGAAACAAAAGCAGCCGCCGATTTCGTCACTAAACATATTCTCGAAGACGGCATCGAACACGGTCTCAAGGAATTTCAACTCATTTAACTACTCAAAAGGCCGAGGAATCATTCCTCAGCCTTTTTTGATATTAATTTTTCACTTTATGAATGGCGCGCTCCAAGCGGTCCAAGTCATCGTTTTCTCCAATGACGACGAGGTAATCCCCTTTTTCAATCAATTCATCCGCTTGTAAGGAAATCATGACGTTCTCGCCCCGCTTGATGGCAACAACGTTCGCACCGTACTTGCTTCGTAAATCCAGATCAATCAAAGTCTGGTTCGCCATCCGGTCACTGACTTTGATTTCGACAATCGAGAACTCTTGTGATAAATCGAGATAATCTAAAATATTCGAACTCATCAATCCGTTGGCAATCCGGACCCCCATGTCCCGCTCGGGGTGGACGATGAAGTCCGCACCAATTTTACGCAACACTTTTTCATGGTAATCATTCGTCGCCTTGACCGTAATCGACTGGACACCCAGTTCTTTTAAAATTAAAGTCGTCAAAATCGATGCTTGGATGTTTTCCCCGATCGCAACGATGACATGATCAAAATTACGGATTCCGAGACTCTTTAGAACGTTCTCATCCGTCGTATCTGCAATGACGGAATGCGTCGCAATCCCCATATATTCATTCACACGTTCTTCATCCGAATCAATCGCCAAAACATCATATCCGTTTTTCGACAACTCTCGAACAATCGATCCCCCGAAACGCCCTAAACCGATTACCGCAAACTCTCCATTCATGTTCAACTCTCCTTCACATTTCTGCTTCATGTAGTAGTGTACCCGATTCACTTCTAAATTACTATGAACGCTTTTACAATACAGTTTTCGGTTCTCCCCACCTTAAAACGACCGACAAATCTAATCAAAAAAAGGGGTCGACTTCAAAAGAAATCATTTGATCTTTCACGCCATTTCCTGTAGGAGTCTCGTAAGTACGTGAGTTCTACATTAAACGAGAAAAGAGCGGCAGAATTGAATCTGCCGCCCTTTTCTTTGGAGAAACCGACTTTTGAGTCAGCCTCGAACTGATTACGTGATAGACGTTCTACTTATTTTGCTTTTTTCCCGCTGACATAATCGTTGTCAAACAGGAACAACCGTAAAATCAAATACAGTGCAGGGATCAATAACATCAGTCCGAAGATGAAGACGACGACAAGTGCCGTAGCCATCGTTTCGTTAACGACCGCTTTATTGATATCGATGTAGGGATAAAGAATGTACGGAAGGTGTGTGTATCCGTATCCGAACCAGGCAACACCGTATTGCGCCATCACGGCGATGAAAGCAATCCCGTAGTTTTTCTTCAAGTAAACAAGTGTGACAGCAACGCAGAAGAATAGGAAACTTGCTGCGAACCACCACCAGTTGCCGTTTAAAATATTTTCATAATGCCACGCTGCCTGATTCTTCAGTCCGAAGAAGACTAATGCACAGACAACAATTGTCGGAATACTCCAGAACAATGCCCATTTCCGAATCAATGGTGTTGCATTCTCATCCTTTGCTTTATCCGCATAGAACAACAGGAACATCGCGCTGATATAAAGAACCGATACGATGGCAAGCGCAACGACCGTCCAAGAATAAAAGTTCGTGAACAGCTTCGTCCCAAGGAATTCGACTGTCTCATTTGTTTTCCGGATAAAACCGCCCTGACTGATTGTCAGTGTCGTCGACATCGCTGCCGGAATCAGCAATCCTGTCGCACCGTATAAGAACGTATAGAACATGCTGTCGTTCGAACCATAGTTGGCAAATGCGTAAAAGCTACCGCGAATTGCAATCAATACCAACACGATCGAAGCCGGAACAAGTAAAGCTGTTCCGTAATAATATGCCGTATCCGGAAAGAATCCGACAAGTCCGACGAAGAAGAAGACGAAGAAGACGTTCGTCACTTCCCAGACCGGAGAAAGATAACGGAGAATCAAACGGTTCGTCAGATGATCCCGTTTCGTATATTTTGAATAAAACGCGTAAAAACCGGCACCGAAGTCAATTGAGGCAACGATGAGATATCCATAAAGGAACGTCCAAAGTACGGTTATTCCAAGTGTTTGAATGTCCAACTCGTTCCCTCCTTATTTGTTGTCGTCCGCAAACATCGCTTCACCACGTGTGTGATGATCGTCCGCGAGTTCTTTGCCGACTGGATTATTTTTAAACATCCGGAGCAAGACGACTGTACAAATCGTTCCGAGCAACAGATAAAGTAAACTGAATAAAATCAACATCGGTCCGACAGCCGTCGAAGTCGTCGCTGCATCAGCCGTTCTCATAATACCATAGAGCGTCCAAGGCTGACGTCCGATTTCCGCATACATCCATCCTGCTTCGATCGAGACGATGGCAAGCGGTCCACCGATGAAAATACCGCGCAGTAACCATTTGTTGTACGGGTTCAACTTTTTGAGTCGGAATGCCAAGATGAACAAGGCTGAGATGGCAGCCAGGTACATGCCAATCGATACCATGATATCGAAGAAATAGTGGACAAACAGAGGTGCCTGATCTTCTTTGGCGAATTCATTCAAACCGATGACCTCTGTATCCGGTGCTCCCCCTGCGAGAATGGATAAAGCATACGGAATCTTGACAGCACCTTTAATTTCATAGCTGCCGTCCGCCTGTTCATCCAAAATACCACCGAAAATCAATTCGGCTTCGTTTGTCGTTTCAAAATGCCATTCTGCCGCTGCGAGTTTTTCAGGTTGGTATTTCGCCAGGTATTTCCCGGAGAAATCACCGACCAATGCTGTCGAGAAGGCAAAGATTAAGCCGGCCATGACGGTTAAGCGAAGTGCTTTTTTGTGATAAGCCGTTTCTGCCGCCGACAAAGTTTTCTTGCGCAACAGATGAAACGCTGCGATTGCTGCCAAGATGAAGGCAACCGTCAAGTAAGCGGATACGATGACGTGCGTTGCTTTCGTTGGTGTCGCCGTGTTGAACATCGCTTTCAACGGTTCGATTTGCGTCAACGTTCCGTTAACGATTTTGAATCCTTCCGGCGAGTTCATGAATGAGTTGACCGTCGTGATGAAGAAAGCAGATAATGTCGCCCCGATGACGACGGGAATCCCGATTAACCAGTGTAACCATGGATTTTTAAACCGGTCCCATGTGTAGAGATAAATACCGAGGAAAATCGCTTCAAAGAAGAAGGCGAAAGTTTCCATGAACAACGGTAAGGCAATCGTTTGACCGGCTACTTGCATCAAGGAAGGCCATAAGAGCGACAATTGTAGACCAATCGCTGTTCCTGTTACGACACCTACCGCTACAGTTACGATATAACCGCGCGTCCAGCGACGTGCCAAAAGAATATAGTCTGAATCTTTTCGTTTAATACCGATGTACTCAGCTGCGAGTACCATCAATGGAACCCCTACCCCAATCGTCGCAAAGATGATGTGGAATGCTAATGTGAGCCCTGTCAATAATCGACTGAGCATGACTGGATCATTGAACATGTGTATAGCCCCCTCTTTCTAGACGTACTTCTATATATTGTTTATATCCGTATCATAGAGAACATAATCATTTGTGTCTGTTTTAAATGTTTGATGTAACAAATTGTTCACATATACTCGTGATTTATTTCACAAAACGTTCGAAAACTGTTCTCTTCTATAAAATGAAAGCCCTTTATCCATTTTTTCATGAATAAAGGGCCGATTGTCACGTCTTTTATTTAGACGTATTCGCGGAAATAATGATCCAGTAAATTGATGACGAAGGGGATGGCTTCTTCGTCCGGATTCAAGGTCGGTTGATGTAATCCGGATGTTGCATTATTCACCCCGAGCCAAAACATCATGCCGGGAATTTCTTTTAACATGAAACCAAAATCTTCTCCCGTCATGGCAGCATCACACTCAATGTAATTCGCATTCATTTTGACGAAGGATGAGAATTTATCAACGACGCGTTGATCGTTGACGACTTCATAATACCGATTTCCGAACTGCAGATCGATTTTGACGCCGAATGAAGCTTCGATGCCGCGGATGATATCCCGGACACGTTGCTCTAACTTTTCCATATCTGTTCCGTTAAGCGCCCGCATCGTTCCGTCGAGTAACGCCCGACCGGCAATGACATTCTCCCGAATTCCTGCATCTACTTTCCCGATCGTGATGACACTGCAGTTCATTGGATTGATCGAGCGGCTGACAATCGTCTGCAGCTGCATGATTAACGCTGCCTGCGCAACGACTGTATCAATCGTCAAATGGGGGAACGCAGCATGACCGCTCTGTCCATAAATCGTGATATGAACTTCCCGTGCACTCGCAAACAAGACACCCGGACGGCTGGCAATCGTTCCGACCGGATACTCCGGTGCGACATGCAGACCATACATCTCACTCGGACGATATTTTTCAAACAGCGGACTTTTAATCATCGGTTCTGCCCCACCCGGACCTTCTTCAGCTGGTTGGAACAGGAAAACGACATCATCCATGACCGGCAGTTCAACGATTCGGCGTAACAGACCGAGGGCAATTGATGCATGCACATCATGGCCGCAGGCGTGCATGAACCCCGGATGCTCGGAACAAAATGGCAGTCCCGTTGCTTCTTCAATCGGTAATCCGTCGATATCCGCCCGGTATCCAATCGTCCGATTTCCGGTTAATCCTTTCACACGGACAAATACTCCTGTTTCGAATGTATCGTAACTGACCCGATCTTCCGGGTATGATCGGATTTGATCAAGGATAAATGCTTGCGTTTTAAACTCCTTAAAACCAGGTTCCGGTATTTTATGAAGTTCTCGGCGCATTTCAATTGCGTATTCCATCTGACTGACTTCCTCCTTCTTCTTTGACAATGTCCCAAAACGCTTGGACTTGTTTTAATTCAAGCATCGACTCCGTTGATAGAATCCACGTGTCCCGCTTTAAAATTTTACCGGATGACGTTTTGAGCGGAATCTGCATCACTTCACTCGCTTCATGGATCGTCGATTCCGGCAAGATGGCAAAACCAATCCCGTGAAGTGCCATCTGTTTACACGTTTCAATCTGGTCGACGACGAGCGTCCGGGCCGGCGGACTCGAAAAACGATCCTGCCACCATTCTAAAATTTCCTGATAATAGGTCGAATCGCTCTTGAACTGGATAAAAGGACGTTCTGTCTTCCGCAACTGTTCCAACGACGTCAGTTCACTGTCGACTAAATACAGCGGATCGGAAAACAGCCGTTCCTTCACGCCTTTCCAATCGGGATTTCCGCGGATGATGCCGATGTGAAAATGTTCTTCCAGCATATGACGCATCATTTCACTTGACCACCCTGTGACCAATTGGACACGGACATGCGGATACCGTTCGACAAATCGTTTCAGAACACGGGGAAGCCAGTATTGTCCCATAATGGACGCGACTGCAATCCGAAGTGTCCCGTAAACGGCTCCCTCTTCTGCCGTCAATTCACTTTTAAGCTCCAGTTCTTTCCGGTTCATCTCCTTGGCGAGACCGATGACTTTTTCGCCTTGCGGAGTAATACTCAGCCCACGGGATGAACGAATGAACAGCTTGGTTGCCCAGCGCCGCTCGATTGCGACCAAACGTTGGCTGAGGGCAGGCTGCGATACAAAAAGACGTTCGGCTGCCCGTCTCATGTTCAATTCTTCTGACAACGTAATCAACATTTCCATTTCCGACACTTGCAATGTATGATTCGACTCCTCATGATATAAGATGGCATTAGTTTAACACGTTAGAAAGGAAGGTACATATGTCACGGTATCATTTTATGTTGATCGTCTCAACGGTCGCTACTTTAGGCAGTCTGTATTTCAGTGAGGTCCGGGGATTCATTCCTTGTCCATTATGTTGGTGGCAACGTCTGTTCATGTATACGACCGCCATCTATCTGCTCGTATCCTTGTTCCGCAATCGCCCGGTCGACGGATTTTTCCTTCGCTTGTATACATTACTCGGGTTCGCAGTCGCGGCCTACCACGTCGTACTCGAACGATTACCGGATGGCGAAGCGCTCTGTACAAATGGTTGTCTCATCAAATGGGTCAATTATTTTGGCTTCCTGACGATTCCGATGATGAGTTTGATTGCATTTACGCTTTTGGTCATCCTCGCCTTTTATCCAAATAAAAAAAACGCTCAATGAGCGTTTTTTTTATTTCCAAGTCGCTGCCACGTTCAACGCGCTCGAGAAGGATAATTCCGATAACTGCCCTTCTCCTTCACACCAATCCCCGACAAACGCCATCGTCTCCTTTGGTCCGTCCTGCATAAAATTAGGTAATCCGCTTTGGCCCATTTTCCATTTGATTTCTTGAACGATTGCCCGTTTCATTGTCCGCTCGACGACGAGACGTTCCTGCCATGTCGGATAATGTTGATCAAGGAGCCGGTGAATGTGTTGGACCTTTTCCGCCAGATAATCCGGATTTCCGACTTCTGGGTGGGCAAGATAAGCAACAACCTGTAAGACTTGACCATCTTTCGGCGCGATACTCGGATCGTAATGGGATAGATCCGTTACGAACAGTTGATGTGTACGGTCGTACACATATGAAAACGGTGTTTTGAGGTATGGACTGATCCCGACATCATATACGAGGACTTCCACCGGTTCGTACTGCGCAAATGGTTCGATGAAGGATTGAACGGATGCCGGCAATGCCAGTTTCCGCATATCCCGGGGAGGAAGCGCCAGGACAACCCGGTTCACAATCCATTCGGTCTTTTTCCGGTCACGTAACTGATATCCTTGTTCATATTCTTCAATCGCCGTGATTTTAGTTTTCCGATGGATGGTTCCGCCTTGTTCTTGGATGACCCGTTCCAGTTCATCAATTAAAACTTGCCATCCTCCGGCGATATAGGAGACCGGCTTTCGTGTCCGAAAGAGTTTGCGGTAATAGTCAAAATAGACGACTGACGGAATGTTTTCCGGTTCGGTCGTAAAAAAATTGCTGGAGGCCAGATCAAGCATCAGACGGGACACATCTTCCTCCGTTTTTTCCCGTATCAACCATTGACCAATTGACAACTCCGGCTCCCCTTTTTCAAGCCGGAGAACGGTTTTCACGACTTCCCATGTGAAACGAAGTTTATCCGTTCCGCCTATCACTTCTGTTTTTAAGAGACCGATTGCATTGGCGGGAGCAGCCGTTAAATGACCGGAAAATTCATATTTTGCTTTTGCCGAAGAAAAGTCCAGCCAGGTAATCTCTAATTTCAGATTTTTTATGATTGTCTTTAAGACGGACTGATCACGCCCGTATATCGCATGCGCCCCGTAATTGAATGTATAGCCTTTAATGCGTTGTGAGGTCGCTCTGCCGCCTAACATCGCGGCATCATAAAGTTGTACCTGTTTCCCTTGTTTCGCAAGCAAGGCAGCAACGGATAACCCTGCCAGTCCACCACCGACGACTGCTATCGATTCCATTCTGTTCCCTCCAGTCAGGCTCTCTTACTCAATGGTTTGTTTTAACTCTTTTCCCGCTTTTTAGACGAAAAAAACGACAGCACTTTCAGCTGTCGTCTGCAGGTCATTCCTTATTTCCACCACGTATCCAGGGGTGAAACCGGCATATGGTGTTTATGGCCAACCCGTTTATACTGAGCTTCGAGTTTAGCCTGACTTTCAGCGGAGATGGTTTTCCCCTCCAAGTAGTCATCGATTTCATTGTACGTCATGCCGAGTGCTTGTTCATCCGGCAACCCCGGCTGGTTATCTTCTAAATCTGCTGTCGGTACCTTTTCAATCAGTCCTTCAGGTGCCTGTAATTGACGCAACAGTTGTTTTCCCTGTCGCTTGTTCAAACCGGTCAATGGCGTCAAATCACAAGCACCGTCTCCGTGTTTCGTATAAAACCCGGTCACGAATTCAGCTGCATGATCGGTTCCGACGACGAGACAGCCGTAATGGGCCGCTATATCATACTGTACTTTCATCCGTTCCCGCGCTTTTGTATTTCCTTTACTAAAATCAGACAAGACGTCTCCTGTCGCTTGTTCAAAAGAAGCCATGGAAGCAGCGACGGCCGGCTTGATGTCCACGCGTAACGCATGATCCGGACGGATGAAGGACAGGGCAAGCTGGGCATCCGACTCGTCTTGTTGTTGACCATACGGTAATCGTACAGCGTAGAATTGATAATCGCGATTCGTCTCACTGCGTAACTCCTCAACCGCGATTTGACAAAGACGACCGGCTAACGAAGAATCTTGTCCTCCCGAGATTCCAAGAACAAGTCCTTTTGCTCCTGTATGCACAAGATACTCTTTTAAGAATTGAACGCGTTGCTTAATCTCTTCTTCAGCGTCAATGACTGGTTTGACTCCCGTCACTTGAATGATTTCCTGTTGCATGAAACCGTCACACTCCTTCATTTTTCATCATGTCTTCCTTAGTTCAAAAGCTCACTTTCCGCTTTCGTGATGGACGTCGATTGATCCTTCACTTGTCGGATGGTCATCGCTTCGATCCGGGTCGGATGACTGGAAGGCGGAAGCTCGACTTTTACTTCGTACCGTTTAGTCTCCAGTCCTTTAAACCGTTCTTGTTCGATGGCTTGCGTAAATACCTGCTCTTGCGAAAAAGTATACAGTACTTTTTGATCCGCATCCTTGATTTTCAATTCAAACCGTTGGGATGTCGGGAATGTCAGAGTCAATGCTTGCTCATTCGGATTCTTTAATTCCACGACAGCCAAAACCGTATTGGATTCGAGCAGTTTGCCGGACACCTTGATTTCAATCGGTTGTACCGCATCGTCTTGTGTCGCTGGCTTTTCCTGTTCCTGCTGGTTACACCCGGCTAAAATCAACGTCAGGACACATACACACGATATCCGTATAATCCATTTCAAAACAACGCCCCCTCTCTTCTCACTTAACAATTTTAGCACAAAAAAGAGGCAGGATAAGGTTCGCCCTCATCCTGCCTCTTCAATTCATAAATTAAGCAACCGGAATCGTTGCTGTCATTTTTGATGGAGAAAATAATTGTTCGATCCCCGTCACAAACAATTCATCGCAAATGGCGTCCGTTGCCGTTGCAGGTGCCACAAGTGTAATCGTCCGGCTGTCCACTGTCTCAATCGTCACGAACACTCCTGAAGCTGTGCGTTCTTTGTACCCTACCGCTAAGTCTGTTTCAGCAAAAAGTATCATATCCCCGAATCTCCTTTGTTATGTCAGATGTCAGTCAAACCAAAATAGCCGTTTGAATTCGAATCAGTTATTGTGATTTCACTTTATCAAAACAGAAAAAACACCGGAAAATTCTCGTTCGACATTTCGTGTCAAAACTTTATTCCAAAAAATACAACCATTTTTTGGAACATCGAGATAGTTGCTGTATACATCTTTAAAATGGCGTTTTATCAACACATTTCAATTCCATTTCAAAACCATTACAAAATAATATTCATTTTTTCCCATTTCCCTTAGTTAGAAGGGAAAATATACCTAGACATCTCACTTGTTATTTTGTCGAATGGTTCTTCGCACACCGTTTATTTGAAGTTCTTATGAACTTTCACCTGACATTCGATTCATTTGTTGCCAAACCGTACCTAGTGCTTCTTCCCCACTTTCAATCCGGGCCAGTGCGAGTTCCGCCTGAAGCGCGACTTCATATTCCTTATCTTGTACGGCTTCTTTTAGGCGTGGAATCGATTGTTCCGTTCCGACATCAAATAAAAAGCGTGCCGCACGCCAACGTACCAGTTTATTTTTATCCGTCAAGGCTTCCATCATCATTACTTCTGCCTCCGGCAAGGCCCAGTCAGAAATCGTATCTCCCGCAGTTCGTCGGACACTGCTTGAAGGATCATGCAAGGCATTCGTAATATAGTCCAATAGTTCCAATCGATTTTCTTCAAACATGCCAAGTTTGACTACGGCTTGTCTTCTGATCTGCATCTTTTCATCCTGAAGCAGCTTCGCATAGGCCGGAATCCAGTCCAGTTCGATTGGCAGTTCGTCAAGCGCTGCAAAACGCTGTTTCCAATCGGACGAAGTTAACGCTTGTCCGTCAAATGTCACTTCTTCTCCAGAAGCGATGGTTTTTAAACGGTCTATCCGCTCTGGTGGATACGCGACTTCAATTTCTTGGGCCACTTCCTCCAAACTTTCATCCAAATCACCGTAACGCGGTGCTTGCTCAACCCACCGGCGGTCACTGATGACATTTTTGACATAAGGCTGAACGAATAGTGCGGCTTCCCGGAACCGGTCGGGTAATCCGTGACGTTTTTCTTCTAATCCTTTGACTCCTTTTAGCTGCATCGGTACGCCTAAAATAAATTGGATAAACAGATGAACAGGCTCAAATGCCTCATCCGTTTCATGTCTTTCAACATCACTGAGTATTTCACCAAACGACCGACGAATCTCGATGACTAACGTCCGCCAATCATATTTCGGAAACCGTTCGACAGCTAAAAAATCACTGACTTGATATACTGATTTAATGCCTGGAATCTCTAGTAATTTTGCGACGTGGTCCGGTGCACCGAATGCATGTTCAAATGTTTGTCCCTTCTCCGAAAACGTTTCATCGACGATGACCTTCATATTGTTCGGACTTGGTGTTGGTTCAATTGCTATAATCTTCATCTTAATCCCTCCCCCTTTTATCATTCAGAAATTCGTTTCAAAATGCAACGCATACGCTTTTGTTTTCAGATCCTATCAAAAAGAAGCAAGAAAGCGCCCACCACGCGGTGAACGCTTATCGGCAAGACTGCGTTTACGCATGTTCTTCCGAGAAAACTTCTTCTAGAATCTCACAAAATGCATCCGGTGTCTCGAGCATACCCATGTGGCTGCTGTCCGTCGATCGCTTGATGACCCGCTCGTTTTGAGGTGCAAACGCACTGTCTTCTGAAATCAACGGATCCTTCTCACCATGTATAATCACTCCCGGAACGCTTGTCCGGCTTAAGACTGGTGTCAAATCTCTTCGATCACGCATCGCCGTCAACGCCCGAATGGCTCCTTCGACCGTCATCATGTAGCCGATTTCCTTTGCTTCTGAGACGATCATCGCATCTGTTCCTTCTGCAAACAACCCGGGCACTAATCCGTCAACGAATTCCCGCACGCCGATTTCCTGAACCCGGCTGATATTTTGATTTCTTTTTTGTTTAGCGTCGTCTGTATCTGCTTTAGCGGTCGAATAGACAAGTCCAAATCCGCTGATTTTTTCCGAATAGGTTTCGACAATCGATGAGACGATGTAACCCCCGAATGAATGACCGATCAAAATGGGCCGTTCGATACCTCTTCGTTCAAGATCCTTCATTACCCATGCAGCAAATCCTTCAATTGTATCAGGACCGACCGATTGTCCCTCATGACCGGGTAAAGCAAGTACGAGTACATCAAATGACAAACGCAGTCTCGCTTCAACCCGACTAAAATAATCTGTTCCTCCGGCAAAACCATGTAATAAAACAAGTGGTTGTTTTGACATTCAACTAGTCATCCTTTCCATTCCGATGCAAGCATTCGGTATATCGTTAAATCCATGAATCGTCCATGACTGTAAGCATAGTCTTCAAGTAATCCTTCTGCCTGAAAACCGAGTTTTTGAACCAAGGCATTGGAGGCAATGTTTTCAGGTGCAACCAAAGCACTGATCCGGTGCAAAGCAAAATCTTCGAATCCGTGTGTCAGTACCGCTCGTGCTGCTTCCGAAGCCACTCCTTGTTGCCAATAGTCCTGACTGACTTCAAATCCGATTTCAGCCCGGTGATACTGGGTCAACCAATTATGAAATCCAATCGTTCCAATCAATTGATTCGTTTGTTGATCGGCAATCGCCCACCGGATTGCTTTTCCTTGAGTGAACTGTTCTTTAAAATAACTGATGACATTTTTGGCTTCATACACTGTGACCAGCGGATCAGAACCGTAATAATACATGACCTCGTCATCCGACAGAATCTTGAATAAGTCCCGTGCATCTTTGTTTTCCAACTCTCTCAGGATGAATCGTTCTGTTTTTAGTTCCGGGAATGGTTTTCTCAACCCCCACATACCCAATCACCTCTTTTCTATATTATGCCCGTTTTCAGAAGGAAATACCCTTTTCGCTGCTGAGAAGTTTTGCTACTATTGAAATTATTCATGTCCTGACCACGAAAGGAAGTCGCTTGTTTATGTCCAATTCCCTGCTCTATCTATATCAAGATGCCGAAAACAATCGTTTGACGATGTCCGGCGTCACTTTTGGAGACTTTATCACATCCATTGATTCAAAGAGTCCTCTACTCGTTTCTGGAGCCGCTTTTAAATCTGTCAAACATTCTTCTCGGACCGCCTTTCATTATGTCGAGTTCCATGAAGTAGAACAATTCGTTCAATCGAGCGATGTCGAACGTTTTCCCCTGAATGCCATCGATATCCGTTCTTCTCATTCTCTCGATATCCTCACAGATGTTGAAATCGCAGAGCTGTTATTTTTAATGCATATGAAACGTGGAATGCCCAGTCCGTTCATGACTGCCGTCGACAATGAATGGGCCTATTTCAGTGAGCACAACGGGACACAAGCAACGGCTTATTTAAAAGATTGGTCAAGTATCGAACAAGTCCTGTCAACGTTGTTGCAACAAAAAATCCGCCGGGAACTCCGCATCCCGACTGCCTCACCACTTACAGCTGAAATCATCATTAATCTTCGGCAATTGCTGCAAGAAGGAATCTTAATTGATTTCACGCATACACGGCAATCGATGTTCACACGTCAAACGACCATTCCAGTTTATATCGCCGGTCGATATGAAGACATGCATGTCCTGAAAGAAGACCTGGAAACAAAAAAAGAATCCATCGTCTTGCGCGGCGAGTTGATCCACCGCAAAAAAAGCTGGAGTTTGGAGTTACAATGATCCCAATCCTATTTATGACTTAATAACAGGATAGTTTTTTCATATTTTTCAAACTGCTATTTTTGCTCGTTTTTTGCATAATCCTCTATATGACAATACCGTTACTAATTTGTTGGAATTTTCACATAAATTAAGACTGGTATCTGCTGCAGACTTCGTTATAATGAGATTAACCTTTTGGAAGCTAGAAGTTGGAACTGATTTTCTGATGATTTAATTTAAGTCTGTATCAACCGAAGGAGGAATTTAGCATGGATCAGTTAAAAGTGAACGGTATCGGTTCATTCACCAAGTTTGCAACGAATGGAAACATCCTGAAATTGAAGGATGCGACAACCGGCGAACTGAAGGTATCATTGAATGAAGCGAGCTCAATGACTATCTCACCTATTGATGAAGAAACAGGATTATTCATTATCCGTGGTCAGCAACAAGAACCGCTCGTGGAACTGACCCTCCCTCGTCAATCGTGCGAAGTCGTTCACGCTTGGCTCCTCCATAAATTAAGACGACAAAAAAAGAGTCGCTTCATGGCGTCTAGCTAAAACCATTTACTCCTTTATTTCATTATCACTGCAAGATGTTGCTCACGCCACGGTTAGAGATGTTCTAACCGTGGCGTGTTTTTTGTTGAATGTCAGCTACTTTCCATCAGTTCATCGATTAGACACGATTCCTTTGATTCTATTCCTGAAAAACGGATTGGTTAGTGATGCCGCTTTCATCGCATGGTATGATTAAAAAAATGAAATTCTACTGGAGGCGTCGCTTTAATGGATAAGATTGCTTGGATTACCGATAGTATGGCTTTTTTCCCACCCGGGGAAGCTGAAAAACTCGGAGTCCATGTCGTACCAACAGTCATCATCATCAACGGGGAATCGTATCGGGAATATACTGACCTGTCGATCGAACAACTGGATCAAAAAATGCGCGAAAGCTCTTCTGTCATCCCGACGACTTCACAGCCTTCGTTTGGTGAGTTGGTTGAACTTTACGAACGTTTACAGGCAGAAGGTTATGATTATGCGTATGCTGTTCACATCACAAGCGGATTGAGCGGTACTTATGCCAGCTCTGTCGCTGCTGCAGATGCTGTCGGCTTTAAATTATATGCCATCGACTCCTATACCGGTGCTGCCAACCAACAAAATATGTTACGTCTTTCGATGGAAATGGCGCAAGCCGGAAAACAGCCGGAAGAAGTCATGCAGGTCTTGGAACAGTTCAAACACCATTCTCATTTTTATCTGATTATCGGCAATATGGAGACGATGCGTCGAAGTGGACGTGTGTCGAGCAGTCAGTTTTTGCTGGCCAACATGCTGAACATTAAACCGATCGTGAAGTTCGACGAGGTCGGGAAACTCGTTCCGTTTAAGAAAGTACGTTCCATCAAAAAAGCATTTCAGGAAATGTCATCCGAGATTGCTGTTAAAATCGAACAGTTCGGATTATACAATCAAACCCTCTACATCGGCCATACACTGGCGCGGTCTTCCGCCGAACAATTACGTGATCTGTTGCAGACGAAACTCCCGCAGATCTCGATCGAGATTACACAATTCGGTCCATCCATCCTGACACATGCCGGGTCGGAAACAGTCGGTGTGTACTGGTTCGATGATTTGACGGTCACTCGATGATTGACGACATCTTCCATTGAAGACCTTATCATTAAAATAGTTCCGCTGCTCAGGCGGTTTTGGGATGATTCCGATACCATATCGGAATCATCTTTTTTATAATTCACATAACAAAACCGGACAAAAAAAACCGAATGAGACCTTTTATCAAGTGTCCTCATTCGGTAAATGTTATTTAGAATTAGAATTTCATCTGCTTAAAGACATCATCCAGCATTTTTGCTTCGTCCTCTTCCCGCGGAATCGTCTGATGCGGACGATGGATCCGTTCCGTCCACGCTTCCGACGGATATACCGTCCAACTCAACTGCTCCACTTCCTCCAGGTAACGGAGTATCGTTTCAAGCGAAGCCTCTTCGTTGTGTTGACGCAACCAGTTTTCATAACGTTTATCCGGTTTGCCGTCTTTCAGTAAAATCCTCCCGCTTTCGAGAATCGCCCATTTCGGCTTTGCATCGATTTGAAACAACTCCAACTGACGGAATGCCTCAAACGTACGACTCGTAAATGGAATCAAGCCGTTTTTTTCGACCAGACGCTTTAATCGTAAATGCGTCCGCATCGTCATAAACCGTTTTTCTTCTCCCACTCGTTCTACCAATAAAGTAGGAACGGCAATCTTTTTCATCGCGGCTTCATCAAAAAGCAGACTGTGATCGATATCAAGTAGTAACATGATGCGTCTCCTTTTGTTTCCGTCGCGGTGAAATGAAGGCATAGGACAGACAAAGGATGAAGGAAGCAAAACAAAAACCACCGACTACATCCGAGAAGTAATGAACGTTTAAGATAATACGGGACGATCCCATGGCCAAGATCAACAGACTAAGAAAGATACCTAAGATCACTTTCCCGGACCGGTTTAAAAATCGCCAACTCAGAATCAAAAAACCACCGTACACCGCGAAAGCCATTGAAGAATGACCGCTTGGAAAACTGTAGCCGACTCCGCCGACCAACTCATTGAGTGACGGACGGTCCCGGACAAAAATTACTTTAGCGACCTGATTGAGAACAGCCACTGCCAAAAAGTTCGACAGATACCAAATACTCCCTACACGATCACGCCACAGGTAATAACTGATGGCGGTCAACAGGACGGTCATCGTCACAGCCCCTACTCCCGAGCCTAATTGCGTGAACCAACTGACATAGTCAGCCGGTACTTGTTTCGACATACGGTTCGACAGTTGCGCGTCAAACAAAAAATATCCCGTCAATCGGATCGAGATGGCAATCCCTATGAAAATGATGAACGCAATGCCTGAAACGACTAATGCTTTTCGGTTTAATTTCATCAATACGTCCCTTTCCGTTGTTCGAGTTCTTCTGCCGAATAGTCTTCTTTATCACGCAATCGGTGCGCGAGACGACCGGACGCATTGGCAGCGATCGCGGCAACGATGTCATCCATGAACGTATTGACCCGTCCGTCATTGACCTTCGTATCGAGTTCTTTAATAATTCCGACCTTCGCCTTATCCAAATAACCAAATGTTGTGACGGCAATCGATCCGTACGTATTGACGGCTCCGATCGCAATCGTCTCATCCACGCCAAACAAACCTTCATCACTGCGAATGATGGATAAAAGCGATTCAGACAACAGTCCTTTTTCGGCTAAAATATCGAGTTCTGCCCCAACAAGAATTGCATGTTGCAATTCCCGCTTTTCGAGAACACGCTCTACAGAGCTGAGACATGTTTCAAGCGTCAGTTCAATCGTGTATGGTGCTTGCATTTGATACACGATTTCAGCAATCGCGTGAATCGTGACGCCCCGCTCATGCAGCTTATCGATTGCTGCTTGTTTTACTTCTTTAGAATGTGCTTTTTCTTTCATGACAAAATCCACCTCTCTGACAAAGTTCTTCACAAGTATACACGGATTGCTCCTCTCTCCTCAAACTTCTTTGACATCACGCGGATAATCCGTCATGATTATCCTGTAAAGCGTTATCATTTCAGGGGAAAGTAGGGGATTTTCGATGAACATCGGGGTAGTTTTGTTTCCATCGAAACGAATTCAGGACTTTGCGAATTCATACCGCAAACGGTACGATTCCAAGTATGCGTTGATTACACCACACATTACGATGCGGGAGCGGATCAATATCGATGATACTGAACTTGATTCCATCGTAACAGCTCTCAACAAAGTAGCGGAGCAAACGAAACCAGTTTCACTTCACATTCAAGGAGCTCGTTCTTTCCACCCGACGAATAATGTCTTATTTTTAAAAGTCATGCCGACGGATGAATTGGAACAATTACATCAGGCTTTGCACACGGGTGATTTGAGTCACACACCCAAGTATGATTTCTTACCTCACATCACAATCGGTCAGGATTTATCCGATGTCGAATTATTCGACGTTCTCGAACGATTGAAGATGGAGGATATCCGCTTCCAAGAAGATGTCACTAAGATGGCTCTGCTGTATGAGCTCGAAAACGGTTCTTGGAGTGTGTACGAAACGTTCCGATTTACAGGTCAATAACATCAAACTTCCCGGTCGAACTTGCGACCGGGAAGTTTTAGTTCTGGCAAAACCCCATAAGCATTAGCTTGTTCTTCTAATTCGGCATGATACGGCTCGACACGTTTAATCGGATTGATACGGGCGACCGGTTCTGTCTTTCGTTCCAAGTCGACCCTTACTTGCCGGTTCACATACTGGACCACCGTAAAATCTACCTGGTACATATGATGTCCTCCCTCTACTTCAGCTCATTATTCTGTTATTCCCAAAATCGCTTTAAGAAAAACAAAAAACCAGAGTTTCCCCTGGTTTCAGCTGTACCGTATCGTTCAGAATGTACCCGAAATCTTATTATAAGATATGGAAACCGCTGTCGACGTGCAGAATCTCACCTGTGACACCACTCGACATTTGGGACAAGAGGAACAATCCGCTTTGACCGATTTGTTCTGTCGTGACGTTACGGTGAAGCGGAGCCCGCTCTTCGATACTTTCAAGAATTGAATTGAAATCGCCGACACCTTTTGCAGAAACCGTCCGGACCGGACCGGCTGAAATCGCATTGACGCGAACGCCCTGCTTTCCGTATTCTGCTGCTAAGTAACGGACACTTGCATCGAGTGCCGCTTTTGCGACGCCCATCACGTTATAGTTCGGAACCATTTTTTCGCCACCGAGATACGTCAATGTAATGACAGAAGCATCTTCCGTGAAGAAGTCTTTTGCCGCTTTCACGACAGCTGTCAGGCTGTATGCCGAGATATCAAGTGCTTGCGCAAACTGTTCACGTGTCACACCCGAGAATTCACCGCGCAAGGCTTCTTTATCGGCAAAAGCAATCGAGTGGGCAATTCCTGAAATCTTCCCGTGATCAGCATGAATCGTTTCAAATACCTGTTCGATTTCAGCATCGCTCGTCACATCACATGTGTAGTAAGTAGCCGGTCGTGAAAGTTCTTGACCTAACTTTTCGAGTGGTGCCTTAAAACGTTCTCCGACATACGTAAAGGCAAGACTTGCCCCTGCTGCATCAAGAGCACGTGCGATTCCCCATGCGATTGACCGTTGATTGATGACACCCATTACAACATACGTCTTTCCCTCAAGCGAAGGATAAATATTCATTATGAGTTCCCCCTTAAATTAGTACCTGGTAATAACACCTATATCTAGGTTACAAAAACGTAACGCTTCTGTCAACCATCGCTCTTGATATTGCGATTTTGATAAATTACGGTAATATAGAAAGAGACAGAAAGTAGGGATGGAATGAACCGTTTTAAATCATTTACACAACGTTATGATAACACGTTGCTTTTTTTGCTCGGTTGTTTGATGGTCGTCAGTGTCATCGCAATCTATACCGCGCAACCTTTTTTACAAGGGGCAATCAGTGAAATCAATTTCATGGCTAAGCAGATTCAGTGGTATATCATCGGATTTATCGCACTGTCTGTCGTCATTCTCATCGATTATGAGCAACTGAAACGTTTCCATTGGTACTTATACGGGGCAGGAATTGTCTCCCTGATTGGTCTTGTCGTCTTACGAGGGACACCGTTGGTCGCAAATATTAAAGGAGCCTACGGTTGGTATCAGTTCCCGGTCATCGGAACCGTTCAGCCGGCTGAGTTCATGAAGTTTTTCTTGATTGTCTCACTCGCTGCCGTCATCTCGGAACACAACGCCCGGTACGTCCAGCATGAGCGGGACTTCCTGCTCTTAGTCAAGATGGTCGCTCTCACATTGCTTCCACTCGCTTTGATTATCATTCAACCCGACTTAGGAATCGGCTTGATCCTCTGTGTCATTTTGGCTTGTGCCATGTTACTGTCCGGCTTGAACTGGAAATGGTTACTTACGATGTTCGGCTTGTTGGCTGTCGCAATCGTCGGATTCTTTTATCTGTTTTATTTCCAAAATGATTTACTTGCCACCTTCTTCCCGGGGCATGCGATGAACCGGATCATGGCTTGGTTACAACCGTTTGAATATGCGGATGACCTTTCCTATCAGTTGGTCCAGTCGATTAACGCTATCGGTTCAGGACAGATGTTTGGTGTCGGGTACGGAAAACTTCAAGTATCGGTTCCCGAACTGCACACCGATTTTATCTTCACTGCGATTTCAGCTCACTACGGCTTTATCGGTGCGGCTGTCGTTCTAATTATCCTGTTCCTATTCATCTACCGGTTGATTCAAATCGCGCTGGAAACAGCAGATCCGTTTGGAACGTATATCGTGACAGGATACGTCGCGATGTTCACATTCCAGATCTTCCAAAACATCGGGATGACGATGGGGGTCTTACCGATCACCGGTCTCCCGCTTCCCTTCATTAGTTACGGAGGGTCGACGATGATCGTTAACCTGGTTGGACTCGGCTTAATTATGGCCATCGCTTCACAGTCCCGCATCTCCATGTTTGATGAAGATTAACGTCAAAAAAGAGTGGCATCCAGTCGGGTGCCACTCTTTTTGTATTCACGAAAGACATAAGTCGTCCGGCAACGGTGCGACGAACGTCATCACCTCACCTGTCCCCGGATGCGGAAACGTCGCAGACGCACTGTGTAATGCTTGTCTCGCAATCAATGGTGTCCCTTTATACATCGTATCTCCGACTAACGGATGACCAAGTGCTGCGAGATGGACCCGGATTTGATGCGTCCTGCCCGTCTCCAATTTAATCGTTAATCGGGACAATTCACGCGAAAACGCCGTGATCGGCTCACTCGTTAAGATATGTGTGATCGCCTGCTGACCGTCTTCCCGGACCATTCTTTCCATGAAGGAATGATCGGTTTGACCGATCGGAAGGTCAATCGTTTGAGCCGGAATGGTCCCTTCGATCAATGCGACGTACCGGCGATCAAGCAAGCCGTTCTGTTGCATCTTACTCAACTGATGATGCGCAAGGGAATGTTTCGCAAAAACGACCAGTCCACTTGTATCCCGGTCCAACCGATTGACGATATGAATCGCATACGGGATCTGATGTTGCCGGTAATAACCGAGAACAAAATTCGATAAAGACCGCTCCGGATGAAGTCGAGACGGAATCGAGGCCATTCCCGGCGGTTTATTGACAATCAGCAACCAGTCATCTTCAAAAAGAATATCGAGTTCTCCGCTCGTCGCATGCATATCCTGTGCAGGCTGTTCTTCCGGAAACCGGACATGAATCCGGTCTCCTGCATGAACAGGTTCGTTTACGTTGACATGTTGTTCATTCCGCAAAATATCTCCGTGGTGTTTAATCGACACTAACATTTTTCGGGAAATATGAAGACGTGTCGTACAAAAATGACCGACACTCCATCCGTCTTCAATGGAAGTTACTTGTTGTTCAATTTGAAATGCCATCACGTTACCTCTTTTAATTAACTTCTTTCTTCTGCTAAAAACGACTCCCGGACCCTTTGCCAAAACGGGAAAGAACGGAATCGAGCGAATTTGACCTTTTTATCCGATACACGACAACGAATCGATTTAACGTTTTGATGCACAATCGAAGCATAATGATCGTACGTCAATTGAAAATCAATCGGATTGACCGGTCGAATCTCGACATCGTGGTGCTTCGGCAATAACATCGGGGAACCAATCGTCCGGTACACGCGATTATTGATCGATGCCATTTCTGTAATCTGAATCGCTTCGAGTGCCGGATGCACGATTGCCCCGCCAAGCGCTTTATTATAAGCTGTTGAGCCGGACGGCGTGGAGATGCATAGACCGTCTCCCCGAAACGTTTCAAAATAATCGCCACGAATCGACAGATCGCAGACGAGTGTCTGATTAAAGCTTTTAATCGTACATTCATTTAATGCCAACAGTTTATTCGTCGATCCATCAGCATAATCAATCGATAATTCAAGCAGCGGATATTCAACGGTCGCTATATTGTCGTCTGCGATATGTTGAATCAATTCATCCATCTCTTCCGGTCGCCAGTCGGCATAAAACCCGAGGTGTCCGGTATGAATTCCGACCAGTGTGATTTCCTCGACCTGGTCCAAATAAGAGTGGAAAGCTTGCAGCATCGTACCATCCCCGCCGATTGAAATCACGATTTCAGGAGTAACGACGTCTCGATGACTTCCTCGTTCGATCAACGCCTGTTCTAATTGTTCCTTCAGCATATGGGAACGTTCATCGCCCCGCGCCGTAACCGCAAAACGCATCGTCATCCTCCTACTCTTTTGCTCGATTCTTTGCTTCGGTCGCCTCTCGTTCATGTAAAACGACTTGAGCATCTTGTATCTCTACTTTCAGCTGACTCATCTCCGCATCGAGCAGAAACGCCGCTTCAGCCGCACGTCGCAAGCGTTCCCGTGTCTCTTCCGGAATATTTCCCTGGTATTTATAATTCAAGGAATGTTCAATCGTTGCCCAAAAGTTCATTGCGAGTGTCCGGATCTGAATCTCGACGAGTGTCGGGATTTCCCCTTCAATCGTTTGGACCGGATAAGCAATGATGATGTGGTACGAACGATAGCCGCTTTCCTTCTTTTGTGTAATATAGTTTCGTTCTTCAACAATCTTAAAGTCTCCCCGGGAACGCAACAATTCTAAGACATGGATGATGTCATCCACGAATTGGCACATGATCCGGAGACCTGCTATGTCCTGCATGTCCTGTTCCAGCAACTCGATATCAATCGATTTTCGTTCAGCCTTCTGTAAGATACTCTTTACAGGTTTGACACGTCCTGTGACAAATTCAATCGGTGAATGTTCCCCACGTTGTTGAAATTGTTTTCGAATGGCTTTTAATTTTACTTTTAATTCATCCACTGCGATTTGATACGGTGCAAGAAATAAGTCCCAATTTTCTTTTGTCATCGTTATTGTCACCACTTTTAGTCTAAATTGTTAGTTCAATTCGTTCCACTACACCATTCATGGTATCATATTTTCAAGCATTCAACTAGAAAGGTGTGGTCGGAAATGAGACAAGAAATGGAAATTGAATTTAAAAACCTGTTAAACGAATCTGAATACAAAAAATTAATGGAACGGTACAATACATCCGGGTCTTCTGTGTGGCAAGCAAATGACTATTTCGATACCCCGGCGTTCGAACTTCGCAATCATGGTGCCGCTCTGCGTATCCGTGAAAAGAAAACCGGATTGGTGTTGACGTTAAAAGAACCGCAAGACGATGGATTACTGGAAACACATGTGACATTGTCCGAACAAGAGGCTGAAGATTTATTCCAGTATGGTCTGATTCACTCTGCTGAGATGAATCAACAATTGGAAAAGTTTGAATTAACGACTTCGCTTGAACATTTGGGCCGTCTTGAAACCGAACGTTTTGAAAAACAATTGCCGAGTGGGTTGTTGGTGTTGGATCAAAGTACGTATTTAGGCACGACGGATTATGAGCTTGAATTCGAAGTGACGGACTACGTAGCCGGCAAACTTGCGTTCGAAGAACTGTTGCAAACAAACGAAATTCCAGTCCGTGAAACGAAAAATAAAATCGTCCGTTTCATGGATCGTAAAGCGCTTACACGTTAATCGTGTAGAAATGTACAAGCAAAACCTTTGCTCTTTCTTTTTTTTCGTTGCTAAAATAGGGTAACGATATTAAAAGAAAAGGGGTGAACGGATGGAATACGAACAATGCAACGGATCATATTGTTCATTGGACGAACCATCAATTCAACAACCGACGAAACCACTAGAAATTTATCATTTTCTAGACGTCACACAAACGGATGGTTTACGGTTGATTCCCGTTCTCAAGAAATTAGAATTAGAATACGGTCATTTATTCCGTCTCCGGACGATTGCAACCATTCCTTGCGCACCTTCACGATCAGCGTGTGATATGTCACCACTGCTGATTCTAAAGGCGATCGAATTGCAGGGAAAAACATTTGGTATGCGGTTCATGCGTCGTTTACGCATGTTGCATAACGTCGAAGGAAAAAGCGCTTATTCGCGTTCTTCCTTGATGCGGTTAGCAGAAGCATTGACGGAATTTGGTCTGGATTTAGCGGAATTCCATCGTGATATCGAATCAGATACCATTCAATTAATGCTCGAAAAAGAGACTGAACTGGTGACAGACTGGGACGTACGTATTCTCCCAACGCTTGCTTTCGTCGGGGATGAGGAAGCCATCAAAGCAGAAGGCCATTACGAATACTTGGTTTATGTATCGATTCTGAACGAATTATTAGATCAACCGTTTGAGAAGCAGGCAAAACCTCCTCTCGAACAATTCTTGAGACGGTATGACACAGCAACCACTTCTGAAATCGCATTTATTTATGATGCAACAGAAGCACAGGTTGAACACGAATTGAAAAAGTTATTGCTTCAACAAAAATGTGTTTCACTGACGTATTGTGACGGTAAAGTGTGGCGTCACTTAAAAGATTCTGCCCATGCTTAACACAAAGAAGCTGCTTCCACGTTAATCGTAGAAGCAGCTTCTTTGTCGTTTTTTGAATCTGGATGGGGGAAAAGAGAATCATCAGGGGGAATGTGATTCGCTTCACATGATTAGTATAACCGAATCTCAACCTTCCCGACACTCTTTTGTTCACTAATTCACAAAATTGTCATTCTCCGAGTAATGCTTCAAATTCATCGAGTACCCGTTCGAATTGACGAAGAGCAGCTTCAACCGGTGCTTTCGTCGTCATATCAACGCCGGCCGCTTTCAGAACTTCAATCGGATAATCACTTGATCCTGCTTTGAGGAAGTTATTGATATACCGCTCGACCGCCGGCTCCCCTTCTTCTAGGATTTGTGAAGTCAGCGCTGCGGCAGCAGAAATGCCTGTCGCATACTGATAGACATAGTAATTGTAATAGAAATGCGGGATACGTGCCCACTCCAAACCGATTTCTTCATCTAATACAATACCATCACCGAAATACGTTTTATTTAGTGCATAATACGTCTTCGTTAAGAATTCAGGTGTCAGTGCTTGTCCAAGTCGAGCTGCCTCATGAATTTGATGTTCAAACTCGGCAAACATCGTCTGACGGAATAATGTTCCGCGGAATGTTTCCAATTGATTGTTGAGGAGATACAATTTCTCATTTTTATCTGTCACACGTTTTAACAGGTAATCATTTAAAAGTGCTTCGTTTGTCGTCGACGCAACCTCTGCTACAAAAATTGAATAATCTCCGTAGGCATAAGGTTGATTCTGACGTGTATAGTAGCTGTGAACCGAGTGTCCGAACTCGTGTGCTAACGTAAACAAGTTGTTGACGTTATCCTGCCAGTTCATCAAGATGAACGGTTGCGTATCGTACGCGCCTGAAGAATAGGCACCACTCCGTTTCCCCCGTGTTTCACGGACATCGACCCAGCGTTCTGCAAGACCTTCTTCAAGAATATGTTTGTATTCAGGTCCTAGTGGCGCTAATCCGTCCACCATCAACTGTTTTGCTTCTTCGTACGAGATCTTCATTTCCACTTCACTGACCAGTGGTGTGTACATATCATACATATGCAGTTCATCGACACCTAAAATCCGTTTACGTAAAGCAACATACCGGTGTAACAACGGAAGGTGTTCATGAACCGCTTCGATCAATCCGTCATATACCTGTTCCGGAATCGTGTTTCCATGTAACGCTGATTCGCGTGCTGTTTTAAATTTCCGGACCTCAGCATAGAAGTTATCTTTTTTGACGGAACCGGCTAACGTAGACGCCAATGTATTCGTATACTGGCTATACGTTCCATACATGGCTTTAAACGCCGCCTCACGGACGGAACGATCTTTTGACTCCATGAACGTGATGAACCGCCCGTGTGTCAATTCCGCCTCTTCCCCGTCCTCGCCTTTGATTTTCGGGAATTTCATATCCGCATTATTCAGCATGCCAAACGTCGTACCCGACTGTCCAAGGACTTCTCCTGCTTTTGCCAGAATCGCCTCTTCCGCTTCCGATAAGACGTGTTCCCGCTCACGGTTCAACTCATCGAACGCATGACGGTAAAGGGCGAGATCCGGATTCTGATCCAAGTACGAAGCAATGGTTTCTTCCGGAACTTCCAACAGCTCGGGTGTCATGAAGGCGAGCGTCGCTCCAATTTGCGAAGCGAGCGTCCGGGCACGGTCATTCATCGCCTGATAAAAGCTGTCGGCCGTGTTCTCATCGTAACGCATATGTGCATATGTATAGAGCTTATGCAGCCGTCTTGAGATTTCGTCCCGAAGTTGAAGTCCTTCAAATAAAGTTGCATCGGACTGTGCAAGGCGTCCTTTATACTCGACGAGTAGCGGAAGCATCGCTTTCACTGACTCAAACTCTTCTTCCCATTTCTCATTCGTTTCGTAAATGGATTCTAAATTCCACGTCTCTTCCTGCTTGACGTCTTTTCGTGTTAATACTTCTGCCATTTAAATCACTCCTTTACTTCATTTATACCTGTTTCCCTTTCGACAAACAAACGAAGCGCACCTGCTAACTTTTGATCTTCTTCCAAACGGGTCGACAAATCAACAGTATTGGTTTGAAAAAGTTCAGGCAGATGATTTTGGAGAAAGTCGATCATAGCCATCCATTCGTCAATCAGAAGGTGAAGATTGGATAACTCATATGAAACCTTGGACCGCGTCAAACATTCGGTGAGGAAGGCAAGCAGTTGCTCTGCGAGGTAAGTTCCTTGTAAGCGTAGATAAACAGCTACTTGAATCTCAAACGGATGGACAGATAAACACAGCAACGGGGATAAGGGCAGAAAACACCAGGACGGGAGTGTAGAAACCTGGAGGTTGGAGGAATAAAGAGGAGATTGCACGTATCGGGAAGGGAGCGAAGAAAAAAACGGACGAAGCCGATATTTTTTTATCAGTGTCGTCCATGGCCGTTCGAAGAATTGCCGGGGAACCGGACTCGGAAAGAGAAATTGTTTTGCCGATAGAGGCACACGTTGACAGAATACCAAACGTTGTGCGAACGGAAGCGGATGTACATAACGGACGATTCGTCCCCGCTCGATTAAATCGATGTAACCATTTTTCATGAATGCCGCCTTCATCCAACCGTCAAGCTTAAGAAGCTGTCCGCCCGACTCATGAAAACCAATCCAGCGGACTTCGTATCCCGCTTGCTGATCAATCAACGATCGCCGTTGCCATTCTTCAGCGTTCATTTTTGAACGCTGAATCTCGATCCCGATTTCTCTGGGCCCAACTAAAAGATCAAACCGTCTTCGTCCCCGGACTGCTTCTATCTCGACCTTGAATCGCAACGTTTCAAAATAGGCAGCAAGCCGCATTTTCCAAAATTGATGTTCGGACGATTCACCGGTACATGCTGTCACATGAACAAAATGAAGACGTCTCTTCCCTTGACGGACTCGAAGCTGCGTTTGGCAATAGGGACAGTACAGTAGTTTGTCCGTTAACGATTGGAAGGTCTCCAGTTGGCTGTTGATTCGATTTCCCTGTTCATCCATCGCCTCAAACATCTTACTCCTCCTTAGAGCAGCGGTGAGAATAACCGCGAAATGGACTCGATCAAACGTTGACTGAAACTCCTTTGAATAAAGACTTGACGCTCAACCTGTGAAGAATTGGCAAAGTCTTCATAAAAATCACGTGTTAATTCATGGACGGAATTTGTCCCGTATAAAAAGGCATTTACTTCAAAGTTCAAGTGAAAACTTCTTAAATCCATATTCGCCGTGCCAATCGTCGCAATCGCATCATCGACCACGATAACTTTTGAGTGCATGAATCCCTTGTTGTATTCGTAAATCTTCACACCTGCTAATAACAAGTCATCAAAATAAGAACGGCTGGCATAAAAAACGACTTTGTGATCCGGAAAACTCGGCAGGAGGATTCGGACATCGATCCCCGACATCGCTGCCGTCTTTAAGGCAGTCATCAGATCCTCGTCCGGAATCAAATAAGGAGAAGCAATGTAGACAGAACTCCGGGCTTCCGTAATTAAACCGAAGTAAAGGGACTTCATCGTTTCATGGGGTTCATCCGGTCCGCTCGCAATAATTTGAACGCCTCCTATCGACTCCTCCATGACCTCGAGCGGTTTCATATAATACGGTGTAAACAACCGTTCCCCCGTCATATAGTACCAATCCTGAAGAAAAATCAATTGAAGCTCCGAGACGGCCTCTCCCCTGACGAGCAAATGCGTGTCCCGCCAAAATCCAAACATCTTATCTTTTCCCATGTACTCGTCCCCAACGTTAATTCCACCCGTGAAAGCCACAGTACCGTCAATAACAACGATTTTCCGGTGATTCCGATAATTGGATTTACTCGAGATGAAAGGCAGAACGACCGGGAAAAATGGACGGACTTCGATTCCCGCCAGCTCCATCTTTTTAAAGTAAGACTTATCCGTCGAGAAACAACCGACAGCATCATACAAAAAACGGATCTCCACTCCGGCTTTCGCCCGTTCAATTAATGCTTCCTGCAACTCTAGCGCCAGTTCGTCATCGCGGACGATATAGTATTCCAAATGGATGTGGTGTTCCGCTTGACGAATCTCGGCTAATAATAGCGGAAATTTTTCTTGTCCATTCGTTAATACTTTCGTATGACTATTATACGAAATCGGCAGACGACTGATGGAGTCGATAAGTTTAACAACTTTCGTATAATGTCCATGTCGGAACACTTGATTGTGTATTCCATGATCAAACTGGGTACGATATTTAATGTAAGACTCTTCATCGAGCATCGCTTTCAGACGAAACATTTTTTTTCGTCTATAATTTTGACCAAAGGTGAAATATACGAAAACACCGACAACCGGAAGCGCCATCATGACAAGCGCCCAGACAAGCGTTCGTTCCGGGTTCCGATTCTCAAGCAGAATGATGACAAAAACACTCAGTACGACAAGAATGATGACGATTGAGAGCCAGCCTACCATGTACACACTCCAGTAATAGGAAAGAAAGCCAATCAGACTAATCGTCAACAGTAGCGTCATAAGTAATTGGACACGCCTTAACATGGTATCCCCTCCTTTGATTAGTTATGGATGACACACTTTTATGTAGAAGGGACGATTCAATATGAAAACGTATTTAGTGACTGGTGCAACAAGCGGAATTGGTGAAGCGACCGCCTTACAATTGGCTCAAGAAGGACATACCGTCCTTGCACTTGGACGAGACGAGGAACGCGGGAACAGCTTGGAAAGTCGTGGTGAAGGACGTATCCGCTTCTTTGCAGTCGATTTATCCGTCCCGTCAGATATCAATCAATTTTTTGAAGACACAAAAGAACAATTCCCGACACTCGATGGTATTTTCAATAATGCCGGAACTTTCGGAAAACCGGTCGCACCAGAACGGGTGACTGAACAGCAAGCCGAAGTCTTCCAAGTCAATTATCATGCACCGGAGCAAATCATTCAACAGGCTGTCAAACGGCTGAGTCGCGGTGCCTCCATCGTCAACAACAGCGCGATTGTCGGACATGTTAAATTCCCTGCCATGCTCTTACCGTATGCTTCTTCCAAAAGTGCTCTTCTTACGCTTACGAAAACATATGCCGCCCGGTTTCACGGAAAGTATCGTTTTAATGCCATTTGTCCTGGCCCTGTCGACACGAAGTTAAGCCATTCTTTATACGGTGGAAAAGATAAATTCGATTTAGCAATGAAACATCATTTACGCGGCGAAGCGGCTCATCCATCCGAAATCGCAGAAGTCGTCTGCTTTTTATTATCCGATAAAGCGAGCTACATCAACGGTCAAACCTTAATCGTCGACGGCGGTTATACTCTCACTTGATTCTTTTTACACAACAAAGGACTGCTTCCAAACACATTGGAGCAGTCCTTTGTTGTAGCGTTTGATTCTGTTAATTCGGGAACTGTTCGCGAACGAACGCAAATACGTCGTTCGGTACGATGACTTTTCCATACTCTGCCACCGGATGAATCGTCTGTTCACTGAAGTTTAAATACTCCGCAATCAGGCTCATCACATTTTCTTGTTCTTCCACTTCTGTTTCTTCTTTAAAATGAAGATGTAACAGGTACAGTCCGTCTTTTTGATAAAGAGACGTTTTCACTTCTTCGAAGATCGGTGCTTCTGCATATTGGCTAAGGGCAATGATATGCTCGAAATCTGTTGTTTCAAATAAGACATCTTGACTGAGTTCCGTTTCTTTTTCTTCCGCATCAGACATCGCGGAGCGAAGTAACGAATCTAACTCATCTTCGTCAACTTGTTCTCCGTCAATCGTTGTTTTAGCGATTGTAACAGTGACTTCAAGACCTTTTTCAAATGCCTGAACTTGTATCCATAGTGGACCTTCGAAGGAGATGGACTCTTTTTCATTCGCTTCATCCATCATCTGCCAGAATAGCTGTTCTCCACGCTCACGGTTGTACCAAATCTCGTCTCGGGCGAAGCCGCGGCGTTCGATGTCCGTGTACGTAATGAAGAACTTGACGGTGTTGTCATTGACGCGTTCGATTTTCAATATGTCCACTCCTTTCCTCTCGCTCTTATCTAGTATACGAACGAGCACTTCACATAGATTCAAAAGAATCATTCAACATATAGGGTATATTCCTTTGTTAACTCTATTTTAACCTTTTTAGACGGTAACAAAAAGCACACTGCTCAGAAAGCAGCGTGCTCGGTGTATATTATTCGTTGACAAGGCGCTGTGCTTCCAATAGTTGGAATGTACGAACTTTACGTGGTAAAAATCGGCGAATTTCATCTTCATTGTATCCAACTTGAAGACGCTTTTCATCAATCAAAATCGGACGGCGTAACAACCCTGGATATTCTTGAATTAAATCATACAAGTGTTGTAATGATAAATTTTCAACCGATACATCTAGTTTTGAAAAGACTTTTGAACGGGTCGAAATGATTTCATCCGTTCCGTCCTCTGTCATACGAAGAATCTGTTTAATTTCATCAAGCGATAATGGTTCCGAGAAAATATTACGTTCCACAAATGGGATTTCATGTTCTTCAAGCCATGCGCGCGCTTTACGACAAGAAGTACAGCTTGGTGAAGTATAGAGTGTTACCATTGAAAAACATCCTCCCCCTGATTTCACATCATTTCCCCTGCGTAAATGTATTACACAGCAGCTGATGATTCTATTACTTGATAGTTTACATTGATTTCAACTGAAAGAAAACCCAATATGTTTTGAGATGAAAGAACTTTTCGTAAAAAAACTTGCCAGAGCCACCAGGTGGCTTCAGCAAGCTGGTGTGTGATCAAAGGGTTGAGAAATCGTCTCTTTTGCTTTCGGGAGTTTAATCTCTTTTAATTTTTTTTCGAAAATGTCCCGCAAAAGGCGCTTTTTCAACTTTTTCTTTTTATCACGTTCTTTCATACTCCGACACCTCACTCGGTCCGAAAAAAGAACAGTTAACCAACGAAAGCTAATTTTTTCATCTTCTACATTACTTAGTATACCACGTTTACCCGATTTCTATTCCTACTTGTGTCAATTAATTATGTGAGATTGTCGATAGACATGAGACAAACAGTTGCAATTCTTTTCAATTTCACGTAGAGTGTATAGAAATACTTACTCGTGAAAGGAGTTATTTCTTTATGTCAGTTACCCTTGTCACCATCATTGAACACCCGATTGCCCAAAAATATTTAGAACGGTCCGGCTTGAATCATGCTATTTCTGTAGCTGAACAAGCTTTGACACTTGCTACTCAACGCGGTCTTGATGCGGATACGGCAACGAAGGCTGCCTTGCTTCATGATATCGGGCATTACGAATGGTATACGGACGGCACATGGAATTATGATCTCTACCGTCAAAATGATATTCATGCAATCAAAGGAGCAGAACGCGCGCATAAGTTACTGATCCGGCTTGGTGAAGAGCCAGAACGAGCAAAAGAAATCGCTCTTGCTGTCCTCTTGCATACAGATTCTTATTTACCACCAGGTACAATCAACCGGACTCCGTTACAACAATTAGTCCATGATGCAGATACGCTCGAAGAACAACCGGGTGGTCTTCATCATTATGAGAAGATTCCATTCGAAGAAGCCGTCAATCGACTGCATGCTCTTGACTCGGTTGTCCACCGCTTTAACAACCTTCCCCGTATTGCTTCCGAAAATTAAAAAAAGGCATTCCCGAATATATTCAGGAATGCCTTTTAATTTGGTTTAATTACACAAGTTGCGCTTGATACGCTTCAAGTTCTGCATCTGTCATCGAGACATAATGACCCGGCTCGATTTCGCGTAATGGTGGGATACTCGAATCTTCATTCGATTTCCCGACCGCTCCGCCTGTCGGCCGATCATAGATAATCCGCTTACGTGTCCGCTCATGCTCCGGATCCGGAAGTGGAATCGCTGACAACAAGGATTTCGTATACGCATGGACCGGGTTCTCGTAAAGACGATCCGCATCACATAATTCTACGAGGTGACCTTGATACATGACTCCGATTCGATCCGAGATGTATTTAACCATTGATAAATCATGGGCAATGAACAGATACGTCAGACTGCGATCACGTTGCAATTGTTTCATCAAGTTGACGACCTGTGCCTGGATCGATACGTCGAGTGCAGAGATCGGCTCATCGGCAATGATGAAATCTGGTTCGACGGCTAACGCACGGGCAATCCCGATCCGCTGACGTTGTCCACCTGAGAATTCATGCGGATAACGGCTCGCGTGTTCTTTTGTTAAACCAACTGTTTCAAGAAGATCGTAGACACGGTTGTTTCGCTCGTCTTTCGATTTTGCAAGACCGTGGATATCGATTCCTTCCGCGATGATATCTCCGACTGTCATCCGTGGATTCAACGATGCATATGGATCTTGGAAAATCATCTGCATCGAACGGTTGAATTTCAATTTCTCTTTACGTGATTTTTTATCATGAACATTTTCACCTTTGAAAAGAACTTCTCCGTCTGTCGCATCGTATAAACCGATGATCGAACGTCCTGTTGTCGATTTTCCGCAACCGGACTCTCCAACAAGCCCAAGGACTTCGCCTTCATAAATATCGAATGATAAACCGTCAACTGCTTTGACGACACGACCACGACCGATATTAAAGTGTTGTTTCAGGTTTTTTACTTCAAGTAATTTATTACGATTCTCCATTACTTTAGACCGCCTTTCAGAAGCGATTTCGCGAATGTGCTATCTGGACGATACTTCAGCGCAAGATCGCGGATGGCTGCTGGTGGTTCCACATACGGTGCTTGCGGATGTAGCAACCAAGTTGCCGCTTCATGAGTATCTGTGATCGGGAAGAACGGAGGTTCTTTCTCGAAATCAATTTTCATTGCGTACTGATTACGTGGTGCAAATGCATCACCGACCGGCGGGTGCAATAAATTCGGCGGTGTACCAGGAATTGCCGGCAAGTCCTGCGAACGATCGTCAGACGGTCGTGGCATGGATCCAAGAAGTCCCCATGTATAAGGATGACGCGGCTCATAGAAAATCTCATCGACAGTTCCTTTTTCAATCAACTTCCCAGCATACATTACCGCTACGCGGTCTGCCATGTTCGCTACGACACCTAAATCGTGCGTGATGAAGATAATGGCTGTACCTGTTTTTTGCTGGATGTCTTTTAACAACTCAAGAATCTGTGCTTGAATCGTAACATCGAGTGCTGTCGTCGGTTCATCGGCAATCAAGACTTTAGGATTACAAGCCAGTGCGATTGCGATAACGATCCGTTGACGCATCCCACCTGACAATTGGTGCGGATATTGTTTTAGGCGCGCTTCCGGATTCGGAATTCCGACGAGTGTCAGTAATTCAAGCGTCCGTTTTTTCGCTGCATCGCCTGTCAATCCTTGGTGACGTTTTAAACCTTCTGCAATCTGTTTGAAGATGGTCATCGTCGGGTTTAATGATGTCATCGGATCCTGGAAGATCATCGCGATATCACGACCACGGACTTTCTGCATCTCTTTATCAGAGAGTTTGACCAAATCACGGCCTTCAAACATGATTTCACCTTTTGTGATTTCCCCAGGAGGATTCGGAATCAAACGCATGATGGCTTTTGATGTAACCGACTTACCTGAACCGGATTCACCAACGATGGCAAGTGTCTCACCTTTTTTTAAATCAAACGATACGCCGCGGACGGCTTGAACCGTCCCAGCATACGTATGGAAAGCGACAGTCAGGTCGCGTACTGATAAAATAGTTTCCATTGTGGATGAACTCCTCTCTTATTTCCGTTAGCGACGCAGACGTGGGTCGAACGCATCACGTAATCCATCGGCTAGCATGTTAAAGCTGATCATGACAAGTACGAGGATTGTCGATGGGATGACGAGCAAGTAAGGGAATGTTTTTAATTCTTTGTATCCCTCATTGATCAATGTACCCAGTGATGGTTGCGGTGGAGCAAGACCAAGACCGATGAAGCTTAGGAAAGCCTCGAAGAAAATCGCACCTGGAATCGTGAACATCAATGAAATGATGATTGTACCGAGTGTATTTGGAATCAAATGTTTGAATACTAAACGTGCGCTAGAAGCACCAAGTGTACGTGCTGCAAGAACAAATTCCTGGTTCTTAAGTTTCAGGATTTGTCCGCGGACGAGTCGGCTCATCCCGATCCAGCCGGTGATCGTCATCGCGAGGATGATCGTCGTGATTCCCGGTTCAAGAATTAAGATGAACAAAATGATTAAGATCAAGTTCGGAATCCCTGTCAGAATTTCCGCAATCCGTTGCATGATGTTATCGACGCGTCCACCGTAGTAAGCAGAGATACCGCCGTACGTGACACCGACTAGAACGTCAATGATTGCTGCGACAAGACCGATGAAGAGTGAAATCCGTGTTCCTTCCCAGATACGTGACCATAAGTCACGTCCGAGATGGTCCGTACCGAACCAGAATGTATCTTTGACTTGTTTTGTTTCATAAAAATCGATTGGCTTTTCACCAAGTGTCGCCATTCCGTCAAAACCAGCCCATTCGAGACCAGTGATTTTTGGTGGAAGTTTAGCTTGAGTAATCGTTTGGGTATAAGCATCTCTACCGGATAACATTGGTCCGAATAGTGATAACAATGCGATGATGACGATGATAACGAGCGACAGGATCGCCGCTTTGTTTTTGCGAAGCCGTGTCCATGCATCCTGCCAGAAGTTTAAGCTTTTTCCGGCAATCCGCTCACCCGCTTGTTCATTAAATTCTACTGGTTGGAACAACGAGGAATCGAACTGCTCCGCTTTTGCGTTTGAATTTTGTTCTGCCATTATTTGCTACCCCCCAAACGAATCCGTGGATCGACGACACCATATAGAATATCGACGAGCAAGATCATAAAGATAAAGACTGCCGAGAAGAACAGTGTTGTCCCCATGATAACCGTATAGTCATTTTGTGTGATGGATGAAACGAACAACTCACCAAGACCCGGTACCGCAAAGATTTTTTCAATGACGAATGTTCCGGTAATCAAGGCTGCTGTCATTGGTCCAAGAATCGTGATTGCTGGAATCAAAGCGTTACGCACCATGTGTTTCCAAGTGATTGATTGACCATCTAGGCCTTTTGCCTTAGCGAGTGTCACGTAATCCTGACCGGTGACTTCAAGCATTTCCGTTCGAACGAAACGGGCAATCGAGGCCGTTACTCCAAGCGATAAGGATACCGTCGGAAGAATCGTATGTGCTGGACTTTCCCAGAAGGCTACTGGCAATACGCCCCATTTCACTCCGATATAATATTGAAGAAGTGACGCAAATACGAATGATGGCACGGAAATCCCAAGTACCGAAATAAACATCGCACCGTAGTCAACTGCTGTATTGTGGCGGAGAGCCGCAACAACACCGAGAACAAGACCAAGCAATACACCGAGCACGAGGGCTTGAACACCTAGTTGAGCTGATGGTCCAATTCGTTCCATGATTAAATCTGTTACTGGACGGCTGTCATATTTAAATGATACGCCGAGATCCCCTTGAACCAAGTTAACCATGTACGCTGCATAGCGTTGTGGAAGCGGATCATTCAAGTTGTATTTATCCCGCAGGATATCCAACTGTTCAGGAGAAAGTTTTTCCTGGTTTTGGAACGGTGAACCTGGTAACAGATCCATTAGGAAGAAAGTGAACGAAGCGATGAGTAAAAACGTCAGTACGCCGTAAACAAGGCGTTGAGCTAAATAACGGCCCATAGATGGCACCCCCTATAAAGATTTTCTGTTTTTTTCGAAACATCAATAAAATCAGTATGACCCAAAATTGTCGGAACATTCAAGAATTTTGTTGTAAAAATTAAAATTCTTTTTTATCTTGGACTGATTGACGCCCCCCTGGTTACTGTTTTTTCACAGTTAACCAATATTTCAGAATTTTTCGTTTGATTCCATTATACTTTGCTAACAAAGTAATTAGAACCCATTTTTTACGAAAAGTTCACATTTCTGATAACAAAATGAGTTTCCATTCAGAAAAAACGTATATAAAACAGGAGCGTACCTTGAAAACGTTCTCAAGGACGCTCCGATTTTCAATTACTTCACATCAACGTACTTGTACTGGAAGTCAGCACCAAAGACTTGACGGTTAAAGTCTTTGACAGACGGACGGCTCAAGAAAGCAGCTCCTGCTTGATAGATCGGCGCGATGGCTTGATCTTTTTCAATCAATTGTGATTCTGCTTGCTTAAAGAGATCAAGACGTTTTGCAACATCTGATTCTTCATTGGCAGCGTTCAACAATTTATCGTAAGCAGACGATTTATACTTCACGTCGTTTTGACTGTTTGTTGATTCAAAGATCGACAAGTTTGACATTGGATCTTGGTAGTCAGGACCCCAAAGTGCATACGACATCTGATAGTCGCCTTTCGCTTCTAAGTCAAGTTTGTTTTTAAACGGTTGTTGTTTGATTGAGACGGTAACATTCGGAAGGTTTTTCTCGATTTGTCCCTTCATGTACTCACCGACTTTTTTCGCATCTTCACTGTCAAATGACAGGAGTTCGATTGTCGTTTTCTTGTTACCGTTTGCTTTTTTCCAAAGGTCAGCTGCTTCTTTTCCATCACGGTCGAACCAGTTGATGTCGCTTGTGTAGTCTTTCCCTGCGTCATCTTTGATGAATTCTTTCGGAATGAAGCTTGTTGTCGGGATCGAACCGTTCGCAAGTAACGTATCCGTAATCCCTTTCGGATCGATCGCACGGGCAATTGCTTTACGTGCATCGACGTTTTTCATTGTTGCGTCTTCGTTGTTGAATTTCAAGTAAGCAATCGATGAACGGAGTGCTGTCTTGAACTCAGGTTTTGATTCATATGTTGCTACTTGTTCAGATGTCAATCCGGCATAATCGATTTCATCCGTATCATAGAGATTCGCAACAGTTGAGTTGTCTTTGACGACGCGGATTGATACTTCATCCAATTTCACGTTGTCTTTATCCCAGTAGTTTTCGTTTTTCGTCAGAACACGTTTTGAATCCGTTTTCCAAGAAGTCCAAACGAAAGGACCGTTGTAAAGTAATTTATCCGGTTGAAGCGAGAAATCTTTTTTGTTTTTGTTATAGAAATCTTCGCTGATCGGTGTATACGTTCCGAATGATGTCAGTGAAAGGAAATACGGTGCCGGACGCTCGAGCTTAACTTCGAGAGTTTTATCATCAATGGCTTTAACACCTAACTCATCAACCGGTTTTTTACCTTGTGAGACGTCAGATCCGTTTTTAAGCGTATCAAAAATATACGCATAACCGGAAGCCGTTTTAGGATCGACGGCACGTTTCCATGCAAACTCGAAATCCTGTGCTTTGACAGGAGTTCCGTCCGACCATTTCGAATCACGAAGTGTGAATGTGTATGTGAGATTGTCACTTGAGATATCTGTTTTTTCAGCAAGTGCCGGAATCGCTTTTCCGTCTTTATCGAGACGGTAAAGACCTTCCATCGTGTTGCCGATCATGTTGAAGGCAACAGCATCTGTTGCTTGTGCCGGGTCGACCGTCGTAATATCAGAAGTATCTGTTAGACGTAAGACCTTTTTCCCGTTAGAAGAACCTGCATCTTTATCTCCGTCACCTGTTGTTGAACACCCTGCAAGAACAACGCTTCCTGCAAGCATAACTGATAACGCGAGACCGACTGTTTTTTTATTCATCGGTGAGTCATCTCCTTTTCTTTTTTAAAAACCGCTACAACTAAACGATTTTTAGACATCTCGTCGAAACTGCCTCAACGTTCCCCAAAACGCATTGACCTAGTTTCAAAATCTTAAACGAAGTGATAAATTGATTTTATGTGAGAATAACAATAACGTCAAGTGAATAGTCACACTATTTGCTATTTTACACGCTCTGAATAATACAGAGTCGTAACTGTCCTTGACTTTGCGTATAATGAAATCATCATCTTGCCGTAGGAGGTTCATCATGTCTGCCAAACTATTTCGCCCGCTTTTGATTGCCTTGATTTTAACAACGATTTACACGATTTGGGCCGTTGTTGCCGATGCGACCCACTCCCTGATGTATCACCTGTCCGGCGGTTTATTCATTGCCGGTTTTCTGTTACTCGCGATTGGATTTTTCTCTAATATGTCTGCCAATGGATTTTTTAAAGGGGTCACTGCCGGCTTCAAAAAGCAACGTGAAGCAAAATTACGCGAAGTCGACGGTGATTATTACGAAGACGAGGACGAAGAAAGTGAACTCTTGGAAGCAAAACAAAAACGGGCTTCCAACCGGACAGTTCCGTATCTCTCCAGTGGTTTTATCTGCATCGTCGTTTCATTGCTTTTGTCGTTCATTTGATTGAATTTTAATGACGTTTTGAATAGACATGTGATAAAGTGAAGATAACGTTATAGAGAACACAGTGAAGAAGAGTAGTACATCTGATCACCACTTACAGAGAGTCCATGGATGGTGGAAATGGACAGTCGGAACAGATGGAATGGACTTCGGAGTGGCTGATTCGAAATCATGTAGAATCAGACGGGTCTGCCCGTTACAGCAAATGAGCGGCTAGTGTTCTAGCAACTTGGGTGGCAACGCGATGACTCGTCCCTTGATAATTTCAAGGGACGAGTCATCTTTTTTATTTCATTTTTTGGAGGGAATCTCATGAAAACCATTTTTTCAGGCATCAAACCAACGGGTACGGTCACGCTCGGTAACTACATCGGAGCAATGAAACACTTTGTGAATCTTCAGGATGAACATGATGCCTATTACTGCATCGTCGATTTACACTCGATTACAGTCGACATTGACCGGGTCGAACTGATGAACAATACACGGGCACTGGCTGCATTGTACATCGCAAGTGGATTAAACCCTGAAAAATCAACCATTTTCGTTCAGTCGGAGGTCAAAGCGCATGCGCAACTCGGTTGGATGCTGACATGCCTGTCCGGTATGGGTGAATTGGAACGGATGACGCAATATAAAGACAAATCGCAAGGAAAAGACCGGATTGGTGCCGGATTGTTTGTTTATCCGACCTTGATGGCGGCGGACATTCTGCTGTATGATGCAGAACTCGTGCCGGTCGGTGACGATCAAAAACAACACATTGAATTGACACGTGATTTGGCACAGCGCTTCAACAGCCGATACTACGAAACGTTTAAAATGCCCGAACCGGTCATCGCTGAAACAGGTGCCCGTATCATGAGCTTAACGTCTCCTGATAAAAAAATGTCAAAAACGGATACGAATCCAAAAGGTTATATCTCAATGCTTGATGCACCGGATGTCATTCGGAAAAAAATTAAGTCTGCCGTCACGGATTTAGAAGGCATCGTCCGATTTGACCGGGAAAACAAACCCGGCGTCTCGAACTTACTTGAAATCTATTCGCTGCTTGCCGGTAATTCCATTAAAGACTTGGAAGCGAAGTATGACGGATTAAACTACGGTGTGTTTAAAGCAGATGTTGCGGAAGTCATCGTAGCGGAACTCGAACCAATCCAGCAACGGTATCACGAGCTGATTGATTCAGAAGAACTTGATTTAATTCTTGATCAAGGGCGCGATAAAGCGGAACTGGTTGCCTCACGAAAATTGGCGAAAGTCGAAAAAGCGATGGGCCTTCAGCGTAAACGGGCAAAAGTAAAAAAATAATTTCAGTTATCTTTTACTGAAATCCGGGTGGCAGATTCCAATTCTGCCACCCGGATTTTTTTTGAAAAAATCGACTGTTGCGTCAGCCACTTTTTAACTAAAAAAAGCGCTCCCGGTTAAGGGAACGCTTATCATACTTATTTTCCTTCGATAGAAGCCCATTTGTAAGAGAAATCTGCGCCGAAGTTATGTTCGACAACACCTTTAACGTATGGTTTAACGAGGAATGCGCGTCCGCGCTGATAAACAGGCGAGATCGCTGCTGAATCAAGAAGGATTTTCTCTGCTTCTTGAAGTTCAGACCAACGTTTTGCTGCATCTGTTTGTGTTTGTGCATCTTTGATGAGTTTATCGTACTCTTTGTTTGACCATTTACCACGGTTGTATGGTCCGTCAGTCAAGAAGAGATCGAGGAACGTCATTGGATCTTGGTAGTCAGGACCCCAGCCGGCGAACGAGAATTCAAAGTCGCCTTTGTTTTCGAGATCCAATTTGTTTTTGAACGGTTGTTGCTTGATTGTGACTTTCATGCCTGGAAGGTTCTTCTCAAGCTCACCTTTCAAGAACTCACCGATTTTCTTCGCATCATCACTATCGTAGTTAAGGAGCTCAAGTTCAACCGATTTTTGACCGATTTCTTTTAAGCCCTCTTCCCATAGTTTTTTCGCTTCGTCTGCATTGTACTCGTTGAATGTCGGGTACTTTTCACGGAAGTCTTTTCCGTCAGCATCTTTCGCGAAGTCTTTTGGTACAAGGTAGTTTGCAGGAAGCGAACCGTTCGCCAAGATGACGTCCGTGATTCCTTTTTTATTGTAACCCATGTCGATGGCACGACGGATTTTTTCATTGTTCAAAGCTTTGACTTTCGTGTTCAAGTAAAGGTAGAAGATTGTTGACTCCCCTTTAGTTTTGAACTCTTTGTTGTCTTGGAACTGGGCAACGAACTCTGAAGAAAGACCAGCACGATCGATGTCGCCTTTTTCATAAAGGTTAACGCCTGTCGCAACTTCTTTAACGACTTTAACGTTGATCGTGTTCAGCTTCACGCTGTCTTTATCCCAGTAGTTATCGTTTTTAACCATTTTCCAGCCTTGTTCACGTGTCCATTCTGTTAATTTAAATGGTCCGTTGTAAAGTGATTTGTCAGCTGTTGAACCGAAGTCCTTACCGATTTTTTTCGAAAGTTCTTCTGATTTCGGCATGAATGGTCCGAATCCAGTTAAACCGAGGAAGTAATCAGCTGGTGCTTTTAATTTTACTTCGAATGTCTTGTCGTCAACTGCTTTGACGCCAACCGCATCACGCTCGCCTTTTTTCGTGTTATATTCTTCAGCACCTTCGATGTTGTAGAAAACATACGCGTATTGCGAAGCATTATCCGGGTTCAAGACTTCTTTCCAAGCATATTCGAAGTCTTTTGCTGTGATTGGTGTACCGTCCGACCATTTTGTATCACGTAGCTTGAATGTGTAAGTCAATTTATCGTCAGAAACTGTGTGACTTTCAGCAATACCCGGTGTCGGCTGTTGCTTGTCATCTAAACGATAAAGACCTTCCATTGTGTTGTTCAAGACGTTGAACGACACGGCATCCGTAGAAGTTGTTGGGTTAAGCGTTGGAATATCAGCACTTTCGATCAAGTTTAGTGTCTGCTCACTTGATTTCTTGTCCGAACCTTTGTCGCCCGATGATGTGTCATTTGAATCAGTCGTCGAACAAGCTGCGAGGAACGCGCTTGAAACGAGGGCTACAGATGTAGCCAGTGCAAAACTTTTCTTTTTCATGATACGATGACCCCCCTAAAATTTCCAAAGCTAGTAATCTAAGGTTTTTGAGCGAAAAAAAAAGTCGTAACTTTTATTCGACCAAAACCTCTCGTTACAAATAGTTTACAATGTTCTGATAATTTTGCAAACCTTTTATCCGATTTTTCTAAATATTTTTTCAAAACAATTTGAAAATAAGTGGAATTTTTAGATTTTTATTTTGTTTTTTATAAAATAAAGCAGAATTTCTTTATATAAAAAAAGCGATTTAACGGTCATCCGAACCGTTAAATCGTTTTTCTGCTTCTATTCCGCACAAGATTATGCGTGATATCGTTTAAAGACAAGTGAAGCATTATGACCACCGAATCCAAGAGAGTTACTGAGTGCATACTCAAGATCCCATGACCGGCTTCCCTCGCGTACGTAATCGAGATCACACCCTTCGCTCGGTTGTTCTAAATGAATCGTCGGGTGAACGATTTGCTCTTGCAACGATTTAATCGTTGCGATGGCTTCCACTCCACCGGCACCGCCGAGCAAATGACCAATCATCGATTTCGTCGAGTTGATGGCTAATTTTTCAGCATGTTCGCCGAAGACTGTATGAATTGCTTTCGTCTCTAACACATCGTTCATCGGTGTACTCGTTCCGTGTGCATTGATGTATTGAACGGCAACCGGTTCGATACCTGCATCTTTAATCGCCATCGCCATTGCGCGCGCTCCGCCGTCACCGTCTGGATCTGGTGCTGTGATATGGTAAGCATCGGCTGTTAATCCGTATCCGCTGACTTCTGCATAGATTTTGGCACCGCGGGCGATTGCATGTTCATACTCTTCAAGTACCAGGATTCCGGCACCCTCTCCCATGACGAATCCGTCACGGCCTTCATCAAACGGACGGCTTGCCGTGTTTGGATCATGGTTCGTCGACATCGCTTTATTGGCACAAAAACCAGCAAATGCAAGATTGGTAATCGGTGCTTCTGCTCCACCGGCGATCATGACGTCCGCGTCACCGCGTTCAATGACACGTAACGCTTCACCAATCGCGTTTGTACCGGAAGCACATGCAGTGACGGAACAGTTATTCGGTCCTTTTGCGCCTGTATAAATCGAAACTTGGCCACTGGCCATGTTTGGAATCATCATTGGGATGAAGAATGGGCTGACACGACGATGGCCCCGTTCAAAATAGATTTTCGCCTGTTTTTCAATCGTCTCGACGCCGCCGATACCGGATCCGATCCAGACGCCGATACGTTCAGCATTGGCTTTAACATCCAAATCAGCATTTTTGACGGCTTCCATACTTGCGACGAGCGAATAATGAACGAAACGGTCCATTTTCCGGGCTTCCTTGGCTTCAATGAATTCCGTGACATCAAAATTCTGTAATTCTCCCGTTACTTTCGTCGGATACTCATCGATATCAAGACGTTCCATCGGACGAATCCCGTTTTCACCGGCTTTTAAGGCATTCCAAAATGTATCGACATCATTACCGATTGGCGTCAGTGCGCCCATACCTGTTACTACTACACGTTTTCTCATCATTTTATGTGTTCTCCCCTTTAGTCCAAGTAATGTAAGCTGCTCCCCATGTCAAACCTGCGCCGAATCCGGCGAGGACAAGTGTCGTCCCCGGTGACAATCTTCCTTGTCGCCGTGCCTCTTCTAGTGCAAGTGGTATTGACGCAGCAGATGTATTCGCATGTTCGTCAATCGTCACGATCACTTTCTCTTCTGCAATCCCAAGCCGTTCACGTGCTGCATCAATAATCCGTAAATTCGCTTGATGCGGAATCAGTAAATCAAGTTCGTCCAGGGTTCCGTCCGCTTTTTGAATGACTTTCTCCACGATGTCCGGTAACTTGCGGACTGCGAACTTAAAGACTTCCCGACCGTTCATTTCAATCGGACCATCCAAGTTTTTAAATAACAGATGTGCTCCGCGGCCATCCGTGCCCAGTTCAAAGGCATTCAATCCTTGTTGCTCGGTTGGACCGAGAACAACTGCTCCGGCACCGTCACCGAACAAGATGGCCGTCGACCGGTCTGACCAGTCAACGATGCTTGACATCTTCTCTGCTCCGATGACGAGTGCGTGTTTTGATCCCGTTGCCGTCATCATACTCGAAGCCGTCTGTAGGGCAAAAATGAATCCGCTGCAGGCTGCGCTGATATCAAAAGCTGTCGCACCGAGTGCGCCGATTCGCTCCTGAACGATACAGGCAGTCGACGGGAAAGCACGTCCGGTTGCCGTTCCGACAACAATCAATCCGATGTCGTCTGCTGTCAAATTGGCATCCGCTAATGCTTTTTCCGCTGCTTCCGTCGCTAAATCCGTGACATCAACTGCATCATCTGCAATCCGACGTGCGCCGATTCCTGTACGTGACCGAATCCATTCATCACTCGTATCGAGTGTCGCTGCTAAATCATCATTTGTCATCCGATGTTCGGGTAATGATGTACCGAGTCCTACAATTCCGATATTCATATGATTGCTCCTTTGAAATTAGTATCTGGTACTAATATAAAGCGTTAAACACATTTTGTCAAAGAGAAAAGAAGGCCTCCCGTTGAGAGACCTTCTTTTACGTAATCCAGATTACTCTGAATCAGCTAATGTGCGGACGACTTCCATGACCATCTTCGCTGAATTAATCGAAGCAATCTCCAAGAATTCATCAAATGACAGGGATGCTTCTTCATCGGCGCTGTCAGAAATCGAACGTGTCACGACGAACGGAACATCGAATTGATGGCAAACTTGTGCAATCGGTGCTGCTTCCATCTCAACTGCCGCGACATCCGGGAAGTTCGTTTTAATAAGGTTTGAACGCTCCGTATCATGGATGAACGAATCACCTGTCACGATCAAACCATGGACGACCCGAATCGCATCCATTCGTTCAATGACAGCTTCCGCTGTTGCAATCAATTTTGGATCCGCTGTATAGGCAGCCGGCATTCCCGGTACTTGACCATACTCGTAACCGAATGCTGTCACATCGACGTCGTGATGACGGACTTCCGTCGAAACGACGACATCACCGACTTTCAGACCGGCTCTGAATCCGCCGGCTGATCCGGTATTGATAACGGCACTTGGCTTGAAATGATCGAGTAACAACGTCGTTCCGATTGCCGCATTGACTTTTCCGATACCGGATTTCAAGATGACGACCGGTACACTGTTCAACAGCCCTTCATAAAAATGATAGTTGGCAATGACCGTATCTTTTCGTTCCGATAATTCATTTCGAAGTAAGTTTACTTCTTCTTCCATTGCTCCGATAATTGCGATCGGCATCTCTTTTTCCCCCGTTCAAACAGAAAACCGGATTGCTCCGGCTGCTGTTAATTCGTATTTACTTGATTGATGTAATTTTTACAGCAAAATCTCCGCCTGGTGCTTGAACGGAAACTTGCTCGCCAACACTGTGGCCGAACAGGCTTTTGGCAATCGGTGATTCGTTCGAGATTTTCCCGGTGAACGGATCTGCTTCTGCACTACCAACAATCGTATACGTTTCTTCTTCGTTGTCTTCAAGGATCAAGAATGTAACTGTCGTTCCGATACCAACTACCGAGATATCCTTCTCATCTTCCGAGATGATGGCAACGTTGCGTAACATCTCTTCCAGTTGAGCAATCCGGCCTTCGACCATTGCTTGTTCTTCTTTCGCTGAATCATATTCCGCGTTTTCCGACAAGTCACCAAATGAACGGGCGATTTTAATATTTTCGACAACTTCTTTACGGCGGACTGACTTCAGTTCGTTTAATTCGTTTTCAACATTCGCTTTACCTTCAAGCGTCATGTAATACTGTTTTTCTGCCATTTTTGTCACGCTCCTTTTTATTCCACTAGTATAGTATATTCACATCTTTTTTGGAATCAATATCCTCTTTGATCAAGAGAAGACCGATAATCGAGAATCGCACGGATCTTCGTGACGAGTAAGTCAATCGCCACGTGGTTTTCGCCACCTTCAGGAACAATGATGTCTGCATACCGTTTTGTCGGTTCACAAAACTGGAGATGCATCGGACGGACGACTTTCGTATACTGCTCGACAACGGAATCAATCGACCGTCCCCGTTCATTCATATCACGTTGCATCCGGCGCAGAATCCGAACATCGGCATCTGTATCAACGAAGACTTTAATATCCATCAATTCCCGTAAACGTTCGTCTTCAAGCGCCAAAATACCTTCGACGATGATGACGTCACGTGGATCAAGCGGAATCGTTTCCGTTGCACGTGTATGGGCAACGTAATCATAGACCGGTTTTTCAACCGCCTGGTTTTCGCGCAACGCTTTGATATGCTCGATCAGCAAATCATTGTCAAAAGCAAACGGATGATCATAGTTTGTTTGATAGCGCTCTTCCATCGATAATTCACTTTGGTCCTTATAGTAAGCATCCTGCTCGATCATGACGATGGATTCACTCGGGAATGCGTCGACAAGTGAACGTGCGACCGTCGTCTTTCCTGAACCTGTTCCTCCAGCCACACCAATTACAACCGGTTTTTGCATTGAATTCGTACCTCCATCATTCATTCCGACTTCACTTTCCGGCTGACGGACACACCGTCTCCAAGCGGGAAAATCGTCGTATCATATTGGTCTTGCTCCATCATCCATGCCGTAAATTCTTTGACCAGACGGACAAGCCGCCGTCTTCTCCGGTCAAAAGTCTTCGGATCCGTCTCTAGGACATCCCCGTGCAAAAACAGGTTATCCGTATATAAAACTCCGCCTATTGGCACCAATCGCCCATAACCGTTAAAGAATTTTTTATACTGCCCTTTGGCCGCATCGATGAACACGGCATCAAATTGCTCGTCAAGGGTTTCGGCTAATTCTACTGCATCCGCAAAAACGATGTCAATCCGGTCCGCAACGTCCGAACGTTCAATGAACATCTTGGCCTCGGCGTATCGTTTCGCATTTCGTTCAACGGTCGTAATTCGGGCATCCGGCAAGGCGCGAGCCATCCGAATTGCACTGTACCCAATCGCTGTGCCGAGTTCGAGAATTCGTTTCGGTTGTTGTAACGTCAACAACGATAATAAAACTTCCGATCCCGTCAGTTCGATGATTGGAATATGGTGCTCTTTCGCGTATGCTTCCATTTCCTGTAACAAGGGATCACGTGGCCGAATCATCCCTTCGACATACGCTGTAAAATCATTCATTCGGAATTCACTCCTTCTGCGCATAAACAGGTTGACCGGGAACGAACATACCGTTCCCGATCAACCTCCTGTTCATTGCTCTTTACTTGCTTCGTATTCGACCCATTCCGGTTTGTACTTCACAACATTACGTTGATGTTCCTCATAGGTTTCCTCATAAAGAATCTGACCGCGTGGATTTTTATCACTTGGTGGTCGGGCAAAGAAATAAACGTATTTCGTCTTTTTAGGATTAAGGACGGCAAGAATTGAATCTTCACTGACGGTTGAAATCGGACCGATCGGAATACCCTCATACTTGTACGTATTGTATTTCGAATTGTTCTCAAGATCCTTTAATGTCGTCAATGCTGTATTCTCCCCTGTACCGTACCAGACCGTTGGATCCGATTGGAGTTTCATCCCGTCGTTCAGTCGGTTCGTAAAGACACCGGCAATCTCACGACGATCGTCTGGTGTCGCGGCTTCCCGCTCCACCATGGATCCGAGACTCAGCACTTCATGGAAAGTCATGCCTGATTTCTTAATGGCATCGGCATTCGCATCATAAATCTTTTCCATCTCATCTAACATCGTTTCGGCAATTTGATTGATGCTTTTTCCTTTGTCGAATTCGTATGTCGCCGGGAAGAGATAGCCTTCGAGAGAATAGAGGACGCCCTGCTTCGTTACTTCGTCCGTCAGCATCGGATACTTTTCAATCAATGTTTTAATATATGCCTCATCTGTCAGGGATTTACGGATGGAGTCAGCTTTAAAACCGGTTGCTTTCGCGATGATGGCAATTTGACGATCCATTGTGATTCCTTCAGGGAGCGTGATTTTGACATCTGCTGCTTTCATGACTGTTCCGGTCTTCAATTCATTGATGATTTCGTCCGGTGTCATCGCTTGAGTCAACGTGTATGTCCCGGCTTGGAATGACGATTCATTCTTATAGCGGACATAATAGCGGAAAATCGTTTCGTTCGCGATTAAATCTTTTTCTTTAAGAATGCTTGAAATCGTACTTGTACCGGCGCCTAAAGGAATCTCAACCTTGACAGACTTCGTCGCCTCTTCGTTGACCGGTTCGAGTGAACTCTTTAAAAAGATGTAGATGGCTGCTCCTGCTACTAAGAAAATCGTGAACAATACTGAAAGGATGATTAACGTTATCCGGCGCGATGTCCGGCGACGTTTCTGTTCAATTTCAGCATTTTTCTTCCATTCATTCTCCATCGGTTCCTCCTTCTTCTCTTAAAACAAGGTGATATCGAAAGAGCCATTGCTCTGACGACACCACCTTATACACGAGTCGGTTTAGTCAAGCTCGTCTTCTAATGTATTAAAGACTTCTTCAATTTCATCCCAAGTTTCTGCATCGTCTTCTGCGATTGGAACGAGGTTGAAATCATCATCACCTTCACCGTACTCTTCTAACTCATAAACGAAGATGTCGACTTCTTCTGCTTCATCATAATCCGCGCCGACCGGCTCAAGGAAAATGTAAGTTTTGCTTGAGCGTGGGCTTTCATACCGTAAACGCTCGGCAAATTTAAATTCGTTGCCTTCCCCATCGGGAATTACGTAATGTGTAGGTTCATTCTGTTGCATCATTCATCCGCTCCTTTAATGCAGCCTCAAGTTCATCCCAAGTCTGCTCATCGTTTTCATCAATCAGGCTCAATTCAAAATCATCTTCGCCTTCGCCAAACTCGTCGATTTCGCAAATGATTAAATCATCTGCGCCCTCTTCCGGATGACCGATCATTTCGAGAAATAAATAGGTCTTGCCGGTTCGCTCACTGACATAACGGTACCATTCTTCGAAAAGATGTTCGCCACCGTCTTCATCAGGAAAGAGATACTGCCGTTTTTCTTCAGACATCTCATTTCCTCCTTATCGATTTGCCCGATCCAAATAAGATTGCAGGATCATGACTGCTGCCATCTTATCGATGACTTGTTTCCGTTTTTTCCGACTGACATCGGCATCGATCAGCATACGTTCTGCCTGCATCGTCGTCAGTCTCTCGTCGACAAGAACAGTCGAAAGGCCCATCTGGGTTTCGATTTCACGCGCGAACGCTTCACTCGCCTCAGCTCTGGGACCAATTGACCCATTCATGTTTTTCGGATGTCCGATGACGATGATTTCGACACCGTATTCCTTAATAATTGCCTCGAGTCGTTTGAAGGCGACCGGGTATTCAGGTTCTGTCCATTTGATGGTTTCGACGCCTTGTGCTGTCCAGCCCATCAAATCACTCACCGCAACACCGATCGTCTTCGAACCGACATCAAGTCCGATGGCACGCTTCATTTTTTGTCTCCACTCTCCGATAGATAAGATTTCACGAGTTCTTCCAGTAGTTCATCACGCTCAATCTTTCGGATCATATTACGTGCATCGTTATGACGAGGAATGTAAGCAGGATCACCGGAAAGTAGATATCCGACGATTTGGTTGATCGGATGATAGCCTTTTTCTTCTAAAGCATGATAGACCGTCAGCAATACTTCGCGTGTCGCCGCCTGGCTATCGTCTTCTGGAAAATTAAATTTCATCGTTTGATCCATCTGACTCACGTTAATCACCTCTTTCATTTACACTACTTCTCTATTATGCCAGTGATTGCACGTAATGTGAAGTAAACGCAAGAGCTTCGTTTAATTTTGCAGGATCTTTTCCGCCGGCCTGTGCCATGTCCGGACGACCGCCACCACCGCCGCCGCAACGTGTGGCTACTTCCTTGATCAATTTACCGGCATGGTACCCTTGATCGATTAAGTCTTTTGAGACACTCGCAACGAGGTTGACTTTGTCTCCCTGCGCACTACCGAGGACGATGATTGCCGAACCGAGACTTGACTTCAGTTCGTCCATCATGCCGCGAAGGGCATCCATATCCGAGACGTCGACTTGCTTCGCAAGCACCTGGACGCCGTTGATCTGCTCGACATCATCTTTAAGTGACGCCGCTTCGATGTTTGCAAGTTTTGCCTGCAATGATTCGTGTGCCCGTTCCGTTTCGCGAAGCTGAACTTGAAGTGCTTCGATTCGTCCCGGTACTTCCGTCGTTTTCGTTTTCAGGACACGTGCTGCCTGCTCGAGTGTCTGCAGGTGACCGTTCATGACATGGTAAGCGCCTGCTCCTGTAACAGCTTCGATCCGTCGTGTGCCGGCTCCGATGCCTGATTCGGAAACAATCTTGAACAGACCGATTTCTGCTGTATTGCGGACGTGGATTCCGCCACAGAGTTCGATCGAATAGGTTCCAGCCGAAACGACACGAACCGTCTCGCCGTATTTTTCACCGAATAGTGCCATTGCCCCTTTTGCTTTTGCATCAGCAATGTTCATTTCTTCAATTTCGACTGCAAGTGATGCCCAAATTGCTTGGTTGACATCCTGTTCGATTGTTGCTAATTCTTCAGTCGTCACTGCTCCAAAGTGCGAGAAGTCAAAGCGCAGACGATCCGCTGAAACAAGTGAACCAGCTTGGTTGACGTGTGTTCCGAGTGTGTCTTTCAACGCTTTATGCAACAAGTGGGTTGCCGTATGGTTTTTCGTGATGGCTTGACGCGATGATGCTTCGACCGCGGCATGAACGGATGCATCAGCTAAAGCAATCCCTGTCCGGACCACAACGGTATGCAGATTTTGACCGTTTGGTGCTTTTTGAACATCTTTGACATCGAGGACGAAATCCGGACCCGTAATCGTTCCTGAGTCTGCCACTTCTCCGCCACTCTCTGCATAAAACGGTGTAACATCAAGCAACAATTGTGCTTCTTCGCCGGCAGCGACTTCTGTCACTCGTTCTCCATCATGCAACAAAGCAATGATTTTTGCATCCGTCTCAAGGTCCGTATAACCAACGAATTGACTTGGAACAGTCAAAGTTGCCAATACTTCTGATTGTTGTTGCATCGAACCGCCGTCTTCACGGGCAGCACGGGCACGTTTCCGTTGCTCATCCATCGCCAGTTTAAACCCTTCTTCATCGACGGACATCTGATGATCTTCCGCGTATTCAACCGTCAGTTCGAGCGGGAAACCGTACGTATCATACAAACGGAAAGCATCTTCTCCGCTGATGACATGTTCGCCGTTATTTTTGGCTGCTTGTGCCACTGTGTTCAGGATGGCAAGACCATCATGCAGTGTCTCGTGGAATCGCTCTTCCTCGTTTTTGATGACACGTTTGATGAAATCTGCTTTTTCCGGAACTTGCGGATAAAAATCGACCATGACGCTGCCGACTGTATCAACGAGTTCGTACATGAACGGACGTTCGATTCCGAGCATTTTTGCATAACGGACAGCACGACGGAGCAGTCGGCGTAAGACATAACCGCGTCCTTCGTTCGAAGGCAACGCTCCGTCTCCGATGGCAAAAGCAACCGTACGGATATGGTCCGCGATGACTTTGAACGCGACATCCAGTTTTGTGTCTTCGCGATAACGTTTACCGCTGATTTCTTCCGTTTTGTGGATGATCGGCATGAACAAGTCCGTGTCAAAGTTCGTCGGTACGTCCTGCATGACGCTCGCCATCCGCTCAAGACCCATTCCGGTATCGATGTTTTTACGCGGTAATTCTGTATAGTTGCCATGTCCGTCATGATTATATTGACTGAACACGATATTCCAGATTTCAAGGTATCGTTCGTTCTCGCCGCCCGGATAGAGTTCAGAGTCGTTCGGATCATCTCCGAAAGCCGGTCCACGGTCGAAGAAAATCTCCGTGTTCGGACCGGAAGGACCTTCACCGATTTCCCAGAAGTTATCTTTAAGCGGGATGATGCGCTCGGCCGGAACACCCAGTTCGAGCCAGATTTGCCGGGCAGCATCGTCTTCCGGGTGAATCGTTACAGAAAGACGATCCGGATCAAGACCGTACCATTCATCACTCGTCAAGAGTTCCCAGCCCCATTTGATCGCATCTTCGCGGAAGTAATCGCCGACCGAAAAGTTTCCGAGCATTTCAAAAAAAGTATGGTGACGTGCTGTTTTCCCGACGTTTTCGATATCGTTCGTCCGGATCGATTTCTGTGCGTTGACAATCCGTGGATTTTGCGGAATGACCCGTCCGTCAAAATATTTTTTTAACGTAGCAACACCTGAGTTGATCCAAAGTAACGTCGGATCCTCAATTGGAACGAGTGATGCACTTGGTTCGATTGCGTGCCCTTTAGACTGGAAAAAGTCGAGATACATTTGACGGATTTGTGCACCCGTCAACGGTTTTAATGGTTTCATCGAAAATACCCCCATTGATTAATTTGTCCTGAACGCAAAAAAAACGATACATTCATCCCTGAAAAGGGACGAAAGCATCGCTCTCGTGGTACCACCCTCGTTCGTAAAGACAACTGCTCCCTTTACCTCGAAAAATCCGTTAACGGAGATTAACCGCAAGTGTTTGCACTCGACTCCGGAAGGAGCTTCAATCGAATCGTCATGAAGATGGTTCCAGCAATTCCATCTCTCTCTGGTCATGAAAACTACGATTTACTTGTCTTCCATCAACGTTTTGCGTCCATTCATCTACCGTGATTATTACCTATCTGATGCATTCAGTCAAGTCTTTGTCATACCGCCGAGCCGTTCAATGAGCCGTGTCCGCCGGCGCGGCTCTTCCTCTTGTGATGCTTTATGGAAGGCACGGGGATCTCCGAACAACAGCAGACTGGCTTTGGCCCGAGTGACGGCTGTATAGATGAGATTCCGGGAATGCTTGAAGGCACCGGTGAAAAAGACCGGCATCAACACAATCGGAAACTCCGATCCTTGCGCTTTATGAATCGTAATCGCGTAAGCATGCGTAAATTGATCCCAGTCACTCCGGTTATATTCAACTTCCGTCTGATCGAACCGGGCAATGATTTTATCGACTTTATCCACGTTCTCCTTCGCAAAGAAGATATTGACGATTTCACCGATGTCACCGTTGTAGACATTCTCTTCCGCATTGTTGACGAGCTGAAGAATCTTGTCTCCGCTCCGGTAAATCCGTGTCCCCTGTTTGACTTCCCGTTTTTTCGGCGCTTCCGGATTGTAGACTTTTTGCAGAACGATATTCAATTCGTCGATGCCCACCTGTCCGCGGTACGTCGGCGCTAAAATTTGAACGTCAAACTTCGAATATCCTTTCGCCAGTGCTTTTTCTGCAAAAGCCGCGATACCGCGCAACGATTCCTGCGGAGCAAGCGAATAAAAACGACGGTCGGATAAAGGGGCCAGCAAATCAGCTGACGTGACCCGGTTTTTTAAATCGTGGGCCAACCGGAGAATCGAGGAATCTTCGGCCTGCCGATGGACGACGTTGAGCCGGACGACCGGAATACCGTCCGTATCCATCAAGTCGGCAAGGACTTGTCCCGGACCGACCGACGGCAGCTGGTCCCGGTCGCCGACGAATAAAATCTTCATGCCGTTTGGCACGGCCCGTAACAAACTCGATAACAGATAGATGTCGATCATGGACGATTCATCGATGATCAGTACTTTACCGGCAATCGGTTGGTCTTCGTCCAGCTGGAAGTTCGTCCCGTCATATTTTAATAAGCGGTGAATGGTCATCGCCGGAACGTCCGTTGCTTCCGACAGCCGTTTGGCCGCCCGTCCGGTTGGTGCGACGAGCACATACGGATAGACTTCGCCTGACTTGACCTGACTTTTTTCAAGCGGCCAATCATGGATTTCCTGAAGCGCATGCAAAATCCCTTTGATGACCGTCGTCTTCCCCGTACCGGGTCCGCCCGTCAGGACCATCAGCGGTGCCTTGACCGCAAGCTCAATCGCCTCCCGTTGCTGAACGGCGTATTCCATACCAAACCGTTCTTCGAGTTGACCGATGGCTGACAAAATTGTCGCCACATCGACTTCCTGCTCGGATCCGTTCGCCATGACACGGGCCAACTCTTTTGCCGCCCGGACTTCCGCATAGAAAATCGTCGGCAGATACAAACAACCTTCTTCGAGTTTGACCTTATCTTCCGTCAGCAACAGCTCGATGGCTTGTTCCAGGCGTTCACCCGGATCCTCACCGAGTAGACGCGGTGCCCGCTGTAACAGGGATTCGACCGTCGCGAATGCATGCCCTTCTCCCGCTTCCTGCTCCAGTATATGCATGATGGATGCCGCGACCCGTTCCGGATGCAATCCGACAAGTCCGAGATGCGAGGCAATTTGGTCGGCCGTCTTAAAACCGATTCCGCTGACCTCATACATCAAGGAATAAGGATTTTCACGAATTCTCGCCATCGCATCCCCTTCGTACGCTGCATAAATCTTTGCTGCGAGTTTTGGGGTGACATCAAACGGTGCTAAAAAAAGCATCAGTTGATCGACACCGTATAAGGTCGCGAGCCGGCTGAAGATGACATCCGCCTGCTTCTGTTTTAACCCGGGGACACGATCGAGTGCTTTACTGTCCTTTAAGATGATGTCAATGGCATCTTCACCGAGCGCATCAACGATATTTTTCGCTGTTTTCGGACCAATGCCGGTAAACGATCCGTTCGTCAAAAAACGGACGGCAGCGTGTTTCGTCATCGGGACCGAACGCCGGATCAACTCTGCTTTTAGTTGTTTGCCAAATCGCGGATGATCAATCAACCGTCCGAACGCTTGATACGTTCCGCCGAGTTCGATTCCGACACCGGTTCCCGTAACGACAAGCTCCGTTTCTTTTAGTTCAAAGTTTTTTTCCTTGATCGCCATCAGGACGATGGAATGGGCTTCTTCTTCGGAGGAAAAAAGCACACGTTTGATACGACCGACTACTTGATGGGGGTGCTCCATCACTCCACCTGCTCTCTTTCTGGACTCCGTTACTCAGTTATTATCATAGCACTCGTTTAAGGGATTTTAAATGAGGGAAACATTCCTTGATATATTATCTGAATGGAGGAACAAACATGGGACGTTTACCGATCGCAGGATTATGTGAATTAGTTTTAGAAGTGCAGGACATGGACCGGGCCGTCGCCTTTTGGAACGGAACGCTCGGTATTCCAATCGTTGAACAATGGGCACCGGAAGATGCAGAGCCGAGTCATGAACAGGAAAAACAGGATGGGATTTGGGCGACATGGTTGTACATCGGAGGAAACACCCGTCTCGGGCTTTGGCTCAAACGGGACTTTATGATGGAAGAACGGACCGTCAAAAACCTTCCCGTGACAGAGTGGGACAGTCTGTATGATGAAGGCGGCGTTCATGTCCACTGTGCCTTTTATATTGAGAAAGACGAATTTAACGAAGCACTTGATTTGCTTCGGGGTGCATCGATTGACGTCAAGATTCGGGAATGGGATGAACAAGAGACGTCTAATGACAAGGAATACTCGGCTTATTTTAAAGATACGGAAAACAATGTTATTGAGCTTTATACGAAAAATATGGATGAAGCCTATGAGGAATTTTCCGGTCCGCCGCTTCGCATCGTCCGCGAAATCGGGCACTAAGAAAGACTCTGCTGTATCGATTGCCACAAGCCGTCGACAGCAGAGTCTTTTCCTGGTTATTTTAGTAAGGCATCCATTTTCGCTTTGGCATCCTGCGCCAGCGTATGGTTTGGTTGATAGGCAAGAACGGTTTCGAGCTCTGTATAACATGCTTCCTGCTGACCTAAAAAGGCCAGTGCGATGGCATAGTTGTAACGGGCATCCGTATGTGTTTCTTCGAGCAACAGAACTTGTTCGAAAATTTCAGCCGCTTCTTCGATCTGCTCGTTCTGAGCAAGAGCAAGACCATACTGGAAGGCGATTTCGACATCCACCCCGTTCAGTTCCGTCGCCTGTTTCAAACGCGGAATCCCCCGAACCGGATCCCCGAGCTTTTGATACGTCAGACCGAGCATGAAATGGAGATCGGCATCATCGAGTCCGTGCAGCAAAGCAAGACGTAATGACTCTTCCGCCTCTACCAATAAATCCGCCGAGAAGTATAAGGCGCCTTTGGCATAATGGGCACTGGCGAACGTCGGATCAATCGTCAAGGCTTTATCGTAAAACCGGAGTGCCCGGTCGGCATCGTCCATCGATTGGAGTAATGTCCCCAAGTTGACGTAACCGGTCGGGTCGTTCGGCTGTTCTTCAATGGCATCATTAAAAGCTTGAGCCGCTAATTCATAATTACCCGATTCTAAATGTCGGAATCCGACTTCGTTGTAATTCATCCCAATCTCTCCCTTATGCAAGATACGTTAATGCTTGACCTGCTTTGTAGGCATCGTCAATCGTTGCTCCGCCGAGACAGACATCTCCGTCATAAAAGACGACGGCTTGTCCGGGAGTAATCGCCCGTTGCCGTTCGTCGAATGCAACGTCTAGACGTCCGCCGTCGAGGACACGGACCGTGACCGGTGTATCCGTCTGACGGTAACGGAACTTCGCCGTACAGCGGAATTCTGTTCCGGCCGGCATCGTTGCCGTCCAGCTGATGTCAGAGGCATATAATCCTTCTGAATAAAGCAATTCATTGTGGAATCCTTGCTCAACGAACAAGATGTTGTCTTGCAGGTTTTTCCCGACGACGAACCACGGCTCACCGTCTCCACCAATTCCAAGACCGTGACGTTGTCCCATCGTGTAATACATCAGACCGTCATGACGCCCCATTGTTTTACCGTCGAGTGTCCGCATTTCACCCGGTTGTGCCGGCAGATACTGACTGAGGAACTGTTTGAAGTTCCGTTCCCCGATGAAACAAATACCGGTTGAATCTTTTTTCTTGGCCGTCGCAAGGTTCGCTTCCTCGGCGATTTTCCGGACTTCTGATTTTTCCATGTGTCCGATCGGGAACATCGCTTTCGCAATCTGATCCTGCGACAGTTGGTTCAGGAAATACGTTTGATCCTTGTTTGTATCGACGCCGCGCAATAATTTATGCTCCCCGTCTTCATAGACGGCACGGGCATAATGACCTGTCGCGACGAAATCGGCGCCTAAGCGCATCGCATGGTCAAGAAATGCCTTGAACTTGATTTCTTTATTACACATGACGTCCGGATTCGGTGTTCGGCCGAGTTTATATTCATCCAAGAAATACGTAAAGACTTTGTCCCAGTACTCTTTCTCGAAATTGACCGCATAATAGGGAATACCGATTTGATTGGCGACGGCGATGACATCTTCATAATCTTCCGTTGCTGTACAAAATCCGTTTTCATCTGTATCGTCCCAGTTTTTCATAAAAATCCCGATGACGTTGTATCCTTGTTCTTTTAATAAATAAGCCGTAACGGACGAATCGACACCGCCGGACATACCGACGACGACCGTTGTTTCCTCCGGTGCTTTAGCGCGTGTATTCATTATTTTCACCTCTTAATTGTTCTGAAACGATTTTACGACATCTATCAGGCCTTGCGCGAGCAGTTCGACTTGTGACACGTCGTTTCCCCGGCCAAAGCTGATCCGGACCGATTGTTTCGTCCGCGGATTTTCACCATACATTGCTGACAGGACATGTGACGGTTCGACCGATCCTGCCGTACAGGCACTTCCGCTCGAAACGGCAATCCCCCGCATGTCGAGCATAATCAAAAACGGTTCGATCTCGACGTCCGGGAAGTACAGGTTGAGAACTTGCGGCAATCCGTCTGTCCCGTTGACTTCAAACTCAATCGTTGAGGAACGAAGCCGTTCGAGCAATGTACGCCGCAACAGTTGATACTGTTCAAACTGTTTTTCGCGTTCCGTTGCCGTCAGCCGGACTGCTTCCGCAAAACCGACGATACCGGCAACATTTTCCGTTCCGGCACGACGCTTTCGTTCCTGTTCCCCGCCATACGATTGAGGAGCCAGTTTGACGGCAGAACGGATATATAATAAGCCGACGCCTTTTGGTCCGTTGATTTTATGACTTGATGCCGACAGCAAATCGATTTGCATCGCTTCCACGTCAATCGGCGACTTCGCAAAGACTTGGACGGCATCGGTATGGAAAATAATCTGTTGTTCCCGGAGGAAACGACCACATGCCGCAATCGGCTGGACCGTTCCGACCTCATTGTTTCCGAACATGATCGATACTAGAATCGTATCTGGCCGAACGGCTGCCCGTAACGCCTCTTCCGTTATGATGCCGGACTCCGGTATTTCAAGATACGTCACGTCGAATCCCCGCTTTTCCAGTTCCTCGAACGCATGGAGCACGGCATGGTGTTCAAACCGTGTCGTGATGACATGACGGCCTTTCGACTGATACTGCATCGCGGCACCGATGATGGCATAGTTATCCGACTCCGTGCCGCCGCTCGTAAAGAGAATTTCCGTCGGTTTGGCGTTCAGTTCCGTTGCCATCATTCTTCGCGCCGTGTCAATCGCAGCCCGTCCCGTCCGTCCGAATGCATGGACGCTTGACGGATTCCCGAATTGCTCGAGCATGTAAGGCGTCATCTTTTCCAAAACTTCCGGCCGCATCGGCGTTGTTGCCGCGTGATCAAAATACATCATCGTTTTTTCACCTCTCATATATAAAACATGTAACCCGTGTCATCTTCTTCGGCTAAATCTTTTAATGTCGTCGTATCCAAAACTTGATCGACGGCACTTTGAATTTTATCCCACAATTTTCGTTTCGTCACTTCGTCACAATTATCGCCTTCAACGACGACAAGCGGACCTTCAAGCAGACGGATGATATCCCCTGCTGTGATTTCTTCGGCCGAACGGCCTAATTTATATCCACCGTATGCTCCGCGGACACTTTTGACGAGACCGCCGTTTCGGAGCGGGGCAATCAATTGCTCCAGATAATGTTCAGACAGGTCGTACATCTGGGCAATTTTTTTTAAAGACAACGGCTTTGCCTCGCCTCCTTTGGCGAGTGCAATCATGATTGTCAGACCATAACGGCCTTTTGTCGAGATTTTCATCATGCGAAAAGACATCCTTTCTAGTATAGTAGTAGCTAAAAGTTGAAAGAAGGAACGCTACCTATGGCTAATTTATTTGAATCACATTCTCCGGCCGGTCCGCTCGCCAATCGGATGCGCCCTCAATCACTGGACGAAATCGTTGGCCAACGCCATTTGATCGGAGAATCAACCTTGTTGCGCCGGGCAATTCTCGCCGACCGGCTTGGGACGGTTATTTTTTACGGACCACCGGGAACCGGAAAAACGACGCTTGCCCGTGTCATTTCCAGTTATACGAAATCGGCATTCGAACAGCTGAATGCTGTCACGGCAAAACTGGATCAGTTGCGTGAAGTTTTAAAAGCAGCCGAATCCCGACTGCAGTTTGATCAACAAAAAACGATTTTATTTTTGGATGAAATTCATCGTTTCAATAAAATGCAACAGGATGCTTTACTGCCTGCACTCGAAGCCGGAACGATCACGCTGATTGGCGCGACGACGGAAAATCCAAGTTTTGAAGTCAATGCCGCTCTGTTATCGCGGGCAACTGTCTTCCGGTTTGAAACGCCGACGACAGATGATTTACGGGTCGTCCTCCACCGGACGTTACATGATACGGAACGTGGTCTCGGCAAATATCCGATTACCGTCACAGAAGAAGCGGTCGATCATTATGTCAAACTGTCGGACGGGGATTACCGGGCACTGCTCAACGCACTCGAACTCGCCGTTTTAACGACACCGGAAATTGACGGTGAAATTACGATTGATCTTGCCGTAGCGGAAGAATCGATTCAGCAAAAAGCCTTGAAATATGATAAGGACGGAGACCGGCATTACGATGTCATCTCGGCTTTTATCAAATCGATTCGCGGCTCGGATCCCGATGCTGCCCTGTACTGGCTTGCCGTCATGATTGAGGCCGGGGAAAGCCCCCGCTTCATCGTCCGTCGCCTCTATGTCCACGCGGCAGAAGATATCGGATTATCGGATCCGCAAGCTTTGCTGATTGTGGACGCCTGTGCCCGGGCCTGTGAATACATCGGTTTTCCGGAGGCACGGATCCCGCTCGCCGAAACGGTGCTGTATCTTGCGACGGCACCGAAATCAAACACGGTCATTACCGCGATTGATCAGGCACTCGAACTCGTCCGTCGATCGGACGGCGGTCCGGTTCCACCGCATTTACGGGACGCTCATCATGCAGGTGCTGCAGCACTTGGTAATGGTGTCGAATATCAGTATCCACACCAGTTTCCGCATGCATATGTCAAACAGAACTACTGGCCGGAAAATTTGGCACGAACCAAGCCCGTTTTTTACAAGCCAAGTCCCCGCGGGTTCGAAAAACAATTGCAGGCCCGGCTCGACTTTTGGAAAAAACAACCGTAAACGATGAGAAAAAGCGACCTCAACAGGTCGCTTTTTTTAACGGACACGTTCGATGACGACGCCGGCTTCCCGGACAATCTCATTGATGACATAACTTGCCGCAATCAATCCACCGACCGACGGGACAAACGCGTTTGAACTCGGCGGCATTTTAGCTTTTCGAATCACGGCTTCATCGTTTCCGACGACTTGACGAACTTCTTCGATGATTTTGACCGGTGGTTCATCCGAAAAGACGACCGGGACTCCTTTATGGATCCCTTCCTTACGCAGGCGCGTCCGGATCACTTTTGCGAGTGGATCGTAAGTCGTATCTTTAATATCAACGATCTTGATTCGTGTCGGATCCATCTTGTTCGCCATTCCCATACTCGAGATGATTGGAATCTGACGTTTTTTACACTCTTTGATCAAATGAATCTTAAACGAGACGGTATCCGAAGCATCAATCACATAATCCGGATTTTCTGCGAAAAAGGTTTCATATGTTTCTTCGTTGTAGAACATTTTCAAACGGACGATTTCTAAATCCGGGTTGATTTGCATCAGGCGATCCGCCATTGCATCGACTTTCGGCTGACCGACCGTCGGCAACAACGCATGGATCTGACGATTGACGTTTGTGATATCAATATCATCTTTATCCACCAAAATCAAACGTCCGACACCGCTGCGCGCCAGGGCTTCCGCCGAAAACGAGCCGACGCCGCCGATTCCTAAGATCGCTACAGACTTGGATGCCAATGCGTCAAGTCCGGTCTTACCGATTGCCAGTTCATTACGTGAAAATTGATTTAACATCTCATAACCTCACAATACTCATACTGTTTTACTCGGAATTATATCATAAAAAAAAACGTCATGCGACGTATGGTGTGATTCATCTAAAAAAGAAACGATGGGACCCGAAGTGCCGTGTCGATACCTTATTTTTGAACCTGCTGCGCAGGTGGGTGTCTTATCCGATTCCTATTCGTACGTCCTCCTGCTGTGTTACGAGGCATGTACTACTAGTTGGAACGTCAAACTCCCTATCAAAAAAGAGTGGCTCAAAGATAAAAGGCGGCTCTCGTACATCTCAGGAACCCCATCTGTTGCATTTAATATAGCATTCCCCTTATCGAAATGCAACTGGTTCCGCCCCTTAAAATTTGGTCATTTTTCAGTCGTTTCACTTGACATCCAGCGTCGGATAAATGCTTTGTTCGGATCGTATTTTTGTTGTTGAAATTCAGGGTTAAACCGGGGTGTCCGGGTCGCATTTCCGACTCCCGCGATATAAGCCCAGTTTCCGTAATTGGAGGCAACATCGTAATCAATCAACTGCTGTTCAAAGTATCGCGCGCCGATCCGCCAATCCTGTTTCAAGTCATGAATCAGATAACTAGCTGTAATTTGACGTCCCCGGTTCGACATCCAACCGGTTTCCTTGATTTCCCGCATGAAGGCATCGACAAACGGTTCTCCCGTCTCGCCGGCCATCCACGAATCGATTGCCGCCTGATCCGTCTTCCACGTCAAACGACCGTCCTTTAAACCGCTCGAGCGAAACAGCCGGTGTCCCGTCTCGCGCATCGTCAAATGGAAGAAGTCCCGCCACAATAATTCAAAGTATAACCAGTAGGTCGATTCATTCGCGCCGTGTTCCCGTTCCGTCCGTTGCAATTCTGCCATGACCCGTCGCGGAGACAGTGAACCGTTGGCAAGCCAGGCGGAGAGTTTGGAAGAATCATCAACGTCAAAACCGTTCCGTGTTTCTTTATAGGTAAAAATCGGTTGTTCCAGATACGCTGCTAATCGGTTCCTGCCGGCCGCCTCGCCTCCCATGAACGGGAACGCGGTTCGCGGGTCATTAACGGCTCTCGTTTGCGACGGTTCGACATACCGTATCTTTCCGGGTGCTTCGATTGGCTCCGCGAAGCGGCCATCGTGTTCGACTCTTTTCCGGAAGGCCGTAAAGACACGTTTCAGTTCATCACTGCCAATATCTTCCCGGAGGTGGAGCGTCTGAGTCTCATACATTCGCGTGGTAAAACGCTTCTGTACTTCGCTTTCCTGTCGTACTTCGTATTCACCCGTCATCCGGTGAAAATAAACGACGTCCTCCGGTTGAATGAACGATGTCAGTTGTTCAACCGTCTCCCCTTGTAAAATCGTCAGTTCAATGCCGAGTTGTGCCAAATGTTCTTTTAAGGACTTTAAGGTTTCCTCTTCAAATGTCATCTGCTGTTTGCCGCGACCGTCTGCTGTCTGCCGAACGAACACAGCACGGACTGTCTTCTGTTCCTCGCATGCCCGTGTCAATGCCTCATGATCGTCGACCCGCAAATCTTTTCGGTACCATACAACTCCTGCCATATCCTCAGCTCCTTTCTCTTTTCTACCCGTACTATCTCAATCTTACTTCCTTTCGCAAAGAACCAATGTGCTAGAAAGGTTTTAAGTTTTTGTTTTCGTGGAATATGATTAGTACAACTTACTAAGGAGTGAAACATTTCATGGCTGCTAAAAAAGGGAAATTAAGAACATTGATCACGCTTGCTACGACGGTTGGACCGATCGTCTACAAATTCTATAAAAAGCAACAATCTAAAAAATCAATCAACACACCAAAACGATAAAACAGCAAACGTGTTTCTCTTCTTAGAGAAACACGTTTTTTGATGCCAGGATGTATCCATCAGCGGTACATCTTTTTTATACGGTTTATTTTTTACTGACCCCATTGCTTTCCCGTTCGTAAAACCGCCATGGATACGCTGTTGCTTCTCCCGCATTCGGAATCCCGATCCTCGTCGTCTGGACGATTTCAGTCGCTTGACCGTTCTCAATCTGAAACCGGTGATCCGTGTAGAGATCAGCACCTGAATCGTCCGTTCTCAATCCGAAGGCCTGACATAATTTAGCGGGACCGTTGACGAGATTTTTTTGCTCGGTTTTGGTCAGTTCCGCATACGGCTTCCCAAAACGGCGGTCAGCAACTAAATCGTGTCCGGTGATGATTTCCGCTCCGCGAAGCAAAATCCCATATCCTTGTCCGACTTCCCCGCAGACGATGTTCAAACAATGATGCATGCCATAGGTGAAATACACATAGATATGACCGGCCGGGCCAAACATCGGCGCGGTCCGTTTTGTCGGTCGTCCACTGTAGGAATGGGCGGCTTGATCGTGCGGACCAAGGTACGCCTCCACTTCGACAATCCGCATCGTAACGTGTTCGACCGTCAACAGACTCCCTAACAATTCTGGTGCCACCTCAACCGGTGACCGTTCAAAAAATATCCGTTCCATCTTCAGTCCCCCTTATAAAAAAACAGATTCCCTTCAGGATCGAAGGAAATCTGTTGGTATTATGATTGTTTGACTGCTGTCCGAATCGACAGTTCATTCAATTGTGCGTCTGAAACCGGGCTTGGTGCCGCTGTCAACAGATCGCTCGCAGAAGCTGTTTTCGGGAACGCAATCGTATCGCGTAAGTTCGTCCGGCCTGCAAGCAGCATGATCAGACGGTCAAGACCAAGTGCGATACCGGCGTGCGGTGGTGTGCCGTACTCGAATGCTTCCATCAGGAAACCAAATTGTTCGTTTGCTTCTTCTTCCGTGAAGCCAAGCAATTTAAACATCCGCTCTTGAATATCACGTTCGTAAATCCGTTGTGATCCGCCACCGAGCTCATAACCGTTCAAGACAAGGTCATAGGCAACAGCGAGGACACTGCCCGGGTCTGTCTCGAGTTTATCGAGATCTTCCCGACGCGGCATCGTGAACGGGTGGTGGTTCGCATAAAAACGACTGTCCGCTTCTTCAAACGTCACGAGTGGGAAGTCCGTTACCCACAGGAAGTTGAAGACGGTTTCGTCAATCAAGCCGAGTTCTTTTCCTAGTTTTTGACGAAGGGCACCCAGACTGTCGGCAACAATTGATGCTTTTGCCGCGACGAACACAAGTAAGTCACCAGCTTCCGCTGTCGTCGCTTCGACGAGTCGGGCTGTTGCTGCCTCATCAAAGAACTTCGCAATCGGCCCGTTCAGTCCGTCAGCGGTCACTTTAACCCAAGCAAGGCCTTTGGCACCATAAATTGCTGTAAACTCTTGTAATTTATCGATGTCTTTACGGGAGAACTGATCGGCTGCCCCTTTGACATTCAAGGCTTTGACTTCGCCACCTGATTCAAGCGCCATGTCGAAGACTTTGAAGCCAGCTCCTGTGACGGCTTCCGCGACATCAATCAATTCAAGACCGAAACGCGTATCCGGTTTATCTGAACCGAACCGGCTCATCGCTTCCGCATACGGCATCCGCGGAAACGGCGTCGTGATGTCTTTTCCGAGTGTTTCTTTCATGACACGCGTCATCATCGATTCCATCATCGCATACAGATCTTCGACGTCCATGAAACTTGTTTCAATATCGACTTGTGTGAATTCCGGTTGACGGTCGGCCCGTAAATCTTCATCACGGAAACAACGGGCGATTTGGAAGTACCGCTCAAAGCCGGATACCATCAATAATTGCTTAAACAACTGCGGTGATTGCGGTAAGGCGTAAAACTCACCCGGGTGAACACGACTCGGAACGAGATAGTCACGCGCGCCTTCCGGTGTCGATTTCGTTAAGATCGGTGTTTCAACTTCGAGGAAGTCCTGTTCGTCGAGGAAGTTCCGCATGATATTCGAAGCTTTCGAACGCAGACGGAATGTTTCCTGTAATGACGGACGACGGAGATCCAGGTAGCGGTATTTCAGACGAAGGTCTTCCGATGTCTGTTCCGCTTCTTCACTGATCGGGAACGGCGTCATTTTCGAAGCGTTTAAGATGATGACTTCGTCTGCGACGACTTCGACTTGGCCGGTCGGGATGTTCGGGTTCGGATTTTCACGCTGGACGACTGTCCCTTTGATGTCGAGCACGTATTCCGAGCGAATCGATTCCGCCAAACGGTGTGCCTGTTCGTTTTCCGGTTGGAAGACGACTTGGACGATACCGGTCCGGTCACGAAGATCGAGGAAAATCAATCCCCCGAGGTCACGTCGTTTTTGGACCCATCCTTTTAGTTGAACGGCTTGGCCGATCGTTTCCTCTGTTACGGTTCCGTTCATGTGTGTACGTCCGATCATTGTACTTCCTCCTTTAATTTCGCGACAATCGTATCGGCAACAGCAGATAATGGTACATCAATCTGTTCGCCGGTCGACATGTCTTTTAACGCAGCCGCTCCGCGCTCGACTTCTTCGTCTCCGAGGATGACGGTGAAACGGGCTTTCAAACGGTCTGCCGCTTTGAATTGCCCCTTAAACTTCCGTCCGAGATAATCACGGTCTGCGGCAAGTCCTTCAAGACGCATCAACTGCAACAGGCGTGTTGCCGTTTTTTCAACTTCATCGTTGCCTTGCGCGACAATGAAGACATCAATTGCATCATCGATTTCCGGCAGGACCCCTTCATTTTCAAGCGCCATCAACAGACGTTCGATTCCGATTCCAAATCCGATTCCCGGTGTGGCCGGTCCGCCGATTTGTTCAACGAGTCCGTTATAACGTCCGCCCCCGCAAAGTGTCGTAATCGCGCCGAACCCTTCTGCTTCCGACATGATTTCAAATGACGTGTGATTATAGTAATCCAGTCCGCGGACAAGGGTCGGATCAATCACGTATTCGATACCAAGCGCATCCAGGTGCAACAGGACTTGATCGAAGTACTCTTTCGAAGCCGGATTCAAAAAGTCGAGAATCGATGGGGCTGTCGCCATACTCGGGTGATTCCGGTCGACTTTACAATCGAGTACGCGAAGCGGATTCGCTTCCAGACGGTTTTGACAATCCTGACATAACTCGTGAGCGACCGGCTTAAAGTGGTTGACGAGTGCTTCCCGGTGTGCGGCACGACTTTCGCTGTCTCCGAGCGAGTTGATGACGAGCTTCAGTTTTTTCAGTCCGAATGAGCGGTAAATGCTCATCGCCAGGCTGATGACTTCTGCATCGATGGCCGGCTCTTCACTGCCGAGTGCCTCGACACCGTATTGGTGCAGTTGACGGAAACGTCCGGCTTGCGGGCGTTCATAACGGAACATCGGTCCGATGTAAAAGAGTTTGACGGGCTGATTGGCAGCACCGTACAGTTTATTCGTCACGAATGACCGAACGACTGCTGCCGTCCCTTCCGGACGAAGCGTAAATTGTTCTTTGCCGCGCTTTTCAAGCATGAACATCTCTTTTTGAACGATGTCCGTCGTCTCACCGACACCGCGTTTAAACAGCTCTGTTTCTTCGAAAATCGGTGTCCGGATTTCTTTGTAGTTATACCGTTTACTGATCTCCCGCAATTGGTTTTCAATATACTGCCAACGTTCCACTGTACCGGGAAGTACATCAAACGTTCCGCGTGGTAATTTCATCCTAATTCCTCCTTTTGAATACAAAAAAAGCCCTCGTCCGCAAAGGGACGAGAACTTAAAGATCCCGTGGTACCACCCTGGTTGCTGAAAAATCTCAGCCACTCGGTGCAGTTAACGCCTGCCTACGATTTCCCCTACTCTGTTCGTTTCAGGAAAATACCTCAAAAGGGTCTTTCATCTAGTTCGTCTGATCGCCCTTTCAGCCGGGGAGCGACTCTCTATGCAGCCGAGATCTAAATTACTCTTCTTCGTCATCGGTTCTTAATTCGTTCTGTTATCCTTTATATTGCCTCGTCCAAAAGATCCTGTCAAGACTTTGGTCACTTTTCAAGAATCAACGTCACCGGTCCGTCATTGACGAGCGCAACGTCCATCATCGCTCCGAACTGTCCGGTCTCGACGATGATTCCCTGCTGACGTAAACGAGCGTTGAACGCTTCATACAACTCATTTGCAACATCAGGTTTGGCCGCTTCTGTAAAAGCAGGGCGACGGCCCTTTTTGACGTCTCCGTATAAGGTGAACTGGGACACCGATAAAATCTTCCCCTCGACATCCTGAAGCGACCGGTTCATCCGTTCTTCTTCATCCTCGAACACACGTAACCCGGCAATCTTGTCCGCCAACCAGTTGACTTGCTCCAGCGTATCGTCATGCGTGACCCCGACGAGTAAAAGAAATCCTTGATCGATTTGACCGGCAACCGCCCCTTCGACCGTCACGCTTGCTTCTTTGACCCGTTGTAATACGACTCGCATTTCTATCCGCTCCTTATGTCATCATGACGCGATGCACGGCATACACGTCTGATATTTGTTTAATTCGATCGACGACCTTTTGCAGGTGATTGACGTTGTCGATTGCGATCGTCATTGAAATCTTGGCCTGTTTGCTGTCGTCTCCCTTACCGCTGACAGCTACGATATTCGTGTTCATCGCGGACACCGATTGGAGGACATCATTTAACAGACCCGCCCGGTCAAAACCGGAAATTTCGATTTCGACGTTATAACTCTTGACCGTCTTGCCTTCATGTTCCCATTCGACTTCAAGCAACCGTTCCGGATTCTGTTCATGAATCACATTCAGACAATCGGACCGGTGAATCGAAACACCGCGACCGCGGGTAATATACCCGACGATATCATCACCCGGAACCGGGTTGCAGCAACGGCTCATGCGGACCAGCATGTTGTCGATGCCTTTGACACGAACGCCTTCCGGATTTTGTTTCTTCGGTCGGTCAAACGTCTTCATTTCACTGATGGCTTCGTTTAATTCAAGATTTTTTGACTCTTTGTCTTTGCGCAATTTTTCCGTCAATTTATGCGCGACTTGGGCAGCGGTCAGACCGTGATATCCGACGGCAGCATACATATCTTCTTCTTGACCGAAGTTGAACTTCCGTGTCACGTCCTCAAGTGTCTTATCGTTGATGACATCCTTTGGTTCAAAGCCGAGTTTTTTTACTTCCGCCTCAATCAGTTCCCGACCTTTCGAGACGTTTTCTTCCCGTTGTTGCCGTTTGAACCATTGACGGATTTTATTTTTCGCCTGACTCGATACACAAATCTTGAGCCAATCCTTGCTTGGTCCATAACTGTGTTTCGACGTAACGATTTCAATGATGTCACCGGTCTTCAGTTTGTAATCGATCGGCACCATCCGTCCGTTGACTTTTGCTCCAATCGTCCGGTGTCCGATTTCCGTATGGATCCGGTAGGCATAATCAATCGGCACCGACCCTTTCGGCAATTCGATGACGTCACCCTTTGGTGTAAAGACGTACAGCATATCGCTGAAGAAGTCGACTTTGACCGACTCCATGAATTCTTCCGCATCGGCGGTATCTTTTTGTAACTCCAGAATTTCACGGAAGTGAGCGATTTTATCTTCAAAACCTGACTTCGCCTCTTGCTCTTTTCCTTCTTTGTAAGCCCAGTGTGCGGCAATTCCGTATTCGGCGATGAAATGCATATCGCGTGTCCGAATTTGCACTTCAAGCGGTTCACCCTTCGGCCCGATAACCGTTGTATGCAACGACTGGTACATGTTCGGTTTAGGCATCGCGATATAGTCCTTGAAGCGTCCCGGCATCGGTTTGTATTGGGTGTGAATGATTCCGAGAACCGCGTAACAATCCTTGATGGAGTCGACGATGATTCGCACGGCCATCAAATCATAGATTTCGCTGAATTCTTTTTTCGAGTTCTGCATCTTGTTGTAGATCGAGTAGATATGTTTCGGACGACCATCCACCTCGGCTGCGATCTCGACTTCTTCGAGTACTTCGTTGACTTCATCGATGACAGACGTGACGAGCGCTTCGCGTTCCGTCCGCTTTTGTTTCATCATCGAGACAATCCGGTAGTATTGTTGCGGATTGATGTAACGCAGACTGATGTCTTCGAGTTCCCATTTAATCGTCGAAATCCCGAGTCGATGCGCGAGCGGCGCAAAGATTTCAAGCGTTTCTTCTGCTTTTTGGACTTGTTTCTCTTTGACCATATGTTGAAGCGTCCGCATGTTGTGCAGGCGGTCGGCTAACTTGATCAAAATCACGCGGATGTCTTCTGCCATCGCAATAAACATCTTCCGGTGATTTTCTGCCAATTCTTCTCGTTTGGACTTGTATTTGATCTTCCCGAGTTTCGTCACGCCATCGACCAGCATCGCGACATCTGCTCCGAATCGTTCCGTGAGTTCTTCCAGCGTAATGTCAGTGTCTTCGACGACATCATGAAGAAGAGCGGCAACAATCGTCGTCGCGTCGAGTCCGATATCTACCAGTATCCCAGCCACTTGAACCGGGTGAATGATATAAGGTTCACCCGATCGACGAAATTGTCCTTCATGCTCGTCTTTTGCGAATTGATAGGCACGTTCGATATCTTTGACTTCTGCCTCTGTCATGTACTCCGCACATCGAGCGAGAAGGTCTTCTACATTTACGATTTGTTTATTTGTCATCCCTTATCCTCACCCAGTCCCCGGGATTGATTACGCTGAATCCCTAATATATATCCTCTATTATCGTGAAATTTTGATAATATGTCAAAATAAAAAGAAATACCCCCCCGACCACTGCCGAGAAGGTATTGCTTATTCATTAATCTGCGTAACGAATCAAGGATAAAATATCGTATCCTTCTAATTTTTCACGTCCGCCTAAACCGTCAAGTTCAATCAGGAATCCGATTCCGGCAACCGTTCCACCGAGTTGCTCAATCATTTTGATTGTCGCTTCGATCGTGCCGCCTGTTGCCAGTAGGTCATCGAGAATGACGACGCGTTGTCCTGGTTGGATTGCATCGTGGTGCATCGTCAAGACATCTTTCCCGTACTCAAGACCATACTCGACACGGACTGTCTCACGCGGTAATTTTCCTTCTTTACGAACTGGAACAAATCCGATTTCCATCGCGTATGCTGCTGGGCATCCGACAACGAATCCGCGTGCTTCCGGTCCGGCGATGACGTCCGCGCCTTGCTTACGGGCATAGTCGATCAATGCATCGACTGACTGCTTATAAGCAGGACCGTTCTGCATCAGGGATGTGATATCTTTGAAACTGATTCCTTCTTTCGGCCAGTTTTCGACCTCTTTTATATGCTGTTTGAACTCCATGTCATTTCCTCCTGCTTCGCCGCTTCTACCAAAGTATCAAAACGCTCTTTCAACTGAGCGAGTGACGAATAAATGTATTGTTGCTCAAGACGTTGACGTTCCTCATGACGCTTGTACGTCGTTGCTTCCGTCAAGTCCCGTTTTTCAGCATTCGGGTTTACACCCGGCAGCCCGTCCTCCATTGTAACAAGAAAATCAAGTTCCGAAAACACTGAATGCATAAAGTTAATCGAACGTTTCGACCATTTTCGCGATTTCGACAAACGAACAAGCCCGATTCGGAGCTCGTCACGGGGACATTTCGCAAAGTAATTGAAATAATGTTTAAACTCTTCCCGTGACGGAATCGTCTCGAAATAGTACCCTTCATCCTTAAACGCACAGTAAATCCGTTCGGCATCTTTTAAATACGGCAAGAAAGCTGCTTCTTCTTCGGGCAAATCCAAAAAGACAACATTTGCCTTCGCCTCTCCGTTCAGCGGACGCTCGGCATATTTGGATTGTGTTTCTTCCGAAAATGCAACAAATGTCGTCGTGTCGTGCGGAAGTTCAAATAAATCCGTTAATGGTTTTTTCCCACCGCGGTAATCGAACAATTGATAATCCACGACGGCCAGATCCTGAATCATCAGTTGCGGTTTACGGAAACCGTTCCATTCGTTGATGTTCAGACTCCCCATCAATGAAACTTCAGCGAGCGATGATACTTCGTCAACGGCATCTCCAAACCCGAATCCGATACCATCGAGTTCCGTTTTCCCGTCCGTCACAAGAACCTTCAAGTGCGTTAAATCACGCCCGATTCGTTTCAAGTCCCGAATGTTGGCGCCTTCGACGACGACACGCGGCGACGGATTTCCCATACCAAACGGAGACAACCGTCCCATTTCTTCAATCAAGCCAATCGAGACATCCGAGACACGTAAACGTAAATCAATCTCCGTCGTGGCGATAAACGCTTCGTCCGGCAGACTTGCCGCTTGGGCATTCAACCGTTCTCGTAACACCGGGACGTTTTCTGATGACAATGTCATCCCGGCAGCCGCCGGATGTCCTCCGAAGTGCGGTAAGATGTCAGCCGTCTGATTCAACTCGGCAAAGAGGTCAAAGGCTACAATCGAACGTCCTGATCCTTTAGCCGTCCCTTTTTCTGCATCGTGACACAACAGAATGACCGGACGATGGTACTTTTCAACGAGCCGGGATGCGACGATTCCGACGACACCGGGATTCCATTGATCGGAATCAACGACTAAAACACGATCGGACAGATAATGTTGCTCCACGAGTGCCGTCGCTTCTTCGGCAATTTTTTTGACGATATCCTGCCGTTGCTTGTTTTGCTGATCGAGTTGCTCGGCGAGCGGTTCCGCTTCTTCCATCGTTTCCGCAAGCAGCATCTCAAGCGCTGGCATCGCCGAGTCAAGACGTCCGGCCGCATTGATCCGGGGTCCAAAGGCAAATCCGACCGATTCTTCCGTCAGTTCGTCTTCGACGAGACTGCAGACTTTCCGTAACGCCAGGATGCCAGGCCGTTCACTGGCATTCAATGCTTCAATTCCTTTTGCTGCAAGCAAACGGTTTTCGCCGATAAGCGGGACTAAATCGGCAATCGTTCCGAGTACAGCCAAATCAAGCAATTCTTCCGGTACACGCCCAAGCAGCGCGTGGGCGACCTTAAAGGCTACACCGGCTCCGGCGAGCTTCGAATACGGATAGTTGGAATCGACACCCGGATGAATCATAGCAAAAGCGTCCGGCAGGACATCTTTTGCTTCATGGTGATCGGTAATGATTAAATCGACGCCGAGTTCTTTTAAAACAGCCGCTTCCTCGATGCCGGAAATCCCGCAGTCGACCGTGATGACGAGACCGAATCCTTCTTCTGCTGCCCAGCGGAACGCCGCCTCGTTCGGTCCATAACCTTCCGTAAAACGATTCGGGATATAACATTCCGCCATCGCACCGATTTCAATCAGCGCATGCCATAAAATCGCAGCGGAACTGACACCGTCAACATCGTAGTCGCCGTAAATCAAAATCATTTCACCTTCATCTGCCGCCTGCTGAATTCGGGTGATCACTTTGGTCATATCCTGGAACAAAAAAGGATCGTGAAATGCCGTTTGATCCGTTTCCAAAAATGCCTTGGCTTGATCGGCGGTATCAAATCCCCGCTGAACAAGCAAGTGCGCAACTTGCCGGGATACGTTCACCTGGTCGGCTAACTCGTCTATTTTAAGCGAATCGACGTCTTTGTCGATCCATGTTTTCTTTGAATGATACATCCAATCCCTCCAATCAACTCCATCATTATAGAACAAAACCCGCGTTAGCGATAGCTAACACGGGTCAGGTCATGAGGCTTGTTTAGATGATTTGAGCGTCCGGCCTTTCATGACGAGCCACAATTGGGCTGCGATGAAAATTGAAGAATACATCCCCATGATCAGACCCACCAATAAGGCAAGGCTGAATCCACGAATCGCTTCACTGCCGAAGATATAGAGCGCCGCTGCCGTCATGATGACTGTGACGACAGTATTGATTGAACGAATGATTGTCTGTTGAATCGATTCGTTGACAATATGCGACAATTCGCTGAACGTCACTTGTCGGCCGCCTTTTTCAGCATGGGCGAGATTTTCCCGAACCCTGTCGAACGTAACAATCGTATCATTGACCGAATACCCGATGATGGTCAAGATCGCTGCGATGAAGTACAGATTGACTTCAATCTGGAACAGCGAGAAGAAGGCGATGATCATCAAGGCGTCATGGAGCAACGCAAGAACAGTCGCAATCCCGTATAACGGTTGGAAACGGAACGAGACGTAGATGACGATCCCAAGCGACGCCAGTAAAACGGCATAAATTGCATTACGGGCAATCTCCTGACCGACCTGGGCAGATACAGTCGAGATGCTTGGTTCTTTCTTGTATTTCGCTTCAATCGCTTGTTTCATTTTCGAGATTTGTTGCTGATCGAATTCTCCGACGAACGTCACGTTCGCGAGCTTGCCGCCTTGCGCAAATTGAACACCGTTAATTTCCGCTGCGTCAATTCCGGCATCTTCGATAACGGAACGAACCTCTGATTCCTTAATCGTGTTCGTTGAAGAAATTTCAACCCGTGTTCCTTCTGTAAAGTCAATTCCGAGGTTCAGGCCGCGGAGTGTGAGCAACAAAACAGAAATGACGACAAGGGCCATCGTGATGATAAAGTAAATGTTCCGGTGTTTTACATAATCAAATTTCGTAGGATTAAAGTTCACGAATTTCACTCTCCTTTACGCCAAACCAGGTTTTCTTCTTATCAAACCATCGGCTGCTGACGAGAAGTTGCATCAGGTAACGTGAGATGAAAACATTCGTGACGAACGTGACGGCAATCGAGACCATCAGCATGATCGCGAATCCTTTGACGGTACTCGTTCCGAAGTAATACAACACGCCTGCAGAAATCAACGTCGTCAAGTTGGCATCAAGAATCGTACCAAATGAGCGGCGGTTACCGGCTTTGAAAGCAGACAAGACAGATTTCCCGCTTCGGAGTTCATCTTTGATCCGTTCTGCCGTGATGATGTTGGCATCTACCGCCATCCCGACTCCAAGGACAAGGGCCGCGATTCCCGGTAAGGTCAGGACGGCGTTAATTCCGTTAAAGAAGATCATGACGAGATAGATGTAGAACAACAAGGTAATGATCGATACGAAACCGGATACCCGGTAAAACAGCAACATGAACAAGAAGACGGCTGCGACACCGATCATCGACGCAAACAAAGTCTGGTCGAGGGCATCTTGACCAAATGCGGCCGAGACAGACGTCGAGTAGATTTCATCCAGCTTAACCGGTAGTGCTCCGGCGTTTAAGATGGAGGATAGTTGCTTCCCGTATTCTGCTGTAATGTCACCACCGGAGATGATGGCTTTATCCGAGTTGATCGGCTGTTGGACCGATGCATCGGAGACAATTTTAGAGTTTTCTTTTTGAATCTCTTTTTCGTACGTATCGCCTTTCTCATAGTCGAGCCAAATGACAAGACGATTGGCGGGCGGTTGCATTTTTGATACTTGTTGTGTCACTTCATAAAATTTTTCTTTCGACTTCATTGTCAGTTCGACGAGCGGTGCATTTGTTTGCGGATCGTATCCGACTTTTGCGCCTTTAGCCTTTAAGTCTGAACCATCAAGTAACACTTTGTCGTTGATGTCCCGGAATGACAATTCGGCTGTCGAGGATAGAATCTGACGGGCTTCACTCTGATTTTTGACACCGGCTAGTTGAACACGAATCCGGTTGTCTCCTTCAATCCGGATATCCGGCTCTGAGACACCCAGTACGTTGACCCGGTTTTCGATTGCCGTCAGTGTTGCGCTCATCGCATTGGCATCGATGACGTCACCTTTTTTCAACGGTTGTACTTCATACAACACTTCAAATCCGCCTTTTAAGTCCAGACCGAGTTTTGTGTCTTTTAAGAGCCAATTCGATGTCGTGCCAATCAAAACGAGCAGCGCGGCAACGATGATGAAGAACGTGGCCAGTTTTCCCTTCTTAATCATGCTACATTGTCCTTTCTCTCAATCCCAGTATATTTTCAGACAACTTTCTTATCCTATCCTAGCTTACATAAGAATTGGTAATCTTAGCAATCGTTTTTCTCATATAAAAACAGAAAAGACGCTTCCGAATTCGGAAAGCGTCTTTTTCTAGCCTTATTCGACGATTTCGTCGTCCATGACAGTCGTAGTTTTTTTCGTAACTTCTGCGACCGCACTACGGTTGAACGTCAATTGAGCGTTACCCGATTTCAATGTGACTGTCGTCTCATCTACTTTTTGTACGACCCCATGAAGGCCACCGATCGTTACGATCGAGTCACCGCGTGATAACTGGGTTTGCATCTCACGCACTTGCTTCTGGCGTTTGTTCTGTGGACGAATCAACAAGAAATAAAACACCACGAAGATCAAGATCATCGGGAGGAATGTCAATAATTGTTGCATCTGAGTCAGCTCCTTTTCATTCAAATCACGTTCATTATACCGTAAAAAGAATAGAATTGTCAGACCATTTATCAGAAATTCTTCGCGTTCGGTAAATTATAACCGTATTCTTCGAAGAATTCGTCTTTGAAATCAAGCAGACGATCTTCGCGAATCGCTTGACGGACGCCTTCCATCAACTTGACGAGGAAGTGAAGATTATGTGTCGAACAAAGGTGAAGACCAAATGTTTCCTGTGCCCGGATTAAGTGATGGATATAAGCACGCGAGTAATTCTTACAGGCGTAGCAATCACACTTTTCGTCGAGCGGACGGAAATCACGCGCGTATTTGGCATTCCGGACGACGAGACGTCCGCTTGATGTCATCAACGTACCATTGCGGGCAATCCGGGTCGGCAAGACACAGTCAAACATGTCAATCCCGCGGATGGCTCCTTCGATCAAGGCATCCGGCGAACCGACGCCCATCAAATAACGCGGCTTGTCTTCCGGCATGAGTGGTGTCGTGAAATCAAGGGCACGATACATGACGTCTTTCGGCTCTCCGACCGACAGACCGCCGACTGCATAACCCGGGAAATCAAGCGATGCGAGATCGCGTGCGCTTTGGCGGCGCAAATCTTCATACTCTCCGCCTTGAATAATCCCGAACAAGGCTTGATCCTGCGGCCGTTCATGAGCTTCAAGGCAACGTTCCGCCCAGCGGCTTGTCCGCTCGACTGAAGCTTTCATGTATTCGTGAGAAGCCGGGAATGGCGGACACTCATCAAAGGCCATCATGATATCCGAACCAAGGGCATTCTGGATTTCCATCGCTTTTTCCGGTGACAGGAATAGTTTGTCTCCGTTCAAGTGGTTGCGGAAGTTGACACCCTCTTCCGTGATGTTGCGCAAATCAGCGAGTGAAAAGACTTGGAATCCGCCCGAATCGGTTAAAATCGCACCGTCCCAGTTCATGAATTTATGGAGACCGCCGGCTTCCTTGATGACATCATGTCCCGGACGGACCCACAAATGATACGTATTTGACAAAATGATGTTCGCGTTCATGTCTTTGATCTGTTCCGGCGCCATTGTCTTGACCGTCGCTTGTGTCCCGACCGGCATGAAAACAGGAGTCTCGAAGCTGCCGTGCGGCGTATGGACGATTCCTAACCGCGCACCAGATTGTTTACAAGTCTTGATATGTTCGTACGTTACTGCATGTTTTGTCATCGGTTTAATTCCTCTCTCGTTAAGAACATTGCGTCTCCGAAACTAAAGAATCGGTAGTTTTGCGCAACAGCTTCTTCATAGGCATGTAATATGTGTTCGCGGGTCGATAAAGCGGATACGAGCATGATCAACGTCGACTTCGGCAAGTGGAAGTTCGTAATCAATCCGTCGATTCCTTTAATTTCCTGACCAGGATAGATGAAAATATCCGTCCAACCGGAAGCTTCAACAAAATCCCCATGATCGCGGATGACGGTCTCAAGCGTTCGTGTCGAAGTCGTTCCGACAGCAATGATCCGTCCGCCGTTTTTGCGGGTCTCGCGTAAAATCTTTGCGGAAGACTCCGGTAACTCGTAGTATTCACTATGCATTTTGTGACTGTCGACGTCATCAACAGAGACCGGACGGAATGTCCCGAGTCCGACGTGCAACGTCAACGGCGCAAGCTGAACCCCTTTATCCGTCAGGGCCTGCAACAGTTCCGGCGTAAAGTGAAGACCGGCTGTCGGAGCTGCCGCACTTCCCCGTTCCCGGGCGTAAACGGTCTGGTAACGATCCTGATCTTCAAGCTGCTCGTGGATATAAGGCGGCAACGGCATCGTCCCGAGTTGATCGAGTACTTCATAAAAAATCCCTGTATACGAGAACTTCAGGATCCGTCCGCCGTCGTCGAGTGCTTCGACACATTCCGCGCGGAGCAATCCGTCACCAAAGGACAGGACGGTTCCCGGTTTGACGCGTTTCGCCGGTTTCGCGAGTGTCTCCCAGACGTCATCGCTTGTCTGTTTGAGTAACAACAGTTCGATTTTGCCGCCGGTCTCTTCCTTGACACCAAATAGGCGTGCCGGCAAGACCTTTGTATCATTGATGACAAGAGTATCCCCCGCATTAAAATACGAGACGATATCATGAAATTTTTCATGCCGAAGGGCGCCGGTTTCCCGGTTGACGACCATCAGCTTCGAACTTGTCCGATCGAGCAAAGGCACTTGCGCAATCTGCTCTTCCGGTAAATGAAAATCAAATAAATTTACATCCATCTTTAGTTTCCTTCTTTCAATCCTAAATGTTGCCGCGCAAACGGCGTCAAAACACGACCGCGTGGTGTACGTTGTAAAAATCCTTGCTGCAGCAAGTATGGTTCATAGACATCTTCAATCGTCTGGGCATCTTCACCGATCGTCGCAGCAATCGTTTCAAGGCCGACCGGTCCGCCGGCAAAACGTTCGGCAAGCGAACGTAACAGACGGTGATCGACGTCATCCAGCCCGAGTGCATCCACATGCAGACGATCAAGGGCGCCCGTCGCAAGTGTCGCATCGATTGCCGTTTGGTGTGCGACTTGTGCAAAATCACGGACACGCCGCAACAGACGGTTGGCGACACGGGGTGTTCCCCGGGAACGGAGCGCAATCGCTTCCGCTGCCATCCGGTCCGCTTCAAAACCAAACAAGCGGGACGTCCGTGTAACAATCGCCGACAATTCCGGCATCGTATAGTACTCGAGTTTCAGCGTCACTCCAAACCGGTCACGAAGCGGAGCCGATAACATACCGGCCCGCGTCGTTGCTCCGACGAGGGTAAACGGCGGTAAATCAATCCGCACACTGCGGGCGAGTTCGCCTTGACCGATGACTATATCGAGGCAATAGTCTTCCATCGCCGGATAAAGAATTTCCTCAATCGACCGGCTTAACCGGTGAATCTCATCGATGAACAAGACATCTCCCGGTTCGAGCGAAGATAAAATAGCAGCCAAATCGCCCGGACGTTCAATCGCCGGTCCGGCTGTCGTCTTGATACCGACCCCCATCTCATTGGCAATGATTGTCGCAAGCGTCGTCTTACCAAGACCGGGAGGACCGTATAAAAGTACGTGGTCCAGTGTTTCCTGACGGATTTTTGCCGCTTGGATAAAGACACTTAAGTTGCCTTTTGCCTTCTCTTGACCAATATATTGATCAAGTGTCTGAGGACGCAAACTCCACTCTTCCTGATCTTCCGCATGTGCGGATTCTGACAAAATCCGTTCTTCCACGTTCTCACCTCACATTCAATAACAACTGCAACGCCCGCTTCACATATTGATCCGTCGACAACACTTCACCTTGAAGTGCTTTTTTGACTTTTTCGACTTCCCGTTCACTGTATCCGAGTGCCGTCAACGCTTCACATGCTTCATTTAATTCCGCATTTCCTTGGGCAAATAATCCTTCGCTCGGAATATAATCCGGTGCGAGCTCTGCCAACTTCCCTTTTAAATCAAGGGTCATCTGCTTCGCAGTCTTTTTGCCGACACCGGGGAACTTGATCAAATAACTTTCCTTTTCCTGCTCAATCGCTTCAACAAGCGCATCGACGTCTCCGGACGCCACAATGGCGAGTGATCCTTTAGGACCGATTCCCGTTACGCCAAGCAATTTTGTGAACAGCGCCCGTTCCCGTCTTGAACGGAATCCGAACAAAACTTCCTGGTCTTCTCTGACATAATGATACGTATATACGATAACCTGTTCGTCTCCGGTCCGATAAAAAAACGGGTTCGGTGCTACGATTTTGTAGCCAATCCCCCCGACCTCGATCGTCACGAATTCCGCACAGACATAAGCGACTTCGCCGCGTACGAATTCTATCACTTTAGAACGCTCCCATCCATTAACAAACTCTCGTGTTATTGTAGCATATAACGAGGAGGCTCTTCAAAACGTAATTCTTTAAACGGAAGACGGTCACGATGGAAATTCATCTCTTCTAAACTACTAAAAAAACGAACCAGAAAAACGGAATGCGACATTCCTTTCTCTGGTTCGTAGTGCGTAAATGGTTCAGATTGACTTTTCTTTTCGGACGATCAAGAACGTTCAAGCATCCGTTCGAGTGCAAGTACCGCATATCGCGTCGTTTCCGGATCAACGGTGATGATATTGACCGGCTGACCGGCTTCGATTTGTTCGAGCGACCAGGCGAGGTGTCGTAAATCAATCCGGTTCATCGTCAGACAGGGACACATGAAGGGATTCAAGGAGACGATATCGAGTTGCGGATAATCGTTCGCCAGTCGTTGGACTAAGTTCATCTCTGTACCGATCGCCCATTTCGTCCCCGGTTCCGCCCGTTTGATTTGATCGATGATATAGGCTGTCGAACCGTTCAGGTCCGACGCTGCCACGACCTCAAAGGAACACTCCGGATGAACAAGAATTTTCCGCTCGGGGTCCGCTTGACGGAACTGTTCAATTTGTCCGACCGTAAACTTCTCATGGACGGAACAATGTCCTTTCCACAGGACGACCCGGATGTCCTCATCCGCTCCGTCGAATATCAGCCGATCCGCAATCGGATCCCAGACTGCCATCTGTTCCAGGGGAATCCCCAAAGCATGTGCCGTATTTCGCCCGAGATGTTGGTCAGGCAGGAAAAAAAGAATCTCGCGTTCCCCGAGTGCCCACTCGACCATCTGAACGGCATTCGAGGACGTGACCGTCGCTCCGCCATGCCGCCCGACAAACGCTTTGATTTCGGCCGTTGAATTGACATAGGTCAGCGGGAGAATCGATCGGTCCAACCGGTTCGTCAGTATCTCATATGCCCGTTCCGTTTGAAATCCGTTCGCCATATCAGCCATGGAACAACCGGCCCGCATATCGGGTAAGACGACCGTATGCGTTGGATCCGTCAGCATATCCGCCGTCTCTGCCATGAAATGGACGCCGCAAAAAACAGTATATTCTGCGTCTGTCATCTGTTTCGCCAGTTGGGCGAGTTGGAGTGAATCTCCGGTCGCATCAGCGAACTGAACGACCTCATCTTTTTGATAATGATGTGCCGGTAAAAATAATCGTGAGCCCATCCGTTCTTTAATCCCTTTGATGATCGCCACTAATTCTGCATCTGTTTTTTCTGAATATGTTTTAGGGATTCCCTGCTCTGTAAATAAATCAAGACTCATCTTTTTTTCCTCCCGCAATTTTCATACTGATGTCTAACGCTGGTGCCGAATGGGTCAATGCGCCGAGTGAGATGTAATCTGCCCCGCATTCACTATAGGCCGGCAACGTATCTAACGTGATCCCGCCGGACAATTCAACGGTGATCGATTTCGGAATCCATGACCGGAACTGTTTGATTTCTTCCGGTGTCCGGTTGTCGAGCATGATGATGTCAACTCCTGCTTCGACTGCTTCCTTGACCTCTTCACCGGTCTCGACTTCGACTTCAATTGGTGTCGTATGACCGACTTGCGCTTTCGCCCGACGGACTGCCGCTGTAATCGAACCGGCGACAGTGATGTGATTATCTTTGATCATGACGGCGTCATCGAGTCGGCCGCGGTGATTAAATCCGCCCCCGACTCGAACGGCATGTTTCTCAAGCATCCGGAGTCCCGGTGTTGTTTTACGGGTATCCACGATCCTGACGTTCCCGGCGACCAGACGGACGGCCCGATGCGTCAAGGTCGCGATTCCGGACGTCCGCTGAATCAGATTCAATGCGACCCGCTCTCCCGTTAAAATCGCTTGTAACCGCCCGGTCCACTTCGCAACGACTTGTCCTTGAGATATCGATTCTCCGTCCCGGACAAGTGTTTTGTGTTCGACTCCCAGCAGTCGTGCTAGTTCGACCAATACCGCTTCGCCGCAAAAAATACCGTCCTCTTTCGTCATGAAGTGACCGGTTCCTAGTTCATCGCCGGTTAAACACACCTCACTCGTCACATCCTGATGCCCGATGTCTTCCACCAAAAAATCCTCAAGCTGTCGTCGTAGATACCATCTGTTCATGTTGTCGGTCTCCTTTTAATCGTTGAATTGCACCTTCAAGCAACAGCTTTGCCGTCATCAGGTGCAGACGCCTCAGTTCAGCGTCCCGTCCTGTCGCCCGTTCCTCGGGTTGGTTTATGAAGGTTTCGAGCGTTTGTTTAAGTACGGTTTCATCGAGATGAACGGCCAGCGCTTCTGTCCATGATGGGTCAAGTGCCACCTTCTCTTCATGTTCTTTAAACTGTTTTTCAGGCAACGGCAGACGGGGCGGTAACTGGAGCCGTAACGCCAGTTCTTTGCCCATCACAAAACATTCGAGAAGTGAGTTCGAGGCTAATCGATTTTTTCCGTGCAAACCTGTTGAAGCGACCTCCCCGACTGCGTACAGTCCCGGAACAGTCGTCTGTCCGAGACGATCTGTTTTGATCCCGCCCATTAAAAAGTGCACACCGGTCGTTACTTCGACGATATCAGGTGATATGTTCAATATTTCACATTTTTCAACAAATGTTGGAAATCGTGTTTGCAAATGTTCGACAGGCGTCGTATTGAGATAGACTGCTTCCCGCTCTCGTACTGTCGTGATTCTCATCGCCACTTCATCCCGGGCCGCCAAGTCGCCTTGCGGATGATCCGCCATCACGCGCCGGCCGTCTGCCGTCATCAAAAAGGCACCGGCGCCACGTAAAGCTTCCGTAATCAAACCGTGACTGACGCCGTCATGCAACAAAACGGTCGGATGATGTTGGATATAACCTAAATCAGATAGACTGGCGCCAACTTGAGCAGCCAAAGCTAAACCGTCACCGGTCAAGCTCGGTTCATTCGTCGAGGCTGCAAACAGTCCGCCGATGCCTCCTGTCGCCAGGATGACAGACCGAGCTGAAAAGACGATCGGTGTTTCACCTTGATATCCCCGTGCTCCAACAACCTGTCGGTGATCAGTCAACAATTCCGTGATGACCGTGTTTTCCCTGACAGGATGCTTGAGCTGTCGAAACAGTTGCGTCATGATACGTTCGCCCGTCCGGTCTCCTCCACTGTGAAAAATACGTGGTCTCGAGTGTGCCCCTTCCTGACCTAAAGCGTATGCTCCTGTCACCTGTCGATCAAACCTAACACCAAACGCTTCGAGTTCCGGAATCACCTGCTTTCCGGTTGCGGTGATAAAAGAAATCATCGTTTCATCGGTCCGCCCTTTTGCCGCCTGTTTCGTATCCGCTTGATGGCTGACATGGTCGGCTTCGAGATACGCTGACGCAATTCCGCCTTGCGCCCGCATCGAATTTGTTTCTGTCCTTGTTCCTTTTGAGACAAGAATGACATTCAGATCAGCCGGAAGATGCAGGGCAACCGAGACGGCGGCTAGTCCTGTCCCGATGATTAAAACATCCACTTCTTCTGTTTTATGTAAAGACATATGAAAAACACCTCTGTACATTTATATTTACTATTGACTTGACAATAAGTTTGGCATATTTTTAGCTGAGTGACAAGATGAAAGGATACGATAATTGATGATTTATTTAGACCATGCGGCAACGACACCTATGCACCCGGATGCCATCGAACAGTATCGGGACACGGCAGAACGGTTCTACGGCAACAGTTCTTCGCTCCATGACACGGGAGAAGACGCCCTTCAACTGCTGGAACAGGCACGGAATAAATTAATGCAATGGCTCGGTGTAACGGAAGGAACGATTATATTTACGGGCAGCGGGTCTGAAGCTAATTACATCGCTTTAAGCCATCTTCTCCGCCAAACCAATAAGACAACTGTCTTGACACTTAAATCGGAACACGATTCCGTTTTACTTCCTTTGCAACGGTGGGCAGTCCATTGGCAGGCACTCGATTTAAAGACGACCGGTGAATTCGACTGGGACTTATTCGAACAAGTGTGTACGGAAGAGGTCGGTGTCGTCTCTATCCAGCAGGTAAACTCAGAAACAGGATTCATCTTTCCGATTGCCGCGATTGCCGCCTTTTGCCGAAAAAAAGGTATTCTGTTCCACTGTGACGGGATTCAAGGCTTTTTGAAGAACCCGGTTGATTTGACCGACGTCGAAGCTTATACGATCAGCAGTCATAAAGTGTATGGACCGAAAGGACTCGGTGCCGTCTATTTGCGTCATCCCCTGTTCAGTCCCTATTATGAGGCGCACCACGAATTCGGAATCCGGCCGGGAACCGTCGATGTCCCGGGAATTGCTGCTTTCATGATGGCATGTCACCGTTATCTTCAGGAAAATCAACAGATCCAGGCATCGAGCAAAAGATTTCGTGGTATGCTAAAAAAAAGACTTCCAGCTGCTTATTATCAAATCATTGAGTCCCCTCAGCAACTTCATTCGATTTGTGCCATTCATACGAAACAACGGGATGGTCAATTCGTCCTCCTCGCCCTGAACCGTGCCGGAATTGCCGTCTCGGCGGGAAGCGCTTGCCGTGCAGGTGAAAATGGCCCCAACTCGACTTTACGGGCGATTGGTTTTGATGAGTCGGCGGCTCATGGATTGATTCGACTCAGTTTCGGTCGGATGACAACAGCCGAGGAAGTAGAGCGATGTATCGATGTTCTATGTTCTCTGGAGGAATCAGATTAATTGGAAAGGCAGGAATAATCATGGGAAGAAGACAGTCCGGAGAAGAACGCCGGCAAGAGTTGTTAGAAATCATTCAACAAAGCGAACAACCCGTCACAGGAACGAAGTTGGCGAAGCAGGCAGGTGTCAGCCGCCAGGTCATCGTGCAGGATTTATCATTGCTAAAAGCAAAAGGACATCCTGTCGTTGCGACTGCCCGGGGATATCTATTAAATCATCCGGAGCTTGACGAATCCCGCCATATGAGAAAAGTCGTTTGCCGGCACGCTAGTGATCAATTAAAAGCAGAGTGTGACGCCGTCGTCGATGAAGGTGTCATCATCCGTGATGTCATCGTCGAACATCCCGTCTACGGCTTTTTAACAGGAGAATTGATGCTGAAAAGCCGCCGCGATGTCCGGGCGTTGATCGAACAACTGGAAGAAACGCAGGCGACCCCTTTATCCACTTTGACGGATGGTGTCCACATTCATACGCTGGAAGCGGATAACGAAGAAGCGTTAAATGCCGCAATCGATGCGCTCGACCGTTTGGGTATTCTTGTTTCAGAACTCGATGTTTAATCACGAGGATGCCTTTTAAATACATCCTTTCATAACAAAAAGGCCCATTCCTAATCGGAACGGGCCTTTTGTTATGCAGATCAGACGTTTAAATCGTCCGTTCCTTCTGATGGTTCATGTTGTGAGAATACGGCTGAAACGGTTCGGACCCGACGGTTTTCGACGTGCAGGACAGTCAAGGTCAACGGTCCATACACCATCTGAGTCCCCACTTCCGGAATATGACCGACATCTTCCATAATCCAGCCTCCAAGCGACTGTGCTTCCGTTTCCGGCATCGCCAAGTCAAATTGATGACAAAAATCTTCGATGTCGTATTCCGCCAGACATTCATACCGGTTCGGGCTCACCTGTTTCGTGTACTCGAGTGATTCATCATGTTCATCCCAGATTTCTCCGACCAGTTCCTCGAGAATATCCTCCAGTGTAATCAAACCGGCTGTTCCTCCGAATTCATCGAGTACAACAGCCATATGTGACTGTTTGACTTTTAATTCCGGTAGCAAATCAATGATGTGGGTTTGCGGAACGACAAACGAAACCGGACGAATCAATTCGCGAATTTCGACACGTCCGTGCTTGACGAATTCCCGTAAAAAGTCACGTTCTGATAAAACTCCGATGATGTGATCAATCGAATCCTTATAGACCGGCAAACGCGAGAATCCGCCTTTTTGCACTTCACGTAAAATTTCATCAAAACCGGCATCAATGTCGATTGCCTGAATATTCGTTCGCGGTGTCAGTGCTTCTTCGACCGTGACATTCTTAAAGTCAACCGCCCGATGCACGATTTCTGCTCCCGCTTCGTCCATGACACCTTCTTCTTCACTGATATCGACTAAAGCCCGTAATTCCTGTTCGGTGACAAGCGGTCCTTTCGGATCGGCCCCAATCAGCAACAACGCAACCTGTCGTAACTTCAGAAACAGGAAAATCGCCGGTTTAAAGAGACTCAGACAGACATGCAGCGGACCACTGATCCAAAACACATACGTTTCCGCATGTTCCCGAGCATAGGATTTAGGAATGAGCTCCCCAAATAACAAGATGAACAGAAACGTCAGAAAAACAATACTGATTTGTACCAATAGATCCGTCGATACCGTCATCGCCAACCAGCCACCGATCATCGCGACACCGAGGTTAGACAAGGTGTTTCCGATTAAGATAGCGGTCAGCGTCTCCTCATACCGTTGCAACAGACGAAGAGCTTGGGTCGCACGACGGCTCCCCTCCTCCGACTGATGCAAAATCCGTAACCGGTTTGCACTCGACAAGGCGGTTTCAGACGAGGAGAAAAAGGCCGAGATGACAAGCAGGACGAAAAACCAGATGAACTGAATCGCGGGAAGTGGGTCCACGATGCTCTCACACTCCATTTCTCAAATGAACTTGTTGTATTTTAGAACGAAGACTCGATGAATTCGAATTCGAAGTCGCGGATTCGAACGACGTCGCCGTCAATCGCACCCATCTTACGAAGTTCTTCATCGACACCCATTTGACGCAACGTCCGGGCAAAGCGTTTGATGGATTCTTCACGCATGAAGTTTGTCATCGTAAACAGCTTCTCGATCCGTGGTCCTTTGATGACGAAGCAATCATCTTCATCTTTCGAAACCGTAAATCCGGCTTCCGGTGCTTCATATCCGTAAACGACACGTGGTGTCGCTGTTTTTTCTTCGAGTTCTTCGAGACCGAATTCCGGCGTCGCATCAACAAGATCAGCGATGCGGAACAAGAGGTCGCGTAACCCTTGGCGTGTTGCAGCCGAGATGGCAAACACTTCAAGATCCGGGAATGCTTCTTTGAATGCTTCGAGATTCGCTTCCGCATCCGGCATATCCATTTTGTTGGCGACAACGACTTGTGGTCGTTCTGTCAGACGAAGGTTATAGTCCGCAAGCTCCTTGTTGATGATATTGTAATCGTCAATCGGATCGCGTCCTTCCATACCACTCATATCGATGACGTGCACGATGACTTTCGTCCGCTCGACGTGACGGAGGAACTGGTGACCAAGACCTACACCTTCGCTTGCCCCTTCAATCAGACCCGGTAAATCGGCCATGACGAAGCTGCGGCTGTCTTCCGTTTCAACGACACCGATGTTCGGCGTAATCGTCGTAAAGTGATACGCCCCGATTTTCGGACGGGCTGCTGAGACGATCGACAGCATCGTTGATTTCCCGACACTTGGGAAGCCGACAAGTCCGACATCTGCGAGCATTTTCAATTCGAGTTTCAAGTATTTCTCTTCACCGGGTTCACCATTCTCTGCATGTTCCGGAGCCGGGTTCGCTGGTGTTGCGAAACGTGAGTTACCACGTCCGCCGCGTCCGCCTTTTGCCACGATGGCTTGTTGTCCGTGATGAACAAGGTCAGCGATGACTGCATCCGTATCATCGTCATACACGACGGTGCCGGGTGGGACTTTAACGACAAGGTGCTCGGCTTTACGTCCGTGCATGCCTTTCGACATCCCGTTTTCACCCTGAACGGCTTTAAAATGACGTTTGTAACGGAAATCCATCAACGTCCGAAGTCCTTCATCCACTTCGAGAACGACGTGAGCACCATGCCCACCGTCTCCTCCGGCTGGTCCGCCGTCTGGAACATATTTCTCGCGACGGAACGCTACCTGCCCGCGTCCTCCATCTCCTGCTTTTACATAAATATTTACCTGATCGACAAACATGTCAGATCCCTCCTATTACTTTTCTTCCTCGACAGGAAGACTTTCGATTTCAATCACACACTCATGTTCTGTCTGTGACTCGATCTCCATCGGCGTCACTAGATCTTTAAGGCGCGACATATCTAGTAGATCCCGATAGATCTCGATGGTCACGCCCTCATGGAAGGTCACGGATACTTCTCCATTCCCCACTTCTATCATGTCAAACGCAGCTTCAAGAATAGACGCCAAGCGTGAATCCTCGATCTGCTTTGGTATTTCGATTACATCATATTCGACAGTTAGGCCTGTCCAATCTGCTCGTTGCAGTGCGAGTGCCGTTTTCGGTAGTCCAATCAGAGAAAGACGTCCTTCTCGCGACGCTTGTTCCCGATACATTGAACAAATCGATTCAACAGCCGCCTCGTCACCCATCGCGCTATATGAACGAACAAGTTGTAACCGATTCAACCATTCGTGACGAAGTGACTTCAAAAGATCCAGTACCTGTTCATCCTTCATCAGTCGTTCCCTCCTAAAAAAAACAGACCCTAACCCCTGAAAGTGGCTAGAGTCTGCTTCATCGATCACTTATGCTGGGTAAACGCTGACTTGTTTTTTGTCGCGTCCGAGACGTTCGAAACGAACGACACCAGTTGCAGTTGCGAAAAGTGTATCATCGCCACCACGTCCGACGTTCATACCTGGGTGAATCTTCGTACCGCGTTGGCGGTAGAGGATTGAACCAGCAGAAACAGTTTGACCGTCTGCACGTTTCGCCCCAAGGCGTTTCGATTGCGAGTCACGACCGTTCTTTGTCGAACCTACCCCTTTTTTCGATGCGAAGAACTGAAGATTAAGTTTCAACATGTGGAATCCACCTCCTATATTTGTTCAAGTTGGATAAACTCACCGTAACTGTCGGCGATGGTTCCGAGTTGGACCAACATCGCTTCCAGTAACAATTGGGTGCGTTCACTGACATCCGGTGCTAAGTCAGCATACGGTTCTACGTAAAAGTAGCCACCTTCTTGTTGTTCTGCCATTTCAAGGAGCAGGACCTGCCCGAGCAGTGATTCGATGGCATTATATGCCCCGAAGATCACACTTGATGTGCCGGCACAGACTAAATCTAAACCAGGCTCAGCGAACTCGGCATGTCCTGTCACTTCGATGGAACGGATCAAATCCGCTTCATCTCGTCGAATCTTGACACGTATCATGGCTTACGCTTCGATTTTCTCGATGCGGACCTTCGTGTAAGGTTGACGGTGACCTTGCTTACGACGGTAGTTCTTTTTAGCTTTCATTTTGAAGACTGTGATCTTTTTCGCGCGAGCGTGTTTGATGACCGTTGCTACGACCTTCGCACCTTCTACGAGTGGAGCGCCGACTTTAACATCGTCACCACCAAGGATCAAGACTTCGCCGAATTCTACTGTGCTGTCGACGTCTGCGTTTAATTTCTCAACGTAGATCTCTTGGCCAGCTTCGACTTTAACTTGTTTACCACCAGTTTTAATAATTGCGTACATTACGTGCACCTCCTCTTAGGAACTCAGACTCGCCATCACGGGCAGCGGATGCTTTAAAACCCGGTCTGTGCGGTTGTAGTCATTTGGGTGCTTTCCAAACGAACTAACGTTATTCAGAATACCAAACGATGCTGACTGTTGTCAATAACGTTCTCCTTTATTCTTATTGTCTTTTGACGAAATCGTCACAATCGACTTTCGTGCCGGTAAACAGAATCCCCGGTTCGCCTTCTACCAGAAGCAATTCGAGAGGACTTTCGGCAAGAAGCAACGGACTGAGCAAAGCGAGCGGAGCACGCACGACCGCCGCCTCCGCATGAGTTGCCAGTTCCATCAGCCGCGGTTCGAGTTGCCGGTGGATGGCAATCCTAGACGGCTGACCGTGATCCCGGGACCGTTCGAATAAGGACTTTCCGTGCCGCTGACGCGTCAATTCACATAATCCCATCTTCGTAAAACCGTATACTTCAATCTGTTTTGACTCATGTGCGGCCCGTTCCTTCAACAGTTGCGTCACCCGTGTCTGCCCTTTACTGGAACCCCTTAAAAAATCGACGGCAATCATGCCGCTAATATTCCGCAAACGGAGTTGCCGCATGATTTCAACAGCAGCTGCTTCATTGATTTGATCAAATGTCCGCTTTTGTTCTTTGACGGAAACCGTTTTCCCGCTGTTGACATCAATCACGGTCATCGTCTCGACTTCTTCAATCAACAGGTAAGCACCACCATCAAGCCAAACGACCCGGTCCAGTGCCTTCTCAATCGCCCGGTCGACCTGTTCCATGACCGGCAGGCGCCCTTTGATGATCGGACGCTCGACTTGCAACCCCATCTGCTCGAGCCGCTCTTTCTCCGCTCTGGTCGTGACAAGCGCTTCGGCGACATGACTTAACCGTTTCGCTTCCTGAATGATCAACGGCTCATCCTGTTCCAACGTCGCCTGCTGTAGCATGTGTTGATGACGCGCACGCAATTGCTTTAATTCCGTCATCAACACTCCGACCTCGGCTTGTGCCGCTTCTGTCCGGTATAAAATCCCTTCTTCTTCCGCTACCGGAATCACTTTCGCCAGCTGCTGCTGGACGACGAGATCCAGTTTGCGGCTGAAGCGTACACGGCGTCCATACGGGAAATAGACGAGAAACCGTCCGCCGTAGGTGATGTTTTGTGTGACTTTATGCTGTTTCGGCGCAGCCCCTTCTTTCACCACCTGTACGAGTAAGGTTTGACCGACCTGAACGGCTTGGCCGATTGTCGGAACTTCCGGATAACGGCGTAACGTCTCGAGCGTCTCATTGATCGGTAAATAAAGCGGCGTCCCATCCGTCGCAATCAAAAATGCCGCTTCCAGTGTCGGATGCAACCGATCGACTTTGGCATGCAGCAACGTACCGACCCGAATCTCATCCCGCATCCGTTCATGGTACTCGACGACCCGTCCTCCTTCGACCAATGCCACCCGTTCCAGGGACGGAGTCTGTTCACTAATCCATTTCATCTTCATTCCTCCATGAAAAATAGACTAGAAGCATCAAAACCCTTCTAGTCTATTTTTCCCCATCTTATTTCATGCCAAGCATTTTTTTAAGTTTCACGAAAAATCCTTTTTGCGGCTGTTCCATGATGTCGAGCAACGGAACAGACTCTCCGAGAATCCGGCGGGTGATGTTCCGGTAGCCGAGACCAGCCCGGTTATCCGGATTCATCGTCACAGGTACACCACGATGTGAAGCCGCGATGACTTCTTCATCATCGACGATCAGACCAAGCAGATCAATCGACAGAATACGCATGATTTCGTCGATATCGAGCATATCTCCAGACGCCATCATATGCGAACGGACACGGTTGACGACGAGCTTCGGTACGATTTGACGTTCCGAGCGCTCCAGCATTCCGATGATCCGGTCTGCATCCTGAACCGCTGCTTTTTCCGGTGTCGTGACGATGACCGCTTCATCTGCACCGGCAATCGCATTCATGAATCCTTGTTCGATTCCTGCCGGGCAGTCAATCAAAACAAAGTCATACTCGAGTTTCAACGAATCAATGATGCCTTTTACCTGTTCCGGTGTGACGGATGATTTATCCTTGGACTGGGCAGCAGGTAACAGATACATTTCTTCAAAACGTTTGTCACGGACGAGGGCTTGATGCAGTTTGCACTGTCCGGTCACGACGTCAACGATATTATAGATACTCCGGTTGTCGAGGCCAAGAACGATATCTAGATTCCGAAGACCGATATCTGTATCAACGAGACAAACCGAATGCCCCATCAGCGCAAGTGCCGTCCCGATGTTAGCCGTTGTCGTCGTCTTACCGACGCCACCTTTACCAGATGTGACGACGATGGCACGTCCCACATGCGTTTTCGCATCTTTATGTACCTGTTCTTTCACTTGTTCCATATCTGTCACCCTCTTTCACTATCAATCGCAAATTGATCCATCCGCGCAAGCGGAACGGTTTGAAGACGAGAAAATTCTACTCCTGTTTCCCCGACAAACGCACAGCCCATGTCCAGTGCCTGAATCGGCGCATCGTCCGGATCTTCATAAACAAAATCAGAAATTGAAATCCATTTCGGTTGTAAGACACTGGCAGCAATGACAGCCTGATGATTCCCGCCTTTTCCTGCATGAACCGTCCCCCGTAACGCACCGAGGCAATAAATACTGCCGGTTGCGTGAACGACGGCTCCCGGATTGATGTCGCCAATGACGACAATCGATCCTTCAACGTCTACGACATGCCCGCTGCGGGCCGTGCCGCCGAAGTAATGAAATGTTCGTTCCCCGTACAGGGCTTTTGCTTCATCCTTCGTCAGACACTCGCTGTCGTACCCATTAAATGAAAATGAATCATGACGCGCGACGATGGACTCGACGGCCGTCACAACGCCTTCGTCGACATAACGGCGACCAAAGAAGAAGGTAATCGGAACGGCGCGTCCGTTCTCGACGGATTTGTCGGCAAGCGTCAATTCTAAATCGTCAAGAAATTCATCCACACTGCACCTTTCATTTACATAGACGGCGAGGCCACCACGATGACCTTTCATCGTTACATAACGCTTACGCTCAATCATGACTCATCCTCTTTTCTCATCAAATGTGGATTGCACCAGTCGTGTCATCGGATAATACAGCACGATGATCCCAATTAACTGCGCAATGAGACTCCTTGGAATGATTTGTGTCGCGAGTTCCTTGAAGGGAACACCGACCCCTACGACCGAAGCCGTGAAGAAATAAATATCCAGTTCAAACAAAATAGCGCTGAACGTAAAGGTGACGATAATCGTTAATACGTTCTCCTTTACATATTTTAGCACGAAGCTACTAAAAAGCGGAATGGCAGATAGCGCAAATAAATAAATTCCGATGATATCCGAGTAGACGAAATCATATAACAGACCTAACAGCAGTCCAAAACCAAGCGCCTGTTCGATTTTTCCGTAACGCCCCAAAAACATCAACGCAATCAGCGTGACATGAATGACGTAAGGAGAGCCGTCTCCGAGCGGACCTGCGAACAGTGTTCCTTCCAAGATAAAAAGAAGGAACACGGCGAAAAACAACTTGATGTTATTCACGAGTGTCCCCTCCCTTGTCGGTCTCAGCGAAAGGTTCCTTCGCTTCGCGTTGAATCACGAAAACGTGACCAAACTGTTCGAAGTCTGCTGCCGGTTTGACGTATGCGATTTTCGAAGCACCGTATTGATCCGATTTCACTTGTTCGATCTTACCGACGACGATACCGCTCGGATACTTGCCACCAAGTCCGGATGTCGTAACAATTTGACCTTTTTTCAGTTTGGCGTCGTTCGGAATCTTTGTGAATTTCAAAAGATTCGTCTCTTCGTCAAAGCCTTCGATCGTTCCGAAGACCCCTTTTCCTTTTGTATCGTCAGCGACAGCTGAGACATTGTTCGTCCGGCTTGTATCCGATAATAACTGAACGAGTGACGTGTAGGCACTTGTCTGAATGACACGGCCGACCAACCCATCTGCCGTCACGACGGCCATGTTGGCTTTCACCCCTTGTTCTTTACCGATGTTGACCGTAACGAAGCGTTGCCATTCGGATGACGTCCGACCAATCATTTCTGCCGGTAATAACGTGTAATCACGAATCGACCCTTTTAACTTCAACATGTCTTTTAATTCATTGTTCTCACGTTCCAGATCGCGGACTTTGACGGAATTTCCGGCATAGTCCCCCAGTCGTGATTTTAAATACTCATTTTCCTTATACACATCGCGCACTTCTTTAACCGAAGTGACCGTATCATCAATCCAGCCAATCGGTGTCGCAAAAAGACGTTGGCCAACCCCGACAGTATCGCGGACAAAGCTTTGATACCAATGGGTTTGGTTACGTCCTTGAAGCGAGATTCCGATTAAAATCACCAAAAGGAGAAAACTAAGGAGTGTGATGAGCAGTTTTCGATTATTTAAAAATCGCTTCATCGCTCATCCCGTCCTTATCTTTTTTGTGAGATGCCTGATTTCGAACGCAACACATTCATCATCTCCAGTGATTTACCTGTACCGATTGCAACACAGTCGAGCGCATTTTCCGCAACGAGTGTCAGGATGCGTGTTTCATCTTCAATTACAGCATCCAAGTTTTTCAGAAGAGCGCCGCCGCCTGTCAGGACGATTCCGCGGTCCATGACGTCTGCTGATAATTCCGGCGGTGTCTGTTCGAGCGTATGCTTGACACCGGCTAAAATTGCATCGACCGTATCCGACAACGCGTCACAAATTTCTGCACTTGTGACTTCGATTTGTTTTGGAAGTCCCGTCACGAGATCACGTCCACGAATTTCCATCGTCTCGTTTTCCGATTCTTCATCAATCCGCGCATAACCGATCGTCATTTTCAACGTTTCAGCCGTCCGCTCACCAATCATCAGGTTGTATTTCGATTTGATGTAACGAATGATCGATTCGTCCATCTCATCTCCACCGACACGAATCGATTGGCTTGTGACGATACCGCCGAGTGAAATGACAGCAACTTCTGTTGTTCCGCCACCGATATCGACGACCATTGATCCCGTTGGTTCAGAAACCGGAAGACCGGCACCGATTGCTGCCGCGAACGGTTCTTCAATCGTATAAGCTTCGCGTGCACCAGCGAGTTTGGCTGCATCTTCAACCGCACGTTTTTCAACGGATGTGATGCCGCTTGGTACACAGATCATGACGTTAGTCTTAGACGAGAATAAGCCTTTTTTCTTCGTTGCTTGATCCATGAAGTATTTGATCATCGTAGCCGTTGTTTCATAATCGGCGATAACCCCATCTTTCATCGGGCGTCGTGCCGTCACGTTTCCCGGTGTCCGTCCAATCATGTTTTTCGCTGCATTACCTACTGCTTCAATCTTTCCTGTATCGGTACGGAATGCGACGACAGAAGGTTCGCGCACGACGATGCCTTGCCCCTTCACATAAACGAGCGTATTTGCCGTACCTAAGTCAATGCCGATTTCACGGCTAAATGATCCAAACATTATTCAAAAAACCCCTCTCTGAGAATACACTTCACTAATTATAACGGAAAAGCCTTCCTTGGAAAGCGTTAAAACGTTACAGCTTGTTTACAGTTCAATGGTTATTACAAAAGTAAAAACGCCTGAGGTCAGGAAGCACAGTTCCCCCTCAGACGTTATTCTTACATAAATCCCCGCTGTTTCATACTAATAAATTGTCCATGTCCGATGACGAGGTGATCGATGCAACTGATTCCGATCAATCTGCCCGCTTCAACCATTCGTTCCGAGACCTCGATATCTTCCCGGCTCGGTGTCGGGTCACCGGACGGATGATTATGGACGGCGATGAAGCTTGCCGCCGAACAACGGATGGCTTCCCGAAATATGTCGCGCGGGTGAACAATCGATGTATTGAGTCCGCCGATGAACAGTGTTTTCTTCGAGATCACTTCGTTTTTCGTGTTCAGATACAGACAGATGAAGTGTTCCTGTTGGTACAACCGCATCTCCTCCATCAGCAATTCCGCGGCATCATCCGGTGAGCGGACGACCGGACGGACCCATTTCGGTTCCGTGACGAGCCGACGGCCAAGTTCCAGACCCGCCATGATTTGAAGCGCCTTTGCTTTTCCGACGCCCGGTGCCTTCTCCAGTCCGCCGACACCTGCTGCTTCCAGTTCGATCAGCGACGGATAGATTTCAAGTAAGTCTTCGGCGATTTCAAGCGGACTTCGGTTCCGGGTTCCGCTGCGGACGAGACACGCCAATAATTCCACAGTCGTCGCCTGTGCCAACCCTTTTAATTGAATCATATCCTTTGGCCATTCAATCACTTCATCCGACCTTTCTGTACAAGGAATTACGCGAACATCGGCTCGATTCCAAATGCCTCAAGACGGCGGCTGATCGGATTGATCGGCAGACCAACGACATTGTAATAGTCGCCGTCAATCGCTTCGACAAACAGACCACCTTTCCCCTGAATTCCGTATCCGCCCGCCTTGTCATACGGCTCATCTGTCGCAGCATAGGACAACATCCAGCTTTCCGGGATCTTGCAGAACCGGACCGTCGTCGTGACCGTAAACGTCTCCTCCCGTTCATCCTGTAAAAGGGTTACACCGGTCACGACTTCATGTGTCCGTCCGGATAACAGCCGGAACATTTCGAGGGCAGCCGGTTGATCTGCCGGTTTTTCAAGAATCTGCTGATCCAGTGCCACGACGGTATCTGCCGCCAGGACGATTTCACCGGGCTTCGCGACAGCGCGGGCTTTTTTCCGTGATAAATACATCACGTACTCTTCGGCTGCCATCGGATACGGTGCTTCCTCCAGGACATTCGCCGGCCGTATCGTATGGGGCACACCGATCTGCCGTAACAGTTCAGTCCGTCTCGGAGAGGCCGAAGCCAGAATCAATGAGTGTTGCGTTATCATCAGTATCACGCTCTTTTCCTTCTTTTTCGACCAGTCTTACTGGAATCAACTTTCAGTATAACGAAAAACAAGTGCCGCTCCGAGTCAGAGCGACACCTGTTTTTTGATTAATTATCTGTAACATCGACAAACGGATCCGATTTAGGTGTCGTCTCTTGAAGAGGCGTCTGTTTATCCGGAATCAGCTGTGTCAAATCCGGACGGTAGTAACTTTCGATTTCCACCGTAAAGGACATCATCTCGTCCTCTAATACGATCGTCTGGCTTCCCGGACCGGGTTCATCCGGACCGGTTAGCTGAATTTGACGTAAAATCGTAATCCGGTCCGTCCGTTCGATCTGTTTGAGGAAGGCCATCAGTTCAAGATAGGACGGAGCCTCGACCGTCAAAGAAGCTGGCAGTGCCGTCGCGGTTGTGGTCGCAACCGGTGTCTCTGCCGTCTGGGCAGCTTCCGTCTCGGATTCTGTTGCCATTGCGCCATCGACGGCAGGCGTTGACTGGACCGGCGATGCAGGAGCTGCTTCCGTTCCAGTTGCGCCAAACGTGATAGCTTGGACTTTCACACCGGCAATTTGACTGGCCGCATTGATTGCATCAATCACGTCATCATTCGCCGGTACGACCGGTACTTGTTTTTGAAGAAAGCTGGATTCAGCAACATCCACTTTTTGTTCATTCGCCTTCGCTGCTTCAAGCGCCATCTGTTCCCGCTCAAGCGTTGCTTCCGTTTGATTCAGCTCTTGGTAAGTCGTATATGTTGTATATCCGAAGTAGGCGAGCCCTCCGACGATCAAGACAATCGTCAAGGCAAGAAGAATGAGACCACTGTATCGTTTCAATTTTCTTCCACCTCCTCTACTTCAGTCGAAACGGGTTCGCCCGCTTCTGTGTCGGTTGTCGGCGGTTCAACCGTTTCCGTCGATTCCGCTTCCGGATCGACCACTGCATCCGTCGCCGCGTCTTCCTTCGGCGCATCGGGATCCGCCTGGTTCGTTTCCCCTTTGATGACTTCCGCCGGAACGACCGTCAGACCAAATTGTCCGATATAGCGCGGTTCTTCCGTCTCCGTATCATCCGTCGGCGTAATTGTCGTCGATGGAATTTCTTGACCGGTCGTCGGATCAATTGTCGTCGATGTGACGACTTCCGCCTCTTCATTCATCGTTTTTGTCGTGACACTCGTTAACGTCACTCCGGTGAAGGCCGTATCCGTCAACAATTGACGGTAAAACCCGTTTAACTCTTCAAGTGTCTCGAACTGCGCATTCATCGTGACAAGATGGTCGGCGCCATAGGCAAACTGCAGGATATAACCGCGTTCCGGCAGATACCGTGTAATCCGTTCAAGAGCCGGAACAGCTGGACGTGGTGTCGCTTCAAGCCCGTCAACTGTCTGCTTGAGCTGCGCGACTTCTTGTTTGGCGGATTGGGCCGATTCCGATTGTAGCGTCCGGACGATTTGAATCTGGTTGTTCGCGGTTTCAATCCGATCGGCAAATTGATCGGTCTGCCAGTAGAGATATCCTCCGGCCATCCCGCCGAATAACAACAAGATGAGGGAAGCTACCAGTGAAAACTTTGGAGCCACATCACTGTCCGGCAACAAGTTAATCCGGTCTTTATGGACCGTTGCTAATCCAACGAGGGGTAAGTAAGCTTTTGGAATCGATTGACCTGCCACATCAAGTACATCCGGTACTTGTTCCAACCGGACATCAAAGTTCGTTTCAAACCGGCGGACCAGCTCCTCTTGAAACGGAAAATCTCCAGTCAGCATGACGCGGCTAATTTCCCGCCCGTCCCGTGCTAACGAGAAGCGATAGAAATCAAGCACACGTGAAAATTCCAGTAACATCTCTTCCAAGATGAATTCGACGTTGGCATCGTCCGATTGATACCGGTAATGCAACCGGTCCTCGTTGACATCGACTTCCCAGGCATTCGCGACAAACGTATCGACCGAACGAATCAGACGCGGTATCTTGTCTTCAATGATGATCAGCTGATGATTCGTCGCGTTGACGTTCCAAATCAATAGATTACTGTCGGCTTCGACCTCATACAGCGCATCGAGACCAAAAAACGTTGCCAGTGGCTGGGGCTCCGCTGCCACGAGACGGATATGTTTTTTCCGGAACAGTTCCATGTACTGTGTTAACGCTTCGTTCGGTGCCGCATACAACATGATTTCCCGTTTACCGTCTTCTTCGAGCAGCGTGTAATCAAAATACGGTTCTTCAAACGGCAGGACGATGCTGTGTCCCAGTTCCATAAACAAATATCCGCGAATCTGATTCGTCTCGACCGTCTCCGGAATTTCGAGTTTCCGGGCCAGGACGAGTGATCCGTCAATCGCCAAGACCGCTTGCGAACCGCGGGGAACCTTTAACTTCGCCAGTAAGCTGTCAAAAATCAGATCAAGCGATGCTTCCGGTTGGAGCCACCCCCCTTGAAGGGTTCCGGGCGGTAACGAGACGACGCCTCGTCGTTTGATAACACCCTTTTTAACGACCGCTCCAAAAATCCCGACATCTGTGAAATTAAAGTAAATATATGTACCTCTGCGCCGAGCTTGCGCCATATGTATGTTCTTCCTTTCCTAGAGGAACAGATCGAGATAAAGCTTCACCCAATCGTCCGCGAAATAATATGTCAGTAATGTTCCGACTGCAATCGAGGGAACAAACGGAATCGGTTGTTTTCGTTCAACGCGTTTGAAACCGAGTAACCCCAGTCCGATGATCGATCCGACGAACGCGGAAACAAACAGGGCGATGACGACGTGTAACGGACCTAAAAAAATCCCGAGCACACCAAACAACTTGACGTCTCCTGCCCCCATCCCTTGTCGTGACGCAAGAAAGATCACGAACAATAGAAAGAATCCGACGAATCCGCCAATAATTGGATTATACCAGTTCTCAAGGGGAGAAAGGTAGCGAACAATCAGACTAATCGGTAAAAAGAATAATAAGATTTTGTTCGGAATCAACATGTAGGCAAGATCGGACATGACGAGGATACTGAGCAGGCTCGTCAGCAGAATCGACAGGATGAATTGCATCGACCAGCCGAACTGATAAAAGGCGTACGCATATAACATACCGCCGAGTAATTCGAGTGCCGGATACTTGATTGAAATCGGCAGCTGACACGTCCGGCATTTCCCTCCGAGTGCGAGATAACCGATGACCGGTGTCAGTTCAAGCGGACCGAGGACATGACCGCAGTTCGGACAATGCGAGCGCGGACGGACAATCGATTCCCCGACCGGCACTCGTAAGCCGACGACGTTCGTAAATGAGGTCACGAGCATCCCGATCAGAAAAAAGTAAACGGTAAAGACGACTGTCATCATACAGTTCCCTCCTTAAAAAAGTTCAGAAAAAAACCCCCGAGATGGGGGGGAAGTTACTCAATCTAAGGCTGATCTTTTTAAGTCTGAAGACGATTCACCGTCAAAGTATGCCGTGTCATTAGAACCAGTCATAGTAACGGTATAAGTAAATTTACCATTTTCTTGTTGATCAACTGTCACGAAAGCTGCTTTGTAAGCTTTATCACTATTCATAGGATCTTTCAAAGAATCAATGTACTCATCTAATTCGTTTACATTTCCAGTCCCTGTTTCTCCAACAAAATAAAGTGTGTCACCCTTTTTAATTCCAGCAGCATCAGCTGCCACTTTTAGTTTCGCTGCGCTAACAAGTTGTTTTGCATTAGATACTTGTGCATCCTTACGTGAGTTCTCAATCAATCCGCCGATGGCGACGACAGCGATTGCTGCAATGATACCTAAGATAACGACAACTACGAGTAACTCGATCAATGTCAAGCCGCGCTCATCGCGCATTTGTTTTGCATCTAACCAGATTTCTTTCAGACGTTCTAACATGTTTACTATTCCTCCCTAGCACTTTTTTACTATTTCCGGCGTATAGGTCATACTGTCCAGATGAATACTATTATAGTAGCACCATATTTTTTGTAGAAAATGTATTTTTTGTACGATAGGTAAATGTTTTTACAGTTGTCAACTGGCCTGAATATCGGAATAGATTTTGAACATCGGGACGACGACAGCGATGACGATGACACCGACGATGACGGCCAAAACAACAATCAATAATGGCTCAATGATAGACTTCAAGCGATCTGTCGTCGTTTCGACTTCCGTTTCGTAAAAATCGGCAACTTCCGTCAGCATCGAGTCAAGCCGTCCTGACTCCTCCCCGATCGCAATCATCTGTGTGACGAGTGGCGGAAAGTATTTGTTTTTCGCCAACGGTTCGTGCATCGGAATTCCGCGTGACATCGCTTCGTTTGCAGCGGCAATTCCTTTGCGGATGACCCGGTTCGTAACAATCCGTTCCGTGATGTCGAGTGACGCGAGAATCGGGACCGACGCATTCAGCAGGACAGCCAGTCCCCGTGTCATCAACGCAATTTGTGATTTTTGAATCAATGGACCAAATACCGGAATCATTAACAACAACCGGTCGAAGACAACACGTTGCCGTTCATTTTTTAAGTTAAAATACAATAATCCGAGTAAACCAAACACAATCAAGAGTAAGACCCACCAATAGGCAACAAAAAAGTCAGAGACCGCCACGACGATTTTGGTGATCAACGGCAGTTCACTGCCGAGCTGATCAAAAATCGAGGCGAATGTCGGGACGACGTTCAGCATTAAGAACACGACAACACCAACTGCGACGATTGAAACGACCGCCGGGTAAATCAGTGCCGAGATGACTTTGCGTTTGATTTCATATTGTTTCTGTAGCTGGGTGACGATATTATCCAGTGCTTCTTCCAAGTTTCCGCTGGCTTCCCCCGCCATCGCCATACTGACAAAAAACGTATCGAAGACACGGGGATGTTTTTCAATTGCTTGCGAAAATTGAATGCCGCTCCGCAAATCATCTTCAACTTCGACAAGTGCCCGCTCAAGCGGTTTTGAATCAGTCTGCTTCCGCAAGATTTCCGTCGCTTTAACAATCGAAACCCCGGACCGGACGAGTGTCGCAAACTGCCGGGCGTACATGACGAGATGCTCAATTTTCGGTTTCGCAGTCAAAAATGTAATCTCCGTATTTAAGCCTTTGGACTCCTGTTTCTCAAGTGACGTTACGGCAATTTGATCGGTCCGTAAACGTTCTGCTGCTTCCCGTTTCGTCAGTGCTGTAATCTTGCCTTTTTTCCGTTTACCGGTCATCGTGCGACCTTCATATTTGAAGACTGTCATTAATTCACCCCGATATGTAAGGTGTCGCGGCTGATGCTGGAATCAAACCTCGACTCACTAAGTCTTGTAATGCCATCTGCATCGTCTGCATCCCGTACTGTTTCCCTGTCTGCAGGACAGATTGAATCTGATATTCCTTTCCGGTCCGGATCAAGTTTGAGACGGCCGGTGTCTCAACCATGATTTCCAGCGCCGCCACCCGACCGGTCCCATCCGTTCGTGGCATCAGTCGTTGCGAAACGACTCCGGCCAGGACGTTTGCGAGTTGCGCCCGAATTTGATCTTGTTGCTCCGACGGAAAAACATCGATAATCCGGCTAACCGTCGAGGCCGCCGTCGACGTATGGACGGTTGCAAAAACTAAATGACCGGTTTCTGCAGCTGTCACGGCCGTCGAAATTGTTTCAAGATCCCGCATCTCCCCGAGCAGTATGACATCAGGATCCTGCCGGAGAGCAGACCGTAAGCCGGTCGCAAACCGCGGGGCATCAATCCCGATTTCCCGCTGGTCAATCAGACTTTTCTGATGACTATGCAAATATTCAATCGGATCTTCGAGGGTGATGATCCGCTTATACATCGTCTGATTGATTTCATTGATCATCGCAGCTAAGGTTGTCGATTTCCCGGAACCGGTCGGACCGGTCACGAGAATCAAACCGTGCGGCTTCGTCAGGAAACGTTTTAAGACCGGCGGCAATGACAATTGGTCGAGCGTCGGAACTTCAGTCGGAATCGTCCGAAAGGCCATCGACAATGCGCCGCGTTGATAAAAACAGTTGACGCGGTAACGCGCCACTCCCGTCACACCAAACGAAAAATCGATGTCCCGGTCTTGTTTTAGCTGTAAAAACATTTCCTCGGTAATCAGCGAGCGAACGAATCCTTCGATGACAATCGGTTTCATTTTTTCTGTCCCGAACGGGGTTAACATCCCGTTGATTCGAAAGACCGGCGGTGAGCCGGCCGTCAGATGGACATCGGATGCTTCTTTTTCTTTCGACGATCGTAAAATATCTTCAATTTGGGCGCGCTCCATCGTACTCATTCGGAAATCACCGTCCGGAGAATTTCTTCGGTCGTCGTGATGCCTTGTGCGACTTTGGACAGTCCATCGGCCAACAGTAACCGTTGTCCTTGTGATTTTACATACATCGTGATTTCACTCTCCGTTGATTGATTCATGATCATCCGTCGTAAGCTTTCATCGACCATGACCACTTCTTGGATTGCCAGACGTCCGCGATAACCGGTCATGTTACACGATGAACAGCCGCGTCCCCGCATGACGGTCGTCGCTGTGATGCCTTCTTGCGCAAATAATTCTTCTTCCCGCTTCGACAACGGCTGGACTTCACCACAGTCACGGCAAACGCGCCGGACGAGACGCTGCGCAATCAATCCGGTAACCGAAGCTGCAACAAGGAACGGTTCAACGCCCATGTCAATCAATCGGGTGATCGAACTGACAGCGGAATTCGTGTGCAACGTCGAGAGGACGAGGTGACCGGTCAATGAAGCCCGGATTGAAATCTCGGCTGTCTCGATATCCCGAATTTCCCCGACCATGACGACGTTCGGATCCTGTCGTAAAATCGAACGGAGTCCGCTCGCAAACGTCAAGCCGATTTTTGAGTTGACCTGGACCTGATTGATGCCGTCGACTTGATACTCGACCGGATCTTCAACTGTAATGATATTCCGTGTCTCATCGTTCAATTCATTTAAAGCGGCGTATAAGGTCGAGGATTTTCCGGATCCGGTTGGTCCGGTGATCAAAATGATACCGTTCGGTCGTTTCAACATGTCACGGAATTGTTGCTCGTTTCGTTCGCTAAATCCGATTTTTGCAATCGAGATGTTGGAGTTCGAGCTGTCGAGAATCCGAATGACGACTTTTTCACCGTAAACGGTTGGTAACGTCGAAACACGGAAATCATAGGCCACTCCGTTATGGAGATACTTAATTCGCCCGTCCTGCGGCAGACGGGATTCCGTAATGTCCAGTTCGCTCATGACTTTGATCCGGGTCGTCAAAATATTTTGAATCTGTTTCGGGTAATTATTTTCAGTCCGTAATTCACCGTCAATCCGAATCCGGATCGACAGGGACGTTTCCTGAGGATCCATGTGAATATCGGACGCCCGTTGGGAAATTCCGTTCTCGAGGATTTGATTGACCAGACGGATGATCGGCGCATCTTCACGTGTCACCGTATCACGTGATGTATCGGAAATCGTCATCTCGTCCGACTCGAGTAATTCGCGTAAGGATGAATCGATATCGTAATACTTTAGGATCGTCCGCCGGATTTCGTCGCGTGTCGCAAGTCCCACCTCAATCATCAATCCGGTCTGCAACCGTAAATCATCAATCGCAATCAAATCCATCGGATCGGCCATCGCGATGAACAACCGGTTCCCTTCTCGATAGACCGGTACAAGCGTATGCCGCTGCGCCAGTTCTTTGGAGATCAATTTCGTTACCGCGACATCGACCGGATAGTTATACAGTTGAATGACAGGGATTTTTAATTGATGATGCAATGCTTCAATCAGCTGTTGTTCCGTTAAGTGACCGAGCCGCAACAACGTATCCCCGAGTTTTTCCGATGTTCGTTTGACGGATAAGGCTTCTTCGATCTGTGCTTCCGTCACCACGCTTTCTTCTAACAGCATTTCACCTAATCGTTTTCGTTTCATCGCCATTTACATTGTCATCCTTCCGCGTGCCATGTTTCTTCCTCATCCAGTGGTGTCAGTTTTTGTTTTTTTTCATCAATGACACTCGTAATCGCCGTCACAACAAGAATTGATACGATGTAACCGGCAATGATCAAAGGATTGGAAATCCAGTCAAACTTAACGAGTAAGTAGAGCGAAGTAACCAAGACAAGTGCCGTCAATGAAAGAATCACTTTTGCTGCGGTAGTCGTGATGAAAGGAATTTGAATTGCAAACATCAATCCACAAATGATGGTCGCAAGACCGATAATGATACCGAGTTCAATTGCTAAGTCCGTCCAGTTCATATTCATCCTCTTTTCTTTTTAGCAGAATCAGCCGACAGCGCCTTCTGTCGAATCGTCCTCGACCGGAGAGGCCGGGTCTCCTGTCGTCGGTGTGTCCGGAGTATCTGGTGTCGTCGGTTGGTCCGGTGTCACAGGTTCTTCCGGTGTTGTCGTTCCGTCTGTTGTTCCATCCGTTGAGTCAGTTGTTGAGTTATCCGTCGAATCATTGGTTGTTTCATCATTCGTCGTATCGTCCGTCGAGTCCGTTGTCGGTTCGTCAGCCGGCGGTGTCACGACAGGCGGTAACTCCTCTTGACTGCTTTTCGTTACAACGGCTGGAGTCGCCGCATAAAAATCAAGGGCCAGCAATCGTTTAACTTCTCCTTGATTGGACTTTGTCACACGATACAATTCGATTGATTTCCCTTCGACTCCGGACTGTGTATCACTGCTCGTTCCGGCAGACAGTGTTGCCGAATACCGTGTGATTGTCCGGTACGGAATCGTTTTTTCCGCTTCAAGGACGGCCGTGACGGTTTCTTTGAATGGTTTCCCGCGTAGTTCCAACGTGACATCGCTTCCATTCTTCGTCGCGACGACCTGATAATTGACAGCTTGTGTGTTGCGAACGGCAAAATCTGTTTTTTCATCAATTTTGACGTCATAACCAAGCGTGATATCATCCGGTAACTGTGCATGCGGTATCCGTTCGACGATCTCAAATGGCGTTTTCGCAAATAATTCATATAGTTTACTGCCGATAAAAGAAGCAGCCATCGGATCCATTCCGTACGTTTTCACATTCATCAATTGACCGGCCTTAATATCGACTTGTGCCATTGCGTCAATCATCTGTTCCTCTGCTGCTGAACGTGTCGTAAACGTGACACTCGAGACGACTTCTCCTGCCGGATCAATGGCCGCTGCCGTTTCCGACGGATCAAAGTTTCCTTCTTCCAGCTTTTTGCTAGTTTTCATCAACCAGGCATTAAATGTCTTGACCTGTTCTTCCGTATATGTAATCGGTTGTGAGGCAAGGTAGGCTTCCATCGCTTCTTGATCGACGGTCACTTGTAAAGCCCCGCCCTTTTTTAAAGAAGACTGTTTGATGGATTCTTCAATCTTAAATGTTACGAGTTCAGTCGGGATCGGTAACGTTTCTTCTCCTGTCCCGACCGTCAGTGGTGTTTTTTTAGACCAGGACGTGACAGCTTCCTGCACTTTCGGCTTTGCTTCTTTTCGTGTCAATCCGCTGACCGGAACGGAGCCGATTCGGGCAGTATCGGAAAAATTTTCAATAACAGTTGCTTTGCCCGTAAAGGAAATCAAGGCAAACGAAGGAACATAGATAAGTGCGATCAAGGCGACCAATAACAGCGTATGCACAGCAAAACGTTTTAAATTTATCATTATCTGTTTCCTTTCCGTATGAAATAACCATTTCAGGTGTCTAGTATTTCCATTATAATGAATATTATGATGAAACATAAGTCCTACCTGACAAATACTTTCTCTATGTGTGAATACATACCTTTTTTCAATTTTCAGGTCCAAATATCCTATTGATTTAACCATGAGGTGAGTCTATGTCAAACCAGCAAGATGGGTTCTCGTTAATCGAGGTACTCGTCAGTATTACGATCCTATCCATCATATCTGTATCATTGATCAGTATTTTTTCACAGTCTCTGTCCGCTTCGAGAGATAGTACAAAACTAACTTTTGCGAATTACTTAGCCAAAAATGCCGCCTCCTACATCGGGCGGGAAGCACTGGAAACTGAATCCGGTCCATTTGTTTTCAGTGACCTGAAAGACAAAGCGCAACAAACAACTTATCAAAACGGAGCTTTTGCAATCCCGACGCCGAGCACGCCGTCATGTGGTGTATCGGCTATTTGTGACTCAATCTTCAATGATGCGGAAATAAATAATTTACCGTTTGATGTGAAGTTCAGCGTCACCCCCCATAAGATAAACGGTACAAACGATCCGAATCTACTCGATCTTTATATTTATGTCTATCCGGATGGACAACCGGAGCCGATTACGTCTTTGAAAGGATCGATCACCAATGCGACGCTTAATCAAAGTTTTCCCTCAACGAAATGATGGATTTTCGCTCGTCGAGCTGCTCGTCGCCATCGTCATTGCCGCCATTTTCAGTGCTGTCATCTTGACCGTATTTATTTCGGGAACTAAAAGTTTTCAAGCAACCGGTATCATTAGTGAATTGCGAAGCGAAGCCGACAGTTCAGTCGGTTTAATATTAAACGAAATCACCGGATTTGATGCTATCCGGATCGACCAAACGAATACATTATCATTTTATAAAAAAACATTGCCGAATATCAGTCGGACAACCGGTTTATTGGAGCGGTCCGAAGGTTTCATCCCCTACAATGCAAATCAGAACGATGTCATTGATCCGGTTGCCTATTCTTTTGTCGAAAAACGAATGGAAAATACGACGATGATTTATTCGGGGGCACCGGAGATTATTGATGAACAGACCAGCCTCAAAAAAACCTTTACCTTATCCAGTCCAGAAACGGTCACAATCAAGACCGGTGAGTTCCCTGGAGTTTATGTCATCCATGGAATTTTGACAATCACCTTGACCATTCAGTCCACCAATCAAGAAGAAACACAAACACTCACAAGTACGATTGGTTTTTAAGACAGAAAGGAGGACTCATGCGAAAATCCGAAGAAGGTTATACTTTATTATTTGTATTAGTAACTCTGACGGTGCTATCCGTCTTAGCGGTTGCAACGATTGGTATCAGTCTTCAATCTACGCGGCTGACAGAAATTCGCGGAACAAATATTGAAGTGGAGTCAGCAACACAAAGTGAGTTGAATCAAGCGATTGCTGCTTTACAGCAAATCGTCGCAACGACAGCAGGAACCAGCCCGACCAGTTCTTCGAAGGAATTATTCAGTGATCCGACCAATCAAATCATTGCAAAACTTGCGACTGCTGCGCCTAATGTCGAAGTCAAGTTGAATGAAGGTGCTTCAAATGTCCGGGTCAAGGCATTTGATTTAACAGCACAAGTGGCAGAAACGAAAGGCGATCAGCCGACCGTCCAAAAAACATATTCGCAACGCGTTTATCTGTCTGCGATTCCAAGCTTTTTATATTACATTCTCGGCTCCGACAATCAGGTTATTTTAAACGGTGCTCCTCGAATTCAAGGCAATGTCTTTTCCCGGCAAGCACTGAAGGTTTCCGCATCACCGAACTTCATCTATAATGGCGCGACCGGCGCCTACACGGATAAAACAGCCCGCTCTTACATCGATGGTCAGGTTAAAATTTTTCAGCCAAAGGATCAACCTTTACTGAGCTGTCGTGACTTCATTACTTGTGATACGAGTGTATTTGACCCAACTGTAAAGACGGATCTGGTCGCAACAAAGGAAGCTTTGGTTCCGTTCGATTTCGAGTTTGCTTTAAACGATTTTTTAAATATTCCAAGTACGACTTCCCTTTCGGCATTACCGGGCTATTTGCGTGCCCAACCAATCAAACAAGCGATTTTAACAGGTCCTTTCCTAAACGAACTCAGTACAGAAAAACAGTTGATTCGACCCGCACCTGCGGAAAATAACACTGTGACAATCACTGACGATATCGTCAAGGAATCAAAGGAACCGCTCATTATCGACGGCAATTTAACCATTTCCTCTTTAAATCCTGTGAATCAACCGCTTGAAATTAAACGTCCGATGATTGTCTTAGGTAATCTATTGATTCGAGGAAATGTCAGCTTTGCGACGACGATATTTTCAACGGGTTCGAGTCGACTGGATGATGCAAACATTCAAGGAATCGCCAGTTCATCAAGTCAAAATACGTTGATTCTTCTCAGTAAAGGAAGCCTGACGATTAACCGTGTCAACAAGTTTTCAACTCCACAGACATCAAAACCGGACATGAGTGCCTTTTTATACAGTGATGATTCTGCCTTGAACCGAATCTATTCCGTCGGTTCTACGATGAATCTTCACGGAGGTATTTTCACGAAAGGTCAGCTTGAAATCAACGCCTACCGTGGAACGCTGGATTTACCGGAAAACAGCTTTCCGCAAGATGTGCTCGCCCTTCAAACATTGATGACTGCCAAACAATCGACGGATGCCGAAAAATCACGCCTGCGTCTGACGTACGATGCCAGTGTTCTTCAAAATCCAACTGCCATGTTACCGCTCAGCCGAGCTGTTCAATTATATGTTGAGACACCCAAACGTCTTCCGTGACATACAAAAACACGACACCCTTCTCATGAGGATGTCGTGTTTTTCGTTACTTAAATGATTCTGCTCCGTAACTCTTCGCTATTTTTTTTATTTGTTTCGCCGTTGATGATGCCCCGTTCTTTTCTAACAATTCATATAGATCGATCCGGTTTTGTTTGACGGTCTCATAGATCGGTGGATCTGTTCCTTTATCCGGTACAGCACCTGCTGCAAGGAGCAACTCCATCGCCTCTTGATTTTGATCCACTGTCGCATAATACAGTGGGGTGTGACCAAATCGATCAAGTTGATTCAGTTGCTGCTTGGAAGCTCGTTTGACGAGTACAGCATAGGCTTCGGCAGAACGATTGATACTGGTTGCGACATGTAACACATTTTGTTTGTTTTTATTCAGCTGTTTCGTTGAAGCTCCAGCCGCTAACCATTGTTTGACAACATCGGTCGAGGCAAATTGTGCGACATAGAACCAGTTTTGTTGATTTCCGGCACTGGCTCGGTCAAGCAAGACAAGTGCCTTTTCGTACTCCAATGACTCTTGAAACTTTCGAATGTATCGGTTCCGCTCTTTTGTAGACAAATTGACAGCTTCAGCTGCCTGTTCCAACTTGGGTGCATCATTTGTTTTGAGACTCTCTTCAAATGTTTGCTGGTTTCGATAATCGATTAGAAAATACGTTATCCCTCCGATTCCAATCAGAAACAGAAAGACTACGCTGATGATTTTTTTACGCGTCACGTCGTTTGCTCCTTTTTAATACACATCGGTGTCACTTTCCCCTGTTGATCCATCGGATGAAACCGTGACTTTAAACGTTGTCGTCAACGGTTGCTTCTCTTTTTCCCCGTCTTTCAATACTTCAAAAACGCTCTTATCTTCTTTTAAGGCAGTCACCTTCACTCGGGCAACACCCGGACGAAGTGCCTTCAGTGTTTGAGCAGTTGCATCCGTCTTGACGTATTCTTTTCCTTGCAAAACTTCAAGACGATAGAAACGTTCCGTCGCAGTAACCGGTAACCAGTTAAGAATCGGTCGTTTTTGGTCGTCCTGCAAAGTCATCGTCAAATCATTTGCTGTCAACGAGATTGGATTTTCACGGACCGTGATTTTCGTTATTGCACGGGTATCCGGGAAGTCTTTTAATTGTAAGACCGCATCGACTGGACCGTTTGGTGTTCCGGTCAGCCCTTTGACGACATATCCAGTACTGGTCGCTGTCAGCTCGATTGCATCACTGATTTTTGATAGAACGAACGGTAGGCGGATATCCGGAGAAAACGTAGCCGTCACATTTTGAGTCGTTCCTTTCCAAAGTTCCAAATTACTTGGATTGACAACGAGTTCCGGCAACTTGACTTCAATCGGATAAACTTGCGATTGTGCCAGATAAGTGGTTGTCCCTGCCGTCGCCGGTACGACTGCTTGTACAGTTATCGTGCCGGGTTTAATTCCTGTCAGTTTTAATATGTCTGTATCCTTGCCTGCGGCTTCGACAGACGGGGTGTTCGTGATGATCCATTTAATCGGCGCATCTGTTCCGGATAACATGATGGCGTCTCCGGTCATCGACTTCGTTTCTCCGACATACAAGACACTCGGGACATCACGGACAACTAATCCTCCGAACACATCATTAACGATTAATTTTGACGTCGCAACAAGTTCTCGTCCATTCGCGACAGGAACAATCAATTTAATATCCGTTGTTCCGATTTTTTTCGGCACAATGATTCCTTCTTGGTTGATGGTTGCAATGTCTGTGTCTGCAATCGACCATTTCAACGTTCCGTACTGACTGCCGATTGGACTGATCTCCGGCAAGACTTTATAGGACGGTGTATTGAGGTCGATTCGGACCGGCGGAATTTTTACGTCTGTCGCATAAGGTGTTGATAAAGCATACCCGAGCGTCGGAAAAGCTTGTGTATCGTTGGAAACAGATGACGACTTGTCTTTTCCATTTTTCTTATCCCGATAAATCGTTTTTGTTGAACTGACAGTATTATCTTTTTTATCAAACAGATGAGTTCCGGCGCTATCTTTTGCTCGAACTTTTACGGTAAATGTAAGTTCAGACGGTTGCGCAACCCACAATCCTTTATGGACACCTTCGATTGCTTCATCGTATTCAATATCCGGAATATCTCCAGTTAATTTTTTCCCTACAATTTTAATGTTACCCAGTCCAGTCGCTGAAACGACATCAATATTTTCCGGGAAATTTTCAGTGAATAAGATGTTTTGCATTGTAACTGAAAATTGACCCATGATATATCCGTTATTTCCAATTGCATCTTTTTGAAGCATCGGACTGGTTTTGACCGTATACGTGATGTCAGCTGTTTCGCCTTGCGGAATGGTAGCCGGGTTGATCGAACGAGACAAGATGAATGGGGATGAAGCAGACGGTTGAACGACTTGAATCGTTCGTGTCTCAATCGTCTTCGCTCCGCGCTGATCTTCTGCTTCAATCCGGATGACTGCTGACGTTTTACCCGACAGTTTCCCATTAAACGTTTGACTGACAAAGGAGTTATTCTTTAATTTATCGTTCTCAAATACTTTTTCATTATCAATATAAATCCGTGTTTTTAATTGGCGGTCACGTAAATCATAGTCATTCACTTTATATGAAATCGTAAGCGGCTCATTACTTAAATAACTGGCTTGATTATCAGGCAGAATATTTTTAATCAACGGTTTGTGATTAGCACCGATGAATGCACGGTACATGGTATTGGAGAACAGTTGCATTTCTCCAACCTTATCAAACTTAGAAGTATGTCCTGCTCCGGAGTAGGTCACATTTCCTTTCGTGTACATATAGTAATGATTACGTGCATCACCGACGGTTCTTCCAGCGTCTTGATTAGTTGCATCAACGCTGTTTTCCCGGATGTTGTACCATGGAATTAAGTCCGGTTGTTCGAGATCCAGTCCAAAGTACTGGTTATGTGTTTCGGCAATATCGATTTCATCAGTAAGATTAAAGGGATACGATGTCATGACCCCTAAATTTTGTTTAATGGCTTTTGTCGATTTACGAGGAGCCGCATATCCCATATTCGTAAAGTTTTGTTGTCCTGCGAGTCCTGCGAACTTCGATTCCCAAAACAATTCTGAATTCGCCGATTGACTTGGTCTAAAAATCGTATCATGAGACAACATGAGCCCTTGTCCGGTATTTGTAAATCCAAGAATTTTATTTGAAGCCGCTTCACTTACCGCCGCCGCACCATAGGAATCCTGAAATCCAAATATCAACAAATCGTACTTGGAATTCAAGTCAACGTTTGCGTAGTCCGAAGAAAACTTAGCTGAATCTGTTACTTCAATATTAAATTTATAAAAGTCCGGTTTTTCCAAATAAGTACCGCTTAAATAGGTATTCAACGATCCTTTACCTGCATCTCTTGTAACCTGAAGAATCTTTGCTTCTGCAACTTGGTCCTTCATCAAAAAGCTTCCGGTCTTATAGTCGGTTAAACCGTCGCTGCTCAAAACACGAATCATCCAGTTTCGTGGCCCCGTATAACTTGGGCATCAAAGTTATACGTTAACGTGCCGGTCTTTCCGGCCGGTTTCTCATCTATTTTTTCAGATTCATCAAATTGATCGTTACTGTCAAAATCGATGAAGAGTTGCACCAGTTGATTCGTATTTTCGACACTGGTCGTATATGAAAAATCGATTGGTACATTCGGAACAGCCATCGGTCCTTTATCGACTCCAGTCAGCGCTGCTCCATTTTGTTGGATGGATACACTCTCGAGGCGTGGTCGGACAATTTTCTGTGCTTTTAATTTTGTAATTACCGTGGCCACGTCGGTATAGGCAGGTACATCTTTAAAAATCAAATTAAAATTACTTGAGGTTTGCGCGAAAACATCTTGATGTAAAAAAACAGGTAATCCTTTTTTTAGGTATGCATTTTTAATTTCGTTCGCTTTTAGCTTCGTAATATCATTTTCAATTTTATTTGTATTATGATTTTTTTTCGTATCCGAAATCGTCATCGAGTAACGATCTGTACCCGAAAATGCAGATGAATCAAAGACGATCGCGTCAAATGCTCCATCAAGTGAAAAACGTGAGGCATTGAGTTCCTTAACCGTCATGATCTTGATTTCGTATTTAGTCGCATCCAGTCCCGTCAGCATCGATGTGATGACGGTCTTCGGATCAATCCGGTTCGTTGCTGACCAGGCATCCCGTACCTCTAAAATCTTAAATTTTTCTCCGGCTGCAGCCTTTGTATGTGGTGGTTGTATATACGTAATACTAGTAAATATCAATAAGCTGACTAAAAACAGACGTACCCAACGTTGCATTTCCATCGTCTCCTCGTCGTAAGATCATGAAATCTAGGACTATATTACCCCACCATCAGTATACAAGGACTTTTACAGTTTCCCCTTTTTTGTAAAAGACTGCGCCTTAAGTAATGTGCGAACCGTGCTGATGAAGTAGAGGGATCCTGTGACAATCAGCGTCTCGTTCGTCGTATCCACTTCTTTGAAAAATTGTTCGAGTTCCATCGCGTTCGCTCCGTCCGTCTTCAATTCTTCAAGCGTCCTTGCTCTCGGGAAATCAAACGTCGTCTCGTAAATCTCTGACGTTACTTCCCGTAACTGCATCAGCATCGCTTCCCGGTCCTTGTCGCGTAAAATCGAACACAGGACGACGACCGGTTTTGACTCTTCCTTCAAGCGTTCAACAAGTGCCGTCACGCCTTCCGGATTATGAGCACCGTCTAAAATGATCCGCGGTTTACGGGAAATGATTTCAAACCGTCCCGGATGAATCGCATTCCGAAGTCCACGCCGGATCGACGTCTTCGACCAACCAAGCTGTTTCGCACAGACGACGGCATTGGCCGCGTTGTGGACTTGATGTATCCCTTCAAGTCCAAGACGTGTCTCGGGAATGCCTTCATACGTCGCCCATGTCCCGGTCTCACTCAGTCGGTAATGGCGGATCACTTCCTGACTCCAGGACAGACTCGCTTGCCGATCGCCACAATAGGCCATCAACGGTACTGTCAATTCTTCCTGCAGTTTCCCGGCAATCACTCGTGTGCCTTGTTTGATGATCCCGAACTTCTGTAGGGCAATCTCTTGGAGCGTATCTCCGAGAATCGCTTGATGATCGTGACCAATCGACGTAATAATGGCGGCTTTGGGTTGTTTCAGGACATTCGTCGAATCGTACAAACCACCGAGTCCGACTTCATAGATGACAAAGTCAGGACGGATTTGATCAAAATGATAAAAGGCAAGTGCCGTCAACGCCTCAAATTCCGTTACAGTACCGACTGTCGATTCTATGTTCACGATTGCTTTCTGTACAGCATTTGCCGCCTTGACCAGATCCGCTTCACTGATCGGTACACCGTTCAGCATAATCCGTTCCTCGAACTGAATGATATACGGTGAGGTGAACGTTCCAATTTGCAGTCCTTGCGCCATCCCCATCTCCCGTAAGAAGGCGACCGTCGAGCCTTTCCCGTTTGTTCCCGCGACATGAACCGTCGGAATCGCATCCGGATCAATGGCAAGTTCCGCCAGTACCGCTTCCATCCGACTCAGTCCCGGTTTGATGCCAAATGCCAGTAACGCCGATAACCATTCGAGTACATCTTCTCGTGTTCTCACGCTTGCTTCACTCCTTCAAAAAAAGTGACTCAAGAAAACTTGAGCCACTGTTAAGATTATTTTGCGAGTTCGCTGATCCGGACTTCGACTGCCGCCCGCTTCTCTTTATAGTCTTGTGCTTTTGCTTGTTCTTCTTCAATGACATGTGCCGGTGCTTTCCCGACAAATCCCGGGTTGTTGAGTTTTTTCTCGACCCGTTCGACTTCTTTTGTATACTTGACGAGTTCTTTGTTCAGACGAGCGATTTCTTCTTCGATGTTGATCAAGTCAGCAAGTGGAATGAACAATTCTGCTCCCGTCACGATGGCACTCATCGCCTTTTCCGGTGCTGTCATATTGCGTTCAACGAGCAATTCTGACGCATTCGTGAACTTTTTCAAGTACGACAGATTTGTTTCTAAATCATGCTGGACTTGATCGTCACTCGTTGAAATCATCAACTGAATTTGTTTCGACATCGGTGCGTTGACTTCAGCCCGGATGTTTCGAACTGAACGGATGACGTTCTGAACGGCTTCAAATGCCGGAACAGATTTTGGGAAATCCAGTGAATCGTTCCGTGTCGGCCAAGCGGCACGTGTAACTGTTTCGCCTTCGTGCGGTAAGTGCTGCCAGATTTCTTCCGTGATGAACGGCATGAACGGATGCATCAGACGCATGATTTGATCAAGCGTATAGGCAAGAATCGAACGTGTCGTCAATTTCGCTGCTTCGTCCTCACCGTTTAACGGCAACTTCGCCATCTCGATGTACCAGTTACAGAAGTCTTCCCAGATGAAGTGATACAGAACGCGACCGGCTTCACCAAACTCATATTTGTCTGACAGACGCGTCACATCATCAATCGTCGTGTTCAGACGTGTCAGAATCCATTGATCGGCAAGTGATTTCTCACCGGACAGATCAATTTGCTCATGCGTCAGTCCATCCATGTTCATCAAGGCAAAGCGGCTCGCGTTCCACAATTTGTTCGAGAAGTTCCATGTCGCTTCGATTTTCTCCCAGTAGAAACGTAAATCGTTTCCTGGTGTTGAACCGGTCGTTAAGAACCAGCGCAGCGAATCCGCACCGTATTTCTCGATGACATCCATCGGATCAATCCCGTTACCAAGTGATTTCGACATTTTCCGTCCCTCGGAGTCACGGATCAAGCCGTGAATCAAGACATCGTTGAATGGACGTTCGCCTGTGAATTCATACGATTGGAAGATCATCCGTGAGACCCAGAAAGCGATGATATCGTAACCCGTTACGAGTGTTGACGTCGGGAAGTACTTCTGATAATCAGCTGCACCTTCGTTTGGCCAGCCCATCGTCGAGAACGGCCAAAGGGCGGATGAGAACCATGTATCCAGCACATCATTGTCCTGTTCCCAGTTTTCGAGATCAGCCGGAGCTTCTTTGCCGACGTAGACTTCGCCCGTTTCTTTGTGGTACCAGGCCGGAATCCGGTGACCCCACCAAAGCTGACGGCTGACACACCAGTCACGGATGTTTTCCATCCAGCGGACATATGTGTTTTCGAAACGTTGCGGAATAAAGTTGATTTTGTCTTCCCCTTGTTGCTCTTGTAATGCTTTTTCAGCGAGCGGTTCCATTTTAACAAACCATTGGAGCGACAAGTACGGCTCGACAATCGCGTCCGACCGTTCCGAGTGACCAACGGAATGCAGATGCGGTTCGACTTTGATCAGGACACCTGATTCTTTCAGATCTTCGACAATCTGCTTACGGCATTCGAAACGATCCATACCTTCATATTTGCCGGCATTTTCGTTCATCGTGCCGTCTTCGTTCATGACGAGGACACGCGGTAAATCATGACGGTTTCCAACTTCAAAGTCGTTCGGGTCGTGGGCCGGCGTGATTTTAACGACACCTGTCCCAAACTCCATATCAACGTACTCATCGGCAACAATCGGGATTTCCCGGCCGACGATTGGTAACGTGATTGTTTTTCCGACGAGGTGTGCATAACGCTCATCTTTCGGATTGACGGCAATCGCTGTATCGCCGAGCATCGTTTCCGGACGCGTCGTCGCCAGTTCGACGTGACCGCTTCCGTCCGTCAACGGATAACTGAAGTGATAGAAAGCACCTTCGATGTCTTTATAAATGACCTCGATATCCGAGATGGCTGTTTTCGTCGCCGGATCCCAGTTAACGATGTATTCGCCGCGGTAGATCAAGCCTTTTTCATACAATTTAACGAACACTTCTTGAACCGCTTCCGACAAACCTTCATCGAGTGTAAACCGTTCCCGTGAATAATCGAGTCCGAGTCCGAGTTTCGACCATTGCTCGCGGATTGTTGAAGCATATTCTTCTTTCCATGCCCATGATTGTTCAAGGAACTTCTCACGTCCCATTTCAAGACGTGACTTTCCTTCCGCCCGGAGCTTCTGTTCGACTTTGGCTTGCGTCGCGATTCCGGCGTGGTCCATTCCCGGCAGGTACAAGACGTCGAAACCTTGCATCCGTTTCATCCGTGTCAGCATATCCTGAAGTGTTGTATCCCAGGCATGACCGAGGTGTAATTTCCCGGTGACGTTCGGTGGCGGGATGACGATCGTATACGGTGCTTTTTCCGGATCCTGATCGGCTTTGAAGTATTCCCCTTTCATCCAAAAGTCGTACCATTTTTCTTCCGTTGCCTGCGGATCATATTTTGTTGGCATTGATAATTCCTGCATCTGAATCGCTCCTTTAATCCATAATAAAAACGGCTTCTCTCGTCCTCATCTAAGGACGAAAGAAGCCGTTGCTCTTCCGCGGTACCACCTTAGTTCACTCTTTGCAGAGTGCCCTCTAGTCCGCGTAACGTGCGGCAATCCGGATTCTGCTTGCTGTCGCTTACAGAACCAGCTCGTGGGGTGACCTTCGTCAGCACTTCCTGTCACATCTCTCAGCCAGTGGATGTGTTCTCTCATACAGTCCGGTTGTTGACTACTCTTCCCGTCATCGCTGTTTTCCAAATTATTCTTTCCTTATTTTATCCGAGACCTCTACGGCTCGTCAAGAACTGCTTAACGATTAAATTCGAGTTGTAATTCCTTGAATGTCAGCTCGACTGCTGCAATCGTCTGCTCGATGTCGTCGTCCGTATGAACGGTCGACAGGAAGAGTCCTTCAAATTGTGACGGCGGTAAGAAGATACCGCGTGCCGCCATTTTTTGATAATACGAGCGGAACATGTCGAGGTTCGATGATTTCGCCTCTTCGAAATTCGTCACCGGCTGATCCGTGAAGAAGACACCGAACATCGCACCGGCGCGGTTCGTCGTCAATGGAATATTGTATTTCGCAGCTGCTGCGAGATACCCTTCCGACAAACGGTTGGCTTTCCGGTCAAACTCTTCGTAGTGTTCCGGTTTCAGTTGCGTTAATGTCGCAAGTCCTGCCGCCATGGCAAGCGGATTACCTGACAATGTACCGGCTTGATAAATCGGACCTTGCGGCGCGATTTGTTCCATGATATCGCGACGTCCGCCGTAAGCACCGACCGGCATACCGCCACCGATGACCTTACCGAGACATGTGATATCCGGTGTGACACCGAAATGTCCTTGGGCACAATTGAAGCCGACGCGGAAACCGGTCATGACTTCATCAAAGATCAACAGTGTGCCGTGCTGTTCCGTGATTTCGCGCAGTCCTTCGAGGAAGCCCGGTTGTGGTGGCACGAAGCCCATGTTTCCGGCTGCAGGTTCGACGATGACACCGGCGATATCGTCGCCGTGTTTTTCAAATGCAATCCGAACCGCATCCATGTCATTATACGGCACTGTCAATGTCATACTGGCAATTTGTGCCGGTACACCCGGTGAATCCGGCAGTCCGAGTGTCGCAACGCCTGATCCGGCTTTAATCAACAGTGAATCGCCGTGACCGTGATAACAGCCTTCGAATTTCAGGATTTTTGTTTTTCCTGTATATCCGCGTGCGAGACGAAGCGCAGCCATCGTCGCTTCCGTTCCGGAGTTGACCATCCGGACGACTTCAACCGACGGGACACGGCTGATGACGACTTCCGCCATCGCCGACTCGATTTCGGTTGGTGTGCCGTAGCTCCATCCACGTGTCGCCTGCTCTTGAATGGCAGCCGTCACGATCGGATCAGCATGACCAAGAATCATCGGTCCCCATGATAAAACATAGTCGATGTATTCTTTTCCGTCGATATCGTACAGACGTGATCCTTGCGCACGTTCTGCAAAAATCGGTGTCATGCCGACTGATTTATACGCGCGAACCGGGCTGTTGACACCGCCCGGCATGAGCGGTAAGGCCCGCTCAAACGCGGCTTTTGATTTTGAGTTTTGATTCGTTAAGCTCATTTCGACCCCTCCAAGTAACGGCAAATGTCTTTCGCGAAATAGGTGATGATTAAATCGGCTCCGGCCCGTTTAAAGCCGAGCATCGTTTCCATGACAATACGTTCTTCGTCAATCCAGCCGTTTAACGCAGCAGCCTTGACCATCGCATATTCACCCGATACGTTATACGCGACGATTGGTAAGTCTACCCGTTCCCGGACATCCCGAATGATATCCATAAAGGCGAGAGCCGGTTTGACGATCATGAAGTCGGCACCCTGCTCGACATCTGCTGTCGCTTCACGGAATGCTTCCCGACGGTTAGCCGGATCCATTTGATACCCTTTGCGGTCCCCTTCACCAGGTGCCGAGTTTGCCGCATCACGGAACGGTCCGTAATAAGCGGAAGCATACTTGACGCCGTAACTCATGACCGGGATATGGCTGAATCCATTCTCATCGAGTCCTTGGCGGATCGCCGCGACAAATCCGTCCATCATGGAAGATGGTGCGATGATGTCGGCACCGGCACGCGCTTGAGACACTGCTGTTTGGACGTGCAACGGAAGTGACGCATCGTTATCGACCGTTCCGTCGGCGACGATGCCGCAGTGTCCGGTTGACGTATATTCGCATAGACATGTATCCGCGATGACCGTCAGTTGCGGTGCGACTTTTTTAACGAGTCGCGTCGCTTCTTGAACGATTCCGTGATCGTGAAACGCGCCGGTCCCTTGTTCATCTTTTAAGTGATCGTGCGGAACACCAAACAGGATGACCGATTCAATACCAAGTGAAACGACTTCCTTGATTTCTGCTTCAAGATGGTCGAGTGAAAGGTTGAATACGCCGGGCATCGAGCTGACTTCCCGTTTGATGTCTTCTCCTTCTGCGACAAACAACGGATAAATCAAATCCGTTTTGTGAAGATGATTTTCCCGGACGAGTGAGCGCAATGATGCTGTATTCCGCAAGCGGCGATGACGTGCGAATTCTAATGTATTCATAACAGTTCCTCCTCTAAAATACAGTCAATCAGTCCGTCGAGTGTATAAACGGCAGCGACCAAAAGTGGTGTCAAACCGAAACGTCGAGCGGCTTGCTCGGTAATCGGTCCGATGGTCACGTAAGTCGCCGTCGTCTCTTGACGCAATGGAGCAATCGCTTCGACAGCTGAAGGACTTTGTAAACCAATATACGCAGTCTGTTGCAACAGATCAGGTGGAATCACCCGCAACTTTGTTTCGTACGTGATGACTTCCAACACTTCAGCCGCAATGGCATTCTTTAATCGTTCGAGCGGTTCTTGACGTGACCGGTTCCCGCGGGCAAAACAGATGCGTTGTCCTGTCCGGAGAAGCGGCCGTAATTCTTCAACCAGTACATCCCCTGTAAAAGCGGACGGGATGAAATCAGGTGTTCGTCCCTGCTTGATTAACGCCGCCGCCGTTTTTGATCCGACGACTGCAATCTTCGTATATTGCAAGGACGGAAGCTCTGACTGGATGCGTTCGACGCCAGTCGGACTCGTCACAATCAGCCAATCGAGTTCCGTCGGCAATTGAAAATCGACCGGAATCGTTTCGATGACCGGATGATGGACGACTTCAATCCGCTGTGCTGTCAAACGCTCCACCTGCTCCGCAGTCGGTCGACGGCTTCCCGTCAAAACCAGTCGTTTACAGGTCATCCGGTAAAGATGCGAGAATTTCACGACCCCCTGCATCAAGAAGACGCGTCGCAACCGTTTGACCGAGTTGCATCGGATCAAGTGACGTTTCCCGTTCAAGCAGGATTTGCTGTCCGTCTACTGAACCGAGGAATCCGACGAGTGTCGTCGACAAATCTTCGTTGATGGTCGCAAATCCACCGACAGGTACATGACAGCTTCCTTCGATGGCTGCCAAAAACGCGCGCTCAGCGAAAGCGACTTTCTCTGTCATCTGGTCATGAATCAAATTCAACAAGTCGCGGACTTCCTGATCGTCTGCCCGGCATTCAATCGCTAAGATTCCTTGACCGACTGCAGGAATCATGTCATCCGTTGAAATGTATTCCGACACGATTTCATCCGACCAACCCATCCGTTGCAGACCGGCAGCCGCAAGCAGAATGCCGTCAAACGGACCTGTCTTCAGCTTTTCAAGGCGTGTATCGATGTTTCCGCGGATTGATTCGATTTTTAGATCCGGGCGTAATTTGAGTAATTGTGAGCCACGGCGTAAGCTGCTTGTCCCAACGACTGCGCCTTCCGGAAGCGAGTCCAGTCCACCGCCTGTTTTCGTAATCAAAGCATCACGCGCATCGACCCGTGCAGGTGTCGCCCCAATGATGAGTCCTGTCGGCAACTCAGACGGGAGATCTTTCATGCTATGCACTGCAAAATCAATATCTTCGTCAATCATCTGTTGTTCGATTTCTTTAACGAACAATCCTTTACCACCGACTTTAGATAGTGTCACGTCAAGGATGCGGTCACCCTTCGTGATGATATTCTTGATTTCGAATTCGTATGGTGCACCTGCCTGTTTCAATTGTTCGATGACCCACTTTGTTTGTGTCATCGCAAGTTTTGAACTTCGTGAACCTACTATGATTTTTCGCATGCTGAAATCCCCCTGTACAATAATAAAGGGGCGGCACAAGTCCGCCCCATGCTTTTCTATTGTAACACAATTCGGTCTATGTTCACCGATTCACAGCTTTCCGTTCTGCTGCTGTTTCTTCTTGTAATACGATTTCTTCGGCCGCACCGTCAAACAATTCTTCGTCCAATGCAAACGTATCCATGAACTGAGCAATCCGTTGCTCGGCATCCGGTTTTGCTGCCGCATCTTTGATGTACGACAACGGTTCACGCAACAGTTGGTTGATGATCGATTTCATGTGTTTACCGATTACGGTTTTTTCCCGATTCGTCATGTTCGGAAGTTTCCGTTCCAGACTCTGCATCGTCTCTTGCTGGATTTTAAGCGACTGATCGCGGAGTTCCGTAATAATCGGAACGACACCAAGTGTCGTCATCCATCCTTCGAACTCGGCAATCGCAGCTTCAATCCGCTGTTCGATTTTTGCTGCTTCCTTCAATCGTTCCGCCATGTTTTGCTGAACGATTGACGTTAAATCATCGACATCATACAGGTGGACACCTGGCAAGTCACCCGCCGTCGGCTCGATATCACGGGGAACCGCAATGTCGATCAACAGGAACGGACGGTCACTTCGGAACAATTGGGCTGCGGCAATGTCTTCACGTTTGATGATTGCTCGTTTTGCTCCGGTTGAAGAAATAACGATGTCAGCCCGAAGCAGACCGCATTGCATTTCGTTTATCGAATGTGCGGATCCTTCGAAACGATTCGCCACTTCTTCCGCTTTTGCCAGCGTCCGGTTGAAAACAGTGATATCACGGGCGCCCGCTTCATACAAGTTAAGTGTCGTTAATTCACCTGTTTCTCCGGCACCGATGACGACAATGGATTTATCTTCAAGCGATCCAAGTAACTGTTCCGCTAACGTGACAGCAGCTGCGCTGACCGACACGGCATTTTCACCGATTCCCGTTTCAGCATGCGCGCGTTTCGCAAGCGTGACTGCTTCTTTAAACAATTTATTGAAAACCGTTCCGGTCGTCTCGAGTTTTTGTGCCGTAAAGAAACTTGTTTTCACTTGCCCGAGAATCTGTGTTTCACCGACAATCATCGAATCGAGTCCGCTTGTCACCCGGAAAAGATGTTTCATTGCGTCAAATCCTTCGTGGATGAACAAATACGGCTCCAGTTCTTCCATCGTCAAACCGAACCAGTTCGCCAGAAAACGTTTTGTATAATAACGCCCAGTATGCGGTTGATCCGTAACAACATATAATTCCGTCCGGTTGCATGTCGAAACGATGACGCTCTCGAAAATACTTTTTTCGTCACGTAGCGCAACGACCGCTCCCTTCATCTCATGTTCCCCAAATGAGACTTGTTCGCGGATTGATACAGGCGCCGTCTTATTATTTAAACCGACAACTACGATATGCATGCGCTCTACCCCTTACGTCCAAAGATTTCATTCTCATCTATCTTTCGTTCTCTACTCTACATTATAACCATTATAAAAAAGATTCCAATCAATTTATAAACTAAAATGAGTCGAAGTTGTGAAAACTTATCTTCTTACCATATCCCTCTCAGCGCCAAAGTACAAACCCTCTGCTTTCATCATTCAGCAGAGGGTTTGTCTTTCTTATTTCGTTGAATCGGTAATGATCCGTGACTCCTCAATCTGAACATCCAACTTTTGTTGGCGCAGACGATAAATCCGGGCAATGTTTTGAACGACGACTTTCGTCACGGCATAAGTCGGGACCGCTAAGATGACACCGATGATGCCACCAATCTTTCCGGCAACAAGCAAAACGATGATGATCGTCAAAGGATGGACCTTCAGCGTCTTTCCTTGAACATACGGCGAAATCAGATTTGATTCAATCTGTTGGGCGACGACAATCGTAATGATAGCGTAGAGTGCTTTGATCGGATCATCGATGAATCCGACGATGACGGCAGGAACAGCCCCGATATACGGTCCAAGATACGGAATGATGTTCGTAACCGTACAGAACAATGCCAGCAGCAACGCATATTGAATATCCGAGATGAAAAATCCGATCAACGACATCAGACCGACGCACAACGAGACGATGACTTGACCGTTCACGTAGTGTTTAACCGTCACATGCATATCGTGAAGAATTTTCCGGGTTTCCGTTTCATAGCTTTTCGGTAACAGTTTGACGACTGAGTTCGGAAACTTATAGCCGTCGAGTAACATGTAGACCAAAATGAACGGCACAAGCACGATGATCAAGACGGTCGAAGAGATGACCCCGAAGATCGTCCCGACAGAGGTCGACACCGACTTGAATAACGTGCCGATATAAGATGTCGCTTCATTTGTCCATGAATCAAACATGGCGGTATTTTCATGCACCCAGTTGGAGATGAACCGGTTGTTCATCAACTGGTCCCGGAGATTCAGCGTCTGGTCCCGCAGTTCGACGACCAGGTTCGGAATGCTTGTCACGAAATCCGACACTTGCTCGACCAAAATCGGACCGATCGAAGCGACGGCAATCGTGATGACACCGAGAAATCCGAGCAGAACGATCAGAACCGCGAGTCCCCGTTTCTTGACGCGCTTTTGCAGCGTGTCGACAATCCCGAGAGTGAAGTAATAAAAGATACCGGCGATAATCAACGGTGGGAAAATCAATGCTAACATCACTTTGATCGGTTGGAATAAAAATGAGATTTTTGTTCCGACCCAGATGACTAAGAAAATCGTCAAAATCCAAAGTAAGGCTTTAAACCATTTGTTTCGAAGTAAATCCACGAACAGTCCTCCTACGCGTTTACAATCAACTTGTTTTTTCTTTTGCGTCTTCCGTCACGACTTCATCCAGTCGTTGTCGTTCCATTTTACCCCATTGACCGCGGCCCGTCATGAACTGAATTAATCCACCCAGCTTAAAGAAGACCAGGATCGGGCGGTACCAAAACGATTCTGTCAGTGACCACAGGTACAATCGGATTAATTCCATGACGTTTTTAAATCGGTGCATCGTCCATTCCTCAAGCAGAACGGCTCCAGCGGATAACAAGGAACCGTAAAGCAAAGCCACCGTCAACAGGACAACACCGAACTCAAAATTAAGTGTTCCGACCAGCAGGTTAAGCGGAATGATGAAGTACCCGATCAATTCGACAATCGGTCCCAGCAATTCGATTAAAAAGAAGTATAGCATCGAGACGCTTCCGACGAAACCGTAGCGTGGATTCCCAATCATCCGTTTATGCGTCCATAACGTTTCTGCCAGTCCACGGTGCCAACGGCTCCGTTGCGAGCGTAAGACTTCCATCGTCTCCGGCGCCTGCGTCCAACAGACCGGTGACGGAACATATTCAATTCGTTTGTCGATGTCATTTTCTTTCATGTAACGATGCAGCCGGACGACTAGCTCCATGTCCTCACCGACAAGCCCCTCTTTGTATCCACCCGCCTGAACGACGATTGCTTTTTGGAATAATCCGAAGGCACCGGACACAATCAATAACATATTAAAACGGCTGAGTCCAAGACGTCCGAACAAGAAGGCACGGAAGTACTCAATCATCTGCATCAATACGATCCGTTGTTTCGGCGTTCGAATCTCAACGATTTCGCCACCTTCGATCGTACAACCGTTGACGAGGAAAATCGACCCGCATGTCGCAATGACGTCTTCATCGGACTCTACAATCGGTTTCATGACTTTCAGGAGAGCATCCCGTTCAAGAATCGAGTCGGCATCAAGCGAACAGAAATACGGATAACTGGAGTAGTCGATTCCGGCATTCAAGGCATCCGCCTTCCCGCCGTTCTCTTTATCAATGACAATCAAACGGGCATCGATTCGGGAACGGTAAACGTGTTTGACGGGTTGCGACCCAATCAGAATCCTGGGAAAACGTAACTCCTTTTCCAATTCGTACGTCTTAAACAGCTCATCCATCGTCCCGTCACTCGATCCATCATTGATGACAATGACTTCATGTTCCGGGTAGTCGAGTGCAAGCAGCGCCTGAACACTGGTGACGATTGTATACTCTTCATTGTAAGCCGGAACAAGAACACTGACCGGCCGCGTATAAAGAGAACGCATTAATGGCAAATAAGAACTTTCCTTTCGTCGGAACCGTTGTTTTCGGACCATTTGTGCCGAAATCAGATACAACGTTGAATAAAAAATGATGACGAGAATCATATAAATCAGAACAGTCCAGGATAAAACGTTAATGATATTTTGAATCGTTTCAGATGACAACATGTTGTTTCATCTCCTTTGCTAACCGTTCCGTCGCTTTTTGTTTGGCATAACGGTCAGGATGATCTTTTGCGACGAGCGCCAGCTGTTCGAGACCACCACAGGCAAGCAGGGCATCAAAGGCTGCGGTCCGTACCCACCAGGAACGGCTGCCGACGAACGGCAGGATGTAGTCGACGGAATCCTTTGGTGTCACATTTTCTAAAAAGCGCAACGCTAACATCTGCTCGACCCAACTCGTCTCATCCTCGAGATAAGGCGTATAGAGTTGCCAGTCTTCTTCGAGCCCGACACGCGTCAACGCTCGGAGTGCCCGTTTTCGGATTTCCGGGTTGGCATCTGCCGTCTTTGTTCGTGCCAAATCTGCATACCGCGTTTCGTCACGATCATAAATCAACTGGAGAATCGCCATCTGAAAGGGTTCTGTCAAATCCTCAAACGCCTGAATCCACAACGTTAAGTCTTTGCTGCGTCCGACTGCGAGAACAGCTCCAAAGAAACTGATGTCGCTTTTTAATTTCGCTTCTTCAATCGCCAGTTCCGGAGCAATCGAGACCAGCGTCCGGATGATGACATCTTCTTCTTCCGGCGATAAAGATTTATGCAGTTTTTGATGCAGTTCAGTCGCAACCGGCTTTAAGTGGAATTGCGCAATCGCTTCGTACGCATTCAAACGACGGTCAATCCGCCGGTGCCGGATCTGTTTATGATAGTATGGCAACAGCTTCGCCTCGACGTATTGGTAGATACGCTCTTGATGGGCAACCGTCGCTGTCAGATTCGTAAAGGCAAACAGCTCAAGCTCAACCAGATCTTCGTTTCCGGATACGATTTTTGGCATATCCTGTTGTTCTCCCGTCGCAAAATCATACAATTCGTCCCGGAAGTTCAATTGCCATGTCAAACGATTTTCTTCCTGTTTCGCGCGTTTGTTTTTTTGAAGGACCAGGTAAACGAGTGCTCCGATTTGCAGGACGACCAGAAGGAAGATGAAACCTAAAATCCACTTCATCCGCGGACCCCCTCTAGTCTGCTGACCCAGGCCCGAAACTCTTCGACTTTAAGCGGTAAAGTCATGATACCGTCGACTCCGCGCTCAATCGCGAGTACATGATCTCTTTCCCGGTTGTACATCGAAATCATGATGGCATGAAACGGAACGATGGTTTCCTGCTTCGCACGTAATAATAACTCCAGTCCGTCAGCTCGCGGGAGTGCGGATGAAAAGACCAACAGATACGGGCGTGTCGCCACATGCTGCTCTAAAAATACTTCTGCCCGTTCATACAGGGAGAGGGTTTCAAAGCTTTTCGTCAATTCGCGTTCCAGCAATCGTCTGAGATGCGGATCGTCTGTGACGATTACCGCATCGACGACACGCTGAACACGTTTATACCGGACAATTCGATCCAACAAGACATCCTTAGCCAGATCAGCTGGTACGATTTCCCGGGCATTCTCCAGTAAATAGAACGAGGCATCGTTCATATCCGGATTCAGGTAAACGACAGGAATCCGTTCCTCCTCTACCGGTCGACTGGCGAGAATGACATCCGCATAAGACAAATCCGTTCTTGCACAACGCCCTTCTTCAATCAAGTCATTGACCGTTTCCGGCATGACACCAATTGTATGAACAAAAATGACTCCCGATGTTGATTCGTTCACATCCTGTTCGGACAAGATATGTGATGAGCTTGTTTCTGTATCAATCGGTTCGATTGTTGCATTGATTAATTTCCACATCTCTTCCCGACGCATTTATCTCACTCCTTCTTTAAACGCCTGTTGCATCGTTTGATACACCGGCTTTAGCGCCTCGCGCTGTTGCGGATTCGTCCATTCCGACCAATTATAAAAACCGCGGTCTTTTTCCGGAATCCGCGTTGTTCCAATCTGGCCGGTCACTTCAATCCCTTCCGTGATCATCTTCGCCTCAAGCCCATCTTTCCAAAAATCTCCGATGATTTCATGTTTGCTCGGGTCCCGCATATTTAATAACATCCATGGAATCCGAAGTTCGATCTGCTTTTGCTTGATGTCAGAGATATCGGTCAAAATACTTTCCGGCGGTCCTTCATGCAGAATACCTGTGTCCCACTTCACGGCCGGCTTGATGATTTTTTTAGTGACCGGATCTCTTCTTGCATAATCGAGCATTTGGTAGATCGGGTTAAAGTTTCCACTGTTTTGTTTATCTGACGGCGGCTTGACCATCTCAAACGGTTTTTTCAACCCGTAATGGTAGCGGAAGATGTCATACCGTTCATCGACATCCAGGCGCGCTTGATCGCCGATTGTCAAACGATACTCGGCACCTTCGTCCAATTTTAACGGTCCGACTTGCAGATTACCGTCATTCGGCTTCGTCGACAAGGCGAGTGTCGTTGGTTCGGCTTTTTTCCGGTCGATCCGGACATACAGATAAGCTTCATCCGATGTCATGTAAATCGCTTGACCGTCCGTTTCCGCTACCGGTGCATAGCCTTTCCAGTCATCCATCTTACCGTCAATCGTAATATCGGCTCTTAAGAAACCAAGCATCCCGAAATGCTGCTCGCTCGTTTGGACATTTGACCAGCGCGGACGTGTGTTAGCGTCATCATAGTCCATCGTATTCCACGTCCGTTTGAACCATTCGTCCTGCCAGATAAAGACCAGTCCGCCGGCCATCTTCGTTTCGACGATGTCTTGATATAACTTGGCTACGAGTTTTCCTTGATTTTCTTCACTGACATGCCCTTGATCAAATCCATTCGGACCCAAATGGGTTTTCCCACGCGAACTCGGAATGCCGAATTCGGAAACGAGTAACGGCATATCATGATAGTCTTTCATCCGCTTCAGATAACGGCTGTACGACTCTGATCCGGTATCCGCTTTGCGTCCAAACTCTTCCTTGATGAACGATGGATAGTACGGGTAAATATGATACGAGGCAAAGACGCCGCCGGCAAAGTCTTTTGTGGCCTGGATATGGTTGAAATCAATCGATACCAGGTCCTGTTCTTCTTCCACTTCCTTCGGATGCGCAAGCGGATCCGTCGTCGGCCAGTTCGTCGCTGCGATGGGCCGGGTCGTTTTGTAGGTATCGAGCTCATGCTGTGTCGCACTGTCCATCCGGCCGGCTAACCATGATTCAAATGGCGAGGCGTCTTTTGTCGTCGTCACGTATTTGCCGTCGTACCGAAGCCCCTTGTTCTTCTTATTCGTTCCGATGACGGCGTCCGGTAACCATTCGATCCCGAACACAAATGCAGAGACGTACTGTGAAACGTCAGACGTATACGTACCGGAAGCATGACCGACAACTTCCTTGACGACAGCATTCCCGTGTATGACATCGACCATCCGTTTGGCTTCCGTATCCGTCATCTTTAAAAATTCCGGTTCGAAGGCATTTTTTAATTCTTCAAACGGTTTTTCTTCAACCCACATGCCTTGCATTAAGTAAATCGGTGTTTTTGCCGTTTCATTGTACGCTTTTAACGCATCATAAAAAGCGGGAGGATGAAGTGTATAAATCCGGATCGTATTGACGCCCATCTCACCCATCTGCTTCAGCCAGCGGTCGTATTCATTACGGCTGATGGCGTGTTCTCCCGGAAAAGCACCCGGGCGGCCCAGTCCGACGTTCACTCCTTTGACGAAATATGGTTTCCATTTCCCGTCTTGATACATCTCAAGCGTATCTTGACCCGAGCGCGCCCGCGTCCGGACCGTTTGGTTGTTGATTTTTGTTTGTGCCAGCGGTTTAACCTGCTCCGCCTGCTGTTTCACGACTTTCGTTTCCTTTAAGATACGGCTGATGGTCGGTGCATAAACCTTCCAAAAGAATGCCGTTTCGCTGTCTGCACTGTCGAGAATGAATTGTTTACGGAACCAATCGAGTCCGGCATAACGATAGTAGCGCGGAATATCAGCGACATCTGTGAAATCACCTGCAAAATAATGGCCGCTTCCTTGTGTAACATAGGCGGGGAATTCAAGAGGCAATTGCCGCTCGCGTAACATGGCTTGTGTTTTTTTGGAGGGTTTCCAGGAAAAATGGGCCTGTTGTTCGCCCCCGTCGAGTTCCAATATTTCAAACCAATAGTTGTACCGGACTTCATCCTTTGCGGATCCTTGATTTTTATCCCATTTGTACAAAAGAGGCGTCTCATCATTGACGAAAAAGACTTCTTCCGTCGAGTCATTGATGAAAACATATCCGGGTCCGGATAATTTAAACGCTTTATCCTTAGCCTGAAGCTTTAATTTATCAATGACGGTTTGATCGAGACCCTGTAATTTCGTCAAGTCCGGGAAAAAGCGTCCGATCCAGCCCGTCCATGCCGTTCCGAACAATTGCCGGAACGCATTTGAACGATCGGATGGTGTTGGACTGGCTGCTGTATTGAACTCTGCGACCACTGTCTTCCCTTTTGAAATCGCGTCTGTCGCAAGTGCCACATCCTCAGCTGTCAGTCCGCCACGGTGTTGCTGTTTCCCGTCGACCGTGTAGGATTTTCCATATGTATCTGTAAACAGCAATACATCGGCCTTGGAAGCTTGTTTCAACATCGCTTCACCTTGTGTCCCGTCATACCGGTTGATGTAATCCGTGTATGTATAATTCTTTCCTTCATCCTTCGTGATTTTCAAATGATTCAACAACCAGGTCGTTCCTGCATGTTCCCGTTGTTGTTTTCCCACCGTGTAATCAAACAAGATTACGTTTAATGTCCGTTCCTTTTGTATGAACCAAATCAATAGCGGTGTCAGCATCAGAAGGACTACGATCGCGGCAATCCATTTATATCGCTTCATCTTTACACGTCCCTTTCCGTCACTTTTGTTTTTACCATTGTAACGTGAAAACAATCTACCGCATATATGGGAAGCGTTTATTTCTGAAAGGGATATTTTGGATAAAAAAAGAAGCAACTGCCTTCCGGCGGTTGCTTCTTTTTATCTGAATCATAAATGACGATAGATGGCTTCCCATGCTGCGTCGACACCTTCACCTGTTTCTGAAGAAAACGGAATGAATGTGTCCTGCCCGTCAAACTGTAATTTCCGTTTAATCGCCGCAATCTGTTTATCGCGTTGACCACGCTTGATTTTATCCAGTTTCGTCGCTACGACAATGACCGATAAATCATAGTATTTTAAGAAGTCATACATGATGACATCATCCGCTGAAGGTTCGTGACGGATATCGACGAGCAAGACGACTCCCTTTAGGATTTCACGTGTCGTGAAATACTTTTCCATCATCTTGCCCCATGCCTCACGTTCGGTTTTCGAAACTTTCGCATAACCATAACCCGGTACATCAACAAACATGACTTCATCATTGATGTTAAAGAAGTTTAACGTTTGTGTTTTACCCGGTTTTGAGGATGTGCGGGCGAGTGCTTTTCGCTGAACAAGTTTGTTGATGAACGACGACTTTCCGACGTTCGAACGTCCGGCGAGTGCCACCTCAGGAAGGAGCGGTTCCGGATAATGTTCCGGATTAACACCACTCGTAATAAAATCTGCTTTATAAATTTTCATGTTACTCTCCTTTTAATGCATGTTCGAGCACTTGGTCCATTGTCGCGACCGGTATGAAACGAATGCCATCCCGGACCGTTTCCGGAATATCATCGATATCACGTGTATTGTCTTGCGGCATCAAAATCGTCGTCAGACCCGCACGGTGAGCGGCGAGTGACTTCTCTTTCAGACCACCAATCGGCAAGACCCGTCCCCGTAATGTAATCTCTCCGGTCATACCGACATCACGCCGCACCGGACGTTTCGTCAAAGCGGAAATCAATGCTGTCGCGATCGTGATCCCCGCTGAAGGACCGTCCTTCGGGACTGCGCCTTCCGGAACGTGAATGTGGATGTCTTGTGTCTCATAGAAATTCGGATCGATTTTAAACGCTTCTGCATTCGCCCGGACGAAGCTGTATGCTGTTTGAGCCGACTCTTGCATGACGTCTCCTAATTTCCCCGTTAACTGCAGTTTTCCTTTACCTGGAGCGAGACTCACTTCAATCGTCAGTGTATCGCCCCCAAATGCAGTATACGCTAAACCGGTCACCGCGCCAATCGTATCTTCAAGTTCACTTTGACCATAACGGTAAATCGGTTTACCTAAGAAGTCCGGTAAATTACGTTTTGTGACCGTAACCCGTTTCTTTTCACCCATAGCGATTTGCTTCGCCGCTTTCCGGCACAACGCACCGATGACGCGCTCGAGACTCCGGACACCCGCTTCCCGCGTATACCGGCGAACCACTTCTTGTAAGGCATCCGGTTTGACCGTCAGCTGACTTTTCTTCAGTCCGTGCTCTTTTAGTTGTTTCGACAATAAGTGCCGGATTGCAATTTCTGTTTTTTCCTGTTCTGTATAGCCGCCGATTTGAATCAGTTCCATCCGGTCAAGCAAGGGTCCCGGAATATTTGAGACGTCGTTGGCCGTCGCAATGAATAAGACATTTGATAAATCAAACGGCTCTTCGATGTAGTGGTCGGAAAAACTGTTATTTTGTTCCGGATCAAGTACTTCAAGCATCGCGGAAGACGGATCGCCCCGGAAATCGTTTGCCATCTTGTCGATTTCATCGAGCAGGAATACCGGGTTGTTTGTTCCGGCCTGTTTCAATCCGCGAATGATCCGGCCGGGCATCGCTCCGATATAAGTCCGGCGGTGTCCTCGGATTTCTGCTTCGTCACGCACGCCACCGAGCGAAACACGAACGAATTTGCGTTCAAGCGCCGTCGCAATCGACCGGGCGAGTGACGTTTTCCCGACTCCCGGAGGACCTGCCAGGCATAAAATCGGACCGCGTAACGAGTCCGTCAGTTGTCTGACCGCTAAGTACTCAAGAATCCGTTCCTTTACTTTCTCGAGACCGTAATGATCTTCATCCAACTGTTCCGATGCGGCTTCGACGTTCAAGAAGTCGTCCGTCGCTTCGTTCCATGGAAGGGAAAAGAACCATTCGAGATAGTTCCGGATTACACCGTGTTCCGGACTCGTTGCCGGCACGACGGAAAGACGATTGATTTCTTTTTCGATATTGATGACTGCCGTTTCTGACAAATCAAGCAGTGCCAGTTTTTCTTTATACTTCACGGCGTCACTTTCTGCCGAGACTGCTTCTCCGCCAAGTTCCTGTTGAATCGTCTTCAGTTGTTCACGAAGATAGTATTCGCGTTGCGACTGTTCAATCGTCTTTTTCGTCCGTTCACGCATTTCGCGTTCGAGTTCGACGACTTCATATTCATGTTTCATGACATCAAGCAGCATGACTCCGCGTTCAACCGGATCATTTTCTTCAAGGAATTCCTGTTTCTTCGCGATGTCGATCGGCAATTTCGACGCGATGTAATCCGTCAATGAATCGAGTCGTTCGTATGTCTCAAAACGACGTCGTTCGTCGGTTCCAATCCCTTTGATGCGTGACACCAATTGTCCGAACTGTTCCTTGATCAAACGGACGAGCGCTTCCTGCTTCGCTCCCTTGATGTCTGCTTTTTCAATCGGTTCGATACTCGCTTGATAACCTTCATCTGTTTCCGTCACCTGATCAATCCGGACACGTTCTTTACCAATGACCCGGACACGAACCGTATCGTTGCCCAGTTCACTCATTTTCGCAATCTGGACGAGTGTCCCGATGGTATGCAGGCCATCCACGGACGGTTCCGCTTCCGGATCACGTTGCGTGACGACAACCAAATCAATTTCATGCTCTTTCGACGCCAGCAATGCTTTGAGCGAGACGGGACGCCCGACATCAATCGTCAGACCGATTAAAGGGTAGGCGACGACACCACGTAATGGCAATAATGGATATTGTTTTGTCTTCATCAAAAATCTCCTCCTAAACAAAAAGACTCGGAAAGGCGTACAAGTAGCCTCCGAGCCGATTTGTCACGGTGTTACGCCGTTTCTTTTTCTTTACCATGTTCAATTGTGCCATCCTTCAACTCAAGCGTTGGACCGCGTTTTCCAGTCAACGTTTCTGCTGTGATGATGACTTTCGCAATATCTTCACGTGATGGAATTTCAAACATGATATCGAGCATCGTTTCTTCGATGATTGAACGAAGACCACGTGCTCCTGTTTTCCGTTCGATCGCAAGTTTTGCAATCTCAACGAGTGCGTCTTCTGTGAAGTCGAGTTCGACATCATCCAGTTGAAGCATTTTTTTGTACTGTTTGACGAGTGCATTTTTCGGTTTTGTCAAGATTTGGACGAGTGCTTCTTCGTCAAGCGGCTCAAGTGTCGCCATGACTGGTAAACGTCCGATGAATTCCGGAATCAATCCGAACTTCTGTAAATCTTCCGGTAAAGCAGCCGCAAGAATTTCTTTTTGCGTCAGGTTGCGGTTCTCTGAATCATTTCCGAATCCGATGACCTTTTTACCAAGACGACGTTTGATCGATTGGTCGATCCCGTCAAAGGCACCACCGACGATGAACAAGATGTTCGTCGTATCGATCTGAATGAATTCTTGATGCGGATGTTTCCGACCGCCTTGTGGCGGAACGCTCGCAACAGTACCTTCTAAGATTTTCAGAAGTGCTTGTTGCACCCCTTCACCTGAAACGTCACGTGTAATCGACGGGTTCTCAGATTTACGGGCAATTTTATCGATTTCATCGATGTAGATGATACCTTTTTCTGCTTTTTCGACATCATAGTCAGCAGCTTGAATGAGTTTTAAGAGAATGTTCTCAACATCTTCCCCGACATATCCGGCTTCCGTCAGACTTGTTGCATCCGCGATTGCGAACGGAACATTCAGAATACGGGCCATCGTTTGTGCGAGGAGTGTTTTACCACTACCAGTCGGTCCAATCATGACGATGTTTGATTTAGACAATTCCACGTCGTCGGCACGTCCACCGGCATTGATCCGTTTATAATGATTGTACATCGCGACAGATAATGACTTCTTCGCTTTTTCCTGTCCGATGACGTAGTCATTTAAAGTCGCACGGATTTCATGCGGTTTCGGTACGTTTTTCAGTTCGACTTCTTCTTCTGTACCAAGCTCTTCTTCGACGATCTCATTACAGAGTTCGATACATTCATCGCAAATGTAAACGCCAGGTCCAGCAACAAGTTTGCGCACTTGCTCTTGTGTCTTTCCGCAGAAAGAACATTTTAGCTGACCTTTTTCTTCGTTAAATTTAAACATAAAGGTCCACCCCTTTAACGTGGAATTTGTATAGATCCGTTTCGCATCTATTCTCACGTTTTACTATTTATGATTGTAGCATGAACAAGGAAACTCTTTCAAATCTTGGATGAGCGTTTTACAGTTTGATTTGAAAAATATATTTTTGTTTGTCCTTGTTTGACCTATCGTACAAAAAAATCGACTCCAAGACCAGAAATTGGTCTTGAAGTCGATCCTGTTCGGTTGTTTGCTTATTTTGCTTTTGCGTTGTCAACGAGAACGTCGATCGCTTTACGGAACTGAAGATCACCTTTAAGTGTATCAAGTCCGCCTTGTGGTGCAAGCATCGTTTCAAGCTGATCTGCAGGAATGTTGTAGAGTTCAGACATCGATTGAAGTTCAGCTTGCGCTTCTTCTTCAGTAACTTCGATTTTTTCGTCTGCAACGATTTGTTTAAGAACGAGACGAGCTTTAACGCGCTCTTCTGCTTGTTCTTTCATTTCAGTACGCATTGCCTCTTCAGTCGTTCCAGTTAACTGGAAGTACATGTTAAGGTCAATTCCTTGTGACTGAATGCGTTGTGTGAATTCCTGGACCATACGTTCAACTTCGTTTTCAACCATAACTTCTGGAAGATCAACTGTTGCGTTTTTAGTCGCAGCTTCAACCAACTCATCACGCATTGAAGCATCAGCTTCTTGTTTACGTGTGTTTTCAAGACGTGTACGGATTTTTGTTTTCAACTCATCAAGAGAAGAAACTTCTTCGTCCATTTCTTTAGCGAACTCATCTGTCAATTCAGGAAGTTCTTGTGCTTTGATTTCGTGGATTGTTACTTTGAATACGACTGGTTTTCCAGCGAGTGATGCTTCATGGTACTCTTCTGGGAACGTGACGTCGATATCTTTTTGCTCGCCTGATTTAAGACCAACCATCTGCTCTTCAAATCCTGGAATGAAGTTTCCAGATCCGATGACGAGTGAGTAGTTTTCTGCAGTGCCACCGTCGAATTGGTTTTCACCATCGAAACCTGCGAAGTCGAATACGACTGTATCGCCATTTTCGATCGCGCCGTCTTCTTTAACGACGAGCTCTGCACCGCGCTCTTGCATTGTTTTGAGTTCAGCATCGACATCTTCGTCTGTAACGTCTGTTTCGACTGCTGTGTACTCAAGACCTTTGTACTCACCGAGTGTTGCGTCCGGCTCAATCACGAATGTGATTTTGAACTCAACTGGTTTTCCTTTTTCGAGTGTTTCGACGTCGATGTTATCAAGCGCGATTGGCTCGATTCCTGATTCGACGACAGCACCTTCGATTGTGTCTTGATATAAGATATCAAGTGCATCTTGGTAAAGTGCTTCTTCGCCGTACATTTTGTTAAACATTGCGCGTGGCATTTTTCCTTTACGGAAACCTGGTGTGTTCAATGTCTTAACGACTTTTTTGAACGCTTGGTCTACCGCTTTATCAAATGCTTCAGCAGGCGCTTCATACGTGAGAACGCCGAGGCTACCTGATTGTTTTTCCCATTTTGCAGTCATGCTGAGTCCCTCCAAAAATGTCAATTAGCGTACGTGTGTGTACAACAAGTCACATTATAGCACAATCGTTCCGAGGATTACCACTGTTGAACGAGCCATTCCCTTGAATTAAAGAAGCAAGGCCTGCTCGTACTGTTTTCCTTCCGGTAACAGGAAATGGACAGCCTGATAAATCTTTTGCGCTTGTCCGCTCAAGTCAGGTGGCGGAGTTTCCGAGGCAAAGTCGGATTCCGCCAATTCTTCGACCGCATCCACCCAATCCTGCCATCCGTCTCCCTGTTCCAACACTTCGCTCGGAAAGACGATTTGATACCAGTTCATGAACAACAGCGCCTTAAATGGATCCATGCGCTTCAGCCTGAAGGTTTCGTTACTGAAAGACTGCAGTTCAAGCGCCTGTCTCGTCATATGTCTCTTGAGTTGTTCCGGACTTTCAAATACATGATCCACCCGGATGGACGGAATCCGGATCCGGACAGGAAAGAGTCCTCGATCCGCCGGGAGTTGCGAAAGCAATGTCTGGATGACGAGAGCACTCTGTTCGTTGACATCTTCTCCCGTGAAATAGTCCTCGATGAGATAACGGACGAATGAAGGATTCGTCTGTAAATCGAGTTGTCCGATCAAACGAAACTGTTCGTCCATCGTCCCGAGCCGGTAAAGCGCCACCCAGTCACCGGGCTCCGGCCGTAAAGAGGATTGTTCCCGTACCTTCACATACGAGGAATCATCCGTCTGCCCGATGTTACCTCTCTTACGCGATAGCGACTGGGTCATTTCGTCTAATTTCAAGGCGAGACCGTAAGGAAGATAGGGAGAGGCTGTCCGCAGGGCCAGGTCAAAGGAATATCGCTCTCCCTTCTCGTACATGAAAAGTGCGATCAGTTGCTCGACACCGTCCACTTCAAGGAAAGGGTTCACCACTTGCAGATAGGCCTCCGCCTCTCGATCGTTTGTCAGAAAGGCTTCCTGAATCGTATAGAGTACATAGAGAATGTCCTCTTCTGTTTCTAACCTTTTCAGTCGTCCCAGCTCAGTTGCCAATTCGTCCTGACTCAATCTTGCGAGCCGCTTCCGCTCATCTGACAACGGTTGTTCCATCCAACGTGATTGCGACTGCTTCACGGTCATCCCACCTTCTTCATATCTGTCTTACTTCCTTACTTCGTGAACGGATCCAGTAAAGACGTCCAGTTCGTAATCGCTTCCTGTAACTGTCCTGCCTGTTCGATTCCCATTTTATTCAATGTGTCCAGGGAAACATCGGTTTCCAGCAACCGTGTGATATCTTCCGATTGATTCACGTACTGCTCCAATTTTTCACTCAAGTTCTTCAGTTCCGCCGGCGGAGTGTCTAAATTAGCAAGCCGTTCGTCAATTTTGTTTAATTCTTCGTTCAACTGTTGAACTGTTCCGTCAGTCTGGAGTTTTTCAATTTGCTGATCGAGGGCCTGTTCCGGATTTGCGGCATCCCGCGCTTCAGTCGCTGCTTGATCGAGTTTCGTCGACAATTCAGATGTCACCTTGGACGTGTCCTGGGCAATATCTTGCAACTGACCTGCATAATCAACGCTGTTTTTTACGTCCGTCACTTGCTGTTTCGCCTGATCGACTGTATCTGTAACCTCGCTGCATCCGGCTAAAGCCAAGGTCAGTACGAGGATTCCACTCATTTTCTTTAACACCTTCATCATCCCTTTCAAGTTCATGATACCTTAAGTATACTCGAAAAAACGGATAAAAAAAAGAGACCTCCCTCATAAGGGAAGTCTCTATTTTAATTATAGTGTCCCAAGAGGGATTCGAACCCCCGACCGACGCCTTAGAAGGGCGTTGCTCTATCCAGCTGAGCTATTGAGACGTGTCAACACGAATAAACTATACTAAAACAATTCTTTCGTGTCAATCACATTTGGTAAAACTCTTTTTAAAGTGTACCGTCGAGGTACAAAGCATTGATTTTTTCACCTGTCAGATCATAAAAATCGACTGTGAATTGATCATTTTCAACCGTCAACAACGCATACGTCTTTTCCGGGCGATGGCGCGGCATCCGGATCGAGCCCGGATTGATGAACAGTTTCCCGTCCCGCTGCTCTGCTTTCGCAACATGCGAATGACCGTACAGAACGATTGCCGCCGCTTTTTGATCGGCATGGTGCACCAGCTGGTCGAGGCTGTATTTGACGTCTTGCCGGTGTCCATGGACACATAAGACACGAAACGATCCAAGTTCCTCGGTGACTTCGTCCGGGAAATCATTCCCGTAATCACAGTTCCCTTTGACAACACGATAGGGATATAACGATTCAGTAGTTCCTGTCAGTTGGGAGTCCCCGCAATGAAAGGCGAAATCTGCTTCTTGGTGGCGGTTGAATATCGTCAATAGCTCCTGATCGAGACCATGGCTGTCACTTACGATTAACGCTTTCATTTAAAATCACTCTCCCAAAAAAGTAGTTAATGCCGCTTCAAGTTTTTTCAAAGCCTGCCCACGATGACTGATGGACGCTTTTTCACTTTTCGTGAGTTCAGCCGCCGTCTGATTCAACGCCGGGATCAGGAATAACGGATCGTAACCGAAACCGTTTGTCCCTTTCTGCTCAAATCCGATTTGACCTTCCATTGTTCCCCGGACGGTCAGTGTTTCACCGGACGGTTTTGCCAATGACAAGGCACAGACAAAACGGGCTGTCCGTTGATCGGCCGGTGTGTCCGCTAATTTTTCCAGCAACAATGCGTTATTGGCAGCATCTGATTTGTCCTCTCCCGCAAACCGGGCAGAGTAGACGCCCGGTGCGCCGTCCAGTGCATCGACTTCAAGTCCGGAATCATCCGACAATACGGCGTGACCAAAATAAGCTGCTGCTTCTTTCGATTTCAGTTCCGCATTTTCTTCAAAGGTTGATCCGGTTTCTTCCGTTTCCGGTGCCGTGTCGTAATCGAGTAACGATTCGACGTCGTATCCGAGTCGTCCAAGCATCGCTTGAAACTCACCGACTTTACCAGGATTTCTTGTCGCTACGATGATTTTCATTTGTGCTCCACCTCTTCTCCGACATACCACCACGAAGCCCCTAACGATTGTTCAGCCGCGTGAAGGAGTTCTTCAATACCCTTTTCCCCAAGTTCGAGCATATCGAGCATCTCTTTGCGAGAAAAGGTTGCTTCTTCCCCTGTCGCTTGCAGTTCGACGATTTTTCCGGACGAGGTCATGACAAGATTCAAATCGACATCTGCCGCTGCGTCTTCTTCATAACAGAGATCAAGCAATAACTCCGTCCCGACTTTCCCGACCGATACGGCTGCAATTCCTTCTTTGATGGGGGTATCCGTCAGCTTACCGCTTTGAATCAATCCGTCGACTGCCAAGACAAGTGCCAGGAAACCGCCTGTAATAGCCGCTGTACGCGTCCCGCCATCTGCTTGCAGCACATCACAATCAATCCAAACCGTCCGTTCACCCAATTTTTCGAGATTGACGACGGACCGTAACGCCCGGCTGATCAATCGTTGAATTTCCATCGTTCGTCCCGTCTGCTTTCCCCGGACGGCTTCCCGTCCCGTCCGTTGTGCTGTCGCCCGCGGCAACATCGCATATTCGGCATTGATCCATCCGTGACGTTTCCCCCGTAAAAACGGCGGCACTTTTTCTTCCACCGTCGCGGTGCATAAGACACGTGTATCCCCGACCGATATCAGTACCGATCCTTCTGCATGCTTATTGACATCGGTCTCGAGCTGAATTTTCCGCATGTCCGATTGTGCCCGTTGATCTAAACGCATTTTTCTTCCTCCGTTCCTAACACTAACCGTTTCGCTTGGACCGGATGATGTAACCAGTCACTGGCGATTCGTTCAAAAGAGCGTGTATCGCCGGTCGCATGATAGACATGTTCCGGAATACGATCAAGATCTGCCGTGATGCCGTTATAATCAAGCAAGGCACTGACTTCAAGCGCCGTCTCGTCTCCTGAAGAAATCAGCTGGACGTTTGGTCCGATGACTCGTCCAATGACTTCTGCCAGTAACGGATAATGTGTACATCCTAAAATCAATGTATCCATATCGTAAGAAAGCAACGGCTTTAACGTGTTGGCGACGACACGTTCAACATATGGTCCACTTGTCTGAGACGATTCAACGAGCGGAACAAACGGTGGACAGGCAAGCGACTCAACGACGACCTGCCCTTCGACGTGACGCAAGGCTTTCTCATACGAATTGCTTTCAATCGTCATTTTCGTACCAATGACGCCGATCCGTTTCGAGCGTGTAACCTTGACTGCCGCCCGTGCTCCAGGATCGATGACACCGATGACGGGAATCGACAGTTTTTGTCGGGCTTCTTTTAGGACAACTGCCGTCGCCGTATTACAGGCGATGACAATCAATTTCACACCTTGAGCGACCAGAAAATCAATCATCTCCCATGTAAATTGACGAATTTCTTCTTCCGGCCGGGGACCGTACGGACACCGTAACGTATCTCCGACATATATGATTTGTTCATGGGGCAGCTGACGCATCAATTCACGCGCGACAGTCAATCCACCAACCCCAGAATCTAATACTCCAATTGATCTATTCACGATTTCCCCTCACTTTCCTCTCATCTCATATGGTAACAAAAAAGGACGACGGTGCAAGACCGGCGTCCAAGAATGTACGATAAAGGATTACTGAGCAAGACCTTCGCTTGTCAGCATATCTGAAAGAGTCGTGATAGCTTCAGAAGCATCGTCACCGTTTGCAACGATTTTGATGTCTGAGTCTTTTGCGATTCCGAGTGAAAGAACACCCATGATCGACTTGAGGTTTACAGTCTTTCCGTTGTATTCCAAGTTGATGTCTGATTGGAATTTAGAAGCTGTGTTGACGAGTTGTGTTGCCGGACGAGCATGAATGCCTGAATCCGCGATGACTTTGAATGTTTTTTCCATGATTAAGAAATCTCCCTCCACTAATAACGTACTAGTGAGTCGTTTTCGAATATGTGAACTCATTATCAAATGATAACGGATTCGAATCGATTCTGCAAGGAATTTTTATAGGCTTCATTCCACGGAAACGCATTTCCGGAACGATCGATTTGGACCATCGAGGTCCGACCTGTAAACATCAATTCCTCTTGTTCGCTGAACGCCGCGTAATGGACATCACACGAAGCCGTTCCGACCTGAACCGGATACGCATAGACGGCAAGACGGGCCCGCGGATAGACTTGGCGGATGTAGTTACACTGCGCATCTGCTACGACGACGATTCCGTCGTCAGCAAGCGAATAACCTGTTTCTTCGAGCATCAGCGTCCGGACATCTTCAAAATAAACGAACGGAACTCGATTATTCATGTGACCGTAAGCATCGGTTTCAGCGAAGCGGACCGCGACATCCAGCCGCGTGCCGTGCTTCATCTGTTCCAACCACTGGTCTAAATCATTGATATAACTGGGTACACGCACAACCATTGCCTCCTTAAAATATAAAAAGAAGGAGCATCGCCCCTTCTTTAATTTTACGTTTTCGTCTTAACGACTGACTGCTTCTCCCGTACGTCCTTCGTCACTGCCGAAGAATTTCTTGAAGGAATGCAATGTCGTCTGACGGTTCATCGCTGCGATGGATGTTGTCAATGGAATGCCTTTCGGACATACTTCCACACAGTTTTGTGCGTTTCCGCACTGCATGATTCCACCGTCTTCCATCAAGGCTTCAAGACGCTCTTCCTTGTGGAACGCACCGGTCGGATGCGAATTGAAGAGACGGACTTGCGAAATCGATGCCGGTCCGATGAAGTTCGACCGGTCGTTGACGTTCGGACATGCTTCGAGACAGACACCGCATGTCATACATTTTGAAAGCTCGTATGCCCATTGGCGTTTGTTTTCCGGCATCCGCGGTCCCGGACCTAAGTCGTACGTACCATCGATCGGTACCCAGGCTTTGACTTTTTTCAAGGCGTCAAACATGCGTTGACGGTCCACTTGAAGGTCACGGACAATCGGGAACGTTTGCATCGGTTGCAAACGAATCGGTTGCTCGAGCTTGTCGACAAGTGCCGTACACGACTGACGGGGTGTTCCGTTGATGACCATTGAACACGCCCCGCAGACTTCCTCGAGACATCCCATGTCCCAGTTGATCGGCGTCGTTTTTTCTCCGGCTGCATTGACCGGGTTACGACGAATCTCCATCAAGGCCGAGATGACGTTCATATTCGGGCGGTAAGGGACTTCAAATGCTTCATCATAGGCTTTACCGTCCGGTCCATCCTGACGTTGCACGATGAACTGAACCGGTTTTTGATTCGTTTTCTGTTCGAGTGGTGTCGCCATTATGCCTTCACCTCTTTCTTCGACTTCTTGCTGTAGTCGCGCTTACGCGGTGGAATCAATGATGTATCGACTTCTTCGTAATAGATTTCCGGATGACCGTTCGTATAGCGGGCCATCGTTGTTTTCAAGAATCGTTCGTCATCACGTTCCGGGAAGTCCGGTTTGTAATGGGCGCCACGGCTCTCGTCGCGTTTCAAGGCTCCAAGTGTGATCGCTTCCGCAAGATCCAGCATATGATCGAGCTGACGGATGAATGATGCACCCTGGTTGCTCCAACGCGCTGTGTCCGTCGCTGAAATGCGTGTGAAGCGGTCGCGGAGTTCCTTGATTTTCTCAAGCGTCTGCTCGAGTTTATCGTTATAACGAACGACTGTGACGTTATCCGTCATGACTTCACCGAGTTCGCGGTGGATTTGATACGCATTTTCCGTACCTTCCATTGCGAGGATGTCGTTGAAACGGTTGATCTCAGCAATTTTGTGTGCTTCCACGACTTCTTCCGGCATCTCATGAACGGATTGATCGAGATCGTTCATGTAGGCGATTGCTGCCGGTCCTGCGACCATTCCGCCGTAGACGGCAGACAGCAACGAGTTCGCTCCCAGACGGTTCCCGCCGTGCATCGAGTAGTCACATTCGCCGGATGCAAATAATCCCGGGATATTCGTCATTTGATCATAATCAACCCATAGTCCACCCATTGAGTAATGAACTGCCGGGAAGATTTTCATCGGTACTTTTCGTGGATCGTCTCCGACGAATTTCTCGTAAATTTCAAGAATACCGCCAAGTTTGACGTCCAGTTCTTTCGCATCTTTGTGAGAAAGGTCAAGATAGACCATGTTTTCCCCGTTGACACCAAGCTTCTGATTGACACAAACATCAAAGATTTCGCGCGTCGCGATATCACGTGGCACAAGATTTCCGTAAGCCGGATATTTTTCTTCGAGGAAGTACCATGGTTTACCGTCTTTATACGTCCAGACACGTCCACCTTCACCGCGGGCCGATTCACTCATGAGACGGAGTTTATCGTCTCCCGGAATCGCTGTCGGGTGAATCTGAATGAACTCCCCGTTCGCGTAAATAGCACCTTGGCGGTAAACCGCTGCTGCTGCCTGTCCTGTGTTGATGACCGAGTTGGTTGATTTTCCGAAAATAACACCCGGACCGCCTGTTGCTAAAATGACTGAGTCAGCTGCAAACGCTTCGATTTCCATCGAACGTAAGTTTTGACATACCGCACCACGACAAATCCCTTCTTCATCAATGATCGCACGAAGGAATTCCCATCCTTCATATTTTTCTACCAAACCTTGCGCTTCAAATTTACGGACCTGTTCATCAAGTGCATACAACAATTGTTGTCCTGTCGTTGCACCGGCATAAGCCGTCCGGTGATGCAATGTTCCTCCAAAACGACGGAAATCAAGTAATCCTTCCGGTGTCCGGTTAAACATGACGCCCATCCGGTCGAACATGTGGATGATTTTCGGTGCCGCTTCCGTCATTTTTTGAACCGGTGGCTGGTTGGCTAAGAAATCACCGCCGTACACCGTATCGTCCAAATGCTGGTAAGGTGAGTCACCTTCTCCTTTTGTATTGACGGCCCCGTTGATTCCTCCTTGTGCACAAACGGAGTGTGAACGTTTGACTGGCACGAGAGAAAATAATTTGACGGGTACACCTTGTTCTGCTGCTTTTATCGTAGCCATCAAACCGGCAAGTCCTCCGCCGATGATGACAAGATTCTTATTCGCCATGTTGTTAGTTCCCCTTTCCTTACAACACGCCTGCAAACGTCAAGATCGAGCGTACGCCTACAAACGATAATCCGATGAATACGAGGGCTGCCACATAAGACATCGCTTTTTGAGAAGCGGGTGACTGTGTGATTCCCCATGTGATGCAGAACGTCCAGAGTCCGTTTGCCAAGTGGAACGTCGTCGCCAGGATCCCGACGATGTAGAAGGCAAGCATGAATCCGTTATCGACGATATTTTGCATCATGCTCGCATCAACTTCCGTACCCATTGCTGCGGCAATCCGTGTTTCCCAAACGTGCCATGTGATGAACACGACAAGGAAAATACCTGAGAAGCGTTGTAGCACATACATCCAGTTCCGGAAGTATGTATAACGACCTGTGTTCGCGGAACCTGTAAACGCGATGTAAACACCGTAGATACCGTGTAGGATGATTGGAATGAAGATGACAAACACTTCCAAGAACAACCGATACGGAACGCTCCCCACGACTTCCGCAGCCTTATTAAAGTCTTCCTCCCCACGAACGATGAAATAGTTCGTCGTAAAATGAGAAAGTAAAAATAACCCGATTGGAATGACGCCGAGCAGTGAGTGTATTTTACGCCCCACGAAATCACGATGATTCGCCATCCAAATCCCCCCTTTTGTTTGCCAATCAAACGTTGGCGCATTTTGGTAGAAAAGCGCTTTCATAAGGAAATTCGTCTTTTCATCACTTATTCTACTCCTGTCCTTTTTATAAGACAACCCGAGCTGTTGCATTTAACTGCAAATAACTGCAAATTTTTTTAGGAAAACAATGACCGAGGAGAATTACCCCGCTATAATAGTTTCAGAGATAGGAGTGATTGTTGATGGATTCAGTACCAACCCCCTCTTCCACATTCGGAATCGAACTGATTCGTGACTATGTGCTGATGGATTTATTAGGAACAGATTACCGCCATGTCATCTATTGGGCAGGAAAGCGACTGGCACGTGAATTTCCGGTCTTGAGTGCCGAAGAAGCACCTCCCTTTTTCCAAGAAGCTGGTTGGGGACATCTCGAACTAAAAAAACAAAAAGGGAACTCTTTGAGTTTTTTGTTAACCCCTCCTGAATCAACGCGTCTCGACCGACCGGCAGGCTACTTCCAGTTGGAAGCCGGGTTTTTGGCGGAACAATTCTCCCGACTGAACGGCTGCGTCGCTGAAGGATATGCTGAATTAAACAAAACTCACGTACATATCTTGATTGAGATCGATCCAAAAGACCCGATTGAACGCTCACTTTGAAATCCGGACAGGAGTTTGAAGTCGGACCGCGAATTCTTGAAACATGAAACCTTTTTCGTTTGATCGCCGTATCAATACTCAGTCGCATCTACCAAAGGAGGAATTTTTTATGTTCAAGAAACTCGCAGCCGATTTAACAGGATTCAGTGATATTGGGCAAGTGATTCACCCGGACGATTTTGACAAGGCCGCCGCAGATGACTATGTCTTACACGAAGACGGCGAAAAAATTTATTTTTTAATCAAATCGAAAACAGATGAGTACTGCTTTACGAATCTGGCGCTTGTCCATCTTGATGGCGAAAGTGCCGTCAGTTCAAAACGTGTCCTCTATCGTTATCCATATGCACATTATCCGATTCGTCATGTCATGTTTGAAACAGCCGGTACCGTCGATCTTGATGTCGAAATCAAGTTCGAAATCGGCGGAAAACATTATTCGATTGATGTCGATAAAAAACAGCTCGAACATGTGAAAGATCTCTACAAAGCGCTTCTCGCCATTGCCGAAAAGCAATACGAAGGACAAAAGATGCTTGAGTTCGCGAACAATTCCCTGAATCATTCCGTGACGATTCTCGGTGGTTTACGCCAAGGCGATATGAACGTACCGCAAACGTTCAAAGATTTGTCCCAGGAGTCATTCGACTGGTTACAAGGCCATTATTACAAGTGGAATCAAAAAGACTTTGGTTCGTTCTACGAAAAATATATCAATAACTGAACAATTTAAATCAGGTACACCGAATTTTCGGTGTACCTGATTGTGTATAGGGACTGGAGGTAAATAATGAGCTTTTGGACATGGTTCGCGATTGCCGTTGTTTTGATCACCAGCGTGTCAGTAGCAACTTCTCAGAAAAAGGCCACCAAAAAGCACTCTGCCTTTTTGATTGTCTTTGTAACCGCTGCTATATTATTTCTGATCTGGTGGTTCACAAAATAATTACATACGGCTTGGATTGTACAGCTTTCTTCCGGTTACAAAAAAGAGGCGAACCCGCTATTGAGTGATAGCCGGGTTCGCCTCTTTGTCTGCTTCTTCAATTCTAAGTTTATTCCTCATTCGTCTGACTGAGATATTCCGCTACGGTTTCTGCCAATTTGACCGGTAAACCGGCCTCCGTCAGCTGTTCGATGTTCGCTTTTTTTAAGCTCCGCATCGATCCGAAATGACGGATCAGTTGTTGACGACGTTTCGGTCCCACTCCAGGAATGTCGTCAAGCAGCGAGCGGGTCATTCCTTTTGAGCGCAGTGAACGGTGGAACGTGATGGCAAACCGGTGGACCTCGTCCTGCATACGTTGCAGCAAATAAAATGCACTCGAACGCGGATGGAGCTCAATCAACTGCCCGCCTTCCCCGAATAAGAGTTGACTTGTCCGGTGTTTATCGTCTTTTTTCAGTGAACCGACCGGCAGGGATAACCCTAATTCATCTTGAATGACTTCAAGTGCCGCATTTAATTGACCGAGCCCGCCGTCAATCAGGACAAGATCCGGCAACCGTGCGCCTTCGAGCAATAAACGCCGGTAGCGCCGTCTGACGATTTCCCGCATCGATTCATAGTCGTCCGGCCCTTTGACGGTTTTGATTTTAAATTTCCGGTATTCTTTTTTGAGCGGTTTCCCGTCTTCAAACACGACAAGGGCCGAGACGGCATCCGCTCCTTGAATGTTCGCATTATCAATGATTTCGATCCGCGATAGCGGATGGACGTCAATCGCATCAGCGAGTTCCTGAACGGCTTGAACGGTTTTCTTTTCATCCCGGGCGATCAATTCGAACCGTTCCCCGATTGCATTTTCGGCATTTTTCGTCGCAAGATCGAGCAATTTGCGTTTTGATCCGCGTACCGGCACATGGACACGTACATTAAGCGCCTCTTTGAGCAGCATCTGATTGACGAGGGGCGGGACATAAATCTCGCTTGGCTTGATATTTTTTTCATAGAACTGGACGATAAAACTTTCAAGTTCTTCCGCCGGTGTCCCGTAAATCGGAAACAGCGAGACATCACGCTCAATCATTTTTCCGCCGCGCAGGAAAAAGACCTGCACACACATCCATCCCTTGTCGACATAAATTCCGAAGACATCCCGCGAGGTCAGATCTGCCGTAATCATATTCTGTTTGTTCATGATCGATTCAATCGCCCGAATTTGATCGCGCAGTTCTCCAGCCCGTTCGAATTCCATTGCTTCCGCTGCACCGCTCATCTTGTGTTGCAACGACTGGACCAATTCTTTTGTTTCTCCCGATAAGAAACGGCGGATTTCCGAGACGATCTCTTTTTGATCCCCTTCGAGATTAGGGATTTCACAAGGTCCGAGACACTGACCGATGTGGTAATACAAACATAGTTTCTTCGGCATCGGCTGGCACTTACGGAGCGGATACAGCCGGTCGAGCAGGCGTTTAGTTTCATTGGCGGCATAAGCGTTCGGATAAGGACCAAAGTAATGTCCGCCGTCTTTTTTTAATTTCCGTGTCGTAATCAGACGCGGGTACGTCTCATTCGTAATTTTGAGATACGGATAGGATTTGTCATCCTTGAGCATGATGTTATATTTCGGATCGTATTTTTTAATCAGTGTCATCTCAAGAAGCAGTGCTTCGAGCTCACTTCCGGTGATGATGTATTCGAAGTCCCGAATATCGGCGACAAGTCGTTCTGTCTTTAAATCGTGTGCACCGGTAAAATAAGACCGGACACGATTCTTTAAATTTTTAGCTTTTCCGACATAAATGACCTCGCCAAATTGATTTTTATGCAGATAACAACCTGGTTCGTCAGGTAAAAGGGATAATTTCGCCTTAATATGTTCTTGATGACTCACAAAAATGTCTCCTTCCACCGTTTCTAGTTTTACGTTATAGGGTAAATATCATACATTGATTATGACACATGGGGGATAAAAAATGCGTACATACGATTGCATTGTAATAGGTACAGGGTCAGCCGGTAACCAAGCGGCTTATAAATTTGCTGAAAAAGGACTAAACGTTGCCATTATTGAAAACTTCACGCCGGGCGGAACATGCGCTCAGCGCGGTTGTGATGCTAAAAAGATTCTTTTAACCGGCAGTGAAGCAAAGGACGCCGTGGAACGTTTACTCGGTTACGGCCTGAAAGGGCTTGTCTCCATCGACTGGCGTCAACTGATGGAACGGAAAAATGAATACACACGCGCCATCCCGGAACAAACCCGAAATCAGTACGATGAGTTGGGGATTGACTATTACCACGGGGAACCCCGTTTCCTGTCGAATAAAAAACTTGTGGTCGATGACATCGAGCTGGAAGCCGAACAATTTTTGATTGCGACAGGACTCCGACCACGCGAGTTATCCGTTCCCGGAAGCGAACGTTTCCTCAACAGCAATGAGTTTTTGGAATTGCGTGATGTCCCCCGTCGTCTGGTCTGTATCGGTGGAGGCTACATTTCGTTTGAATTCGCTCACCTGGCACGAATCGCTGGGGCTGAAGTGACGATTCTGCTTCGTTCCAGTGCCCTGAAACAATTTGAGCAGGAATTGGTTTCTGTCTTGCTTGAAGCGACACAAGCACTCGGCATTCAAATTCTTCATGAAACAGAAGCGGTTTCTTACTCGGATACGACATTGACGCTTTCTGACGGAACACGTCTGGAAGCCGATGTCGTCTTGAATGCGACAGGCCGTATCGCAAGCATCAAGCATTTGCAATTGGAAAAAGCCGGTGTCATCTATGAAGAAAAAGGCATACATGTGAACGATTACCTCCAGTCTTCCGCTTCGAACATCTATGCAGCAGGTGACGTAGCAGTCAGCGGAAATCCTGCCTTGACTCCTTTTGCAGGAACGGAAGGACGTCTAGCTGCCTGTAATATGCTGGAGGGTAATACACGCCGACTGGAATTACTTCCTGTGCCGAGCATCGTCTTCACTACGCCGAATCTGGCAAAAGTCGGACAGACGGAAGCCAGTCTAAAACAAAACAATACAAGATACCGCGGAAAATTAATTGATACCTCGAGTTGGCAAACAAATGTCCGGATCAAAGATCCGTTCGCCCGGGCAAAAGTATTGATTGGGGAAGACGATCAGATTCTGGGTGCTCACTTCATCGGTGTGCATGCCGCCGAACTGGCTAACTATTTTTCGTTTGCCATGCAGCACCGGATTCCGAGCTCTGCTCTTCAGAAAACGAGTTTTGCTTATCCGACACCCGCATCTGACATTGCATCATTACTGGAAGACTGACAACTGAAAGCGAGGAGTTGACATGGTTGATTACGGCTATACGATTCTTTACATTACGGACCCCGTAAAAACACGTCTGTTCTACCACGGTCTGCTTGGTCTGCCGATTAAAGCGGAGCACGGAAGTTATACGGAGTTTGATACCGGATCGACAATTCTTGCCTTCAACACAAAAGAAGACGTCCGTTCCATGATTCCCTATGAAATCCCGGACAAAACCGGTCAACAATCGATCGAGCTCGGTTTTGTGACGGAAGATGTCGCTCATGTGTATGAGCAGATCAAGAATGCAGGTCACCAAACCGTGTTACCTCCGACTGAAAAACCGTGGGGGCAAACAGTCGCCTATGTGCTTGACCCGGACGGTCATCTGATTGAACTTTGTTCACCGATAGGTTGATTCAATACAAAAAAGGCATTCCGTCGATTGACGGAATGCCTTTTGAATAGCGTTTAGAATTAGTTAGATGTTTCAACGAATTCTTTTAAAGCATCTTTAGGCATGAAGCCCATTGTTTTGTTGACCGGTTGACCGTCTTTGAATAAGACGAGCGTCGGAATACTTTGGACTTGGAAAGCTCCAGCGACTTCCGGGTTAGCGTCAACGTCGACTTTAACAATTTTAACGTTTTCCATGTCTGCATCAAGTTCTTCGAGAACCGGAGCAAGCATGCGACAAGGTCCGCACCATGTTGCCCAGAAATCAACGAGAACGAGACCTTCTTGTGTATCTTCTTTAAACGATTGGCTAGTTGCGTGTACGATTGCCATTGAGAAAAACCTCCTATTTTTAGACGGGATCGACTTGTGAATCCAACCCATCTTTTTACTGACTTGAGTATAGCACAGCCCTACCTTACAGCAAACGAAACTGCTCAGACAAGTTATACGCAAAAAAAGAAGCAAAGAAGTTGCTCTTTGCTTCTTCCCCCGCTTCTTAATGAACAAGCATTTTTTTGAATTCTGCCGTTAGTAACGGCACGACATCAAACAAATCGCCGACGATTCCGTAATCTGCGACCGAGAAGATATTCGCTTCCGGATCTTTGTTGATGGCGACGATGACTTTCGCATTCGACATCCCGGCTAAATGTTGAATCGCACCGGAAATACCGCAAGCGATGTATAAGTCCGGTGTGACCACTTTCCCCGTCTGACCGATTTGCAACGCGTAATCGCAATAGTCTGCATCACACGCTCCACGTGATGCACCGACTGCACCACCGAGCAAATCCGCCAACTCTTGAAGGGGTGCAAAACCGTCTGAACTCTTGACACCACGACCGCCTGCGACAATGACTTTCGCTTCCGACAGATCGACACCACCCGTTGCTTTTCGGACGACTTCTGAAACGATAGTACGCAGATCCTTCAACTCAACGGTTACGGATTCAACCGTTCCTTCTGAAGTTCCTTCCGCCAACGGCTCGATATTGTTCGGGCGGACGGTGAAGAGCGTTTTTCCTTCTGAAACTTTTACTTTTTCAAAGGCTTTTCCGGAATAGATCGGTCGGATGAAAGAAGCATCTGCTCCGCTGCCTTCGATCGACGTCACATCACTGATTAATCCTGCCTGCAGTTTCGCTGCGATTTTCGGTGACAGATCTTTACCAAGTGAGGTATGACCAAAGACGATGACGTCCGGCGCAACACGTTCCAACAACTGCATGAAGACTTGTCCGTACCCGTCCGGTGTATAATGCTGCAAGCGTTCGTCTTCAACGACGAGAACCTGATGTGCCCCCCGTGTCGCGAGTTGCGCGGCATCTGCCGCCACATTTTGTCCGATTAAGGCAACCACGACTTCGTCTGCAACTAAGTTTGCCGCTGCAATCGCTTCAAATGACACATTTCGTAAATTCCCGTCCCGTGATTCTGCAAGTACAAGTGCTTTTGACATATCGTTTCTTCCCCCTTAAACAACTTTTGCTTCGTTGCGTAATAATGAAGCGAGTTCCTGGACTTGTGTCGACAAATCACCTTCTAGAATTTTACCGGCTGCTTTATTTGGCGGCAAAAAGCGTTCAATCGTCTCAAGACGCGGTGCCAACTCGTCCTCGTCTAATTCCAGATCCGATAATTCAAGTTCTTCGAGCGGTTTCTTTTTCGCCTTCATGATACCCGGAAGGCTTGGATAACGGGGTTCATTTAATCCTTGTTGGGCTGTTACGAGCAACGGCAACGATGTTTTAATGACTTCCGTATCCCCTTCTGAGTCACGTGTCACGACGGCATCCGTTCCGTTTAACTCGAGCTTCGTGATTGTCGTGACGTACGGAATATCAAGCAGTTCTGCGACACGTGGAGCGACTTGTCCGCTTCCGCCGTCAACCGCGACGTTTCCGGCGATAATTAAATCGACAGTCTGTTCCTTGAGATATCCGGCCAACACTTCTGAAATCGAATAATGATCGGCTTCTTCGATATCATCTTCAATCGAAATCCGGACTGCTTGATCGGCTCCCATCGCAAGCGCCGTCCGAAGTTCTTTGTCCGCATCTTCCGGTCCGACGGTCACGACCGTCACGGTTCCGGAATGGGCATCCCGTACACGGATGGCTTCTTCGACTGCATATTCGTCATAAGGGTTGATGATGAATTCCGCACCATCCTCTTCGATTTGACCATTTTCGAGCTGGATTGCTTCTTCCGTATCAAATGTTCGTTTTAACAAGACGTAGATTTCCATTCTTCGTTCCCCCTCGTATCAACTTCTATTGACCACCATCATTTTTGTATCCGCTTACAAAAAAGTTTTTCATGAAAAGGGCTTAACTCAGCCCTTTAATTAACATGCGATGAATCCCGTGACGCGTTTCGAGCAACTCGTATTTAAATCCGCTCGCCATCCAGCTCGTCACGACCTCGTCAATCGTGCCGAACACCATTTGCCGCGCCAAACGATAATCCAGCTCGTTTGAGAACTCTCCCGATTCCATCCCGTTTCGAATCACACGATCAATCAGATGAAGATACGGTTTTAAAACCGTTGCGATATTATGCCGCATCTCTTGATTCGATTGGCGTAACTCGATTTGCGTGACGACAGCCAAATCATAATCAACCGATAACTGTTCAAGGTGCGCTTCGATGAGCCCTGCCAGTTGTTGTGTCGCTGACTGATGATGTGCGATCTGTGCTTCCGAATACTCGATGAAACTGCCCATCTTGGCTTGGAACAAAGAAATTAATAAGTGCTCCTTGTTCTTAAAGTAAAGATAAATCGTTCCATCCGCTACGCCTGCTTCTTTTGCGATAGCTGTCACTTTGGCACCGTGGTAGCCGTTTTTCGCAATCACCTTTACTGCCGCATCAATGATGCGATCACTCTTAGACATCGTTCTTTTCATAAGGCTATCTCCTAACACATAAAATGAATGATGGTTCATTCATATTTATTCTAACATGTCATTTTGAGCTGTCAACTGCTTTCTTCCAGTTGTTTTGTCCGTTCTTCCTCGACTAAGACACGACGCAGGATTTTCCCGACAAACGTTTTCGGCAACTCTTGTCTGAACTCATATTGTTTCGGCACTTTGAATGATGCTAAACTTTTCCGGCAAAACTGATCCAGTTCCTCTTCCGTCGTCTGCACGTCATCTTTCAGAACGATGAAGGCTTTGACGGTTTCACCCCGGTAAGCATCCGGTACACCGATGACGACCGCTTCTTTGACCGCCGGATGTTCGTACAAAATCTCTTCGACTTCCCGTGGATAGATATTGAATCCTGATGCGATAATTAAATCTTTTTTCCGATCGACAATCCGGAAATAATGATCCTCGCCGACATATCCAAGATCTCCCGTATGCAACCATCCGTCACGCAGAACAGCCTGTGTATCTTCAGGACGTTTCCAATATCCTTTCATAACTTGCGGGCCACGGACAAGAATCTCTCCGATCTCTCCAGGTGCAGCAGGCGTCTCTCCGTCCGGTTGAACGATTTTAGCGATTGTATCCGGAACCGGAATTCCGACTGTTCCGGGAACACGTTTATCCCAGATACAGTTCGTATGCGTCACGGGACTTGTTTCCGACAAGCCGTACCCTTCGACGATCCGTCCGCCTGTCACCTGTTCAAACTTCTCTTGTACTTCGACCGGAAGCGGTGCTGATCCGGAAATACATGCTTCGATCGAGGATAAATCATATTTCTTTAGTTTCGGATGATTTAACAGTCCGACATACATCGTCGGAGCGCCGGGAAACAGACTCGGTTTTTCTTTATCAATCGTCTTCAGGACCTGTTCCAAGTCGAATTTCGGCAAAATGATTTGTTCGTACGCATTGAACATACCGAAGTTCAGGTTACACGTCATTCCGTAGACATGGAAGTATGGGACGACTGCCAACAATTTCCGCCCGTCTCCCCGAGAATATTTATAGAACCAATGACTGATCTGCTCGACATTGGCACTGAGATTAAAGTGCGTCAACATAACACCTTTAGGCGCACCGGTCGTTCCACCTGTATATTGTAACACTGCGATATCTTCTTTTGGGTTGATGTTCACCGGTTCAATCATCGTACTTCCGCGATGAGACAGAAACGGAATGGATCCCGTCGTATCAATGATGATGTTATTGTCTTTACGGGACTTGATCGGATACAGTTTATTTTTAGGAAATGAAAGGTAGTCAGCAATGCTTGTCGTGACAACGGTTTTTAAAGACGTCTTTGCTTTGACACGCGATGCTTTCGGATACAGCAAATCGAGTGTGACGAGCATCTTCGCCCCTGAATCGTCCAAAATCTGTTCCAGTTCGCGGTCGGTATACAACGGATTGACCTGAACGACGATTCCACCGGCGTACAACACCGCGTAGTAACTGATCATATACTGTGGACAGTTCGGCAACATCAAACCGATCCGGTCGCCCTTCTCAAGACCGGCATCCTGCAGGACTTTTGCAAAGCTCCGCGCTTCATGGCGCACTTCCTGGAACGTCATTCGTTTCCCGAGAAAACTAAGCGCTCTCCGCTCCGGAAATTCATTTGCCGCCTCCTCGAGTGCTTGATAAAGCGGTACTTCACGATAGTTGATCGATGCAGGTACTTGTTCCGGATAATCCTTTAACCATGCTGAATCCATTCCATTCCCTCCCTGTAACTGAATTACTATTCATTTTTATTATACGTGTATTTCAGCTAACACGGCTAGTCTTCTGTTAAAATAAATTTCATTTTTTCCAAATAATAGATATTTGAAACTCATCAAAAAGACCACTTGCGCTGTTTCACAAGTGGTCTTTTAAATCGGTTTAACGGGATGGATAGGTAAATCCTTCCCCGATGACTTCCCGTACTTTATGAATAACGACAAAGGCACGCGGATCCGCTGCCTCGACGATTTGTTTCAGTGGCGCGAGCTGGCGCTTGTCGACGATCATATATAACATATCGTTTTTCTGTTTTGTAAAATGACCGTGGCTGTGGATGACGGTCGCACTGCGTCCGAGTGTCTCGGTCAAAATCGTCGCGATTTCTTCCTGGCGGTGACTGATGATCGTCACGGCTTCACGGACATTCAATCCTTCGCTGACCAAATCAATCAAATACGAACCAATGATGATTGCAATCAACGTATAAAGCATCGTTTCTTCCCCAAACAAAAATCCGGAGGCTCCGACGACCGTCACGTCGATGATGAACATCGACACGGCAATCCCTAAGTTCAAATACTTATTCATTAGCCGAGCGATGATGACACCGCCGCCGGTCGTCCCGCCTGCCCGGATGACAAGACCGATTCCAAGACCAATCAAGATTCCGGCATAGACCGTCCCGATCAGCCGGTTGTCGGAACTCGTCGCGAGTGATGCCGTTGACGACAAGACGAACGAGGTCGTCGCGACGGAAATGACGGAATAGATCATCGTTTTCCGACTTAAGAAGCGGTAGCCGACGACAAACAATAACGCATTGGCAAGTAACGAGACTAAGCCGGTATCCCATCCATACAGGTAGTAGAAGATGACCGTAATCCCGATCAACCCTCCTTCTGACAAATCATTCGGAATCGTAAAGTAGTTGATGCCGAACGCCAGGATAGCTGAACCGATGATCACCCAAAAAATATCTTTCCAGGAAATCAGTTGCATCGCTTCAAAGGCGCGGCGCCGTATTTCATTGGTATTGGTTTTTTTGACGTTCATAGTCGTCTCCTCCTTCATTTTTTTGTGTCCTGCCAATAAAAATTCCGTACTGAATCGATCTCAGTACGGAATAATCACTTAGCAGAGCCAGTTCTTTTAATTCATAAAAACCCACAGCAGACCGACGACCAAAAAGGCAATCGATACGCCAAACATGATTTTCGCTAATCGTTCTAACACCTGTTCACCCCACTAACGCTGAACCGATCACATAAGACATCCCGATCGATAACGAACAGGAGATGATGCCGACAGCGATATTTCCTTTTTCGATCTCCCGGTCGACCGGAAGATTCGGAGTTAAGAATTCAAAAATCCAATAGGTCGAAATCAACAGTAAAAATCCGAAGGCACTTTCTAAAAAAATCGCCCCGACACGCTGTTCACTTTGGACGGCAAAATGGACGATATTTGCCAAACCGATGATTTTCCCGCCGGTCGCGAGAGCAACAGCAATGTTTCCACTCTTGATATGTTCCCAGTTCCGGTACCGGGTTGTCAACTCAAAAAGTGCCAACCCCATGATGATTAACAGTCCCGCAACCGAATATAAAGCTGTCGTGTAGACATAGACGTTTTCAAAAATATTCACCTAACCGCGCCTCATTTCAATTCGATGATTGTCACACCATGTCCACCTTCACCCTGACCGCCTAAGCGATGGGTTTTGACATGACGGTTTCCACGAAGGTATTCTTGTACTCCTTGACGCATCGCTCCTGTTCCAAGACCATGGATGACACGAATCTGTTCGTAGTTGGACAGCAGTGCCTGATCCATGAACCGATCGAGTTTTGCCAGTCCTTCCTCGACCCGGACACCGCGTAAATCCAACTCGGCTGAAGCAGCAGACTGCTTCGTGATACTTGTTCCGCCAGATCGTTTTTTGGTTTTCGAAGCCGATTTGACTTCCCCGACCTTGGCTAAATCACTCGGCTTGACGTTTACTTTCATGATTCCGACCTGTACTGTATATTCACCATTTGAATTTTGATTGATGATATATCCTTTTTGGTTAAAGGTCGTTACTTTTACTTCTTCGCCTTTGGCAAAGACCGGAGCCTGATTGGTTTTTGCTTTGACCTTGGCAATCCGTTGATCTTGTAACGAAGGTTTCGCTTGCTCGAGCTGTTTCCGGGCTTCAATCAGTTCGTGCTCTTTGACAGCTCCCGCGTCCCGTAATTCTTTCAGGCGCTTAATGACAGCTTCTGCTTCTTTTTGTGCCCGTTCGACGGCACGCGTTGCTTTTTCTTCTGCTTTGGCGAGAATTTCATTTTTCTCTTGATGAATCTCCGCCTGTTCCCGCTCGAACTCTTCCCGTTCTTCCACCAATCGTTGTTGTTCCTGCAGCAATTCCCGTTCCAAGGATTCAGCACGTTGTTTCGCTTCTTCCAGCCGTCCGATCATCGTTTCAACGGACTGCGCATCCGTTCCAACTTGATCACGGGCCGCATCGATGACACGGTCCTCTAGCCCAAGCCGTTTCGAAATTTCAAAGGCATTGGAACGTCCAGGTACACCAATCAGTAACCGGTACGTTGGACTAAGCGACTCGACATCAAACTCCATCGAGGCGTTCACGACACCTTCCCGGTTGTAACCGTATGCTTTCAGCTCCGAATAGTGAGTCGTCGCAGCGACACGCGCCCCGCGTCGTTTCACTTCATCCAAGATGGCAATCGCAAGCGCCGCCCCTTCTGTCGGATCCGTTCCCGCACCGAGTTCATCAAACAGGACAAGACTCATGAAATCAATTTTCCCCATCATTGAAACGATGTTCGTCATATGAGAACTAAACGTCGACAAGTTTTGTTCAATGGACTGTTCATCTCCGATGTCGGCATAAATCGCATCAAAGACACTCAACTCCGTCTCGTCCGCTGCCGGAACGTATAAACCGGATTGAACCATCAATTGCAGTAGTCCAATCGTTTTCAACGTGACGGTTTTCCCGCCGGTGTTCGGTCCGGTGATGACGAGTGAGGTGAATTCCCCGCCAAGCGACACGGTAATCGGAACGACCTCATCATCCGGAATGAACGGATGACGCGCTTCTTTCAGGACGATGTGGCGATTTTCATTTAAACGTGGTTCGACGGCACGAATCGTGTGTCCGTATAACGCTTTTGCCATGATGAAATCGAGCTCCGCCAGGACGTCGACGTTGATGCGAAGCGAATCGCCGACTGAGCCGACAAGCGCTGAAAGTTGAGCTAAAATCCGTTCGATTTCTGCCCGCTCTTTGAGGCGTGCTTCCTGGATTTCATTGTTGGCCGCAACGACGGCTTGCGGTTCGATGAACAGTGTCGCACCGGATGCCGATTGGTCATGGACGATTCCGCCAAAGGCTTGACGGTACTCCTGCTTGACCGGCACACAGTAACGGTCATTTCGCATCGTGACGATGGCATCGGACAACATCTTCGACTTACTGCGTAAGACGCCGTCGATTTTCGACCGGACTTGACCTTCGAGTGAGCGAAGCTGACTCCGTAAAGCCCGAAGTTTGTCGCTTGCCGAGTCTTGAACCGTTCCCTGGTCATCAATCGCATGACGAATACCCTGTTCGATTTCCACCAGCTTTGTAATCTGCTCAATCCGGCTGTCAAGCGCCGGTAAGCGGAGATCCGGATGATCTTCATGCAGACGTTCCTGGAAAGCCTTGACTTGACGTCCGGAATAGACGACGTCTGCCACTGCAAGTAACTCACTGGTTGAGAGAACAGATCCGATTTCCGCCCGCTTGACTTCACTGCGGACATCCGTCAGTCCGCCAAATGGATAACGGTCGCGCAATCGGTAAACGGTCGTCGCTTCTGTCGTCAAAGCGAGTAACGCTTTCACCTGCTCAAAATCTTCCGCCGGCTCCATTTTCCGCACGAACTGAGCCCCCAGTGAACTGGCGGTTTGTTTGGCGAGTAGTTCTTTTAATTTATCGTATTCTAATACACGTAGTGCATTGGCATTCATTTACTTCACTCCTAAACGTTTTCGGTCAAAAAAGGCACGTGCTTCTTTGGCAGTCCACGTATTGATGACATCAGATGGTTCCAAATATGCTTTACGTGCATGAAGGACCCCAAGTTTCATATCTTCCAACATTTCCGGACGATGGGTATCGGTGTTGATCATCAGTTTGACTCCAGCTGCCTTCGCTTTCGCCAGTGACGAGGCGGTTAAATCAAACCGTCCGGGATTCGCATTCATTTCCAGTGCCGTCCCGGTTTCAGCCGCCAGTTCGACCAGTCGATCGATGTTGACTGCATATCCATCCCGGCGTCCGATAATACGTCCGGTCGGATGGGCAATCAAAGAGACATACGGATTGCGGCAGGCATTTTCAAGACGTTGCATGATTTCCTCTTCCGTTTGATCAAACTTCGAATGGATCGAAGCGATGACGTAATCCATTTCTTTTAAGAAGTCATCCTCATAATCGAGTGATCCGTCCGGTAGAATATCCATCTCAACACCGCATAAAATCGTCATCTCCGGATGTTTCTTTCGTGCCGCTTCAATTTCGACGCGCTGTTTCCGCAATCGTTCTTCCGTCAATCCATTGACGAACTTCATATATTTACTGTGATCGGTAATGGCCATCCAGGAGTATCCCCATGCCGCACAGGCATCAACCAGTTCATCAACGGATAACGTACCGTCCGACCACGTTGTATGCATATGGACATCTGCTTGAATGTCCTTTTCCTGAATCAACATATTTAAATCCGCTTCGAACTCCTGACGTCCTACCCGCAGTTCCGGCGGGATGAACGGCAGGTCATAACGGGCAAACAGTTCCTGTTCCGTTTTCGGTTGGAACAGTCCGTCTTTCGTTTCGACTCCGTATTCCGAGATACTTTCACCGCGTTCTTTCGCCAGTTGCCGCATCCGGACATTATGATCTTTTGATCCCGTAAAGTGATGTAACGTCGAAGCAAATGCCAAGTCGTCCACTAATCGGAAATCAACTGCGATGTAAGCATCATCCCGCTTCAAAACGATTGAGACTTTGGTGTCCCCGGCAGCAATGATTTCATCGATTTGTTCAATTTCAAGTAATTGCGCCTTCACTTCTTTTGGATGGTCCGTCGAGATGATGAAATCGAGATCCTTACACGTCTCTTCCGCGCGCCGGAAACTGCCCCCGACTTCAAAACGGATGATTTGATCGATCCCGGCTAACGTCCGCTCCAGCTCACTGACACTCTTTCGCATGACACCGTACGGTAACCGTTCCGGCCGTATCTCAAATGTTTCCAGTGCCTTACTGTATTTTTCCACGGTCTTTTTCCCGAAGCCCGGCATTGCTTCCACTGTACCATCTGCCAGTTTCTCAGCGAAGGAATCTGCATCAATGACACCGACTTCATGCAGTTTCGCGAGTTTCTTTCCACCAAGTCCCGGAATCTTCAGTAAGGCAATCAATCCTTCCGGGACCTGTTGCTCAAGTTCCGTCAATGCGGTACTCGTTCCGGTTTCACGGAATTCCTCAAGGACCGTTGCCGTTCCTTTTCCGATTCCTTTCATCGCTGTAAAGTCTTCGATCGCCATGAAATCAAGTTCCGCTGCTTCGAGCAGACTTGCTGCCTTTCGAAACGCATTGATCTTAAACGGGTTTTCACCTTTTACTTCGAGATAAACTGAAATTCGTTCCAAATGTCGAATCGCATCTTGTGTCGTCCGCATGTTCAATTCTCCCCTCAAAAAAAGCTCCCATTCAACGGGAGCACGTTATTTTATCAAACCGACTTTTTGCATTAACCAATCTGCGAGGACCGGTGTATGTTGAATCATAAATGACGCTAAACTTGAATCTGCAATGGCATCTTGAATGGACTGAACCGGTGCAAAGGCTGCCAGGAACAAAACCAGGAAGATGAAGATATACATCTCGATGAATCCGAAGATACCTCCCAAGAGACCTTTGACCTGCTTGAGAACTGGAATGTTCGTCAGTGAATCAAACATTGCGATGATAATCGATAACACGATTTTCGTCGCAAAAAACAAGACGATGAACCAAAAGGCTTTATAAAATACTTCATCCAAACCAACCGAACTCGGGATGGAGAACATCGTTAAATCAATTCCGGCATCATCCAGCGTTGATGGGTAAGGAATCCATAACTTGAACTTCTCGGCCAACTCATCGTAAAACGACAAAGCGACAATAAACGAGATGATCAGGCTTAATAAATGACCTGCCTGTAACACAACACCCCGACGGACACCCGTCATCGTGCCTAAAGCTAAAAACAGTAAGATAACAAGAGAAATCATGTTTAAAGTTCACCCAAATTCTTTTTGATTTTGACATAGTCACTACCGATATTGAGAGCTGCTAGAACAGCAATTTGTCGCACGTCGAGTTGTGGTGCCTGGTCTCTGATTTCACGAATTTTTGTATCCACGAGGAGACCCACTTCGCGAACATGTTCAGGTGACTCCGTTCCGACAATCGTATAATCATTTCCTGCAATATGAATCGTCGTCCGGTTCAACCCTTCTGAATCAGCCATTTTCCTGTCCTCCTCATACTTTGCTTCTTTCATATAGTACCATCATTTTTGAAATAGGAAAAGAAGTCCACCATCCGACTTAAGGATGGTATGCTTATTTTCGAAAGGGTGATCATGTCATGGGAACAGTCGTTTTAAAGCTAACAAAAGAAAAACAGGAAACCGTCATTTCAAATTTCACGCGTCATCAAGTTTCGCCTCCGCCTTATGCACGATTCGCCGCACGAACGGCCGGATGTATCGTGACCGTCTATAACTCGGGAAAAGTCATGTTTCAAGGACAGGAAGCTGAAACTGTCGCTGTACGTTACGGTTCGCCGATAGCAAAAAAAAACGTTTCTCCGGCAAGCGGCTCTTTACCAGAAGGATTTGCCAACTGGTCGGTCGTCGGCAGTGACGAAGTCGGAAAAGGTGACTTTTTTGGTCCTTTAGTCGTCGTTGCCGCTTACGTTGACAAAACGAAAATCGAACTGGTCCGGGAGCTCGGAGTCCGCGACTCTAAAAACGTCTCCGATCCGGAAATCCGAACGATTGCTCGTGATTTGCATGCTGTGATTCCTTATGAATACCGGATCCTGCACAATCCGGATTACAATCGAATGCAACGGACGATGACACAGGGCAAGATGACCGCCCTGCTTCATAATTCCGCGCTCAATGGATTACTCACTCGACTGGATGAACCGCCGCAAGCCATCCTGATTGATCAATTCGCTGAAAAAGCTGTCTACTACAAACATCTTTCCGGAGAGACGAACCAGGTCAAGGACAACGTCTACTTTTCGACGAAGGCGGAAGGAATCCACGTCGCCGTCGCCGCCGCCTCAATTTTGGCACGGGCCATCTTCTTAAAAGAGATGGATCAGTTGAGCCGCCAGACCGGGACGGAGATCCCGAAAGGTGCCGGTGCAAAAGTCGATCAGGTCGCTGCTTCGCTCTTATTAAGATACGGTCCTGAACGTTTACAGGAATGGACAAAATATCATTTCGCCAATACTAAAAAAGCGGAAGCTTTAGCTAAGAAAAGAAACCGACCATAATGAAAAATGGTCGGTTTTTTACATGGCCGTCTCCTGACCGGATAACCGAATCAGTTCATCGGTTAAAATCTTGACTTCATCGAACGGCACGTGCTCCGTCCCAATCTGTTCGAACCGTTCATGCCCTTTCCCGACAATGACCATCCGCTTCCCGGTCAATGCAACCTTTGCTGCAATCTGGAGTGCTTCTTTTCGCGACTCATGACAGGTGATGATTTTTCGAGGCGGTATCTCTACCAGAAGCTCTTTAATGATTTGTTGCGGCTGTTCCCGCCTCGGATCATGTACCGTCACGATGATTCCCTCGCAATACTGACCGGCAATCCGTCCCATCACCGCTCGTTTGGAACGATCTCGTTCCCCTGCTGCACTCAGCACCATATATAAAGGTTCGCCCGGAACAGACAATGCTTTCAAACACTTCTCCAATCCGTCCGGTGTGTGCGCATAATCAATGTATACTTCGCACCCTTCAAACGGAATCTGTTCCAAACGTCCTTTCGGAAGACGAAGTTCCGGTATATGGCGGATCAGCTGATACATATTAACGTTACCTGCCTGCATCAGTCCGATGGCCGCCGCAAGATTCGCAGCATTGAAATCGCCGAGAAGAAAGAAAGGAACTTCCGTCACTGTCCCGTCAATCCGGACACTGACAGTCTCCTCTTTCCACTCCACTGTGATTGGTGCTTCAGACAGCGCTTTTGTTGCGTACCAGATGACAGGCACGCCTTCTGCCGCTTTTTCCATGACTCGACTCTTCGGATCAGCCTCATTTAGAATGACCGCTTGCCCTCCGCTCGTTGCAACTTGTTTGAACAACAAGGCTTTTGCCTGCGCGTATTCCTCCATCGAGGCATGGTAATCAAGGTGATCGTGTGTCAGGTTCGTAAACGCTGCGGCATGAAACTTTACCCCTTCCACGCGACCTTCCATTAAAGCGTGCGAAGAAACCTCGAGTACACAATCGGTGACCCCCTGCTCGACCATTTGGTATAACAGACGATGCAAAATGATAGCTTCCGGTGTTGTATTCGGTGTATCGATCATTTCTCCGTCAATCATCGCTCCGATTGTGCTGATCATCCCTGCCTTCTGTCCGGCAGCACGAAATAAATCGTATGTCAGTTTGGTCGTCGTCGTTTTCCCGTTCGTACCCGTTATTCCATAAATCTTCAACTTGTGACTCGGATGATCGTAAAATAAATCCGCCACTTTTCCGGCAGCATGTTTTGTATCCTGTAATAGGACGATGGGAACTTCCACTCCGTCGATGGGTTCTTCCGCTAAAATCGCAACGGCTCCGTTTGCAACGGCCTCTTCAGCGTACCGGTGTCCATCAACGGTATAGCCGCGGACACAAATAAACAGACAGCCTTTTGTCACTTCACGCGAGTCTGTTGCGATGCCCGTGATGGAAGGATTTACTTCGCATGTGAGATGAAATGGCGCAATTAATTCGGACAGGTGTTTATCTAAACGATTCATGATGTATGTTCTCTCCTCCTGAGTTTAAACGAACAGCGACAGTATTCTGACGGGCTTTACCGGTGAACTACTCACCACTTATTTGCTTCGCAAATTGAAGTTTCCTTTTGATTCGTTACACTGATTGTATCCAACAATCTCAGTCTTGAAAAACAGGGCGATTCATCTCCCACCTATGCTGGGCTTCGCCCTGAGACGCTTAGAGGTGGGAGAATTCTCGCTAAATTCAGTTAAACTTCAGATAATGATGGTACAACTAAGTATGAGGTGAAAAAAATGACACATATTTTAATTGCGGAAGATGAATTTGATATCCGCGAACTCTTAACTGAACTGCTTGAATCGAGCGGCTATCATGTCACAAGTGCCGCTAACGGAATGGAGGCACTTAAGCTGCATCAGTCAGCGACATTCGATTTGATGATACTGGATATCATGATGCCTTATCTGGACGGTTTTGAAGTCGCGCAACAGGTTCGAAAAACGTCTCAAACGCCGATTATCTTTTTGACCGCTTTACAAGATGAAGACAATCAAGTAAAAGGGTTTGACCTTGGGATCGATGACTATATTGCCAAACCCTTTTCCTTACGCATTTTATTGCGCAGAATCGAAGCCGTCATTCGACGAATCCGGACGAATGACGAAGAACAGCTCTCTTTCCGTGAAATTACCCTATTTCCGGCAAGCTATAACGTTTTAATTTCTGGTAACGCTGTTATTTTGACGTTAAAAGAGTTTCAAATCCTTCATTTATTGTTGGAAAATCCAGGTCGAGTACTGGAACGAGAACAACTGATTCAACAATTATGGGGATTTGACGCTTTTGGGGATACACGTTTTTTAGATACACACATTAAAAACCTTCGCAAAAAAATCAACGTTCCCTACATTCAGACCGTAAAAGGAGTCGGATATAAACTTGAAGCGACTAATTAAACGCCATCGGATAACGTGGAAGTTGTTTTCATTAACGGTTAGTTTGCTGATGATTGCCGTCCTGTCGACTGTCGGCTTTCTATATGCAACATTACCGTCTTATTATCAAAGCTACCGGGAAGATCAGTTTCATACAACGATGTTAACGATCCAACAGACCGCTCAAAAAAAATCCAGTGCCCAATTGATTACGGAGCTCGACCGTCTATCGGATCAAGGAATTCGTTTTTCTCTTTGGACGGAAACCAATCAGTTGTATTATGCACCCGGCTTTGAACGGAGTCCTCTCCGGCAAGCGCGTCCTGTTTCTGACAATGCGCCAAAAGGTATGATTCAAGAATCCTTGACGCTCGACTTGACTGACCAGACTTTGATTTTAGAGGCCAATCAAATGATTCAACCGATTGATGAAGTGAAAAGTGTGATTTTGAATCTTGCCCCCTATATCGTTCTTCCGTTGCTGTTACTTGCTGCATTAGCCGCTTTTTTGTATTCTCGAACCATTTCACGCCCTTTACTGACGATCAATCAAGCTACAAAAGAACTCGCCCACTTGAATTTTTCGGTACGGACACACCATACCTCGTCCGATGAATTAGGCGATTTATCAGAAAACATCAATCGTCTGGCAACAAAACTGGAATCGACGATGCAGTCGCTGCATACTTCGAACGAACGCTTGCGTCTCGAATCTGAAAAAGATCGGCAACGTGATGCGGAACGGCGTAATTTATTTTTAGCCATCTCACATGAGCTGAAGACACCGTTAACAATCATAAAAGGACAGGTTGAAGGGATGTCACTCAATCTAGGAGCTTACCGGGATCGCGATTATTATTTGGAACGCGCCGGACAAGTCATTGAAAATATGGAGCGATTGGTTGCAGAACTTCTTGAAGTCGCCCGCGTCGAACAAATAGAAGTCAAAAAACATGATATCTCTCTGCATGAAATCCTACAGCAACAACTACGACCACTTGAGAACCTGATTACGGAGCGTCGACTGGACGTCACAGTAACCGGAAATGATGCTTGGATTCAGAGTGATCCTTCTTTGTTGGGTCGTGCCCTTCATAATGTCCTCATGAACGCCGTCTCTTACACCGCTGTCACGGGAAACATCCAAATTTCGACAGACACAACGGATACAGCTGTCGTCTTGACGATTACCAATGAACCAACCGTTCAAGATACAAGTGAAACCGCAAACTGGTTTGATCCTCTCGTTCGTTCGGAGCAATCCAGAAATCGGATTCATGGCGGGAGCGGTTTGGGTCTGTTCCTCGTTCGTCAAATCATGGACCGGCTCGAAATCATTACTCAAATCAACGGCTCAATCAATCAGGTCACGTTTCAAGCCGTCTTTCCGCTTCCTTCCGAAAAATAACTTGTCATCGTGTTACCGATTCGGTATACTCCTTTAAGTTAACTAGTTAACTTAAAGGAGTTTTTTATATGACCACGTTTCAAGAAGATCTGTTAGGACAGTTATCCAAAGTAGCACGCCTCGCAAAACGTGACATCGATGCGGCGCTTCTGCCTTTTTCGTTGCACACCGGACAATGGGGGTTAATCAAAGCGGTCGCCATTCTCGAACCCGTCTCGCAAGTTGCCTTATCCAAATACTTAGTCATTGAAAAACCCGCCGTCACCAAGACGGTTGCACGTCTTGAAGAGTTAGGCTACATCACGCGAACGGGTTCTGGACGTAAACGTCTGATTACTTTAACGCCTTCCGCCCGTCACGCTTATCGTGAAATCGATCAGGCCGTCCAGTCGGCTCATCATGCATTTCTGCAATCTGTATCATTCGACGATCAAAGCATCATTGCGGCAGTCATGACACAGTTACTCGCAACACACCGTCCAGATGAACAGGAGGATTCACTTTGAAAAACCGTTTATTTCATCGTCATTACGTACTGACTTTATTGATCAATCTGTTGTTATTCATTACGTTTTATTTACTCAATGCTTCACTTCCTTTACTTGCCGCTAAACAATTTGATGTTTCACAGGCTGCACTGGGTTGGGTCGTCACCAGCTTTATTTTAGCAACCGTTTGTTCCCGACCCTTGATTGGTCATTGGCTTGATCGCCACGATGTCAAACGGATGCTGTTGATTTCTGCATCATTGTTTACAATGATGAGTGTTTTGTATCTGTTGGTTCTTCCCTTGAATTCTTTTTTGTATCTCATCATCGTCCGTATTTTTCATGGTTTTAGCTTCGGAATGTTGTCTTCATCCATCAGCTTGGCCGTAACGACACTTATTCCGAAAACCCGTCAAGGTGAAGGGATGGGGTATTTTGTTTTATCCATGAATCTTGCCTCTGTTCTCGGACCGGTCATCGGACTTAGTTTGATTCAGCATGATGCCTTTTTCCTTTATTTCATCACGGTCGCATCGCTCGCATTCGTTTCATTCGTTCTGATGATTCGCTTACCGTTAACGAGTCAACATGTACCGAATACGCGTGTCTTCCGGCTTCATCAATCACTTTTCTTATCCCGTCCGTTATTATTGTTTGCCACTGTTTTAGCCGGTGTCGCCATCTCCAGTACAGCGGCTTTCATTTCATTGTATACGGATTCAATTGGTCACATTTCCTACGCGTCTTACTTTTATGCCCTCGTCGCACTTGGCATGGTAGCAATCCGTCCGCTTGCCGGCAGATGGTTTGACCAAAAAGGACCGGGTTTCGTTTTATTTCCTTCTTTCCTGCTGTATAGTCTAGGTTTTATTCTCTTAGGCGTTTTCCCTTCGTTACCCGGGTTACTTTTGGCTGCACTCATCATCGGAATCGGATCTGCTTCGATTTTCCCCGGACTCCAGACGGTCATGCTGACCTACGCTGCACCACATCAAAAAGGAAAAGCCATTTCTACCTTTTTCTTGGCTTATGACAGCGGATTTGGTCTTGGCGCATTATTACTGTCGGGCCTTGCTGCCAAAATCGGTTACTCGAACATGTTTTTGTTTTGCAGTATCATCGTTCTTACAAGTGGTTTCATCTACTTCATTTTCAATCGTCGAAACGAACCACCGCATGAGCAGGAACTTGCTTCATGATGTTTAGATTTTATCCGGAAAGAAGATCGGTGGTTCACCTCCCACTTTCTTTTCGTTTAGAATCGGCAGTCCTCTCACCTAATTGGGGTATATACAAAAAAGCACCGGCTGCCTTCCTGTTCTGTCAAGAACAAGAAGATGGCCGGTGTATTCTGTCTCCCGGAATAATGGTCATACCGTCTGAGGCTCGGCATTTGTTCTGATTCGGAAGTGTTGTTGTTTCAATTCGATGATATGATCTGCTGCACGGGCAACTTCCGCTGAATGTGTCACGGTAATAATACAACGATTCGATTCATGTGCAAGTCGTTTAAACAGTTCAATGATATCGGCAGCTGTTTTTTCATCAAAAGCACCGGTCGGCTCATCTGCCAAAATGATCGGCGCCTCCGTTGCCAGTGCACGGGCAATAGCTACACGTTGCTGTTGACCGCCACTTAGTTGAAGCACTTTTTTCTCGGCATGTGTTTCATCTAGTCCGACTTGAGCGAGCAGATCTAAAGCGTGACTTCTTTTCGATTTGACCTTTCTCCCACTCAATTCCAGCGCCACGATAATATTGTCAATCGCATTCAGATATGTCAGTAAATTAAAGGCTTGAAATACGGTTGCAGCATGACGTGAGCGGTATCTTGTTAAACCAATTTTTCGCAAGTCTCGTCCATCATACTCAATTTGTCCTTCGGTAGGTGAATCGAGACCACTCAGCAAACTGAGTGCAGTCGTTTTCCCAGATCCCGATTCGCCAAGAACAGCGTAAAAGTGACCGGCTTTAAATTCAATCGATACATTTTTTAAGATATGTTGAATCTTACTTCCCGATGTATAGGCATACGAGACATCATTCATTTTTAAGATAGTCATTGGATTAATCCTCCCGTAATAAAATTTCTTTTGGATTCATACGCAGTAAGGCGACTGATGGGAACAGAACGGACAAGAAGACGATCAAGCTTCCGATTTCCATTACCTGAATCAGTGTCACCCAGTCGATATTAGTCGTCATTTCGGTGATTTGCGGGATACTGTTCAGCATTTGTTGTCCGGGACCGCCCGGACCTCCAAATCCGGTTTGTGTCGCAACCGTACTTGTTGCTTCCGTCACTTCTCGGCTGAGCAGTTGATCTGTCATAAACTGAGAGGTCATGCCGCCTGTTGCATATGTGATCAGGAAAGCAACCGCTGCAACCGCAAACGTCTCAATCAACAATTGTCCCATCAATTTGGAACGTTTTTCACCCATCGCAAGTAAAATCCCCATTTCTTTCCGGCGTTCACGAACAGACAATAAAATCAACAACGCTAAAATCAATCCTCCTGCAATGCTGACGAGATATACAACCGATTTAGAAAACGAAGCAACCTGTTCGATTGGTCCGACCATCTTTTGATAAGCCGCATCATTGGCATCAAGCATATACGTATCCCAGTCCAAATCACTTGCTGCAAGTTGCGCTTCTTTTTTAAAGGTCGCAATCGTTGCCGGATCTTTTAATGTATACACAACACTCGATACACTGACTTCTCCATCTTCTGTCGCAAAATCAGCTAACGTATCATTCGAGACATACATCTGGTTCATCGGATCCATGAAACCGGCGGCCTGGAAACCAGCATCGGATGTCGCTTCCGTCGATGACGACAGACCGATAATCGTCAATTTTTGAGATTGTTTTGTAGTCGTTGCTTTTAATTTAATCGTATCCCCGACCTTTAAATCGTTTTCTGATGCTAAGTTTTCATCAATGACGACACTGTTTTCAGGTGAATCGGTGGTCAACGCTTCCCCCTCGACTACTGTTAAGGTCCCTTCCGTGTAGGCATTTATCAGTTCCATACTCGTGACACCGTTCAGGGAAAAGTCAGGTGTTGTCATCCCTTCCGGCATCTCCATCGTACCAGGACCTTTTTGTTCGGAATCAGACGTTTCCGTCGATTCACTGGTTACTGGATCGACACTACTGGAAGTGGCGGTTGCTTGTGATAAGTAATTGACAGATTTGACTTCGCTGAGATTAGCAACCGCTTCAATCTCTTTCAGACTAATCGCCTGTTGTTCAGGTCGTCCCCGTTCTCCGGATGCTTGTCGTTCCTGCATCTGTTTTTGTCGGTCGACTTGAAGGGTGACGGTCGCTCCGAGTTCTTTTCGTGCTTCTTCCCCTGCATTTTTTGCAGCTTCCTGGATGGCAAATCCGGATAGCACAAGTGACCCAATCACTGTCAAGATGATCAGCATGATCAGCGTCTTTCCTTTTCGTGCAATAATACTTTTTCCTGCCCGTTTTAAAAAATTCATATATAAGCCTCCCTTTTTCTTCTGACTTCATCTTATCGAGCGGACCTGTAGCCAACCTGTAGTCCGACTGTATCTCAAGCGAAGAAAAAAATAGCTTATAGACATATCAAAAAGGGAGCTGGATTTTGATTCATCCAGCTCCCTTTTCCGGGTAATCATTCACTTTTAAAAAGGTATAAACGATTAAGAACGCAATTCGGCTTTAAACGATGATTGAAGGGCTTCAATGACTTGTTGATGAGCTGTCGTGACCTCTTCATCGACGAGTGTCCGTTCTTTATTTTGATAACGGAGCGAGAAGGCAAACGACTTCTGATCCGCTCCAACATTATCACCGGTATAGACATCAAACAGTTCCACTTGCTTCAATAATGGTCCTGCAGCTTGCATGATGACGGCTTCGACTTCGCTCGCAGATACAGAACGGTCGAGAACAATCGCGACGTCACGCGTCATTGACGGGAAACGTGAAATTTCCTGATAGACACGGGCTGCTTTAGAGTGCAGTGCCATCGCATCGAGTTCGAAGACATAGACTTCCTTCAGACCGTATTCTTCTTTCGATAAGCCGGGGTGAACTTGTCCGACAAATCCAATCGCTTCCCCGTCAAGGAGAATTCGTGCCGTCCGGCCCGGGTGCATCGACTGCATTGCTGCCGCTTCATACGTTAACGGCACATCAAGCGCCTCAGCCAGCGTCTCGACGATTCCTTTTATGACAAAGAAGTCCGTTTTGACGTGCGTTCCGTGAACACGATGTTGCTCTGCCAGACCGACCATGATGCCTGCGAGCATTTCCTGTTCAAGCGGTAATGTCTCAAGTGAGGCATCACGTTGCAGATAAACACTTCCGAGTTCGTAGTAGGCAAGATCAGCATGTTGTCGTGCCACATTATGTTGTGCGACTTCCAGCAGTCCCGGAATCAAGGATGTCCGAAGCGTGGAACGGGCTTCACTGATCGGCATCGCCAATTTAACCGGATGCAAATCTTGCTGTTCATTGAATTGCATTGCACGTTGCTCACTTGTCAACGAGTACGTGATGGCTTGTGAAAGACCAGCACCTTGAAGAAGCTGACGCATCTTACGACGGTGTTGGTTACGTTTTGGTAAGAAACCGCGGCTTGCTTCGCGCGGCAGGCTCGACGTCAGCGCATCATATCCGTAAAGACGGGCAACCTCTTCCGCTAAATCGGCCGGAATCATCAAGTCTTGACGACGTGTCGGGACACTGACTGTCAATGCATCTGCCGACAATTCGACTTCAAGACCAAGACGCTCGAGCAGATCCTTCATGACCGTTCCTTCGATTTCCATACCAAGGCGGTGATTGATGTACGAAACACTGCCTTCAATCAGATGATCCTCCAGTTGAAGCGTACCGGCTTCAGCCGTTCCGGATAATACTGTACCTCCTGCCAGTTCAGCAATCAGCATCGCGGCCCGGTCCAGCGCTAACACGACACGACGCGGATCGACACCTTTTTCAAAACGTGAGCTCGAATCTGATCGAAGACCGAGAACACGGCTTGTTTTCCGAACCGATGTCGGTGCAAAATAGGCAGACTCAAGGACGATGGACGTCGTCGCAGAATCCACTTCCGTATTCGCGCCCCCCATGACACCGGCAAGCGCCACTGGACGTTCACCGTCTGTGATGACGAGCATCGACGGATCAAGTGTCCGTTCGACTTCATCAAGAGTTTGGAACGTTTCACCGGCTTTTGCCTGGCGAACGACGATTTGTTGCCCCAGTTTGTTGGCATCAAACGCATGCAACGGCTGCCCCGTCTCCAGCAAAACGAAGTTCGTGATGTCGACGACGTTGTTGATCGGGCGGATTCCGTTCGCGATTAGACGATTTTTTAACCAGAGCGGCGATTCCCCGATTGTAATATCGCGAATTTCACGGGCCGCATAAAACGTACAGGCTTCCGAATCCAGTTGAACAGTTACTGCAGTCGACGATGCTGCTTCCGGTACTTCGACAGACGGAAAAACAGGTGTAGTGTTCAAGATGCCGGCTACTTCATGCGCTACACCATACATGCTCAAACAATCAGAACGGTTTGGCGTCAACCCGAGTTCCAGTACTTCATCGTGGAGTCCAAGCAATTCGAGGACATCTTGCCCGGGTGTGACCGGTTCACGGAACGTATGAATGCCGTCCTGTTCATCTTCCCGGATGTACTTCTTCTCGAAACCGAGTTCTTCAAGGGAACAAATCATTCCTTCCGAAACAACACCACGCAGTTTGGCACGCTTGATTTTAATGCCCGGCAGACGGGCTCCGACGCGGGCAACGATGACATCTTGTCCGGCATCGACATTCGGTGCACCGCAAACGATTTGAACCGGCTCTTCTTGTCCGATATCGACTGTCGTGACATTTAATTTATCCGCTTCCGGATGTTTTTCTTTCGTCAGGACACGACCGACGACGATATTGTTCAAGTCAGCGTCCCGAACCTCGACACCTTCGACTTCAATCCCGCTTTTTGTAATCAAGTCAGCCAATTCCTGACCTGTCTTATGACGAACATCAACAAATTCCTGCAACCATTGTTTTGAGACTAACATCTGTTTTCCCCCTTAAAACTGTTCGCTGAAGCGAACGTCATTCGTATAGAAGTGGCGAATATCATCAACACCATATTTCAACATGGCGATTCGTTCAATCCCCATTCCGAAGGCGAAACCAGACATTTTCGTACTGTCATATTCCGCCATTTCAAGCACGTGAGGGTGAACCATTCCTGCGCCCAAGATTTCAATCCAACCTGTCTGTTTACAGATGTTGCATCCTTTACCGCCACATTTGAAGCACGATACATCGACTTCGACCGATGGTTCCGTGAACGGGAAGAAGCTCGGACGTAACCGGATTTCGCGTGCTTCACCGAACATTTGTTTAACGAATGCTTCAAGTGTTCCTTTTAAGTCTGCCATTGAAATCTCTTCACCGACGACCAGTCCTTCCACCTGCATGAATTGGTGCGAGTGTGTCGCATCATCTTCGTCTCGGCGGTACACTTTTCCGGGACAAAGAATCCGGATCGGTTCACCTTTTGAAGCGAGCATCGTCCGGGCTTGTACCGGTGAAGTATGCGTCCGCATCAAAATCTCATCCGTGATGTAAAACGAATCCTGCATATCGCGGGCCGGGTGATCTTTCGGTAAGTTCAACATTTCGAAGTTGAACAGATCCTGTTCGACTTCCGGACCTTCGGCAATCGTATAACCGAGACCGACAAAGATATCTTCGATTTCATCTGTCACTTGTTGCAGTAAATGGGCTTGACCGACCTGTTTCGGACGACCGGGAAGGGTCACATCAATCGCTTCAAGTGCTAATTTTGCGTCCATTTCCTGTTGTTTGACATCAACAAGACGCTGTTCGAGTTCAGTTTGAATGACACTGCGGACGGCATTCGCAATTTCTCCGACGACTGGTCGTTCTTCAGCTGAAAGTTTTCCCATTCCCCGAAGCACTTCTGTAATCGGTCCCTTTTTCCCAAGGTATTTTACCCGGACATCGTTTAATTCTTTTTGTGTACTTGCTTGATTAACGAGTTGCAACGCTTCATCACGTAAAGCTTCTAATTGTTCCCGCATGTTCCTCACTCCTTTTCCAAATAAAAAAATCGTCCCTCCGGCAAATGCCGAAGGGACGATTTAATATAATCGTGGTACCACCCTTGTTCAACTTGAAATTCTCAAGTCCTCAAGCGGCGCGGTAACGGGCGCCTCCCGTCACGATTTCTCGTGCGACTCCGGAGTGAATTCAGCTAGCAGATTCGTAAAAAAGCTCTCAGTCTAAGGCTTTTTCTCCCTGATCGAATCGTTTTCTAACCTACTCTGTTCCATCGTTGTCTAGTTAAATATGATGCTGTAACTCACTTTAGCACGAACGTTCCTTGGATTCAATCAGCCGGAGCAAAATGATACAGTAAAATTCCGGCAGCAACTGCCGCATTTAAAGATTCTGCTTTTCCGCGAATCGGGATGTATGCCCGACCATCACATTGGTCGAGTAACTCTGGAGCAACACCTTGTGCTTCATTTCCGATAATCAGACCGATTGCCCCAAGGTTCTCAACGTCTGTGTACGGTTGAGCGCCACGTAAGGCAGTCCCTAAAATGAAGACTCCAAGCTCATGTAAGTCTTGAATGGCTTCTTCAAGTGACATCATGATGACAGGTAAGTGGAAAATCGAACCTTGTGTCGCCCGAAGGACTTTACTGTTATAGACATCCACTGTCCCATGACCAATGATGACACCGTCAAAACCGGCAGCATCCGCTGTCCGAATCATCGTTCCGACATTTCCCGGATCCTGGAGACGATCGAGTAAAAGATAACGCCCGCGTTCCAAACGTTCTGTCTGCTGTTTCATTTCACAGACAGCAAAAATACCTTGTGTCGTTTCTGTCTCAGAAAGTACTTTTGCGACGGATTCATCAATCGTGATCAAATCAGCGGCATTCTTTTTCCAAGAACCCGGTACTTGAACGTCCTCGCGCACGATCAATTCTTTAATGATTCCGGCACGAACGGCTTCTTCCACTAAATGTTCCCCTTCAATCAGGAAACGTTTTGTTTGCAAGCGTCCTTTTTTAGTCAGTAATTTCTTCCATTGTTTAACGATTTCGTTTTTTGGAGATGAAATGTGTTTCATGGTTTACCCCTCGTAAATCGCTTGGACCGTCTCTGCATCTAAACGTTTTGTCACCGCGACAATCAAGTCGACGGCAGCTTCGAAATCTGCTTTATGCATGATTGAAACGTTTGTATGCAGGTAGCGGATCGGAACAGTCAAGGCAAGTGAAGGAACACCCGTATGAGACAGGTGGAACTTCGCTGCATCTGTTCCGCCACCCGGTGTCAGATCCAATTGATATTTAATGTTTTCTTCTTTAGCAACCGTTGTTACAAAATCAATCAATCCGCGATGCGCAATCATCGTCGCATCAAACAGGATGACTTGAACGCCTTCTCCAAGTTTGGATAAGGCTTCACGATCCGTCATACCTGGTGTATCACCCGGAATTCCTGTATCGACTGCAAAAGCAATCGTCGGGCGAAGCAGATTTGCAATCGTCTGCGCTCCGCGTAAACCGACTTCTTCCTGTACCGTAGCACCGGCAAAAATCGTATTCGGGTGACCCTCTTCTTTTAATCGTTTGATCGCTTCGATTGCAATGGCGCAACCGATACGGTTATCCCACGCTTTTGCCATCAGGAAATTATCATTTTTCATCACAGTAAATTCGCAATGCGGAACAACCGTATCTCCCGGTCGGACTCCCCACCCTTCCACTTCTTCTTTCGAAGTGGCACCGATATCGATGAACATCTCTTTGATATCGACTGGTTTATTGCGCGCTTCCGGTGGTAAAACATGAGGCGGTTTCGCACCGATGACACCTGGAATGACTTCACCAGATGATGTGACAATATTCATACGCTGTGCAAGAAGAACCTGTCCCCACCATCCTCCGAGTGGCTGGAAGCGAAGGAATCCTTTCTCATCAATCTTCGTGACCATGAATCCGACCTCGTCCATATGCCCGGCAATCAAAATCCGTGGTGCATCTTCTCCCGCTCCTTGACGTTCGGCAAATAAACTGCCTAATCCATCTTGATGGAAGTTTTCTGCATGAGGTTCAAGATATTCGCGCATTAATTGACGTACTTCTTTCTCATTTCCGGGAACACCCGTTGCGTCCGTAAGACGTTTCAGCATATGTAATTGTTCATTCATCTGATTTCCTCCTCAGTAACCGTTGTCTTGGCGAACGTGATTCGCCTCGTTTTTTGCGACATAAGCTTTGAAAATCATTTCTTGTGTAAAACCAAGTGTAGCACCTAATGCGAGATAAGCACCAATTAGAACGTCATAACTTTGTTCGGTCCGCGAAATCGCAAACACGTTTGTCTTATTATAGACATCCAAAAACGCATCTGTCGCTGTCAGATAGTAATCCCCTTCGACAAAGTCGTTTTTACGATAGTCTAAAGAAAGTCCTAAAGAAAGTAGAAAATGGACACCGTCGACGTACTCTTCGAGAATCGTAACTTGAGCCGATGGTCCTTTTGTCGACCAGAATTTAAAACAACGCGTTTCGTTCGCAAGTTCACCAAGCTCCACTAATAGCGCCAGCAAACGTTCATCAAATTGATTTCCCGTCAAATTATGTTCTGACTGAATCCGTTTATCCAATTGTTCCTGCATTTCAAAAAGTGTCAACCAGTCCATCTTAATTCTCCTTTTAATCTAAAAAAATTGCCCCAGCCCATAAAAATGCGCTTTTTTATTTTACCATGAATCCAAAAAAAACGTCGGAGAATTAAATTCCCCGACGAATTGTAGAACTTAAGCGTTCAATTTTGCTTTTGCTGTATCAGCAAGTGAAGCAAATGCAGTTGCATCTGTAACTGCGAGGTCAGCGAGCATCTTACGGTTAACGTCGATACCTGCTAATTTAAGACCATGCATCATGCGGCTGTAAGAAAGACCGTTGATACGTGCAGCCGCATTGATCCGAGTGATCCAGAGGCGACGGAAGTCACGTTTCTTTTGACGACGGTCACGGTAAGCATACATGAGAGATTTCATGACCTGCTGTTTTGCAACCTTGAAGAGTGTATGTTTCGAGCCGTAGTAGCCCTTAGCTAATTTGAGTTGTTTTTTACGACGTTGACGAGTCGTATATCCGCCTTTTACGCGTGGCATATAAATTCCCTCCTAAATCTGTGTACGATTGGGTAAATTACTTAGCGATCATGTGACGGATACGTTTAAAGTCACCCGATGATACCATGCTAGCTTTACGTAATTTACGTTTCGCTTTAGTTGATTTGTTACCGAATAAGTGGCTTGTGTAAGCACGACCACGTTTCAATTTACCAGAAGCAGTACGTTTGAAACGCTTAGAAGCACCGCGGTGCGATTTCATTTTAGGCATGAGAGATTCCCTCCTACTTCGATTCGATTAGTCTTCTTTCTTTGGAGCAAGCACTAGGAACATGCTGCGTCCTTCCATCTTCGGTCTCTGTTCAATGACACCGAACTCGCTTAATTCTGTAGCGAGACGTTCGAGGACACGTCTACCGATTTCTGAGTGAGTGATGGCACGTCCGCGGAAACGAATACTCGCTTTCACTTTGTTGCCGTTCTCCAAGAATTTCTTCGCATTACGGAATTTCGTTTGAAAGTCATTCTCCTCGATCGTCGGGCTGAGACGGACTTCTTTCATCTGAATCACTTTCTGATTCTTCCGAGTTTCTTTGTCCTTTTTTTGCAACTCAAAACGGTATTTACCGTAGTCCATGATTTTACATACAGGCGGTGTCGCTTGTGGTGCGACCATGACGAGGTCAAGGTCAGCTTCCTCAGCAAGGCGTAACGCTTCCGTACGTGATTGGACTCCAAGTTGAGCGCCATCCGCTCCGATAAGACGAACTTCTCGAGCGCGAATGCCTTCATTGATTAACAGATCTTTGCTAATGGTTAGCACCTCCATCGTGCAGAGCACGAAAAATGAATGATATAAAACGCTATAAAAAAAGCGTCGGCAGTTTTTCCCGCCCACACTCATAAAGTATACAATAGTCAGAGAACACTCTACTATCACATATCATCATGATGGACCAGCATAGCTTGCTATACGTGGTGAGAAGCGGGATGCTTCTGCTTTGTTGTCATTTCACTTTGCTATCATAGCACTTGTTTTCCCTCGATGTCAAGCCGCTATATCTGTTCGGTTAGAACGTTGCTCAGATACTTGATTATAATAGCAATCCTCTGTCCGTTTAGCAAGAAGTTTCTAAGTTTGTTCGTCTGGATAAATAAAAAAAGTCAAAACAAGTTTTCAGAATTTGCAGAGCATTATTCTTTATTTAGAATAATTATTGTTTTATAATCAATGTAATCTTATACATAAGGGGGAGTTATTAATGAGTAAAAAACGATTAACCACAAACCAGGGTGTCCCGATTGGTGACAATCAGAATTCGCGTACGGCTGGTCGTCGCGGTCCAACACTGCTTGAAGACTATCAACTGATTGAGAAAATGGCCCATTTCGACCGGGAACGTGTTCCTGAGCGTGTTGTACACGCCCGCGGTTTTGGTGCACACGGCGTCTTCACGGTAAAAAATTCGATGAAGAAATATACAAAAGCGGCATTCCTTCAAAACGAAGGGACCGAGGTTCCTGTATTCGCCCGTTTCTCAACCGTTATTCACGGTACACATTCTCCTGAAACGTTACGTGATCCACGTGGCTTCTCGGTTAAGTTCTATACAGAAGAAGGAAACTGGGATTTCGTCGGAAACAACTTACCGGTCTTCTTTATTCGCGATTCGATGAAGTTCCCGGATATGGTCCACTCGCTGAAACCGGATCCACGCACGAATATTCAAGACCCTGACCGCTACTGGGACTTCATGACATTACGCCCGGAATCGACAAATATGTTGATGCACCTCTTTACGGATGAGGGAATTCCGGCAAGCTACCGTAAAATGCGCGGTTCGTCCGTCCATGCTTTTAAATGGGTGAACGCTCACGGCAATACGGTTTATGTCAAGTTACGTTGGGTGCCAAAAGTCGGTGTTCATAACCTGTCAGCAGATGAAGCGACAGAGATTCAAGGAAAAGACTTTAACCATGCATCAAACGACACGTATCAGGCGATTGAAGACGGAGAATTCCCGGAGTGGGATCTGTTCGTCCAAGTTCTTGATCCGGCTGATGTCGACAACTTCGACTTCGATCCACTCGATGCAACAAAAGATTGGTTTGAAGATGTCATCCCGTTCCAACACGTCGGAACGATGGTATTAAACAAAAACGTCGACAACTACTTTGCTGAAACGGAATCGGTCGGCTTTAACCCGGGTGTACTGATCCCAGGCATGTTGCCGTCAGAAGATAAATTGCTCCAAGGGCGTCTCTTCTCGTATTCCGATACACAGCGTTACCGTATCGGAACGAACTATCAACAGTTGCCGATTAACTGCCCGTTCGCTCAGGTCAACAACTATCAACGTGACGGTGCAATGCCGGTCGGACAACAAACAAGCCCGGTCAACTACGAACCAAACCGTTACCAGGACGAGCCGAAACAAACGCCGGAATACACGGAAGAAAACCAGCCGTTGTATGATGACATTCACGGTCGTCTTGAAATCGAAAAAACAAATAACTTCGGTCAAGCCGGTGAAGTGTACCGTCGTATGACAGAAGAAGAACAAACGGCACTCCTGAACAATTTAGTGGATGACTTAAAACAAGTCCGCCATGAAAACACTGTCTTGCTTGCCATCTGTAACTTCTACCGTGCGGACGAATCGCTCGGCAAGAAATTATCAGAAGCGTTACAAGTCGATATCCAACCGTTCTTGCAACAGATGCAAAAATAATCTTTTCTATAAAAAAAGTCTATTCCGCAAAGGAATAGGCTTTTTTTAAGGAATAAAATTAAAACGTTCTGATGTTTCCGCCGAGTAGACACCTAGCTTGGAAAACAATACGACTTGATTTACCGTTGCTTGATTTACTTCATTCTGACGGAAGCTCAGTTTTTCTTTATCTGTGAATCGATTGTAGAGCGGCTTGAATCCATAGTTGACGTGAGGCTGGAATTGAATTGCCCGGTCGACCTTTTCCAGTCGATTATGTTTAATGCTCCCACCGACTACTCCACGTCCTAAAATAGCAATCGCTTTCCCGTCTGCCCGATGTACGTTTCGAATCGTATTGTATTGAATGACGGGTTGGTTCCAGTTCATCATTGAAATCGCATAGTCTTTTGTCCCGTCAATTACATTATTCAAAATGCGCACAGCCGTATGCGGACGATCTTGAGAGTATTGATGTGTTCCGATTGCGACATTGATATTAGTGAAGTCATTGTTTCGAATCGTAATATCATGGTTTGGTGTCCGGTCTTGGGCTGACCATTTCCACTGGAATCCCTTTGTGACCGGATCCGGCGTATCAAGGTTAATCGATTCATTTGGTCCTGTCCCGGCAATCATCTTGGCATCGACAAAATGCATGTTTTCAATGAGAGCTGTTTTGGTCGCATCCAGTTCAATCGCATGTGATCCTTGCTGATGACGAATCGTAATTCCTCCAAGATACAGATTTTCATTATGTGCGATGGCGAAAGCCGAACCACGCGGAAAATAATTTAAATCGATTTGAGCATTTCCCTGCCCGATGATTTTAATATTTTTGGACCCGCTGTATGTCCCGACTGTTTTATTCAATCGTAAAACGGATGGCGGTACCAAATCAAAGATACTCGTCGTCGCTTGAAGTTTTGGTGTGCCGGTCTCATTCGTCTTTTTGATGATGACGCCATCCTCTAAAATGATGGTTGTATTGGAAGGAACGCCGACACGTAACGGAGATTGATACATCCCTTTCGACAAGACCAATGTTCCTCCGCCTTCCGCTTCAATTTTTTCAAGATATGACCGGAGTGTGTAATGATTTCTAGTTTGGGCATTATATGTGGAGTAAGCGCGAAGTACAGGATCGATCGGTTCTGTCTGCGGCGTAATCCGGTAACTTTTCATACTGACTGCATGTTCCGTATCAGGCAGGAGCAGAAAAGCAACAATCAGACATACTGCAAGCATCATTCTTGTTTTCATTCTTTCGTCTCCCTTCTCTGTTCCTATTATCGGTACTTCCATACAAAATCTGTAGAAGACACAAAAAGAGGATGGCTGTCAGCCATCCTCTTTTTACTGGTAAGACATGCTTATTTTGAACGGTTCGCGATTTCTTGTTCCAAATCGCTGACGAACTGTTCGAGTGATGCGTTACTTGAATCTTTTGAACCGTAACGGCGGATATTGACTTCGCGCGCTTCAATTTCTTTGTCGCCGAGGACCAACATGACCGGTACTTTATTGACTTGTGCTTCACGGATCCGGTAACCGAGTTTTTCATCACGGAAGTCCGTTTCGACACGAATTCCTTTTTTCAAAAGCATCGTTTTGATTTCACGTGCGTAGTCTTCATGTACGCTTGAAACCGGAATCAACTTGACTTGAACCGGTGCGAGCCACGTCGGGAACGCTCCTTTGTACTCTTCGATCAAGTAAGCGACAAATCGTTCCATTGTCGAGACGACACCACGGTGCAAGACGACAGGACGGTGATCTTGTCCGTCGTTTCCTTTGTATGTCAGCTCAAAGCGTTCAGGCAAGAGGAAGTCGAGTTGAACGGTCGACAGCGTTTCATCTTTACCAAGCGCTGTGCGGACTTGTACGTCAAGCTTTGGTCCGTAGAATGCAGCTTCGCCTTCCGCTTCAAAGTACGGCAGCTCGAGCTCATCCATTGTCTCTTTCAACTCACGTTGCGCCATTTCCCAAATCGCATCGTTGTCGAAGTATTTTTCTTTATCCGCCGGATCACGATACGAAAGACGGAATTTATAGTCCGTGATACCAAAGTCGGCATACACTTCTTGAATCAAGTGAACGATGGCTTTAAATTCTTCCTTCATCTGATCCGGACGAACAAACGTATGACCGTCGTTTAAGACCATGTAACGGACACGCTGAAGACCTGTTAACGCACCCGACATCTCATACCGGTGCATACCACCGAGTTCTGCGACGCGGAGCGGTAAGTCACGGTACGACCGCGGTTCATTTTTATAAATCATCATATGGTGCGGACAGTTCATCGGACGGAGAACCAACTCTTCATTGTCCATTTCCATTTTCGGGAACATATCATCTTGATAGTGATCCCAGTGTCCTGATGTTTTGTACAGTTCAACAGAACCAAGAACCGGCGTATAGACGTGCTCGTATCCGAGTTCAAGTTCTTTATCGACGATATAACGCTCGACCGTCCGGCGGATGGCCGCTCCTTTTGGTAACCACATCGGCAGACCTTGTCCGACATCTTGGGATGTGAAGAACAAGTCGAGTTCTTTCCCGAGTTTCCGGTGATCGCGCTCTTTGGCTTCCGCCAAGAAGTGCAGGTGTTGTTTTAACTGATCTTTGTTTGCCCATGCTGTTCCGTAAATCCGTTGCAACATCTTGTTTTTTGAATCACCGCGCCAGTAAGCACCGGCGATGCTCATCAGTTTAAAGACTTGGAGTTTCGCTGTCGCCGGTACGTGCGGTCCGCGGCATAAGTCGAAGAACTCGCCTTGACGGTAGAACGTTAAATCCTGATCGGCAGGAATCGATTCAATCAATTCGATTTTGAGCGGATCGTTTAATTCCTGATAAACAGCTAATGCTTCATCGCGTGAAACGACTTCCCGTTCGATCGGTAAGTTTTCACCGGCAATCTTATTCATCATCTTTTCGATTTCCGGCAGGTCTTCCTCTGTCAGACGACGCTCCATATCAATGTCGTAGTAAAACCCGTTTTCGATCGTCGGTCCGATTCCGAGATGAATCGTCTCGTCCGGGTACAGACGTTTAATCGCTTGTGCCATCAAGTGGGCAGATGAGTGACGGATTAAATCCAGTCCTTCTTCCGAATCCGGCATGACGAGTTCAATTGAACCGTCTTCCTCAATTGGACGACGATAATCGATGACTTGACCGTTTAATTTTGCGGCAAACGCTTTTTTCCGTAATCCCGGGCTGATTGAAGCGGCGACTTCTTCAGCTGTCGTTCCGGCTGTAAATTCTTTTACTGCACCATCTGGAAATGTAAGAGCAATGTTTGACATGACTGCTTCCCCCTATAAATTAAAATAAAAAAGACCCATCCCTCAAAAAGGGACGAGTCTCAATCTCGTGGTACCACCCTCGTTCCCGAACATGTTTCCATGCACCGGCTCGAACACGCGCTAACGGGCGTGACGCGCAAGCGGATTATCCCCGCCTGAGCTATGAGGGAGTAAAGAAATGACGGATTCCATGAGAAGCTTTCACCATCCTTCTCTCGCTTGTTTGGTCCCTGTTCATTTTTCATATCCTCAATCGTAGCTGACATCTATACAGATTGTGTCCTTAGTATAGCCAAAGTCGAACTTCTTTGACAAGAGAAATTAATACCGGCGTCGGTTTTCGCCTAAAAACTCAACCGGATTCGTCGTCGTCCGGATCCGCTCCATCAGACGCATGGCTTTCAGTTTGTCTCCCTGGTCATTCGTAATCCCGAAATGCAGCTCCAGTTCGTCGTACGACAGGTTGGAACTGAACAGGGTCGGCAAACGATGCATCATCCGGTACTGCAGGATGATGCCGAATAATTCGTCACGGACCCATGGACTGATCGACTCTGCTCCGATGTCGTCAATCAACAAAACCGGGACGGTCTGAAAACTTTCCAAAAACGTATCGAAACTATCCGACCGGATCCGCCGCTTCGCTTCCGAGACGAAACCGGGTGCGTGAACCAAAATCGTCGCAACCCGTTCCTTTTTCAACGCATTACCGATCGCTGCGAGCAGATACGTTTTCCCGACACCAAAACTGCCGTGCAGGTACAATCCTTTGACTTGTTGTTTGGAACGGACTGTATTTAAAAACTGTGAAGCGGCACGTAAAGCGAGCTTTCGGTCCGTCGTCGTTAAATCAAAGTCACTGAAGTTCGCATCCCGGACTTCATCCGGTAAGAAGAGACTTTTAAATTTCTTTTCGAGAGCCCGCTCGTTCTCACGGTCCCGTAACGCTTGGGTTTTTTCATAAGCGACCATGATCTGGCCTTTTTCTAAGTGCAGGACAGGCTGATAACCTTCGATGACGGCTTTCTTTTCAATGATTTGATTTCCGTTCATCTGTTCCGCATACTCGTTTAGTTTCAGCATGCCGCGTTCAATCATCCGTTGATCGATTTCAGGATGTGTCCGCAAAAACATGATGACTCCCGGGTGTGACAAGACACGCTGATGAATGGCCCGAACTGATTCTGCCACGTCCGGCCGGTTTAAAATCTTTTCAATCGATGATTGGATATGTTCCATCTCACTACTCCTTTATTTGCCTTTGAGTTCCCGCAGAATCCGTTCCATTTCTTCATCATCCGGCACCTCAGCTTCAAAATCAGCTTTTTTTGTCGCTTCATATTGCTGCTGTTTTTCTTTTTCTTCCTGCAACCATTTCGGATTTGGTCCGGTCGCATTGGAACGGCCTCTTCGTCCTCCGACGGTCTGCCGCGAACGTTCCTGTTTTTGATCCTGTTTTTTTGAAATCAGTTCGTCTTGCTCTTTCGTTTTGGCCAACGCTTCGGCTGCCGTTACGTATCCTTTTTGTTTCCAGTCATCGACGATCGACAACAGGAAGTTTTTACTGAAACGGTTATCCTTTTTAATGACCAACGCATAATAATAAGCGGCGTTGACGATTCCGGACGACATTTCATAGTCGATAATCAATTGCTGAATCAACTCTTCATCACGTTCCGACAACGCTTTAACTTTTCTTAACTTCGCGACGTAATGCTTCGGATGGGTTCCTTCCATCGTCTCGGTTTCACTGAGTTCCCCGACTTCCACCTCTTCGAGAACCGCAACTTTGGCTTTCTTTTCCCGACTGAGCTTTTGCTTCGCCGATAACATCATCTGTTTACATCGTTCCTGCTTTTCACTGTCTGTCATCGGCAGATAGGCTTCATGACGGAAACGGGCGTTCAGGAGTTCTGCCATGAGTGCTTCATTTGATTGTGTGACGTAAGCGAGTTTCAACAGCAGATGATCAATCGATTTCGTATAAAAGCTCCGCGGCAAGAATCGATCGGTTTGACGTTTCATTTCTTCAAGGTCAAACGAATAATCAAATTCATAAGCTGCCCGTTCTTGTTTCGCATATGATTTCGGCTGATGGGCGGAGGCGAGTCCCGCCTTGACGTCAAATACTTGATCAAACCGGACGGTCCGGTCGACGACGTTTTTCGGTAACGGGTCGGTCCGGAACCGATTCTGTAAAGCCCGGAAACGAATCTCCCCGACGCGGTAGAAGAGTAAGCTCGACAACACCCCGTCATTTAAAAATGTATTCGGTGCTAACGGTACACGGATTTGATAGACATAGCGGTAAGCGGCCTGTTTTGCTTCAAACGTCCGAATCAAACCGATTCCTTCGAGCTTAAACAGTTCTTCTTTAAATTCATCGACTGAAAATCCGAGCAGCGTTCCGAGTTCTGCATGCGAGATGTATTGTGATTTCGTCTTCCCCGGAATCATCTCACTCCAAAACGTTTGATACAGCCCAAGGGCCTTTACACCGATGATTGGTTGATACAGATAATAAAGCGATTGATACGCTTCCCGGTCGACGACACCATTACTCATGATCAAGCAGAGATCGGTCCCTGACAATTCACGTTCCATCATTTGCTTCATCCCTTCTTTCGTGAGAAAAAGAGAGGGCGCTCTGAACAGTCAGACGACCTCTCCTTCATTAGGTTTGATTTTCCCGTTCGGTGTCTTGATGACGTTCCATCAATTCGGATAATTCTTGGAAAAAGACATTGATGTCTTTAAATTGTTTGTAGACACTGGCGAACCGGACATATGCCACTTCATCGACAGACGCCAGTTCATTCAGCACGAGCCGTCCGACCTGTTCGCTCGGAATTTCATGTTGCGCCGTCGCCCGCAATGTTTTTTCGACCCGGCTGACGACTGTTTCCAATTGTTCGATGGAAATCGGGCGTTTTTCACATGCCCGGACTAATCCGCGCAAGATTTTGTCCCGATTGAATTCATCACGGGTCCCATCTTTTTTGACGATGATGAGCGGGGTTTGTTCGACCATCTCAAATGTCGTAAACCGGTAGCCGCATGATTCACATTCCCGACGTCTGCGAATCGAACCAAAATCTTGCACGGGTCTCGAATCTAATACTTTTGTCCCGTTATAGTTGCAGGCTGGACAACGCATGTCGTACCTCCATTCACGTAATTTCTTTAGTGCCGATCATTTTTAAACGGTAGGTCGAATCAAGATCCTGATAAATCAATTCAATCCATTTTTCTAAGTCCGGACCGAGCAGACCGGACCGGTGCAGGAACAGATCCACCGCCGTGCGACCGGATCCGACCATGATGACCGTCGCAAGACCGTCTAATCCGGGTGCTGTAAAGGCCAGTTCTCCGCGCCCCTGATCGATACGTTTGACCGTTCCCTGCTGTTTCGTGACCGTCGCCTCTAATCCCGTAAACAGCATCTCTACCGTTGCTGCATAGTAATGGGTCCGTAACTTTTCATTTTTATGTGTATCCGACGTTTCCATTTGCTTTTGTAATCGTTCTTTCAGTCCCATTCCGTCATCACCTTTTTCTGTTTTCTTCTACTATTAAGAATAACAGACGTCAGACATATTAAAAAGCCCTCGCCATAAGACGAGAGCTTGTTCATTCGTGTTTTTGTCAGTTAACGTGCTGAACCGTAGCAGCTGGAACTTCAACAGGTCCCATACCACGTGGAATTTCGACATTTTCACGGATTTTCGCATCGAGTCCGTCAGCGATATAATGCGCTGCGATGGCTGGATCGATTCGATCGCCACATGTAAATACATCAACCGATGCATAACCATGCTCTGGGAAACTGTGAATCGTTAAGTGCGATTCAGAAATAATGACGACGCCGCTGACGCCGTGTGGAGCAAACTTGTGGAATGCGACTTCGCGTACTTCCGCACCTGCTTGAAGTGCTGCATCAACAAAAAGTCGTTCTACGTATTCCATGTCGTTCAATTTTTCAGGATTACAATCCCAAAGTTCTGCAATAATGTGTCTTCCCATAGTATCCATTTGTGGATCCCCCCTACATTCAATGGTCTTCAAAGTAGTTGATCACTTACTTTGCGCCTGAGTCGTTCGCACCCACGGGGGAAAGTTAGTCCAGAGAGGTCCTAACCCTTTAAGCTGCGATTGCCAGACCGATTGAAGTTCACGATTTGAATTATAGCGAGTATCAAAAAGATACACAAGGATAAATTTCGAATTTTATTATATTTTCTCGAAGAAAACGCTCTACACGTTGATGTAGAGCGTTTCTTTAACATTATTTTATTTTAACTCCAGTTGTTTCGCTTCGTTTCCAGTCGCTTCAATGTGTGCTCCGACGAGATGAACAAGATCGACGACACGGCAGGAGTAGCCCCACTCGTTATCGTACCAGGCGAGGACTTTGACTTGCCGTCCTCCCATGACCATCGTCGATAGGCCATCGCTAATCTTTACGATAACCAACGGCGACTGGCGCACCAAGCGTAAGAAGATTAAGTTGTATAAGTTGAACGCTAAGTTGCGTCGTTTTGCAGTGAATTGATTTTTTTCAAGTATAACACGATTCACCAACGCAGGCATTCGATATTTTATCTATTTCTGACAATAATTGCGACGTTGTTATGTTAATATTACTCGATTCATTACGATAACACCCGCTTTTCTTCATTATAATTAAATAACAGTGTTTAGCGACCGTTAAAGATAGCGCAACACCACGCAGGCAAACGCTTTATTTCGTAATTTAGCGAATACATGACGTGAAATAATTAAGTAAAGACGAAAGTTGACGCAATCCCGCGCCAGCTTTCGTCTTTTTGCGTTACTGCCCGTCCGTTGCCCGCTCGACTACGTAGATGCGGTCATGCGCCGTATCCGATAACATCGCAACACGTTCCCCGCGCTTCAAAGCGTTCTCAACAATCAGCGTACTCGTAGTACCGTTAAATGTCGCCTGGACGCTTTGGTTCGTAAGACTGAGCGAAACCGTTAAGTCTGCGGCTTGTAGTGCATCCGTCGTTCCGTCTACTAAAATCTCGATTGGTTTCACGCCGATTACCGTGCCGTAAATTAGCGCGACCTCTTTATTCTCTCCGTATTTTTTGACGACCCGACGCAGATCCGCGCCGAGATTTTGAGTGCTTTCGTTGCTGTTTTGCATTCGCCATTCCTCCTGTTAATTTTTAGTCTAATACTCGAACGAAACCGAGCAGGTAGTTGCCCCAGTACCCGGAGCCATATTTCTCTTCTTTGCAGCCGTAGGATTGCAGGTTGACCATATTCCCGTCGCCGGACACGATACCTACGTGTGACGGTTGTCCTTTCGCACGGCCCGGAATAGTACCAGTAAATAGTACTAAGTCGCCTGGCCGCGCCGCGCTCCGCTCGATCCGCTTATACTTGCTCCAAATCACCGGCGTATAGTTCGGCACTCTTCCGCTAATTCCCGCCTGTTTAAAGACGTACTGGACGAAGTCGCTGCAATCTCCGACGTTGCTTCCGCTTAATAACGGGTTACCGCCGGCAAGGTTATACGTCAGCTTGCCTTTCTTGCTCCGCGCAATTTTGACGATTTTCTCGCGAACTGCGGTCTTTGAAGCGCTACTCGGTTTTGGTGCCGGCTTTGTGCGCTCGATGGACGCTTGCTGCTTGTTCAGCATGGCGAGTGCGTCCGCTAATTCGTTGGCGAAACGTGTCTTTGTAACCGGGAATCGCCGGGTCTTGTCTGCGTAAATAGCGCGAAGCCACGCCTCGTCCGAAATTCCCTTTTTATACATCGTGCTGAAGATCGGAATGGCGCCCTTCACGCTAGTCGACGAACCGTTTCCGAATTGAATCGCTGTCGATAGTAGCGCAGCCTGCAACGCCCAGCTTCGCTTGTTGACGTCGATGCCGATTCTCTTACGGATACCATCACGGGCCTTATCGTAGTATTTTTGCTTGGCGTAAGCATGTTCGAGATCCGTGAATCGCGTCTTGTATCGCTGAGCGACCGCAAACCACTCTTTAGCGAATGCACCATTCACCTGCGATACAGAACCGATTTTGACGTTTAACCGCTCATAAATCTCGTCATCGCGGTTGGCCAACCATTTGACAAAATCTTGTGGTGTCCCTGCACGAGTTGCCATTTGGTAGTAGCCATAGGACATACCACCGTATTTAGTATCGTTGTAAATCGAAGTACTGCCTGCGTTCGAGGTCTCGTATTTGCGCACGAACTGGGTCAGGTACTTGTAAGGAGCCTTAGTTCCGATGGCTGCGTCGCTTCCGGTTGGTGTGCCAGTATTGCTCGAAGGTTCGCTTGGCGGTTCATAGTTGGAAACTGTTAAGGCCCACGTTTTGGCGAGCGACAAGTCCATCGTATGCTTGCCGTTACCATCGACGGTATGCGTATCAGCCGTTACCCAGTAGCGGTCGTTCACGCCAGTCGTGCGGTCTTTGATGTATACGACATCACCGCATTTTACGCCGAAATATCCGATCGCCTGTACAGAAATCGTTCGAACTGGCTTATTACGTCGCGCAAGCATCTTGTCTGCGAACTTTAACAAATCCCCGGACTTACGTACGTTACTGCGATGTTCTGCGTGCTGAAGGATACCGTAGCGTTTGATTCCGGAAGCATCTTTTCGAATTACTTTCAGTCCTCGCTCCTCGTCAGCGCCACCCGTGACATAAACCTGCGTCGCCATTCCGTCGATTGACGTGGTTGCGGTAATTCCTTTTAGATTGGTACCGCGCTCCACTCGAAATCTCACGTTCTGTGGAATAACTTGCGCAAGCACGATCTTACCCCCGCGTACCTCAAGCATGTATTTGCGCCCGGTGACCTGATAAGTCTCCCAAATGAGTGTGTCGAATATTTCCGCTATCGTCTTCTTGAAGAATCGTTTTCGACCGAACTTGTACTTCGTATCCGCGATAGATCCGTAAGCCAAACCGTATTTCTTACATAGCACTTTAATCGCCTGACTTGCGGTCATGCCGCCGGCCACTACGAAATCGACCGTATTCTTCGTCGCGTACCATAACTCGTCATAGACGCTAACTGTCGCCTTCCCGTCGCCACCCTGTTCAACCTCAACGACTACGCCTCGAAATAGTTCGACGCTACCGGAATACAAACGAATCTGTCGCCCTACTGCCGGTAGGAAGTCTCGATTGTTGACATCTGCGCCCATGATCAGGCTAATCGCAAGACAGCGGAATGCATCGTTCTTATTGCCGCTCCACTGGAAGCCAGTAGACATCGAAGTGAAGTCTGTGACGTATTTACCGTCGTAATAGCGAAGTTTGACCGCAGGGGTGCGCGATAGGTCGATCGTGTCCGTAGTGTATTGATATGTTACTTTTGCCATGTGCTGCCTCCCGAAAAGATAAAGACGCCCGAAGGCGCCTGATTCTCGATTAATGATTTGTACGCATAAAAGTCGCCGTTTTTGCCTCGATTCGTTGTTTACGCTGCTCTTGAAGCCCTTCAGCATACTTTAGTTTCGCCGCTGCTTCCGCAGCTTGCGCCGCCTCAGCCTCAGCTACCGGATCATATTTCGGCATCTTGGCTAACCGATCAGCTTCTTTAGCGTCCTCTTGAGCGACATATCTTCGCTTCAATTTTGAGTGGACCGCTAGATTTTCAATGGTCGGACTCTCTTTCGCCTTTTTAACAGCCTCGGCGACTTGTTCTTTCGTTACCGGCTCAACTTCGGGCTGAGGTTTTTTGGCTTCTTCGACGTCTTTTTGATATTCGAATCGTCGTCGTAATTGGCTGTACTTACTCTGATCTGACGACCGTCTCGAGAAGTTAGCGAGGACGTACGCGTCATCAATCATCTCCTGCGTGACTGTGCTCTCAGTTTCTAATGTCGATAATGTATCGCGGCGAATTTTTAACTGTTCTCGGATATCCATGCGAACATCTCCTTCTTTTATCGTAGTGTATTTTTAATCTCGTGAAGTTCAGCACGAGACATGTTAAATAACAAACCAAAAGACTCTTCGTCTGCCTTTCGCAAAATACTGCTCTTCTCGACAGGTAAAATATCGATGTAGGGTTGCTGGTGGGCGTGATCGTCTGTAATATCAGCGCGATACTTATCATAGATTTTATAAACGCTATCCGACTTTTTGTACTCGTCAATCAAGTTTTCAATTGTCTGTAGATAAGCCTTTCGCGCTACCGATACTTCTACTAATTTATGCATTAATTCAGAATGGATATAAGGTAACGCTTCTTCACGGAATTCTTTTAACATATCCCATTTGAAGGGTAACTTATTGTTCATCCCTTGAATCACAACGGTAGTTGCTTGTCCCAATTCTTCAAGTTCAGCCGATAATGCCCCAAGTTCCTTACGTGATGACATTACTTGTGCTTTGGTTGCCTCTCCAAGTAACTCTTTTCCTGCCAAAATTGAGTGGGCTACCTTTTTCTCACTCAGTTCATCTTGCTTCTTGATATACATTTCCGAGAGGTCTTGATTTTTTTGAACCAAAGCTTGAGTGTCTTCAACAAATTTAGTGAATGGAAGATACTCATATGATTCATCACTATTTGTAATGAGTGTTTTAGGTTGCTCGACTGCCTTAAGTTTGATGTCTCTTGTCTTTACGATTTCTGTTAGTTTCTCTTTCAAATCGTACACGTCCTTTTCTCGTTTTTTCATCCTTCGTGTTTGTAAAGTGCGTCATGCCCGCTAATTGCGGTGAGTTCAGCTTGCGTAAGATCTAATTGCATCGAAATTGGCACTGGTGACTGAATAATATGATTACCGGCATCTGTCCGCAAATCGGCGATAAAACGCTTCGAATCTTTACGGACGTCAATCGAACGCGCTAACTGGTCGAATGTCTCTTCGATTTTGTTGACGTAGTCCTGCCGCATTTGTAGCAATTCAAACAGCGCTTGATCGTTAAGGTAACGCACATACGCGACATATTCTGCGTGATACTGCGCATGAAGCGTCGCCTTGTCATAAGAAGGCGCCAGGCTCGAAATCAAGCCGTCAATCATCGCTTCCTTATCCGCAAGCAAGCGTTCCTGCTCTTTCAACGCCTGTCGTGCGGTCATTAGATCAGCATCGGAAACTTCGCCAAGCAAGTTCTTCGCTACTAGCGTTTGATAGTCTGCCTGCGCTTGCTCCGTTTGACTGCGAGCTTCTGCGACCTGCTGCTGAAGTGCGTCGGATTTTTGGTGGTACTCCGCGGTCTTGCGGTCGATTGCGTCAAAAGGTTCGAAGCGGAATTGATTCGTTTCTTCATCGACGTAAACTGACGCCGGTTTTTCGACCGGTTCGGGTGCTTTCGGTAATTTATAGCTTAAAAATTTAGTTTCGTTTGGCATCGTGGCCACTTCCTTTTCATTTGATGTTTTTACGGCGGTTACTGCGCTTACGACGATAATTTTTCATTACAATGTAGTCACTATCGTCCACATCCCTTCCAAGTGCTTTGAGTTGCTGATACTGAATATCGATAATATCTTTTTGACGTTCTTCTGATAAAACCTGAACCATATACTCTGTAAGAATCGGCTTCGTTTCGTTAAATAGCTCGCACAGAGGTCGACTGCCTTTCGCCTTATTAATGGGTAGCCGGACAAGACACATGTTACTGCTTGTACCATTCGCAACACCCGAGGCGCATTGTGCCGCTACCAAATGATCCAAAGACATGTGACTATCCGCTGAAGGTCGATCAGGCGTAAGACTGCGTCCTGTAATGAGGCAAAGACCGCCCTGCTCCTCGTACATCGCCTTAAGCTCAGCCGTTGTTACACGTCCCTTGAGATTGTGGTCTGCCGCAAGCTTATTTGCTCGCTCAGCAGCGCGACTCAAGCGCCCGTTTAATGTTCGACGGTACGCTTTGAGCCTCGTGTTTCGCTTTTGTTTAAATAATTTAGTTGTCAAGGTGCGTTCACTCTCAATCCTGTTTGATGTATTTCGTTCGTTTATCTACCCAGCCATCTGCTTTTAGCAGTTTCGATGCTTCCGGAGTCCGCTTCAGAAATCGCGACCAACTACCCGGTTCGATTTGTAGATGTGTGTAGATTGCTTTCTTAGTTAGCTCATTTCCTTCATAACTTTCTAGAAGGCTCTCCAAAGCGACTAAGTTCGGATTAGTCTGATTGCTTCCAAGTAGTCGGCGATGGGTTACCTTGCATCCTGGGAAGAAGTCCTGCAGCAACGCCACTGATTCATCCGGAAGATTCAAGTGGAGTGTCACGACCTCGTCCGCTCGGCGATTCGGGCGAAGACGTCCGATGAGCTGCGCCGTCAAAACAGCAATTTGATTAGCTTGTAACGCTTGTACGCGAGGGTCTTCGAAACGTATCCCGAGCTTCTTATCTTGCGAAAACCTACCATCAATCTCGTCGTAGTAACGATCTGCTCGAGTAATCTGCGTCACTGCGCCAGGCAGCGCCGTTCCTGCGTGAACAATCATATTAAAATCAGCAAAGGCGTTACTACCACGTCCGGAAGCGTTCGGAATGACTTCAATTCCTTGCGTATCCTCTAATAATTGCGTGAGGCGATCAAGCGAAGTTCCTTTGTACGTTGTGACCAGCGTTTTCTCAGATCGTTTACTTACGTCATCTTTGATGAATCTCGCCAACCGTTCAAGATTTCGCATGTTAATCGACCAGTTCCGGCTAGCCGTTTGATTACCGCAGACGACGATTTCTAGATTCTCGTACGTGAACAACGGTGATTCCGGTAACAAAAAGCTGATTCCGGGTATGAGTCGGTACGACATGTCGATAGCGCAAGTCGCGTCAAGGAACACGGTCGGATATTTCGCAATCGAGGCGACTGCTAACTCAACAGCGACTAAATGTGGCTCGAAAACAGCACCCTGCTTCAAATCCGTTTCGTACTGATCGTCTACCTTGCGACGTTGGCCGTATTCGACGCGACCTCCTTGCGATACTAGGTACTCCACTGACCGCATCTTCGCTTCAACGTCGAATCCCAGTCGTGCTCTTACCGATCGAAGTAGTGTCGGCGATAAGCGGTAGGTTGGTAATACCGGCATAATCGTGATTGCCTCGCAGATTCGCTTATCCATCCGGTCCACTGCCTTCAACAGACCGTCAGCAGCGTCCTTAAACGCTTTGAACGAGAGTTTCGCCAGGCCTGCGTTGTCCGTCGCGATTCGGTCGTTGAATACTGCGCTTTCGACGGTCGTGAGTAAATCTTGGAGTTCCGATTTCTTAACCGAGTGATACCGAACAAAATCTAGCGATTCGTCGATTAGTACATGTCGCACGTCTTCACGCATTTCAAATTGACCGCGATATGTTGAGAGATCATTGTCGTAGGATCCGTTGTCTAACGTCCTGCGATACATTGCCGCCGTCATGACTAAGATTCGCGCCGACTGTGCAACTTCAAATTGCTTTTGAAACCCTGTGTTATGCGTCTTATCTCCGCTTTCGAAATACGATTTACCGCGAATAGCAAGCGCCTCGCCTGGCGCAACTTCTTCGACAGCTTCGTATACTCGAGTGACATCATCGATAAATGGCAACACGATAGTAACAGAGGCACCCTCACGTAACGCTGTATAGCGAGCAAAGGCGGTGACAAGCGTTGACTTACCGAAGCCTAGAGGCGCTGGTACAGCAATTTGTTTGTTATAGTTCAAGCGATTCAACAACACGTCAGCGATCTGCTCAAAGTATTTCGCCTGGTTCGTGGTTACCGAAATCTCATTATCTTCAAGATTTGCGATGACTTCGTTCACAAGCGGTTTGGTATCAAGCTTCGCAGGCAGATTGTTCAACCGTCGAAAGTTGTGGGTTAGTTGCATCCGAGCACTACTTCGTAATTTGGATTTTTAATAGCAACGGGACTTCTTTCCCGGCGACGAAAGCGTCGTATTTCGCTTTTCTTTCCTCGTTTCGAGCAATTGTTCCGGCTTCAATGATGTCGATTTCGTAGAACGTACGTAATCTGCGTAAAGGTAAAGCGCGATTCTTACCTGTACTGTCATACGTCAGCAAAGTATTATCGAGTCCGGTATTTTTGAAAGTCCGCATCCGAATTTGACGTTCGGAGTGGATCGGGTACTCTGTATTTTTGGATTTGTACGGCGTCGGATCCTTAAGAGTCTCGTGCAATAAGGAGTCACTTAACGATTCTAAGATTGTTTTTACTTTAGAAGAGTTTCGTTGGCGCAAATCAAGTTCGTGAAGCATCTCACATAACTCTTCGACTCTCTCCATGCGTTCCTCAAATCCGAGCTTCTTTTCTTCCGTCTGATCTACAATACCTTTCGCAAGTTGCTCAAATAATTCGATATTAAATGTCATTCGCGTTCCTCCGTTGTATGTTTTTGATCGTAGCGTTTAATTTGTTTGCGCTTAGCTTCTAGCATTTCCTCAAGAAATATTTCGATTTCCCTTTTGTCCACTGCGAATCGTGGCGCAAATCCTTGATCCGTTTCTAACTTCGAAATCAAATATCGTGACACGCCGGTCAGCTTCGCAACCTGTCGCTGTGAGATACCGGCAGCTAATCTTAGTTCGTGGATACGTGTGCTCATGTTGGTACGTCCTTTCTGCGTAGTCTTCTATGTCGCTTAATTAGCCAGTTGGCTGAAAATGTTCGTAAAGAAGCCAGTAGGAACTTACTAGCATCTTTTTGAACTAATGTTCTATGTGGAGGTAACGAACCAAAACAACTGAGGATTAGCTTCCTCATATCTCCGTACAAGGTTTTGCGCAAAAAACGGCTTTATTACAACGATGTAATAATTAAAGGCAAAAATTTTACAGGGTCAATCACCTCAATTCCAAAACGTTTTAACAACTAACCCTCACTCTATATATAGAGGTTTTTGAACTTCTTAAACCTGTTAATACACTATATATAGGCTTCAACGTTGAATCAGCCCTTATATATCAACGAATTTCATAAAAAATATTTTTTTGAAAAAAACTCCAAAAAAGCAAATCTATCAACCCGTATTTTGACAATTAAGAGTGATGTAATATCAATGAGAGGGATGCTGGTTTATATACGACAGGGTATGAACGGGTGGATCGGTCCACGAAGTCATCCCGGCTGAGCGAACAGCTTCGGGGTTTAAAAAACCGCAAAGATATATCCGGTTTCGCTGCCGGGTCTATTTTTTTATGCACGAATCCTGGCGCCGGCCTTCGTTACTATTTGCATTAGAAATGCGGGGCAATCAGTATATGTACCTGTTGCGATAAAGGAACTCACTCTACCCGCGCAAGACGAACTGGATAGTTCGGATTGCAAGCTCTTAATACGCAATGATTCGCATATACCGATTTCCAACTTAACCGTTTCCCAATAAGACTCTATTGGAAAGTGGTTAACTTGCGATGCTATAGACGCTATAAGAGATAGTTCCGGCTGGCGCCGTCACGCGTGTTTGTTGCACCGTTCTATATGCTGCACTTATTTCGCAATCAAACGATATCCTGCGCCAAGATACGATACGACCGATTGCTCCGATTATCAGCGCCGTCATAAGTTAGACGCCCTTGCCCCGGAAAACAAGACGGAATTAGCGAAAATAATTAAAAAAATATTTTTTGTGGCGTTCTATTGCGCCGGTCACCTATAAACGAAGAGCCATCAGAAAAACGGAACACTTTCGGCAAAACTTTTCAAATTACTTTTGCGCCCTTACAAATAATCCGCAATAAATCGTGCTTGTGGACATACCAGCGAAAATAAAACGCAAATTGGCGCCAGTCAGTCGTCCCATTGCGATATCTGACGTATGCAACGTACTGGACCGGTCGACTGCGGAGGTGTCGCAGTTACTTGCGCCATTCTCCCCTTACCAACCGCAATTACAGCGCAGGTCGTCCGAAGGGGTAGCGATACCCTCGTTAATTCCGATAGGCTCCGAAATCCTGATTGGTCGCACGAAAAAAGGACAACGTTTGCAGCCGCTGCCCCTTCGATGTATTCGTATTTAATTCGAGCCGTTGGCGCGACTCGCGGTGAATCCGACAGACCGTTTGGCGCCGGCTTGTCGTGAAGCAATATATGTTAAGGTCGCTTTGCCCGTGTTTACAAAGTAGCTCAATGTACGGCCGTTGGTCGCGGCCTTTGTGTAGCACGGCGATTGGCCTCGCCGGTTAACGAAAACATTTACAGGAATCTATATCTCGCATGCGTAACTTCGTCGAAAGAAACTGTGATCTTCTTGAGTGCGATTGTCTGCGCGACTTCATCGTACTTCATGTCGTCGTTTATCTCAGCGCCGCCTGTCGTCATGACGATTGCGCCGAGCATTTGATCACCGAAAGCCTCGAACGCTTCATATGCTAGGTCGCGGTAGATTTCTTCTGCGGTAAGTTCGTGTCCAAGAAATTCCTCATATGCGATTACGATTTCGACTGTAAAACTAAATTCAGGGAATTGAAGAAGCACCTTCGCTTTGACCGCAATCAGGCGGTCCTTTTTCTTATCTGTCGGAATCCCACCGCCTTTTCCCAAAGGTAAGTCTCTCCAGTCAATCTGTGCAGGCGGTACCCCGTCGAGAATACGATCATGAACAGGTTCGCCGATAAATATAGGTGATTTAGTCATGCGACGGCATCCGTATTGTTCTCGACAACAGCGACGACTAAGCGACGGACTTCTTCAATTGTGTAGCCTAAAACCTCAGCCGCTTCAGCAGCGCCGACTGCATATGAAACTTGCCCTGGCTTAGAGACCCAAAACTGACCTCTAAAACGTTGCTCTACTTTTAACACTTCCATCGCCTCATTCCTTTTATTTGATATAAGCTTATTACAACTTATCACACTAGTCAATACATTGATACCAGTTTAATGAAACTTTTATGGGAATTTAAGAGTATGATAGAAAATAGTAATATTAAAATGGAGGAATTTAAATTGGGTGAATTGAAAAATAGAAAAAGAATAGGAATGGCACTAGATAATGAGAGTGTCGAACGGTTAAACACATTATCACAACAAACAGGGGTAACCAAGTCTCGGCTAATAGACTGGGCTATTTTTATGTTATTAGATCGTTATGAAAAAGGTGAAAATTTAAAGCCTGAAAATTATTTCGATAGTGTTGAAAAAGACGAATTATAAAAGGAGATAAATAAATGGCTAAAAATAAGGATAAATTACCGGATGCAACAACTGATGTAATCCAATACATGCAATTAGAGGAAAGAAATTTGCTTCTTGAACTTGGTCTTTATAAGACAATAGAAATTGATCCTTTGGTCAAGGATAGCTTGATAAATTTTCTTTCAAGAGACTCCATGATTCATCACCCTCATGAATCTGTAATTTTTGATTCATTTTGTCCTCAATGCAAAAAAGAAAGTACGTTTACAGACTTATATAAAATGAGAAAAATAACATCTACAAATATGCAGCTATCAATTAATTATTCCAAAGAGCGGTTTTTATTTTTTCCAATAGATTTCGATATATCGGAAAGAGTATATATAAAAGAATACATGTGTTCTAGAAATAACAAACATATTCATTCTTTTTATTTTCTATATAATGGAATCAATTTAACTAAAATTGGTCAAACCTTATCTCATACTCACTTATTTGCAGCGGAAACTAAAAAATATAGAAACTATTTTCCGGATATTCAAAAAGAACTTTTTGCTTCTATGAAGTTATTTTCAGAAGGATTTGGTGTGGCCGCAATTCTATATCTAAGAAGAATTTTCGAAAAATTAATCAACAATGCGGCTCAAGAGCATATTAATATTCATCCTCACGATGCAGAAAAATTAAGAAACGCTCGTATGCTTCAGAAAATTACAATTTTACATGAAAAATTACCGAGTTTTTTGGTACAAAATAAGTCAATGTACTCTATTTTAAGTTCGGCAGTTCATGAGTTAGAAGAAGACTTGTGTTTAGAGGCTTATCCTTTTATCAAGGATTCCATTTTAATGATTCTAGATCAAGAAATCGATCGGATTTTGTCAAGAAAACATGAAGAAACATTGGCTAAAGAGCTACAAAATTTTCAAGCATTTTTAGGTCGAAGAGACACTAAATAAAAAGAAAGAAATATTCAACTTTGATGTCTATTAAGTTACCTAACCTGCTCTTGCGGGTCTTTTTTGTCATACATTCACGCAAAGGAGCGCATCATGACTTTCCAAATCCGTAAAAATGACGCTAACCAATATTATTTTCGTGTTATCTCAAGTAATTTCGTATTGATCGCAGTAAGCGAGGCCTACTATACATATAACGAATGCCTGACCGCAGTCCGGACGCTATGTGACGAGGCTGGCGAAGCTTCGATTTACAATCAAACGGAGTGGCACATATAGGTCAAAACGTAATTTTGGTGCTCGGGTTTGTAGGTCGCCGGGAAGGGGCGCTGAAAATCGGCGTACTTGGGGTCACGCAGTCCTCGATACTCTTCGCAAAGGATTTCAACTAAGCGCAATCACTAAATACTACTTATTGCATACACTTCGCATACTTAACGCTACAGAACCATGTTGTGTTGCGTTAGTGTTATCGCAAGGAACGTTGGTGTTACGCCATTCGTCCGCAGTCATGCGAGTACTTGCGTATGCATACGTTATACACTGCCACTCAAACCCGCATTGTACCGTAAGACTGGCGCCTTATTACCGTACTGTTTATGCAATAGTTATGCAGTGCGCAGAGTAGCGAGTGATCGCGATAGAGTACAGTATCGATCAACGACTCTCGAAATAATTCCGAGGGCGTCCGTCTGAAGCTGTGTGCGGAAGAAATCAGACATTTTAAGGCACAAATCATCGCCATTCTCGCCAGCCTGTGCCCCACTCCGCCATTCACAAACCGCACTGTTACGCCATTCCTGCGTCACGCTATCGCTACCACACGCTAATTTCCGCATTTGTACTCGTTACACTGCTGATGTCCGACGTATCTCTTATCGGACTTCTTTCAACCGCCGCTGTAATTCCTCACGATCGATAGGTTTCTCCGTGCGAGTCACCTCGACAGTCTGCTTCAACATACCGTGCATCTGTAATAAGAGTTTCGCGGCTCCGGCATTTCGATCCTCGATTACTGCGTCAGCCAGCGCGTCCAAGATTTCCGGCATCCGGCTGGTAGTCGATTGCACTACCAAGCGCTTATACTCGGTCCCAAACGCAGGATCAAGCTCCCAGCGTCTCAATGTACGCGGGTTAATCCCTAACTTCGCAGCGATTGCTCCTTTCGTCATGCGTTGCTTTCCTCGCAAAATCAACAACTCGATTGCTTCGTACTGAGTCGCAGATAATGCTTGTCCACGTACCTGCCCGTTACCTTTATTTGCGCCTTCAGGCGTCAATACCGTGATTTCTCGTAGTTTTCCCATTATGCGATTACCTCCGTGTTAGTTTGATTTGTTTGATTAATACCGTAATGCTCGTTGATTAGCGTTAATACACGCTCGAGTCCGGATCCTTGCGCCAGTGACTTCCCTTCGCGTCTTGCGTACATAACTGCATCGTAGCCTGCATAGCCTTCGACCTCTGCCGCCTCAACTGCGATATCTGATGCAAGCTCTTCGAAGGACCCACTTATTAGGGCAACAAGTGTGCGAAGGAAGTACCCTACGACATTGCGGACCTGTTTGCGCTTTGCTACGTAAGCCGTCCGTATTGCTGCGGACTGGATTGCGTCAAGATGCGCCAGGATGTCGAAGTTGCGCATGAATGCCGGGAATTTGCGCGATAGTGCGATTTGAAGATGTGTAACGATTCCGCCGTTGAGAAGTTCGACTTGCTTCGATGTTGATAAAGCAAGCGGCTGGATAGCACGGATTAAGGATTGATCGATGTTGAATGCATTTAATACCGTAAGTGCGCTGCATTTGCCGGTATCGAATGTAAGATCTTTAAAAGATTTTATAGTGCTTAAAGATAAAGGCTCTTGGTGTGTCACTTCGGGCAGTCCTTGTGTGTCACTTTGTGTTTCATTAATCGATTCTACGCTCGATTTCGCCTTATCCGACTGAGCGTTTTCGACCGCACCAACTTCGCCGGCTACCTCGCTATTACTTTCGCAAGTAGGCGTATTTTCCGCAGTAACTTCGACTTGTAGCGGCAGGATGCGAATGATTGACGCAGTTTGGCGATTGTCAGACTTGCGCTTACACGGAATCACCTCGATCATGTTAAGGGCCTTCAGTACGCGGTATGCCCGCATAACAGTGCTGCGCGACTTGTCGATTAATTTCGCCATTGTGTTGGCCGTCAGATAAGCGGCGCCCGGGTATTTAGCGGAGTACTGTGATAGCTTATAGTAAATCTCGCGCTCAGTTTTCGTTAAGGATTCGCTATTTGCGTTGATCTGCGCCCAGTATGTTGCGTTCAAGGATTCGACTGTATCGTGAGTCGTGAATTGTTTTATAGTTTGTTCATTCAATAGATATTCGATTGCTGGCATTGTTCCGGCTCCTTTAGCCGCATGAAGAAATTACGCTACTTTAAAACATTGTGTGGCGTAGTCACTTGAAAAATAACGGATATCACGGTACAATTGCCTTAACTTAGTAGGCGTCTGCGTGTGTGATCTTCCTTGCCGGGAAGTTCCGTTATACATGCTGGCGTTTTTTTATGTTTAAAAGCGTCTTTTACGCGTCCTGAACTGCTGGACAGGCGAAAACTGTTCGTGCCTTTGCGATAAGTCTTTCGAATCAAGTGACAAGTATCGCTTTGTCATATTTATGTTGGAGTGCCCTAAAATGCGACTGAGTGTGTACAAGTCCATTCCAGCCTTCAGCATGTTTGTAGCGGCAGTGTGTCTGAAGTTATGACAGGTTACACTGATCTCTTTGCCGACACCTGATAGCTCTCCTAAAGTCAGCAATCTATTCTTCAAGGCAGTTTGTGAAAGCCTTTGTCCCCTAATAGAGATAAATAAATACTCCATACCTTCGAAATGATATCCATTCTCGGATACTAGCTCCCTTAGATACTTTCCAGTGAATGATGAGAAAGGTACCGTCCGAGATTTTCTCGACTTCGCATTACTTCCATCAATTGAAATGATCCTACTATCGAAATCCACGTCACTAACTTTTATAAGAAGTGTTTCGTTGACTCTCATGCCCGTATCGAGCGCTAGAAGTAGGTACGTATAGTCGCGCAAACCGACGTATGATCGTGTATCGCAGTAATCCAGCAACAATTGGACTTGCTCGTCGGTATATACTCGTAACTTGGTCGAATTTGTCTTCAAGTACGGGATTTTCTCTGCTGGATTCTTAACCTTTTCGCCGTCATCAATCAGCGCGTTGTAAAAGGTCTTTATCATGCGTAATCTTCCGTTCACCGTATAAGGCGACAAGTTACTGGCAACGCTATGTCTCAGATATTCTTCGATAATCTTGCGCGTCACTTCGTCGACCAGCGTCACTTCCGGTCGGTTCTGCTTTAACCACTCGTTGAAATACTTTAGATACTTGCGATAGATAACGATTGTCTTCGGTCGCAGATTCATCGACTCTTTAATCGAGAGAAACCGTGCGATTGCGTCGTCCATACTCAGTGCATACGTCTGATCGAAATAACTCATCTGCTTCGATGGGTTTTGGTAGCTACGATTAACGCTTAACGGCCGCCGAACTCTAGCCATAGAAAAAACGCCTCCTTCGATTTCACCTCGTAGGCAAAACGAAAGAGACGTAGATATCTCGTTAACTAGCGTATATTCAGCTTATACAGCGTTCTCTTCTTCGGTAATAGCGTGGCTCGCTTCAATGTGTGCTCCGACGAGATGAACAAGATCGACGACACGGCAGGAGTAGCCCCACTCGTTATCGTACCAGGCGAGGACTTTGACTTGCCGTCCTCCCATGACCATCGTCGATAGGCCATCGACAACAGTCGACTTCTCTTCCCCGTTAAAATCAATCGAGACGAGCGGTTCCATCGTTAAGCCGAGGATACCGTCAAGCGCTCCGTCCGCTGCCTTAACGAACGCTTCATTAACTTCAGCAACCGTCGTATCACGACTGACCTCGACGACGAGATCGACCAGTGAGACGTTTGGTGTCGGAACACGAAGTGCCAGTCCATTGAGTTTTCCTTCGAGATGCGGCAAGACGAGTGAAATCGCTTTGGCTGCTCCGGTCGAAGTCGGAATGATGGACGATCCGCATGCCCGCGCCCGTCGTAAATCCTTATGCGGATTATCGATATTGTTCTGGTCATTCGTAAAAGCATGAATCGTCGTCACAAGACCTGACTCAATTCCGAATGCCCGGTCGATGACCTGGACGACAGGTGCGAGACAGTTCGTCGTACATGAAGCGTTCGAGACAATCGCATCCGTCTCATGGTCATACATCTCGTCATTGACCCCCATGACGATTGTACGTAAATCCCCTTTTGCCGGAGCTGTAATGACGACTTTTTTTGCACCGGCCGTCAAGTGTTTTTCAGCACCCGTTTTCGAATTAAATTTCCCCGTTGCTTCGACGACGATATCAATCCCCAGTTGTCCCCACGGCAACTGTTCCGGATCACGTTCGCTGACGATTTGAATTTGTCGTCCATTCACCATCAATGCCCCGTCAATGATGTCGACTGGATATGCAAATTTCCCGTGAACCGTGTCATATTTGATGAGGTGTGCCAATGTTTCCACCGGATAACTTGCATTAATCGCGACGACCTCACTTTTCCCTTCAGCGATCAGACGCCGAAATACCATTCGACCAATTCGACCAAACCCGTTAACTGCCACCTTGACTCCCATTTGCGGATCCCCCTTCAATGTGACGGATAATGCTCCGTTTACAGATAGAACTATATCATGAAATGTAAGCGATTTCATTACGTAATCTAAAAAAAGTGAGAGAAGTTGGTAACTTTCTCCCACTTTGAGTCCGAAAACACTTTTGCCGACAGAAAACGGTCACAAGAAAACGGTGTTAGACAGAACGAAGCGTTTTTAACCAGCTATCAATTTGCCGGTATAATGCTTCCCGTGTACTTTCATTGGTCAGAACGTAATCGGCCAATTGCTTTTTCTGTTCGATATCGAGCTGCGAATCCATCCGAGCCTGCGCCTCTTCCGCGGTGAGATGATTTCGTTCCATCAGACGCTGCTTTTGCAATTCGGCAGGACAATAGACGACTACGACTTGATCGACAAGTTGTTTCCAGTCCCCTTCTAGCAATAAAGGGATATCAAAAACGATGATCGATTGTCCGGCCTGTTCCTGTCGATTTGCCATTTCTAACATCTGTTGCCGAATTTTCGGATGCATCAATTCATTCAGGATAGTCCGCTTTTCATTATCGTAAAAAATGATATCGCCAAGCTTTGACCGGACGAGCTCACCGTCGGAAAAAGCAGTCGGAAAAGCCGCTTTGACTTCCTCGTATGCCAATCCACCCGGTTCGATGACCTGCCGGGCGACCAAATCCGCATCGATGACGTCAATCCCTTGTTGGTGTAAATAGGCGGATACCGTACTTTTTCCGGTTGCAATCCCTCCGGTCAGTCCGATTCTCATAAAGCCACCTGTTGACAGGTCGGGCAAAAGTGCGTTCCTCGTCCGCCGACTTTAATTTTTTCGATTGCCGTCCCGCATCTCGGGCAAGGTGCACCGGTTTGACCGTATACAGCAAGCTGTAATTGGAACTCCCCTTTTCCGGTCGGAGACACATAACTGCGAATCGTACTTCCGCCGCTTTCAACGGCTTTGGCGAGTACATCCACACCTGCCGCATGAATCCGGGAGATATCATCAAGCGTCAGTGCCCCGGCTTTCGTTAACGGATGGACCCGGGCGGCAAACAATGTCTCATCGACATAAATATTCCCCAACCCTAAAAAAATCGATTGATCAAGCAGAGCCGTTTTGATTGGACTGCGCTTTTTCCGGATCAGGTTCTCTGCCAAGACTTCAGCCGTAAACGTCGGATCAAACGGCTCACGTTCAAGCTGGGCCAGTGGCGGAACCGACATCGCCGTCTCTTTTTCACGCAACTCCATCGTCCCGAATTTCCGGACATCGTTGTAATGCAGTTCCGAGCCATCTGTAAATCGGAAGATGACATGGGTGTGTTTATCTTTCTCGATTGCCTGCGGATAAGGGAAATACTTCCCTTCCATCCGCAAATGACTGACGAGATAAAATCGATCAAATGTGAACAATAAAAATTTCCCCCGACGCTCCACTCGTTCAATCCGCTCCTGTTTCAAGGCGTCAACAAATGGTGCGACTTCCATTCCCCGAATCATCTTCGGATGAAATACTTTAACGGAAGAAATCTTTTTTCCGGAGACCGTCCGTTCCAAGCTTCGTCTGACGGTCTCGACTTCAGGTAATTCAGGCAACTGTTTTCCTCCTCTGACAACTTGTTATTTGGTTTCATACCATGAATGACCGGCATCGCCGTCGACACGAAGCGGAACGGATAATTGAACCGTCTGTTCCATCGCTTGTTTGACAAGCGTCTTGAGGGCATCCAATTCTTCATCCGGCGCTTCGAAAATCAGTTCATCGTGTACTTGGAGCAACAGGCGGGCGCGCAACGGTGACTGTTCAAGCGCCGCATGGACATCAAGCATGGCTTTTTTGATGATGTCAGCTGCCGAGCCTTGGATCGGTGTATTGATGGCCGTCCGTTCTGCAAAACCACGCAAGTTAAAGTTTTTCGAATTGATGTCCGGGATGTTCCGGCGACGGTTCATCAACGTCTCGACAAAACCGTTCATCCGCGCCTTCTCGATGGCAGCGTCCATGAACAACTTGATTTGCGGGAACAATTCAAAGTAACGGTCAATGAAGTCCTGTGCCTCTTTGCGGGAGATATTTAAGTTCTGTGACAAACCGTAATCACTGATGCCGTAAATGATTCCGAAGTTGACCGCTTTGGCCTGATGGCGCATATTGCCGGTCACATCATTTGGTGCGACACCAAACACGCTGCTGGCTGTCTGCGTGTGGATATCGGCATCATCCAAGAACGCCTGGACAAGCGTCTTATCTTCCGACATATGGGCCATGACCCGCAATTCGATTTGTGAATAATCGGCAGCGTATAACGACCAGCCCGGTTCGCTCGGAACAAACGCTTTCCGGATTTTTCGTCCTTCCTCGATCCGGACCGGAATGTTTTGCAAGTTCGGGTTAACGGAACTGAGCCGGCCTGTCTGGGCAATGGTCTGCGCAAATCGGGTATGGATTTTTCCGTCTTCTTTAATGACCTTCTGCAAGCCTTCAACATACGTGGATTGCAGTTTTTGAAGCTCCCGGTACAACATGATATGGTCGATGACCGGATGCAGCGGACGGAGTTTTTCCAATACGTCGGCAGCGGTCGAATAACCGGTCTTCGTTTTCTTAAAGGCAGGCAGTTCCATTTTCTCGAACAGAATGACCCCCAGCTGTTTCGGTGAGTTGATATTGAATTCCTCGCCGACTTCCCCGTAAATCAATTGTTCCAAATCGTGCAGACGTCCGGCTAAATCATGTTGCATCTCCTGGAGCGTTCCGACATCGACGCGGATGCCGGTCCATTCCATTTCAGCGAGAACACCCGACAACGGCCGTTCCAGCGTTTCATATAGTTCAAACTGTTGGTTGGCCTTCAGTTCTTCTTTGACTTTCGGGAACAACAGCTCAATCATCCGGGCTTTTTCCGCCAGATATGGATGCAGCACGTCGTCTGCCGGAGCAAGACGTTTCGCCCCCTTCCCTAAGACGGCTTCTTCGTTTGGTGCCATTAGCATATAATGGCCGGCAATCGATGCGAGCGTCGTCCCGCCGCTCAGATTCAATAAATAACCGGCGAGCAGTAAATCATCGAATGCCGTTAATTTCAAACCGTGTTTCCGTAAGGCAAACGCGGCTTGTTTCGCATCCAGACAGATTTTTTGATGATCCGATTCGATCCAGTCACGAAATGCCGGATCATCGACGAGTTCAGCTGAAGCGACGTAAATTTGATCCGGTGTCGCGATACCGAATCCGATGATGTCTTCTTCCATGTAATCTTCACGAAGTTGTTCCACGACGAGAACGGCATCGGTCACATCCTCCGGAAGCGAAGTAATCGTTTGGACATTCAACTGTTCTTTATCCGCTTCTTCGACGACCGGCGCAAACCGGTTCGTCAAAGATTTAAAACCAAGCGACTGGAATAACGAATACGGAACTTGTGTATCGACGTCGCTGATCTGTAAGTCGTCGAGCGTGACATCAAGCGGGACATCGAGTTTGATGGTCGCCAGTTCCTTTGATAACCGTGCCAATTCTTCATTCGCGATCACTTTTTCTTTTTGTTTCCCTTTTAAGTCTTCGACATGCTCATACAAACCTTCGACAGACCCGTAAGCAGAAATCAATTTGATGGCTGTTTTTTCACCGATTCCCGGAACGCCTGGAATGTTATCGGATTTATCCCCCATCAATCCTTTGAGGTCAATCATTTGAATCGGTTTTAATCCGCCGTACGTCTCGGCAAACAGTTCTTCTGTCATACAGAGAACATCGGTGATGCCGCGTTTTGTAATCAACACTTCGACCTGATTCGTCACGAGTTGAAGTAAATCCTTATCTCCCGTCACGATCCGGATTCGATCAGCCGGCATCGTTTGTGCCAATGTACCGATCAGATCATCCGCTTCATAACGGTGCAGTTCCATCATTTGAATGCCTAACGCTTCACAGATGTCCCGCACAATCGGAAACTGTTCCCGAAGCTCAGAAGGCGTCTTTTCCCGACTGCCTTTATATTCCTGATACACGTCATGCCGGAACGTTTCGCTCGAGGCATCAAATGCGACGAGCATGTGTGTCGGCTGTTCCTCTTCAAGTAATTTCAACAGCATCATCGTGAAACCGTAAGCTGCGTTCGTATTGCGTCCCTGCGCATCCGTCATTGGTGGTAACGCAAAAAAAGCACGATACGTCAGTGAGTTTCCATCAATCAATAAAAGTTTGTTTTCCATCATCTACGCCCCTTTGGAAGATTTTCTGTTCTTATTGTATCACTCTACACACATTTGTTCGCTAAAAAAGCAGACAAAAAAGACGACCGGCTAAAAAGCCAGTCGTCCCTGTGTATCCCGACATGGGAGCTGAACCAGTCGAGGCACAGATGATGAAGAAGGTACTTTAAGCATACGATTCTTCTGTAAAGGAAATATGAAGTCTTATCCCTTTTTCGGTAAACGTATCGTAAAAGTCGTTCCTTGATTTTCTTCGGATTCCACGTCAATCGTTCCGTGATGCAGATCGATGATATGTTTGACGATTGCGAGACCAAGACCTGTCCCGCCCGAGTTCCGGCTCCGGGCTTTGTCGACCCGGTAAAAACGTTCAAAAATCCGTTGCATCTCTTTCGGATGGATTCCGATTCCGTCATCTTTAATCCGCAGCATGACAGCCTCTTCTCCGTCCTCAAGACTAATCCAGACATTTCCGCCGTTCGGAGTATAATTCAACGCGTTCGCCACCAGATTGACGACGACTTGCTTCAGACGATTTAAATCTGCCCGGATGAAGACTTCCTCTTCCGTTTCAAGGTGAATCGTCATCTGTTTTTCAGTTGCTTTTCGCTGGAGCAGCGTGGCTGTTTCGTGGAGTAAACTCGTGACATCGACAATTGTCGTTTCCAGTTGGTAATTATCCTGTTCAAGACGGGATAATTCGAGTAAATCTTCGACCAGCGTCTGCATCCGCTCGGATTCATCATGAATGATGTTCAGGAACTGCTCCCTGATTTCCGGGACGTCCTGGGCACCATCGAGCAGCGTTTCGGCAAATCCTTTGATTGACGTCAGCGGTGTCTTCAGCTCATGGCTGACATTGGCGACGAAGTCCTTCCGCATCTGTTCAAGCTTTTTGATTTCCGTAATATCGTTAAATACGACTGTCGTCCCCTGAACGCGTCCGTTTTTCCCAAAAATCGGTGCCGCACTGACCATGAAAGTCCGACTGTTCAATCCAAACCTGACACTCGATTGTTTCCGGTTCGGTTTTTCCGTCAGATAGACATCTTCGATGACCTGACTCATCTTTTCATTCGGTAAAACCCGGTAGTACAATTGTCCATTCGACTGACCGTAGATATTAAACATTTCCCGGTATGTCCGATTAACCAGAAGAACATACCCTTTCTCATCGATCAGCATCAAGCCGGCTCCCATGTATTCAATCAGTGACTCGAGTCGCGCCCGCTGCATCGCTTCGCCGGAAGACGCATTCTCTAAATTCCGGGCTAACAGATTAATGGATTTCCCGAGATCTCTTGATTCATCCGGTGCCGTCAATTCATAAACCCGGGATTTGTAGTTCCCATGTGACAATTCGTGTAAGACTTCTGTTGCTTCCGCAATCGGACGCAGGAAACGCTTTGTCGAACTGTAGACAGCAAAGAAAATGATACAAAACGATGTCAACAGCGATAAAATGATGACGGTCCAAATCCGTGAATAAATCATATTTAAATCTTTTGTATAGCGGATGAAACTGATATAGACTTCCCCCCCGTCAGCAGTCAGGACGGGTTTCGTATATTGCAGACTCGTCTCATCGACTTTCGATTCGAAGGTCCCATCATTCGGAATGGCAGAAAAATTGATAGCCCGAACGTTCAACTTCGTGACATCGATCGGGGTTCCGGCAATGATTTCCCCGCGACCGTTAAATAAAATCATGTCGAAATTCGATTCAGCATACATCTTATCAACGTAAGCTGCCATATCCGGCACTGTCCGCTCCCGTAAAATGGATTCCACCAGTGAAGTCTCATCCACTAATTTTTCTTTTTCATTATTGATATAAAAATCTTTAAATGATTGTCCAAGCAAAAAGCCCAGTGCGATTAAGACCAGGCTGATGAAAGACAACATTTTCAGAATGAATCGTTTGCGGTATTTACTCATTCCGCTTTCGGCTCCTCCATCTTGTAACCTAATCCGCGAATCGTTTTAATGTAGATCGGCTTTTTCGTATTCGGTTCAATCTTTTCCCGGACATGACTGATATGGACGTCGACGATTCGTGTATCCCCAACGAAGTCATAATTCCAGATGGCGGACAATAATTGGTCCCGTGTCAAGACACGTCCCTTGTTTTTTGCGAGATACACTAACAGCTCAAATTCCTTTGGTGTTAATTCAAGTCGCTCTTCCGCCTTGAACGCTTCGTAGTTGTCCGGTACGATTTTGACGTCTCCAATCAGAATCGTTCCATCCGTCACTTCCTCCGCGACAGTTTGCTGGTTCATCCGGCGCAGGATCGCTTTGACACGGGCGACGACTTCACGCGGACTGAACGGCTTCGTCAAATAATCATCTGCTCCGAGTTCCAGTCCGAGCACTTTATCGAACTCATCATCTTTTGCCGTCAGCATTAAGATCGGGGTATTGATTTTTTGTTGGCGTAGTCGCTTGCAGACTTCCAGTCCATCCAGTTCCGGTAACATGAGATCCAGGACAATTAACGCCGCATCCTGTTTCTCCGCTAACTTCAACCCTGTCATGCCATCATGGGCCGTTTCAACAACAAATCCGGCTTGCTCTAAATTAAATTTCAAAAGTGTGGCAATCGAGAGTTCATCATCAACAACGATTATTTTATCTTTCAAGACAGTTAGCCTCCTCAGCACATTTCATCTTTGAATGAGGAATTCCGTGGAATCCGCTTCTTCTGTCTTCATCTTAACGACTTTCGCTACTAAACCACAAATCTTTCTGGTCTTTCTTTACATAATCTTTAAGGTCGGACACTTTCTTCCAGTAGTTTCCCGTGTTGAAATGGCGGAATTGGGGAAACAGTTACATATCGTGATCATGTGGAGGAATGAATATGGAATGGAATCACCCGCTGTTTGCAGCAATTACGGCCTGGTTTATCGCACAAGCCGCTAAACTCGTCACCGGTTTAATCAAAACAAAAAAATTTGACCTTGAAATCATGTTTGCTTCAGGGGGCATGCCGAGTTCACATAGTTCGACTGTCGTCGCACTGGCTGTCGTGATTGGTTTTCAAGAAGGCTTTAGTTCTTCCCTGTTTGCACTTGCCGCCATTTTCGCTGTCATCATCATGTATGATGCGACCGGCGTTCGCCAAGCCGTCGGGTTACAGGCCAAGCTGTTAAATGATTATTTCAAAGGAATCCGGCACAAGACACCTTTGCTCAATGAACTGGTCGGACACACCGAGTTCCAGGTCTTCGTGGGTCTTCTGCTTGGTCTTGCCGTAGGTTTCCTATGGCCCGTCTTGTTCTTCTGATCGTAACGCCCACCCGGTACATCGGATATAATTTTTTCACATAAAAGACCGCTTCGGATATCGAAGCGGTCTTTTTGCTGATTGCGTTATGGTTTTAAAATGACTTTAATGCACCCGTCCTCATGATCGTTAAACGTTTGATAGGCATGGGCTGCCTGTTCCAAATCGATTTTGTGCGTAATGATATCGGTTGGATCAAACTCCTGATTGATGATTTTTTGGAACAATTCGGGCATCAGATGAACGACCGGAGCCTGTCCCATCTTGAGCGTGATGTTCCGCGTAAAGAAATCTCCGAGCGGGAACTGATTGTATTTTTTGGCATAGACACCCGTCAATTGGACGGTTCCAAATTTCCGAACAGCATCTTTCGCGATATTGATGGCACTCAACGTTCCGCCTTGCAAACCGACTTTTTGTTCCACTTTTTCAACAGCCGACATCTTACCGTCCAGTCCGACACAATCAATGACGACATCTGCGCCGCCCTGAGTCAGTTCCTTCAGATATTGACCGGTCTCTTTGTGATCCTGCAAATTGACTGTTTCGACGCGGTTCGTCATCTTGGCATGATTTAACCGGTATACCTGCTGATCCACGGCAATGACCCGTTTTGCTCCTTGCATCCAGGCAAATTTCTGTGTCATCAATCCGACCGGCCCCGATCCGAGAATGACGACCGTATCCCCTTTTTTGACTCCCGAATTGATGACGCTCCAGTATGCTGTCGGAATGACGTCTGATAAAAACAACAACGCTTCGTCTTCCAGTTCACATGATTCAGGAACAACGAGCGGCATGAAGTTTCCAAACGGGACTTTTAAGTACTCTGCCTGACCGCCCGGATGCCCGCCGAATTCTTCCGTAAATCCGAAATACCCGCCTGTATCAACATGAGGGTTTCCATTAGAGTTATCGCACTGACTCTCCATATCGTGTTCACAAAAGAAACAATGTCCACACGCGACGTTGAACGGCAGGACAACTCGGTCTCCCCGCTTGACCTTCGTCACATCCGGACCAACTTCTTCAACAATCCCCATCGGTTCATGTCCAATGACATAATCTTTTTTCGCCGGCATGTTTCCTTGATAGATATGCAAATCTGACCCACAGATGGCAGTAGACGTAATCTTGACGATGATATCATCGTTCTTCTCAATCGACGGATCCTGGACATCTTTCACTTCGACATTTTTTGTACCTTGATACGTAACGGCGCGCATGAAATTTCCCCCTTTAAAGTTTTTAAAAAAAGGTCTACTGTAAAGGTTTACCCTAAAAACCAGGCATTTATGTTACATGTTTCTTACAAAAAGAAGATTTTTTAATCCAATACAAAAAGACACCCAATCTATTGATTGGATGCCTTGTTTACTAAAATTGAAGTCAGAGCATTTCCAACACAGAACGGACCGTTGAAACAGATCGATCCAGCCCTTGCTTTTCTTCTGACGTCAAGTCCAACTCAAGTACCTGTTCTACGCCGTTCCCACCAAGAATGGTCGGAACACCGAGATACAAGTCCTCATACCCGTATTCTCCTTCGAGATAGGCAATCGCCGGCAAAATGCGCCGCTGATCTTTTAGAATCGCTTCCACCATCTCGACGATGGCCGCTGCCGGTGCGTAATAGGCCGAACCATTCCCGAGTAACTGAACGATTTCACCGCCGCCTTTGCGTGTCCGTTCGACGATGGCAGCTAATCGTTCCGGTGTCAGCAGTTTCTCCAGCGGAATTCCGCCCGCGTAGGAATAACGTAACAACGGTACCATATCGTCGCCATGCCCACCGAGCACGAATCCGGAGATATCCTTAACGGAGACATTCAGTTCCATTGCGACGAACGTCCGGAAACGTGCTGTATCGAGCACACCGGACTGACCGATGACGCGTTCTTTCGGAAAACCGGATGCTTGAAAGACGGTATACGTCATCGCATCGACAGGGTTCGTCAACACGATGATGATCGATTCCGGTGCATGGGTCACGATTTCTTTCGTGACGGCTTTCATGACGTTTGCATTCGTGCTGACAAGATCTTCACGACTCATCCCCGGTTTTCTGGCAATCCCCGCCGTAATGACGACGATGTCAGAACCTTGAATGTCTTGATAATCAGATGTCCCGTTGATCCAGGCGTCAAAACCTTGAATCGGTGCTGTTTCCTGCATATCAAGTGCTTTTCCTTTGGTTGCGTTTTCCTGTTGCGGCATATCGACGAGCACGATATCCCCTAACTCTTTTTGAGCGAGATACAGTGCCGTCGTCGCTCCAGTAAATCCGCTACCAATCACCGAAATCTTTTTCCGTCGATTCATTGTCCCGTCCCCCTATGCAAGATTACATATTCTTGATGAGTTCATCTGCGAATTCAGAACATTTCACTTCTGTTGCGCCATCCATGAGACGTGCGAAATCATATGTGACGACTTTGCCTTCAATTGATTTTTCCATTGACTGAATGATTAAGTCTGCGACTTCATTCCATCCGAGGTGACGGAACATCATTTCTCCTGAAAGAATGACAGAAGATGGGTTTACTTTATCAAGTCCTGCATACTTCGGTGCTGTACCGTGAGTCGCTTCAAAGATTGCGTGGCCCGTCATGTAGTTGATGTTGGCACCCGGTGCAATCCCGATTCCGCCGACTTGTGCTGCAAGCGCATCTGAAATGTAGTCTCCGTTTAAGTTCATTGTTGCAACGACATCGAATTCTTTTGGCCGCGTCAAGATTTGTTGTAAGAAGATATCAGCAATCGAGTCTTTAACGATCAATTTGCCGGCTGCTTCTGCTTCAGACTGTGCTTTGTTCGCTGCATCAGCACCTTCTTCATCTTTGATACGGTCATATTGGTTCCATGTGAAGACGTGTTCTGCATATTCACGTTCTGCGAGTTCATAACCCCAGTTTTTGAATGCGCCTTCCGTGAACTTCATGATGTTTCCTTTGTGGACGAGCGTCAATGAAGCGCGTTTGTTTTCAAGTGCATATTCGATTGCTGCACGGACAAGACGTTCTGTTCCTTCTTTTGAAATCGGCTTGATTCCGAGACCAGATGTTTCAGGGAAACGGATCTTGTTGACACCCATCTCTGTTTGCAGGAAGTTAAGTAATTTTTGTGCTTCTTCGCTGCCTGATGCGTACTCGATTCCAGCATAGATATCTTCTGTGTTTTCGCGGAAGATGACCATATCTGTATCTTCTGGACGTTTAACCGGTGAAGGAACGCCTGTGAAGTAACGGACCGGACGAAGACATGTATATAAATCAAGTTCTTGACGAAGCGCAACGTTTAACGACCGGATTCCGCCGCCGACTGGTGTCGTGAGTGGTCCTTTGATTGCGATGATATGTTCACGAATCAGATCAAGTGTTTCTTCAGGAAGCCAGTTGCCTGTTTTGTTGAAGGCTTTTTCTCCGGCGTAGACTTCTTTCCACTCAATTTTCTTCTCGCCGTTATATGCTTTTTCGACAGCAGCGTCGAAGACACGAACTGCAGCATTCCAGATATCAGGTCCAGTGCCATCACCGATGATGAATGGAATGATTGGTGAATTCGGTACGTTAAGTGTTCCGTCTGTTACTGTGATGTTTTCGCCTTGAATTGTAGCCATTTGTAAAATCCCCCTTGAATATGATTGATGTCATCAAAAAGCAGGAGAGGATTTCTCCTCTCCGCCTTTTTAACGTTCGTTCATGGACACGTATGTCCGGTGTGTTTCACCAATATAATCGGCGCGTGGACGAATGAGGCGGTTGTCGCTATACTGCTCTAAAATGTGCGCTAACCAACCTGACATACGACTAACGGCAAAGATTGGTGTAAACAATTCCGTATCAAGTCCAAGTGCATGGTACGTCGAAGCCGAATAGAAATCAACATTTGGTTTCAATCCTTTTTCCGATTGGACGATTTCGTCAATCTTCACTGACATCTCATACCATTTCGGTTCTCCGATTTGTGCTGTCAATTGACGGCTCATCTCTTGGAGATGCTTCGCACGCGGGTCGCCGTCCTTATAGACACGGTGACCGAAGCCCATGATTTTTTCCTTGTTCTTAAACTTATTATGAACATACTCGTCAACCTTTTCAACTGAATCAATTTCAACCAACATCTTCATGACAGCTTCGTTCGCTCCACCGTGAAGCGGACCTTTCAAAGCACCCATGGCAGCCGTGACACCTGAATAGATGTCAGACAACGTCGCGACACAGACACGCGCCGTAAATGTTGAAGCGTTCAGCTCATGATCCGCATGCAGGACAAGCGCCTGGTTAAAGGCTTTTTCTGCTACTTCTGTCGGCTCTTCGCCTGTCAGCATGTAGAGGAAATTCGCTGCATATGAAAGTCCAGCTTTCGGTGCAACCGGCTCTTGACCTTTTTTGATTCGTGCATATGCAGTCACGAGTGTCGCAATCTGCGCTTGGAGTTTGATGGCTTTAGCGTAATTCGCCTCTGTCGACATATCTTCCGCCGATTCATCATATAATGCAAGTTGTGACAAAGCCGTTCGGATGGCTGACATCGCGTTAGCGGTTTTTGGCGCCACTTTTAATGTCTCAAGGACTGCCGGTGCAACCGTCGCTTCAGAAATCAAAGCTTCTGACAATTGCTTCAGTTCGTCTTCTTTTGGTAAGCGGTCATTCCAAAGTAAAAAGACCACTTCTTCAAATGAGGCGTGCTCCGCCAAATCATCAATTGTATACCCACCATACGTCAACTGACCATCGATGATCGAACTGATCTTCGATGATGTTGCGACGATTCCTTCTAAACCTTTTGTTTGTGTCATACAAAAATCCCCCTTTTTTTCCCCCAGAAATTTAAAACGCTTTCATTTCCGTATTGAAAAAAAGACGTCTAAGCAAGAGTCGTTCCCCACATCGAACCGTTTGCTCCTGAATAGACCATCTTGTTTCTGTTCTTAGTATAAACAAAATTAACCAAAAAGTGAACGAACTTGCATACTATTATCAAAAAATTAATTCTGTTCCCTATTACAACATCCCTTAGCCGCTGATTGCTTTGACGATGATGTCCCACATCCCGATGACAAGAGCGGCGATTCCAGCGCCGATTAAAGGACCGACCGGCACACCCCGAAACAATCCGACTGCAAGAATCGTTCCGGCAAGCAACGCTGTCGTGACGAGGGGATCTTCCTTCATCAGACCCACACCGTGGGCCGCAATGATTGCGACAAAAATTCCCGCTAAAAACGAAATGATACCGATATGTCCCCGTACGCTGTTGAGCAGTTCCCTGAATCCGATGTCTCCCGTAGCAATCGGTACCAGGATGGCCGCTGTGATTAACGTGACTCCCCAGGTGATGCCTTTCGCCTGTAAAGACGGAAACAGACGTCCGTCGAGACCAATCGCCTTAATGATCAGCAAAAAAGCAGCTGCAATGATCAATGATTTGTTTTGAGCGATGACACCGATCAACACGAGACCGATCAAAAACAGATAGGCTTCCATGTTAAAACCCCCGATTTGAAAAAACGGATATGGCTTTCGCCACATCCGTTTCAGTGATTATGCGTTGTACAATTTACCTGTTAACGGATCGATTGAAATACGTTGACCATCCGTGAAGATTGTCATGGCGTTTTCAACACCGACGATAACCGGTTTACCGAGTGAAGGACCAACGATTCCAGCATGGCTAGTCAATCCGCCGTCTACTGTGACCATTGCTGCAGCCATCTCGATTGCAGGCATCATGTCGCGATCCGTTGAGTTCGTGACAAGAATCATGCCTGGTTTTGCTTTTGCGTTTGCTTCTTCAGCTGTATGCGCGATGACGACTTCGCCAACGACACCACGTTCACCGATTCCGCGACCGTTTGTGATTTCTTTACCGACGATGTGAATTTTCAACATGTTTGTTGTACCTGCTGTAAGAGCCGGGATACCTGCAGAGATGACGACGAGGTCACCGTCTGTGACGAATCCTGCTTCTTTTGCTGTATCAGCAGCAAGTGTCAACATGTCATCCGTGTTGTCTGAGAGGTGATCGACAACGATCGGGTAAACACCCCAAACGATGTTGAGTTGACGTGCAACACGCGCGCTCGGTGTGACGGCAACGATATTTGGCTCTGGACGGTATTTTGAAATCCGGGCAGCTGTGTAACCAGACTGTGTCGGTGTCAAGATTGCTTTTGCGTCCAGGTTGATGGCTGTATGCGTAACCGCTTGAGCGATCGCATCCGTCACAGTGTGCTCACTGCGTGTTTGACGATCTTTCAAGAGCATTTTGTAGTCGAGCATTTTCTCCGTACGCTTCGCAATCGTGTGCATCATTTGAACAGATTCAATCGGGTAGTCCCCGGCTGCTGTTTCACCTGAAAGCATGATGGCATCTGTTCCATCAAGAATTGCGTTGGCGACGTCTGATGCTTCCGCACGTGTCGGACGCGGGAAACGTTGCATCGAGTCAAGCATCTGCGTTGCTGTGATGACCGGTTTACCGTAATCATTACAGATTTTGATGAGATCTTTTTGTGTCGGCGTGACTTCTTCAGTCGGAATTTCGATCCCGAGATCACCACGTGCGACCATCAAACCGTCAGAAATCGCGATGATTTCTTCGATGTTGTCGACACCTTCCTGGTTTTCGATTTTCGGGAAGATTTTGATGTGGCTGGCATTGTGTTTTTCGAGCAATTGACGAATCGCAACAACGTCAGACGCACGACGTACGAATGAAGCAGCGATCAAATCGATGTCGCTCTTAATTCCGAACTCGATGTCTGCGATGTCTTTGTCTGTCAAAGCAGGCAAGTTAACTTTTACATTTGGTAAGTTAACCCCTTTTTTCGTTTTAATGATTCCTTCGTTTTCGATGTCGCAAAGAAGTTCACGGTTGTCGAGTTTTTCTGCGACACGGAGTCCGATTAACCCGTCATCAAGCATAATCATTGAACCGACTTCGACATCATCGTATAAACCGTCGTATGTGACAGAGAACTTGTCAGCTGTACCTACGATTTCGTTTGCGTCACCGCTGACGACGATGACTTGTTTGCCGCGTGCGAGGAGGGCTTTACCTTCTTCAAACGTATGCGTGCGGATTTCCGGACCTTTTGTATCTAAAAGAATCGTAACTAATTTGTTTGCTTCTTCTGCTGCACGACGGATATCCGTGATGCGGGCACCATGTTCTTCATAGTCACCGTGTGAGAAGTTAAGACGAGCAACGTTCATACCCGCTTCAATCATTTCTGGAAGACGTTTTTCTGACGCCGGTCCAATCGTACATACAATTTTAGTTCTGCGCATATTCCATAAACCTCCTACAATGTTTGGCTGTTCGATCACAATGCCAATAAACCTATACCAATACGACGAATGTCAGTCTACCTTAGATGGATAGTTGTTTTGACAACTCTAAGATTTCGAGATCCAGTTCGTGTTTGTTTTCATCCAATGCTTCGTCGATATCAAGATCGACCATCTTACCGCCGCGTACACCTACGACACGTCCTTGCTTACCTTCAAGCAGGATGTCAATCGCATAGGCACCCATCCGGCTTGCCAGTACACGGTCAGCAGCTGTCGGCGCACCGCCGCGTTGAACATGACCTAATACCGTGACACGTGTATCAAGTCCTGTTTCCTTGGCAATCTCGTCTCCAACATCCTGCGCACGTCCGGCACCTTCCGCTACGATAACGATCGAGTGTTTCTTACCACGATTGACACCGCTTTGAATCCGGTTCAAGACTTCTTTTAAATCTTCCGGACGTTCCGGAACCAGGATTGATTCCGCTCCGCCGGCTAATCCAGCATATAGTGCGATATCCCCTGCGTCGCGTCCCATGACTTCGATGACATATGTCCGCTCATGTGACGACGCCGTGTCACGGATCTTATCGATGGCTTCGAGTGCCGTATTGAGGGCTGTATCGAAACCAATCGTGTAATCCGTACCCGGGATGTCGTTATCAATCGTTCCCGGAAGACCGATCGTCGGGAAACCGAGTCCCGTCAATTTTTGAGCACCACGATAAGACCCGTCACCACCAACGACGACGAGTGCATCGATTTCGAATTTCTTCAGATTGACGACAGCTTTCGCGCGTCCTTCTTCAGTCCGGAATTCCGGGCAACGTGCAGAACGCAGGAACGTTCCACCCCGTTGGATGATGTCACCGACTGAACCAAGGTTCAATTGGACGAGATCTCCGTTAATCAGACCTTGGTATCCGTTGTAGACACCAAACACTTCCAGTCCATGAAAAATCGCCTTACGTGTTACAGCACGCACTGCGGCATTCATGCCGGGTGCATCGCCACCACTTGTTAAAACAGCAATCCGTTTCAAACTCACGTTAATCACCTCTCTATTAATCTTAGTCTAAAATAGCACGTAGTTTTGTTGTTTTACAACAGGGCAGACTGCATAAACTTTCTACAGCAGTTTGTTCATCCTCTCACGAAATAAGGACTGCCAATCATGATAGCGATTACATGCAGGTTATGTGCCAATTTGGTGATATTTTTCTGTACGCTTCTCGATTAACTGTTCTGGTGTCAAACGGGTCAGTTGGGCAAGCTTTTGTTCTAGAACAGATTTTAGTTTGTCCGCCTGTAATGAAACATCTAAATGCGCTCCACCGATGACTTCTGAGATGATGCCGTCCGCAATCCCGAGTCGCAGTAAATCAGGCGCCGTGATTTGCATCGATTCCGCCGCTTTCTCCGCGAGACTGGCGTCTTTCCAAAGAAGGGCAGCTGCACCTTCAGGTGAAATGACGGAGTACGTGGAGTTCTCCAACATCAACAGCTGATCGCAGACACCGATTCCGAGTGCTCCGCCCGATCCGCCTTCGCCGATGACGATCGAAATAATCGGGACCGGCATTCCGGCCATTTCAAACAGGTTTTTCGCAATGGCTTCACTTTGTCCGCGCTCTTCCGCTGCACGGCCGGGATATGCGCCTTTTGTATCAATGAATGTAATGATGGGACGATTGAACTTCACTGCTTGTTGCATCAACCGTAAAGCTTTCCGGTACCCTTCAGGATGCGGCATACCAAAGTTACGGCGGATATTTTCCTTCGTATCTTTCCCCCGCTGATGACCAATCACCGTTACGGCTTGTCCATTCAGCATTGCAATACCTCCGACGATGGCTGCATCGTCATATCCATGCCGATCACCATGCAATTCAATGAAGTCGTCACAAATCAAGCGCACATAATCGAGTGTCGTCGGACGTTCCGGGTGCCGTGCCAGTTGCACACGGTTCCACGCTTTCATATTCCCGTAAATATCGAGTTCTAACCGACGCAGCCGCTCTTCCAATAAATTCAGTTCTTCTTTGAAATCAAGGCCTTGCGTCTCTGCCATATCGTGCAGTTCTAATATTTTTTTGCGCAATGCGATTACTGGTTGATCAAATGGTTGCATGATTGGTTTCCTCCGAGTGCATCATCAGAATTCGTGTGTAGTAGGTTTTCAAGTCGTGTCGCGATACGACATCGTCGAGTTGTCCCGCCTGCAGTAAGAACTCTGACGTTTGGAAGTCTTCCGGTAATTTTTCACGAATCGTCTGTTCAATGATCCGCCGGCCGGCAAAGCCGATCAAAGCGCCGGGTTCTGCGATATTAAAATCGCCTAACATGGCAAAACTTGCCGATACTCCACCTGTCGTCGGATGCGTCATACATGAAACGTACAGCAATCCGGCATCAGAATGCTGTTTCAGGAATAAGCTCGATTTCGCCATCTGCATCAGGCTGACCATTCCTTCCTGCATCCGTGCTCCACCTGAAGCTGAAAAAATCGTTACGGGTAATCTTTCTTTTGTCGCGTAACGGATTGCTTCCGAAATCGCTGCTCCGACTGCTGCTCCCATTGAGCCCATCCGGAAACGGGCGTCCATGACACAGGCGACGAGCTGATATCCATTGACTTGACCGACACCGCAGACAATCGCTTCTTCAAGTCCTGTCCGCACTTGATCACCTTTCAGCTTTTCAGGGTAATCCTGAAAATCGAGTGGATCGGCCTTGACTGCCGGTAAATCAAAATACGTAATCGTTCCCGCATCAAATAATTGTTCAAATCGTTCAGTCGCTGTTAACGGATGATGGTATCCACAGACACAGACTTTTAAGTTCGCTTCGAGTTGTTTCGTATATTGGATCAGTTTGCACTTCGGACATTTTGTCATTAAACCAACCGGTACATCGACCCGCTGTTCCTTTGACGTCAGAGTGACAAATTTTTTAGGTTTTCGAAAAAATGCTTGCACGTTAGTTCCCCCTTGTGGTTCCTACGATCGTTTTAGAAAAGCTTCCCGTTCCGCTCGCGTATAGAGCTCCCCTTGACCAAAACTTTGATAGAAGGCATTCACTTGCCGCCAGATCCGCTCAAACAAATCATTGTCGATTGTAGCGATCAGCGTTTCCCGAAATGCCGCATCGGAATCGACGTGCGCTTCTAGAATGGACGCGTCCGCGAGTTGAACAAACGCTGCCTGTTCAAGCAAACGAAGTGTTCCTGCCAAATCTTCAAATTTTGAATCGCCGGTCACTAAAAATTGTGCGATGATCTGAATGTAGGTATGGTCATCCCGGTTTAAAAGAAAACTGCCTCCCCCGTGCCTTGTCTCGATGATTCCGAGATAAGCGAGCGTCCGAAGTGCTTCCCGCACCGAAGGACGGCTGATCGACAGTCGTTCTGCCAATTCACGTTCTGATGGAATTCGATCTCCCGGCACAAAGCCATCCTTTTCGATCATCGTTTTGATTGCTGAAATATTCGTTTCAAAAGCATTCCGCTTTTTCTCCATTTTGTACAGCACCACCTTCCTGACGCATGCGTCATTTCCTTATTCCGGCGGTCATTGGTCAGACCAATTACCCCTTATTATAACAAATCTTATTACCTACTACTAGTTCGAACGCGGCACATTTTTCAGGATGATATTCGCTTCCCCGAAGCGAATCCGGAGTTGCGCCATCAATTCCTCTTCCTGTTGAACGGCATAAATTCCCGGCAGCGGCTTGGTTTCATTCGTATCGGCATAACGAACGACGACCGGAATGTCACCCGGGGCCGATTCGAGCATCCGTTCCAGAACAGCGAGATCATTTTTAGACGGCAGTTTGACGAATAGGACGTCCTGCCCCAAAGGACGCAAGCGCTCGAGGACGAATTGACGATCTCCCTCACGTTCCTGCACCTTCACTTCAATTAACAGCACGTTTCCGATATACAACGAACGTTTGAACGCGGCATACTGTTGCGGAAAGACAACGACTTCCTCCGTCGTATACCCGTCGACGGCATGAATGACTGCCATTGTCTGGGCACGCTTCGTTTTGAATTCACGGATTTGCTCGATATAACAAACCAGATAGTTAGTTTGATTCCCTTCAAGGGAGATGGTTTGGAAATGTGTCGTCTCAACAGGCGGCTTCATCGCGGTCATCAATGGAGAATAGGTCAGCCAAAATCCAAGTGACTCGCGCTCAAGACGTGCCCAATCGGTCGCTGTCCGGTTCGTTTGTGTTGTTGTTTTTCTCCGTCCAAGGCTTGCGAGTTCGTCCGGAAGCAGCGTATTTGAAGCCATCGTAAAGTAGTCGAGGACCTCCTGCTCTGCAAGCCCCCGGTCTCCATGAGTCGAACGATCGAATGCCCCGCTGTACAACAACAGCTCAATCTTCGCCCGTTCCTTTTTCCCCCACCCGACTGCCGACAATAACTGTGTGATCGTCTGCGAGGTTTTCGCGGCTTCACGTAACGTATGAAAGTCTTTTTCCGTAATTCCCCGAAGCGTCTGAATTCCGAGCCGGATTCCTTTGCCTTCTAATGTCGAACGGAAATCCGACATCCAAATATCGGGCGGCAATACCGGAAGCCGTTTTTCCCGCATGACGCGGACGAGACGTTCCGGTTGATCAATCGATACCAATGAAAAGATTTGCGGATAATGAGCTTTCATATATCCGAGTGCATAACTGATTTTGGTATAGGCAACAGCATGACTGCGGTTAAATCCATAACCGGCAAACCGTTCGATTTGATCGTACAACGTTTCGGCAACCGTTAAATCAAAACCGTTTTGCAATGCCCCTTCGATAAAACGTTTCTTTTCCGCTTCTACAGACTGACTGCTTTTTTTCGAAATCGCCCGCCGCAGCAAATCGGCTTGAGCCAGCGTAAATCCGGCAACCCGGCGTGTAATCTCCATGATTTGTTCCTGATAGACAATGACGCCGTAGGTCGCGGTTAAAATTTCTTCTAAAATCGGATGAACCATTTGATAAGGTTGACCGGCTTTTCGTTTCGCATAGAGATCGATGAACTTCATCGGTCCCGGACGGAACAGTGACATCGTCGCGACTAAATCCTCAAACCGGTTCGGCTTGACTTCGCGCAGCGTCTGTTTCATCCCTGCCGATTCAAATTGGAAGATTTGATCCGTCTCTCCTTTGGCAAACAACCGTAACGTCGCTTTGTCCTCGTCCGGTATCCGTTCGACCGAGAAATCAGGGTACGCATGCTGAATCAACTGCTCCATCTGCCGTAACCGTGTTAAATTACGTAATCCGAGCAAGTCGATCTTCAGCAAACCTTGTTGTTCGATTGCTTTCATTAAATATTGTGTGACGAACCGTCCACTTGCATGTAAGTCAACCGGTGTCGTCTCGATCAGTTCCTCTGAACCGATGATGACGCCGGCAGCATGAATCGAACGTTGTCTCGGTAATCCTTCGATCGCTTGAGCTAACTGTAACAATTGACGTCGTTTTTCACTGCCCGAGAACCAACGGTAAATGGATGCTTGTTGCTCGAGCCCTTGCAGCGTCGTCACTTTTCCCAATTGTTTTGCCGCCGCGTCGGTTTCATCTTTCGAAAATTCCAATGCCCGTGCTACATCACGCAGGGCGGCTTTCGCTCCAAGAGTCGATAACGTTCCGATTTGACCGACATGTTGCTTGCCGTACCGCTCGACCAGGTACTCAAGCACTTCCTCCCGCCGCGCATCTTCAATGTCAATATCGATATCAGGCATCGTGATCCGTTCCGGATTCAGGAACCGTTCAAATAACAAACCGTACTTCAGCGGATCGACAGTCGTAATCCCGAGGGCATAACTGACGAGTGATCCGGCAGCCGATCCACGTCCCGGGCCGACACGGATTCCTTCACTTTTCGCGTGGCGAACCAAATCTTCAACAATCAGAAAATAGTCCGCAAATCCTGTTTTTTCAATAACTTCGAGTTCATACTGCAGCCGTTTCGTCGCTTCTTCCCCGACATGTCCATGTGCAAGTAAACCATCGTGCGCCAACCGGTTCAGGGCGTGATTCGAATCATCCGTCACCTGTGGAAGAGGACGCGATTGAAACGGTAACGTCAGCGTCTCCTGCGACTCCGCCCACCGTGTTAACAACCGCAATTCCCGGTCCGTAAACTGATCCTGTAATTCTTCCGTCAGTTTAAGATGAGCCGATCGGCTGACCTTTTGTTCAGCGAACATCGTACCTTCGTCAATGGCACGCAGGGCTTGAAACGCATCTGCCTCTTCGCGAAAGAGATAACGGACGGGATCAATCGGAATCGTTTCAATTCCCAGGGCATTTGCCGCTTGACGGTATCGTTCCCTGCTGTCGCGTTCAACAGTCGAACGGACTGCCTTGACACCAAGTAAAATCGTGGCTTTGTGTGCTGATCCCATCCACTGGGCGACGAGACGCCGCAAGCGCGCTTCATCTTCCGGTGCCTGACGTTTCGGTTCGAGGACGGCAATCAGCTCCGAGTAATCTTCAACCGGCATTTCACTGGCCAGCCGGTAAAGTACTTTTAATCCAAGGCTTGTTTTCGCATACCATAGAATCGTAAGTTCATCCGGTTCTATGACTTGTTCGAATCCGACGATCGGAATCAGTTCCCGTTGCTTACAGCCTGCCATAAATGCCGGGACGCCTGTCAAAGAAGTCTCACAAATCGCTGCAGCCGAAAAGCCGCGTCGCTTCACTTCATCGAGATAACGATCCATCCGAATCGTACTTTGCAAAGGACTGTATGCTGTACGGACATTTAGTTGGACCATCCTGTCTCCTCCATCCTCACTTGATTATATTTCGCCTGTAAATGAAACGTTTTCAGAAGTTTCATATCTATGTGTTTCTCAGTCTCGCCATCCCTATCATTTTTCGCTACAATAAAAAGAGAACATCATGACTTGCACGGAAGGAGAGTTTGCCATGATTTTAAACCGTAGCCAAATCGCTCGTGAAAAAGTGGAACAACTGAAATTAGGGGTCACCGCTTTTACCGAGACTGAAGAAATCGCTGAAAAAATTCGTAAGTCCGTCAAAGAACTTGAATTGAATGTCATTGAAGATCATACAGAACGGGGAACTTGGTTCATCCCCCAGGAAGAGGCTTCCACTCATTGATGCAAAAAAGGCTGTTCGCCATGTATCCGAAACAGGATGATGGCGAGCAGCCCTTTTTTATTCGAAAGTAAAGGCTTCTGCCACTTCATTTAAACGGGATACGACCTTATCAACTTCCGTTAAATCCTTGATTGTTGCACCTGATGCCATCGGATGTCCGCCCCCATTGAATTCTTTAGCCACCTCATTGATGACGGGCCCTTTCGAGCGCAGACGGACACGCACTTCCTTATCTGTTTCGAGGAACAAGGCCCATGCTTTTAAGCCTTTCAAGCCTGCAAAACTGTTGACAAGAAGAGAGGCCTGTTCAACGGTCGCATCGAACGTCGCCAACGTATCTTGCGTCAACACGACGTAACCGACGCCTGCTTCCGTCAACTGGATGTGTTGCAACACGTAACCTTGTAACTGTAAAGCGACTAGTTCCGTCTGATACATATTTCGATAGAGCCAATCCGTATCAATCCCTGTATCCAGCAGTTGCGCCGCGACGGAAAACGTCCGGCTTGTCGTCCCTCTGAATTGGAAACGACCTGTATCTCCAACGATTCCTGCATAAAATTGAATCGCTGCAGCGGCCGGGATATCGTACTCCCATTCATTTAAAAGATGGACCAACAGCTCCGACGTAGAACTGACGGTTGTATCGACAATCTGAACGTCTGCGTAAGGATCTTCATCCGGATGGTGATCGATTTTAATCGTCTGTTGCCCGTTCAAGGCTTCCGCTCCATCAATCCGACCTTGATTGGCTGTATCCAGTACAATGACAAGCGCCTGTTGATATTCTGTTGCGTCCACCGAATCAAGTTCTCCCATGAAGGAAAGTGAAGCCGCCATTTCACCCACGGCCTTTATTTTTTTATCGGGAAATCGATTTTGTAAAACCCGTTGCAATCCAAACTGACTGCCTAACGCATCCGGATCCGGACGTTCATGGCGGTGAATGATGATCGTGGATGCTTGTTCAATCAATTGTCTGATTTGTTCTTTCACAGTGCACAGCTCCTCTAAATATTGATATGATACAAATAGATACAGAAAGAAAAGGAGGTCATCCATATGCAGTTTGTTCTCATTCTGTTAATCGTTTTGTCACTCGGCGGATATCTGCTTGCCAAACGACGTGCGTTTCATACGAAAAGCACGAACCGAAAATTTTTATTTAATACGCAAGCGAGCATCTGGCTCAGCTTGTTCGTCATCTTGTTTGCCGTCAACCAATTCGTCTCCGGTGACGGATTGACGACGACGATCGGAAAAGTCGTCTGTTCGATTTTGATCGTCATCGGTGTCGCTTCGTTCATCGCCGGCTTCATCCGCTATAAAAAAATCTATCCGTATGTCGTCCGTGAAATGGAACAGACGGAACAGTCCTAAAAAAGACGGTAGATACCGTCTTTTTTTGTGTCCTGTTACGTTATCGATCAATCAGTTGTGAGGTCACGAGAGCTTTCGCAACGATTTGTGTGCCTTGATACATTTCGACATCCACTTTTCCAAACTTTCGCCCGACATCAAAGACATTTGCCCGGATCGTAATCGTACTCTCGATTTGGACGGGTTTGATGAAATAGATACTGACGTTTTCGATAACGAGATCGCCCTTTTTCATATGACGCAACATCCGGGTCGCCCCTTCGACGAGCAGAGTCGTCAACACACCACTTGAAGCTGTTCCCATGAAGTTCGTCATTTGCGGCGAGACTTCCAGTGAAAGGTAAGGTCCTCTCGCATCTTCCGCCGCCTTGATTTGTCCGGTGATCAAATCATCAAACGTTTCACCGACTTGCGGCTGGCGGTTCGCAAGTTGCAGGGCTTTCAGTACATCCTGTCGGCTGATGATCCCGAGCAACCGACCGTATTGATCGATGACCGGTAACATCTCAATTCCTTCCCACACCATCTGATGCGCGGAATTCGTCACACTCGTCCGGATTCCGACCGTGATCGGATGACGAGTCATGACTTTTTCGACGGGCCAATCGTGCGGACGGTCAATGATATCCTTCGCCGTCACGACACCGACAACCTTCATCTGTTCATCAATGACCGGATAACGATTATGTTTCGTCTGTTCATTGAGTTCATGCCATCTGGAAATCGGATCGTTCGTTTGTAAATAAAACGTATCGTGTAAAGGAATCAAGATATCGGAGACAAGCAGGATTTCTTTTTTGATCAATCGGTCGTAAATCGCCCGGTTGATCATCGTCGCGACAGTGAACGTGTCGTAAGACGTTGAAATGATCGGCAGCTCCATTTCGTCCGCCAACCGTTTTGCGTCTTCCGTCGTATCAAACCCGCCGGTGATCAGGACCGCTGCTCCTGCATCGAGGACCAGTTCATGTGCTTTTTCCCGGTTTCCGATAATGACGAGACTGTCGACATCGATGTAACGCATCATCGCCTCCAGCTTCATGGCGCCGATGACGAATTTCGTCAACGTCTTATGCAGTCCGTCACGTCCTCCGAGAACTTGTCCGTCGACGATATTGACGACTTCCGCAAACGTCAGCTTTTCAATATTTTCTTTTTGTTTCTTTTTAATGCGGATCGTTCCGACGCGTTCAATCGTTGAGACGAACCCTAAATTTTCCGCTTCTTTAATGGCACGGTAGGCCGTACCTTCGGATACCGTTAAGTCCTTTGCGATTTGCCGGACGGATATTTTGGCGCCCACATCGAGATCCTCAATGTGCCGGATGATCTGTTCATGTTTTGTAGGCATGCTGTATCCCTTCTTTTTCCTATATTCTACTCTTCTGTCATTATACTGTACTACTCCAATGAATGAAAAGTGTACTAGTCCCGATTTACGAGAAATGTTTTCCATTTCCAACGATGGTATACTGAATCATGAAACGAACAGAGAGGTGGAAACGATATGTTAGAACGGACAAACCAGATTAGTCGTGTATTACAAGAATCAGGAATTGACGTTGCCTTAATTACGTCAAAAGCGAGTGTCTTTTATTTTTCAGGTGTCTATGCGGAACCCCATGAACGCGTAATGGCCGTCATCGTTGATGCAAACGGGAAACGCGCTCTTTTCTGCCCTGCGCTCGAAGCAAACATCGTTGCCGCAAGTCCATGGGACGGTGAAGTCATTACGTATGCAGACCATGAACATCCCTTTGATAAAATCAGCGAAGCCCTTAAAACATTTTCGATTTCCAATAACCGAATCGGGATCGAGGGTGAACATATGACGTTCAGCCGGTTCAAAGAGTTGGAAGCCCGCCAGGAAAATGCGGCCATCCTTGATATTGGTCAACCTGTACAAGCATTACGCCTTAAAAAAGATGCTCAAGAAATTGAAATTCTCCGCGAAGCGGCCGCACTCGCGGACGAAGCAATCGAAATCGGCAAACAGGCGATTCGTCCAGGTGTCTCGGAAATGGAAGTCATTTCAACAATCGAGTTCGAAATGAAAAAGAAAGGTGTCCGCGAGATGTCGTTCGACACACTCGTTCTATTCGGAGCGAACAGCGCTGATCCGCACGGCGTCCCAGGTGACCGCGTCATTCAAGAAGGCGATTTCGTCCTGTTCGACCTCGGTGTCGTATGGAAAGGATATTGTTCAGACATCACCCGGACTTTTGTTTACGGAGAGGCCAGTGAAGAACAACAAACCATCTATCAAACCGTTCTCCAGGCACTTGAAGCTGCAACAGAAGCCAGCCAGGTCGGCGTGACCCTCGGCACATTGGATCAAGCAGCCCGGAACGTGATTGATCAAGCCGGTTACGGAGACTACTTCACGCATCGTGTCGGACACGGTCTCGGCATCGACGTGCATGAATTCCCGTCACTCGCATCAAACAATTTGCTGACAGCAGAAGCCGGCATCGTCTATACGCTCGAACCGGGTATCTATGTTCCAAACGTCGGCGGGGTACGAATCGAAGACGATATTCATCTGACAGAAAACGGTCCTGAAGCTTTGACACACTATCCGAAACATCTTCAGTCCATCCCGTCCCACTAAAAAGAGAGATCAATTCCGGAATCAGTCGGAATTGATCTCTTTTTTTGCCTTCCTCTTCTTCAAGGACGTGATTGATGGACGACATTGACGCCGCCGGTCACATCTAAAACTGCGCCTGTAATCAGACCGGACTCTTCCGCCAGTAAAAACGAAATGGCCCGGGCGATATCTTCTCCGACACCCGTTCGTCCGACAGGTGTCTGATCATCCGCTGCCGCTTCTTCAATCCGCTTCGATTTATTGTCCCCTACAATATTGCCGGGATTGACCATATTTACTGTGATGCCGTGTTCGGCCTCTTCCAGGGCAACACTTTTCGTCAGACTGACCATACCGCTTTTCGCAGCGGCGAAGGCAGCCCGTTCCACCCACCCGGGTGCAGAAGCGCTCTCCGGAAAACCGTATGTAACGATACGTCCGTATTGTTGGTCGCGCATGATTGGAAGGATTTTTCTTAACAACCAAAAACTAGCTGTCAGGTTACCGGTTACTACTTCATTCCATTCTTCATCCGAATAGTCGACGAGCGATTTCCGTTCGAAGATATACGGCCCCGCATTTAAAATCAACGCGTCAATCCGACCGTGGACAGCCATCGTCTGTTCGACCGCATCCATCAACTGATCTTGATTTGTCACGTCTGCTTGAATCAAATGGAGCCGTTCATAGGAAAATGTCGGTTCCGAGCGATGTAGTGCCGTAACGTGCCAACCTTCTTCAAGCAAACGGCGGGTCACCATCTCACCTAATCCTTTTGTTCCTGCTGTAATTAATGCGTGCCTCATCTTGGCATCGCCTCCTTTCATCTCTTTCCATCTTACGGGTTCCGCTGTCGAAGAACAATTTTAAAATCTCCTTAAATGTTCCTCACCTTCTATTTAAGGGAATGGTATAATAAGGGTGTAAAATCAGACGAACACGAAGGGATGGATACATGATGGCAATCGTATATCACAACATTTTAGTAGCAGTCGACGGATCAAAAGAGGCAGAACGTGCTTTTGAAACGGCGATTGACGTCTCACTTCGAAACAATGCCAAACTCGTCATTGCTCACGTCATTGATACGCGGACTTTCGCGACTGTCGAAGCGTACGATCGGACGATCACCGAACGTGCCGAATCCTATGCGAAAGAACTGCTTGATGATTACGTCAAGACGGCTCAAGAACGTGGTGTCAAAGATGTTGAAGTTGCTATTGAATACGGTTCTCCTAAAGTAACCATCGCCAAAAAGCTTGCACCGAATCATAACGTCGATTTGATCATCTGTGGTGCAACCGGTTTAAATGCTGTCGAACGTTTCTTCATTGGTAGTGTCTCTGAAAGTATTACCCGTTATGCGAAATGTGATGTCTTAATCGTCCGCCTTTAATTGAACTTATTTTCAGCACTCCCTCTAAAAAGAGGGGGGTGCTTTTTTAAGACGACGGTTTGTCAAATTAAGTGCAACACTTCTTCCGTGAAGACCTCGTATGCAGTTTTCCAGTTAAGACATTTTCGTGGTCTCCCATTAATCCAGGCGAGCGCTTGAGCGATTTCAGAACGACTGACCTTTCCGAAATCTGTCCCCTTCGGGAAAAATTCACGGAGAAGACCAT